>CAYZTB010000027.1:0-39318 GCA_964481195.1 uncultured Bacteroidia bacterium | reverse complement strand
CCATTGTTGTTTCTCCTTCGGTTAATTCTTCGTACACCGTTACTGGTACCGATGCAATTGGGTGTTCAAATGTTGATACTGTACAAGTATTTATTTTGGCCCTGCCTGTAATAACAACTTCTGTAGATACCGCTATTTGCATTGGCGACACAGTGCCGCTATTTGCAACGGGGGGTGTTTCTTATAATTGGTCTCCAGCCAACACCTTGAATAATCCATTTATTTCAAACCCAGTTGCTATTCCGACTTCTAACACTACATACTCGGTAGTTGTAACAAATTCTGATGGATGTACGAATACAGATACAATTCGAGTTAATGTAAATCCATTACCAATAATAGATGCTGGAGTAAATACAATTGTTTGTCCTGGAAGTGCAATTACTTTGAATGCTACAGGAGGACTTTCGTATAGCTGGTCTCCTGCTGCTGGACTAAATAATACTACCATTTCAAATCCTAGCGCTTCCCCATCTGTAATTACTACTTATACCGTTGTTGGCACAGATGTGAATGGCTGTTCTAATTCTGATTTTGTAACTGTTTCTCTTGGGACGCTACCCACTGCAAATTTTGGATACACGCTTTCCTTGGCATGCGAAGGCATGGAAGCTCAATTTATGGATTCGAGTTTAAATGCTACCGGATGGCAATGGAATTTTGGGGATGGAAATTCATCTACTATTCAAAATCCTTCACATACGTTTGTATATGGAACAAACTACAATGTTGTATTAACTGCTTTAAATCCGCCTTGCTCTCATACTGTACAAACAACTATCGCTATTGATAACCTTTCTAATTATTTGAATATTGAGTCTTCTAATGTTTTCACTCCTAATAATGATGGCATAAACGATTGCTTTAAAATAAATACAAACGGAAGATTTGAAGGTTGCGCAAACCTAACCATATACAATCGTTGGGGTGTTCAGGTTTTTTATTCAGCATATTCCGGCTCCTGTTGGGATGGGCGTACTTCTGCCGGCATTATAGTTCCTGAAGGAACCTATTTCTATACCTTTGAACTAAATGGCATTCAGCTTAAAGGGTTTATTACGGTTCTCCGGTAGCCATCTGCTCTTTTTAAATTTAAATAATCAGGATATAATAAATTTTGATTTTATCTCTATTTCTAGTACTTTTGCTCTGCTATTTGCTCTATTAATTAAAAATTAAAATTATTATGAAATTATTTTTTAGACTTCTTTTTGTATTACTTATTTACACTTCACTTACCTCTTACTCCGCAAAGGCTACGCATATTGTGGGAGGAGATATAACTGTAAAATCATTAGGAGCAAATAATTTTCAAGTTACACTAACCCTTTTCTTTGATTGCATAAATGGAAGTCCAGGCGCTTTTGACCCTTTTGTAAATATTGGTGTATTTGATTTGTTAACTAACGCAACCATTGACAGTATCTCTATTGGTCTGACTGACTCGCTCACACTAACATTGGGAGATTCTTGCTTTACCCCACCTAATTTATGTGTGCGCCAGCAACGATATATTGATACTATTAACCTTGCAAATAATCCAAATGGTTATTACCTTTCTTGGCATAGATGCTGCAGAAATGGGATTATAACAAACATTGTAAATCCCGGTGCTTCTGGAAACGTTTTTTATGTGGAAATCCCAGATCCTGCACTACAAAATTCTTCGCCTACCTTTTCAAATTATCCGGATGCATTTATGTGCGTTAATACCTTTAACACCGATACATTTGCTGCAACAGATATTGATGGCGACTCACTTGTATATTCTTTTTCTGATCCTTACGATTGCGCATCAAATGCAATCTGCGGCTCATTAGTGGCTTACCCTCCAACAGCTGCAGGCCCATACACAAATGTACCTTGGTTAGCTCCATATTCAGGTACAAATATTTTTGGTGACCCATTACAAACAATAAATAATTTGACAGGTATAATAAGTACAACTCCACCCAATTTAGGTTTATTTGTTTTTTGTGTTCAAGTAGATGAATACCGAAATGGTGTTAAGATTGGCGAAATCAGAAGAGATGTGCAATACTCTGTGTTGACTTGTAACATTGCAGTTGCAGGTATTGTAGGTCCAAATCCTGTTTGTTTAGGAAACTCTACCACTCTAACTGCATCGGGAGGTACTTCTTATATGTGGAATACAGGCCAAACGGGTTCGGCTATTACTCTAACCCCAACTGCAACTGGCAGCTATACCTATATTGTCACTGCAACAAAAGCTAGTTGTACTGATACGGCAGAACTAGTTTTTCAAGTTAACCCATATCCTGTAGTTAATGCGGTAGGTAACGCAACTATTTGTCCTGGACAACCCGTTTCAATTTCTGCATCTGGAGCTACAAGCTATGTTTGGAGTCCTGCTACCGGCTTAAGCAACCCAACTATTTCTAATCCTGTTGCAACCCCTAGCACATCTACAAATTATACGGTTACAGGAACAACAGCAGGCTGTGCTGATACAAGCGTTGTTGCCATTACTGTCTTTACACCTGTTCCACCAACGGCAGGACCACCACTAACAATTTGTAATGGAGCAAATGCTACACTTTCTGTATCCGGTGGATCAAATTATGTGTGGTCTCCAAGTTCAGGGCTAAATAATTCAACCATTGCAAATCCTGTTGCAAGTAATGTTACATCCTCTAACACATATACTGTAACATCGCTTGATGCGAATGGCTGTTTATCCAGTGTTACACAGGCAGTTTCAGTATCTAATCCTGTTGCTACAGCTTCTGGAAATACAACAATTTGTATGAATGCGCAGGCAACACTAACTTCTTCATCAACTCCAACAGCAGCTTCGTATACTTGGTCGCCAGCTACGGGATTATCAAATCCAAATATTGCTAATCCTGTTTTCACTCCAACATCGCCCGGTACTTGGACATTTACTGTTACTATAACTACCATTGACGGTTGTATTTGCAGCAATACAGTAGCTGTTACAGTAAATCCACTTCCTGTTGTTAATGCAACAGCTGGTGGTGTTATATGTTCTGGACAAAGCGTAACTTTAAATGCTAGCGGAGCTACATCTTACGTTTGGACTCCATCTACAGGGTTAAGTAATCCTGCTATTTCAAATCCTATTGCTAATCCTGTACAAACAACAACATACATTGTAACGGGTATTACAAATGGATGCTCAAACATTGCTACTAGTGTTGTTCAAGTAAGTGCAGATCCAGTTGCTGGATTTACATACTCACTTTCATTATCATGCGAAGGAGTAAGTGCAACTTTTTCTGATGCAAGCACAAATGCAACAAGTTGGCTATGGGATTTTGGTGATGGATCATCTTCTACCTTACAATATCCGCCTATTCATTTATATCCATATAACGGAACCTACAACGTTACCTTGTATGTTGCTTTTGGAACTTGCAGAGATACTTTAGTTGCTCCTATTTCAATTGGAGATATAAATTCATTTATTACAATAGTGGCTCCAAACGTGTTTACTCCTAATGACGATGGGTTGAACGACTGCTTTAAGCCAATTACAGGGGGAGCTGCAGTTACAGAATTAGAAAAATGTACCTCACTTCAAATTTTTGATAGATGGGGAATAAAAGTTTTTGAATCTACGGGCGGCAATAATGTATGTTGGGACGGTAAAACAAGAAGCAATACAAAAGCTAAGGACGGCACCTATTATTACCTTATCGCTTTTGGTGAAACCGTCTTAAAAGGACATTTAACTTTATTAAGAGAAAAGCCATAGGTTAACTTTTTTACTTAGAAAAGTAATTTTATTCCAAACATTTGGGCAAAATGCTCCTTATTTGCATAAAAATAGCCATTTCCTGTTTTTAAAGTAATTATTACAATTATTGAAGCATTCTTTTATGCTTTTAATAGCTCATTTTTATTCATTTTTTCAATTACTTTTTCGATTATATTCGCTCTTATTTTTATGGGATTGATGCAACCATTTGCTCGTCTCAACCATCTCTATTAAAACAGAATACTAATTAATAGCATTAATATGAAATCTTTAAAAAGCAGAATTATTACAACGGCCATATTACTATCTATGTCGGCCTCTTTTTCATTTGGTCAAGGCTTCGGCTACGATACAACAGCTCTGTTAAATGGAATTTTAACCAATTCCGAATATCAAAAGGAGTGGGATATCATTCATATGATGCGCTTACAAGGAAAACGCGATAGTAAAATTATGCGTGTCCTAGAAGATAAAGTGGCTAAAGATAGAGCTGAAGCTGCTAAAAAAATACAAAAAGGCGACCCTCTTGTAACAAAACAAACTGAAAAAGATTTATTTCTTGCTTCTTCATGTAACTCAAATGATATTGGATTTGAACTAGGAACCTTTGGTACTTGGACAGGCCAAACAAGCGATATTGCCACATTTTCATCAACAGCATGTTTAATTACTGCTTGGGCAAACACTACATTACCTTTAACTAACAGAATTACCATTGTACCTGCGCCTGCTACAGATCCTTGCGCTACCGTAGCAGTTCCTATCCCTCTTCCTTCGCCAAGCGGAGGATTATTTTCTGTAAAATTGGGAAACAATAGTACTGGTGCTCAATCTGAAAGAATTGCACACTCTTTTATTGTACAGCCTTCTGATACAAATTTTATTTATCAATATGCTGTAGTGTTTCAAGATCCAGGACACATTCCTGCTGAACAGCCATTTTTTGATTTTGTTATTTTAGCGCAAAACGGAGATACTATTCCTTGTTCTTTTCAGCACTATACTGCCGGTGCCGGTATTCCAGGATTTCAAGTTTCTACAGCTTGCTCAGGTTCCACCAACTACAAACCTTGGACAACTGTTGGGGTTAACTTAGGAAAATACCTAAACCAACAAGTTACTGTAGTTTGTACTACTGGCGACTGTAAACTATGTGGTCATTATGGATATGCATACTTAGATTTTTCTTGCGGCACTACTTCATCAACTCAATTTTGTTCTGGAACAAATTCTGTAACAGTTGTTGCTCCTACAGAAGTTGGTGCAACTTATACTTGGAACACAATTCCTGTACAAACCACTCAAACGGTTACAGTTAATCCAACAGTGATTGACACTTTAACCGTATTTGTAAATCCTCCTGCTGGGTGCGGATACTTTGTAAATTATATTCTTAAGCCTACCGTTATTAAACCAGGATTCACTTATACCGTAGGTTGTACTACTGCAAATTTTTCTGATACTACGCTGATAACGGGCGGTACTATAAGTACTTGGAATTGGTCTTTCCCCGGAGGAGTTCCCTCATCTGCAACTGGGCAAAACCCACCTACTGTAACCTATCCGGTTGGAGGAGGTACACATAATGTGACATTAAATATTATTTCACAAGCCGGATGTACGGCTGCAACAGCCTCTATCCCTATTATGCTTCTTGCTCCCCCTACAGTTTCTGCCGGTGCAAATTCGACAGTTTGTGGAGGAAACCCCGTTACATTAAATGGTTCGGGTACACCTGCAGGAGGAACTTACGCTTGGTCTCCTGCAACAAATCTTAACAATACAACAATTCCTAACCCAGTAGCAAGTCCGGTTACGGCACCTATTGCTTACACGTTAACATATACTGGTCCCAATGGTTGTATAAAATCAGACGTAACAAATCTTGCTATTGGTTCTGATCCAATAGCAAATGCAAATTACTCACTCGAACTTACTTGCGAGGGGATATCGGTTTTATTTAAAGATTCAAGCCAGTTTGCAACTTCTTGGTTTTGGGACTTTGGAGATGGGGCAACTTCTATACTTCAAAATCCTCCTGTACACCAATACGCTTATAATGGAACTTATAATGTAACTCTTACTGTTTACAATGGCGCATGCCGAGATTCCATGGTAACTCCTATATCTATTGGTGACATCAATTCATTCATTGATGTAAAAGCTCCAAATGTATTTACTCCTAACAATGATGGCTTGAACGATTGCTTCAAGCCAATTATTACAGGTTCTGCTGTTACAGAGCTTGAAAAATGTATGACTATGGAAATCTTTGATCGCTGGGGTATCAAAGTTTTCGAATCTACTGGAGGAGTAGGAGTATGTTGGGATGGAAAAACAAAAAGCAACATCAAAGCAAAAGACGGAACCTATTATTATTTAATTAAAATAGGTGGCAATACTTTTAAAGGTTATCTAACATTAGTCCGAGAAGGAAAATAATTTTTGTTGCACTTACAAAAAACCTCGTTCGGGAAATCTGAACGGGGTTTTTTATTTAACAAATTTTAACGCTAAAAAACGCGATGTTGTAGTGCGATTTTAAAGCATTGCGTTCAACTTTTGTATATTTGCTTTTCTAGAGTACCACCATGAAAATTTTTATACCAGTCGTTTTTCTATTCTCATTTTTTACTTCTTCGGCTCAGACAAATTCCTGGAACCTACAACAGTGCATCGAATATGCTCTTCAAAATAATATTCAAGTAAAGCAAAACATACTTAATCAACGTTTATCAGAGGCTACACTTTTACAAAATAAAGCGCAAATGCTGCCTAACATAAGCGGCAATATTTCTGATGCTTATAATAATGGGCAACGGATTGACCCCTTTACAAATCAATTCGTTTCTGGGGATTGGACTCAATCTCAAAATTTTTCTTTGAGCTCTAGCGTTACACTGTTTGGTGGATTTCAAACATTGAACTCCATCAAACAAAGCAAGTACGATTTGTTGGCAAGTCAACAAGATGTACTAAAAATACAAAATGATATTTCTTTAAACATTGCATCGGCATATTTACAAATTCTGTTTGCCGAAGAATTGCTTGCCACTGCAATTAGTCAATCAGATATCACTAAACTACAAGTGGATCGAACAAAACAACTAGTAGAGGTTGGAAACTTGCCCAAAGGAAATTTGCTTGACATTCAAGCCCAAATGGCTAACGAAGAAGTGACTGTAGTAAATGCTGAAAATAATTTATCGTTAGCATCACTCAATTTGATTCAAATGCTAAACATAGATACCGTAAAAAGTTTTTCAATAGCAAAGCCTCAAATCACTATGCCAGCCGATATTGTTTTAAACACTACACCAACACGGGTTTTTGATGAAGCCTTAACAAAACAACCTGAAATTAAAAGTGCTGAATACAAACTCTTAAGCTCAGAGAAGGGTATTGCCATTGCAAGAGCCGGTATGTTTCCGCGTTTAGCATTTAGCGCATCATACGGATCAGGATTTTCTGGCGCTAGGAAAGACATTGGGCTGCCCACTTACAATGGATATGTTCCTAATGGCAACTTAACGTCTGCTGGAGATACTGTTTATGAGCCGTCTTTTAGTTTTGACCCAGACCCACCAATTACTCCTTTTAAATCACAAATTGAAAATAATTTGAATCGTAGTTTTGGATTTTACCTAACCGTTCCTATATTCAATAACTTACAATCTTATACTGCAATAAAACGGGCTAAAATAAATAGAGAAAATTCAGCACTTGCTCTGCAATTACAAAAGGATAATTTAAGAAAAACTATTCAGCAAGCATTTAATGATGCAAGTTCCTCTTTGAAAAGATACCAAGCTTCTAATAAAGCAATAAACGCCATGGAGGAATCTTTCATGTACATGGAACAAAAATTTAATGTGGGGGCAGTTACAACAGCAGAATACAACGATTCAAAAAACAAACTTACAAAAGCAAAATCTGATTTACTACAAGCTAAATATGATTATGTTTTTAAATTAAAAGTTTTAGATTTTTATCAGGGCAAACCAATTTCTTTGTAAGAAAATAAATAAAATAAAATGAAAAAGCCTTTATTGTTATTAGGAGCTGGGATAATTATTATTACTACTATTTTATCTGTTAAAAGCTGTTCTAATAGCAGCGCTTTGGATGTTATTACAGAAGTAGTTCAGCGCAGAACTATCATTGAAACTGTATCGGCTAACGGAAAAATTCAACCAGAAGTTCAGTTAAAAATAAGCTCTGATGTATCTGGCGAGATAGTAGAACTGCTAGTTAAAGAGGGCGATCACGTTAATAAAGGAGATCTTTTAGTAAAGATTAGACCCGACATTTATCAATCTTCGTTGGAGCGCGCAAGTGCTGCAGTAAGTTCTTCTCAATCAAACATTGAAACTGCAAAAGCTCAAGTAGCTCAAGTAAAAGCTCAGTTTGTAAATTCAGAAAGCGCATTTCAGCGAAGCAAAAAATTATTTGATCAGGGTGCTGTTTCTCAGGCAGAGTTTGACAATGCAAGGGCTTCCTATGAATCAGCAAAGGCACAATATGAATCTGCTCAGGAAGGTGTGAAAGCCTCGGTATATAATGTTAGCAGTGCACAAGCAGGACTTAGGGAAGCTCAGGAAAATTTAAACAAAACTGCTATATATGCTGCTGTAAGCGGCACCGTATCTCGTTTAAGTAAAGAAAAAGGCGAACGTGTTGTTGGAACAAACATGATGGAGGGTTCTGAAATTATGACACTTGCTAACTTAAATGAAATGGAAGTAAGCGTAGACGTAAATGAAAATGACATCGTGCGTGTAAATTTAAAAGATACTGCCGATATACAAGTAGATGCTTATATGGATAGAAAGTTTAAAGGGGTGATAACTGAAATTGCTAACTCTGCAAATACCATTGGAGTTATGGCAGATCAGGTAACAAATTTTACAGTGAAAATCAGAATCTTGCAAGAGTCGTATACTGACTTAATGGATCCTGAAAACCCCAACCTATCTCCTTTCAGACCGGGAATGTCTGCAACGGTTGATATACATACAAAAAAAGCTGCAAATATTCTTTCCTTACCCATACAAGCAATAACCACACGCAGCGATTCTGCAGTTACTTCTACAAAAAATAAAAAGGAAACTGATGAGGAAGATTTTGAAACTAAAGTGGTTGATGAAAAACAAAGAAAAACAGAAATGAATACCCTTCCTAAGGACGCAAAACCTCAAGAGTGTGTTTTTGTTTATTCAGAAGGAAAAGTGCGACTTCGAAAAGTTAAAACTGGCATACAAGATAATATTGCTATCGAAATTACGGAAGGCTTAAAAGAAGGAGATGAAGTTGTAAGTGGCCCCTACATTGCAGTATCTAAAATATTAAAAGATGGCGCTGCCGTAAATAAAACTGATAAGGCTAAAATTGCAAATAGCTGGAAAAAGGAATAAAGTAAGCCATTGCTTATTTCCTGCTGCCTGTACTGTTAAAATAAAAATAATTTATGTCGTTAATTCTTTGCATCGAAACTTCTACAAAAGTTTGCTCAGTTGCTTTATCTAAAAATGGCGAAGCGATTGCAATTAAAGAATCAAATGATGCAAACTATTCTCACGCAGAAAATTTGACCTCCTTTATTCAAGAAGTGTTTTCAAAAACAAATTTTGAATTAAAAAATATTGATGCTGTTGCTGTAAGTAAAGGTCCAGGGTCCTACACGGGTTTGCGAATTGGCGTTTCTACTGCTAAAGGCTTATGCTATGCACTAGGCAAACCTTTAATAGCAATAAGCTCTCTTAAGGCTATGGCATCTGGCTATATTCGTCAATCATTAAATTCCTCTTTTACATACTACTGCCCCATGATTGATGCCAGAAGAATGGAAGTCTATTGTGCTATGTACGATAATAAGCTGAATGAAATAAATAAAACTGCTGCAGTAATAATTGACCCAACGTCTTTTTCAGAACAGATTCAAAAAAATAAAATAATTTTTTTTGGCGATGGCGCCATGAAATGCAGAGCAGAAATCAATCATGCCAATGCTATTTTTGTTGAAGGGATAGTAACATCCGCCTCGCCCATGGCTGCTATATCTGAAAAAAAGTATCAAGAAAAGAAATTTGAAGATGTGGCCTATTTTGAGCCTTTCTATTTAAAAGATTTTGTAAGCGCTACTCCTCCAACCCGTACTTTGTAATTTTTCGGTAAAGTGTACGCTCAGAAATACCAAGCTCTTTAGCTGCTTTGTTGCGTCTGCCTTTGTATTTCAACAACGCATTTTTAATCATTTCAATCTCCTTATCTTCAATGGATAGTGCTTCTTGCACCTCTTCATGTTCATCTATTGAATCAAATGAAGAAGCGGTACTCGGACGTATTACATAAGGAAGTGATGGAGATTCGGAGCTTCTATCCTCGTCCCTTACATCTCCTGAATCTGAAAATTTAGGAGCATTCATTTTACTTGTCAATCTAGATATTGCTTGTTCTGTAGTTTGTGAGGAGGTAGAACCATCGGAATTTTGAATTAATCCGAAAACAATACGTTTCAAATCGCTCACATCTTTGCGCATATCAAAAAGCACTTTATACAAAAGTTCCCGTTCGGATAG
This sequence comes from uncultured Bacteroidia bacterium, assembly GCA_964481195.1. Classification (GTDB taxonomy): domain Bacteria; phylum Bacteroidota; class Bacteroidia; order Palsa-948; family Palsa-948; genus Palsa-948. Next base: position 28,998 of record CAYZTB010000027.1, on the reverse strand, counting down.
TTCTCCAGCATTCTCCCCTTTAAATAACATGGGCAAATTTGAAGTTCTGTTTTCAGGAAGATATTTTTGTAATACATCTGCCGAAATCTCTCTCGTTTTTTCAATAATAGATATTTGTTCTGTAGTATTTTTTAGCTGCCTTACATTTCCTTGCCAATAATATGCAACTAGCAATTCTTCGGCAGCGGCATCTAGTTTTATAGATGGCATTCTGTACTTTGAAGCAAAATCAGCAGCGAATTTTCTAAATAACAAGGAGGTATCTTCTTTACGCTCTCTAAGTGGTGGAATAATAATGGGAACTGTATTTAAACGGTAGTAAAGATCTTCTCTAAACTTCCCTTTAGAAATAGCTTCTGCTAGATTCACATTAGTAGCTGCCACAACACGCACATTAGTTTTTTGCGATTTTGAAGATCCTACTTTTATAAATTCGCCTGTTTCTAATACGCGCAACAATCTTGCCTGGGTAGCCAACGGCATTTCGGCTACTTCATCCATAAAAATGGTTCCTCCGTTGGCAACTTCAAAATATCCTTTACGCATTTCATTGGCTCCAGTAAATGATCCCTTTTCGTGGCCAAATAATTCCGAGTCGATTGTTCCTTCCGGAATAGCTCCGCAGTTAACAGCAATATACGGACCGTGTTTTCGAGCACTAAGTTGATGTATTATTTGAGGAAACACTTCTTTCCCTGTTCCGCTTTCTCCTGTAATCAAAACGCTTAAATCTGTTGGAGCAACCTGCATAGCAATGTCTATGGCTCTTGTTAAAACAGGAGCACTACCAATAATTCCAAATCTGTTTTTTATGTCTTGTAAGTTCATAATTAAACTACTTCTCCTATTAATGTTGCTAATGTGCATTCTTTAGCAAGCACATTAACATAATCTCCTTTTTTAAAATTCTCTTTGGGAAATACAACAACTGTATTTTGAGAATTGCGACCATATAATCGTTCGGTAGATTTTTTAGAAACTCCCTCAACCAATACGCGATGTACTTTTCCTACTCCTCGCTTAGTCCGCTCGGCAGAATGTTTTTGCTGTAAAGCAATGACTTCCTGCAAGCGAGTTTTCTTTAAAGCTTCCGGAATATCATCTGTATATTTTTTTTCAGCCATAGTACCGGGCCGTTCTGAGTACGCAAACATGTAAGCAAAATCAAAACGCACTTCATTCATTAGCGATAATGTATCGGCATGCTCTTGCTCCGTTTCGCCACAAAAACCAGTAATCACATCGGTAGAAATTCCACAATCAGGAATAATTCTATTTATAGCTGCTATTCTTTCTAAATATTTTTCACGCGAGTAACCACGATTCATGCGTGTAAGCATTTCGGTATTTCCACTCTGTACCGGCAAATGAACATAGTTACAAATATTTTCAAACTTTGCTATGGAATATAAAACATCGTCCGTCATATCTTGTGGATTGGAAGTAGAAAAGCGCACCCGCAAATCTGAAGATATCGTTGCTACTTCTTCTAATAAGTTTGAAAAGCTGAACGCTTTACCTTTTTCTTCAAAGGATAATTCCTTTTTTGCTTTTCCGTTTGCCCATAAGTAAGAATCAACATTTTGTCCTAATAATGTTACTTCTCTATACCCTTGCTCAAACAAATTTTTTGCTTCTACAATAATGCTTTCAGGATCTCTGCTCCTTTCTCTGCCACGAGTAAATGGCACTACACAGAATGAACACATGTTATCGCAACCACGTGTAATGCTAATAAATGCGGTAACACCATTACTATCCAATCTAACAGGACTAATATCGGCATAGGTTTCTTCTAGTGATAGTAAAACATTTACTGCTTTTTGTCCGCCTTCAACACTTTCTATAAGATTTGGCAAATCGCGATATGAATCTGGCCCCACCACGATGTCAACTATTTTTTCTTCTTCCAGTAATTTTGATTTCAATCGTTCTGCCATGCAGCCCAGAACACCAATCATAAGTTTTGGATTTTTTCTCTTTGCAATGTTGTATTCTTTTAACCTTCCTCGAACGCGCAGCTCTGCATTATCTCGTATAGCGCAAGTATTTAATAAAATTAAATCTGCTTCATGAAAATCTTTTGTGGTTGAATATCCCTTGCCAGTAAGTATCGATGCAACAATTTCGCTGTCCGAAAAATTCATGGCACAACCATAGCTTTCCAAAAACATTTTTTTAGTGCCCGCCTGAGTAGGTTCTGAAAGTACGGGCTTAAGAATTTCAAGTACCTCGCCTTGCCTAGACTCGTCAATCACTTTATTTTCGTATGGATTCATAAGTTTAGCGAAGATAAGAAAAAGGGAGGTTTGTGACAAAGTGTCACTGACTTCAAAATCGTTAAAAAATGCAAAATTTAGAACTTATAGGAAAACCCTATGGCTAAAACTTCTCTAAATTGAGTTCTGGGACCTGTGCCTATTTGGGTTTTAACTCCATTCACAGTAGTATAAATTGGAACATCTATATCGTGGTCGTAAATTAAAGTAGTACTAATACTTGCAGAAACAAACTTGTTCACTTTCATATTCACTAACACATCCCAGTTAACATCGATGTTGCCAGGGTTATTAAAATAATTACTGAACAGATCAAGCTTAGTTGTAAGAATAATATTTTTTGAAATGGGTTGTTTTATTTTTGCAGATAGCAAAGCTCCAAATTCATAGCGAATCTTTTTGCCACTTACAGTTTGCACACCAGCAGTATCAAACAATGCTTCCGATACACCAAAAGCTCCAGCATCTGCAAGCTGTTGATTATTAACGATGGTAATTTTTCCTGTAATCGGAGACATAAAAAATGAATAATCATCTTTGGGTTTATAATCCATACCAGTTGATATTGTAATATACCCTGGGGCAAGAAAATTAGAAATAATTACTGAGTCGTTCGGGTAGTTATATCCTGGGGCAAATTGAGACCTAAAATTTAATTGAGTAGCGTATGACCAATTCTTGGATGTTTTAAATCCATATTTTGAATTTGCCTCTATTCTATCATCACTTTTTCTTACAGGGTTGCTTCCTGACCTAAGAAATCCATAAGTCATATCTAGCGTATTTTCAAAGCTATGTTTTCCTTTTTTATAGTTTGAAAAAACGTTAAATAGAATGGTAGCAGATAATGCGTTATCTCCTCCCTGCGCCCAATTAGAAAGCGTAATTTGGGAGAAATTCAATGTGCCTGTTCCGCCTTTTTCCCAAAGCTTAAGCGAATCGGGTGTAGTCTGTGAAAAGATAGTTGAAAATGAAAAAATACAAGTCAATAATAAAAACACCCTTTTCATAATAATTATTTTTTGTCTCTTAACGTGTCCCTAATTTCCGAAAGCAGAACCTCGGTTTTAGTAGGTTCAGCCAGAGGATGAAGTATAGCATCTTCTTTTTTCTTTGTAGTATTTACAGCTTTAATAAAGATGAAAAGTGCAAATGCAACAATAATGAAAGAAATTACTTGTGAAATAAAATTACCGTACTTAATAGCCGTGTCTGGTATCACCAGCTGACTTAAATCTGCAAGGTTAGCTGCTTTTAGTGCAGGAGTTAAAACTGCTGGAGTAATGATATCCTCCACTAGCGAAGAAATTATCTTTCCAAAAGCTGCTCCTATTATCACTCCAACAGCTAAATCAACCACGTTGCCTTTCATGGCAAATTTTTTGAATTCAGAAATATAGCCCATAAAATTAAATTTATCTAAAAAAATATCCGATAACAGTTTCCTATTATCGGATATACATATTGTTATTAGTATTAAATTAATTTTTTAGCTACCATGTACTCCGCGATTTGTACGGCATTTGTTGCAGCTCCTTTACGTAAATTATCTGCAACTACCCACATGTTTAACGTTTTAGCTTGAGAATTGTCTCTGCGAATACGTCCTACAAAAACATCATCTTTCCCTTGCACATACAAAGGCATTGGATATTTATTGTTTCTGAAATCATCTTGCAGTACAACTCCTTTCGTGTCAGCAAGCACTTTGCGTACATCTTCTAGTTTAAAATCCTTTTTAAACTCTACATTAATAGATTCGCTATGTCCGCCAACAACCGGAATTCGAACACAGGTAGCTGTTACTTTTATTTTTTTGTCGTCAAAAATTTTCTGGGTTTCTTCCACCATTTTTAATTCCTCTTTAGTATACCCTTCTTCGTTAAAATCTGCAATATGAGGAATAACGTTTAAGTCAATAGGAAAAGGATACGCAGGATCTGACTTAATATTTTTTCTTTCATTCATTAGTTGTTCTACCGCTTTCATTCCCGTTCCAGTAACAGCCTGATAAGTAGAAACTACTATTCTGGAAATGCCATATTTCTTATGCAGCGGATAAAGCGCCATTAACATTTGAATCGTAGAACAATTTGGATTTGCAATTATTCTATCTTTCTTGCGAATCTGGCTTGCATTGATTTCCGGAATTACTAATTTAATATCTGGGTGCATTCTCCAGGCAGAAGAATTATCAATAACTACAGCGCCAGCGCTAGCAAATTTATGTGCCCACTCCATGCTGGTAGCTGAACCCGCAGAAAATAAAACTATGTTTGGTTTGGCTGCAATAGCCTCCTCCATTCCAATTACCTTATAGGTTCTTCCTCTAAAACTAACATCTCTTCCAACTGAGCGTTTTGACGCTACTGGATAAAATTCAGTTACTCTAAAAGTTCTTTCCTCAAGAACTTTCACCATTACACTACCAACTAATCCTGTTGCTCCTACGATTGCTACTTTCATGTAAAATTGTTCTAAAAATGATGTTTTTTTAATTTGGGCTGCAAAGGTATACTAGTTTAAGTAATATCAAATTATATATGGATAAATTTGAGCCTTTAAACATATTTTATATCTTTGACAATAAGGCACTTAGCTTAATATTAATAAAGCATACGGTATATTACCCTATGCAACTATTATACTCGTAATTGCATCCTAATATATAGAGCAGAATGACAGATGAAGAATTGGTCAAAGGATGCCTTGAAAAGGACCCATCAGTCCAAAAACGGCTATTTGAGCAGTTTAATAGGAAAATGATGGGGGTCTGTTTACGGTATGCTGGAAGAAGCGAAGAAGCTGAAGATATGTTACAAAATGGATTTATTAGGGTTTTTGAGAAAATAGAAACTTTCAAAGGCTCCGGATCTCTAGAAGGATGGATTAGAAAGATAATGGTGAATGAATCGCTAACCTATCTTAGAAAAAATAAAGCAATGCAAATGAATGTTGATATTGATAGTGTAACGTATAAAGTTCCTAGCAGCAGCCACGTTGGCGAAACTATGAATGAAAAAGATTTATTAAAAATTATTCAGCAGATGCCAGCCGGATTTAGAACCGTATTTAATATGTATGCTATTGAAGGGTATTCTCATAAAGAAATTGCAGAAGAATTAGGAATCTCGGAAGGCACTTCTAAATCACAATATTCTAGAGCTAAAACACATTTACAAAACATTCTTCAGCCCAAACAGAAGTCTGTTGAAGCTAATTAATACATGAGCGAGAACAATAACATAGAAAAGCTTTTTAAAGATACGTTCAAGAATTTTGAAGCGGATGTAAATCCTCGTGTATGGTCGTCCGTTCAAAGTGGAATTAAATCTGTATCGGGTGGCGCAACTTCAACAACCGCAACCATTACGCTTGGCAAGGTAGCTGCTGGTGTTGCCTCTATCCTTTTTGTTACAGCAAGTATTTGGTATTTTTCAAGTTCTGACAAAACGCCAATGGCATCCGAAAAAGTAAAAAGCATGCCCGCTGCCACTATAGAGAAAAAAACATCACAAGCTGATTTGAAAGAACAGCAATCAAAAGAAATAAATTCTTCTACAAAACAGCAGCAAATTACTAATGCTAAAACTGCAAGTCCAAATACATCAAGCACTTCAAATAGTAAAGGAGTATCAAATACAGCAGCAGTATCAGAAGAAGTAGTAGAAAATAAAGCTCCAACCGCAACTACCCCAGTTAAAGCTAAATATGGCAACGCTCCTAAGGGAGATGGTGGAATGATGCGAGGCACCAATCAAGCAAGCGCTGCTTCCGGCACTAACATCAACAATGAATCAAATGGAAGACCCGAAAATAATACCGATCTTCCTTCGGCAACAATTTATGCTAGTGTAACTTCTGGAGACGCTCCTCTTACCGTTGATTTTATAAATCAAGGCATAGCTTCTACTTCGTCTTGGGAATTTGACGATGGCACAAACAAAAACGAAAATTTTATCACTCATACTTTTGAAAAGCCCGGCACCTATGTAGTAAAATTAACAAGTAAAAATTCTTTAGGCTCTGCGCAAGATAAAATCACTATTGAAGTAAAATCTATTTCATCTATCACAAATATTCCAAATATTTTTACTCCCAATGGCGATGGAATTAATGATTATTTCCTTTTTGAAACTAAAAATATTGCTTCTATAGGTGTGGCCATTTATAGCCAGGCAGAGGGAATACAAATTTATTCCTGGAACACTCCAGACGGAAAATGGAATGGAAAATTAATGAACGGACAAGACGCTGCCGAAGGCATCTACCTTTACTCCATCCAAGCAATTGGCACAGACGGCATAGTACATTCCAAAAAAGGCTTCGTAACCTTAAGTATTGCTAAATAAGCACTCTTTCCTTTTCTATATCCTTCTTTTGCTGTAGTTCGGGCAGAAAAATATTATAAATTTCCAAAAAATACAAAATAAATTAGGTAAGTTTGCCTACATCCTACATGTTATCAGAAGAATTAATACAAGGCTGCTTAAGGTTTGAAGAGGCTTCTCAACGAGAATTATATCAGTTGTACTTCAACTCAATAATGCATATTAGCGTTCGTTATTCTAAAAACCCTCAAGAAGCAAAAGCAATACTACTAGATTCTTTCAAAAACATTTTTAATGGAATAAAGAATTATTCTGAAATAAATTCTAAACGAAAAAAGGATCTAGAGCCTGTCCCTTTTGAAGAATGGGTAAAAAGCGAAACTATTTTAGCTGCTATTCAACACATGCATGCAAATAAGAAGGAATATTTTGTCAGCAGCACTGTAAATACGAGGGAAAATGAAAAGAAAAATTTAAACGAAATTTCTGATGAGCAAATAATAAAATTAGCTGATCAAAAAAAGGTTTTAGATGCCCTTCGTCAGCTTACGCCCTCCTATCGAGTAATATATAACCTTCATGAATTAGATGGGTACTCGCATAATGCTATTTCTAAATTATTAGACATAAGCGAATACGCTTCAAAAGACAGTTTGCTAAAAGCAAAATTTAATTTGCGAAAAAATATTGCTGAATCCATTCCTATTAGTAAGTAAATGAATAGCGCTCCCAACCATCATATAATTGATACCTACGTAAAAGAAGTTCTTTCTAGAACGGAAATAAAATATACTCCCTTTGATTGGAGTGAAATAGAAGTTTTGCTGAATCATGAGACTAATAAGCCCCCTATTAAAATCAATAAAAAAACTGCTTTTATCTTTGGGGGAATAGTAATTGTAGGGCTTGTTTTATTTGGGGTAGTTCAAATTATTTCAAAGATGGATTTAAGTTCGCCAAAAGCAGAGCAAAAAGATGAGCTAATGGAAGAGCCCTTTAGTTTTGTTTCGGCAGATAGTGTTGCTGAAACCTCTTTAGCAGATTCTAAAATAGATTCAACAAGAACAGATACAATAAAAGTTGTCTCTAACCCATTAAAAACAGATTCCATTCCTTTAGTAAAGCTTACCGAAAGCAATAAACCTACTATTATAAAAGAGAATTCAGTAAAAAAAATTAAGCCTCCACTAGATAAAAAAAAGAAGACAGATTCTTTAAAGTCAATCTCTACGCAGGACTCTTCTCCGATAATAAATAATAAAATGCAAATTTCTGTAGATCCTTCACTAAGTACTGCGCCTCAAGAAATTATTGAAAACCCATCCATTATTATTACTCCCAGCAACAATGTTGTGCCTAAACAAGACAAAAGTAAACCACAAAAAAATAAAAAAAATATCGTTAGCACTTCTTCTACAAAGAAAGACTCTACCTCCATTCCCGATTCTCTAAAAATTAAATGAGTGCTGGCTCTAAAATTCATTCTGCGCTATTAGCCAAAGCAAATTCCCTCCCTGAGCTACCAGGAGTTTATCAATATTTTGATAAAAACAATAAGATAATTTATATAGGCAAAGCAAAAAACCTAAAAAAAAGAGTTTCTTCCTATTTTACCAAAAGCCATCAATATGGCAAATTGGTTTACCTCGTACATTCCATTGTAGAAATAAAATTCATAGTGGTAAGCACTGAACTGGATGCTCTTCTGCTTGAAAATAATTTAATAAAAAAATATCAACCAAGGTACAACGTAGCACTAAAAGATGATAGAGCTTATCCGTGGATATGTATTAAAAACGAACGATTCCCGCGGGTATTTCAAACTAGAAATTTTATTCGAGATGGCTCTCAATATTTTGGCCCCTATCCTTCCGGCAAAACAATGTACACGCTATTGGATTTGATAAAAAAATTATACCCGCTTCGAAATTGTACGCTACCTCTATCAAAAGACAATATTGAAAAGAAAAAATTTAAAGTTTGCCTGGAATATCATATAAAAAATTGCTTAGGACCTTGTGAAAATTTTCAAACACAGGTTTCCTATGATGAAAGCATTGAGCAAATCAAGCAAATATTAAAAGGAAATATATCTTCCGTTATAAAACAATTGAAAGAGCTCATGTGGCAATATGCTAAAGACTATGATTTTGAAAATGCACAACTATTAAAGGATAAAATCAAATCGCTAGAAAAATATCAAAGCAGGTCGGTAATTGTTAGTCCTACTATTGAGGATGTGGATGTGTTTTCAATTATTTCTGATGATTCGTTCGCGTATGTAAATTATTTGAAAGTAGTAAATGGCGCGATTGTTCAAGCGCAGACTATAGAGTTAAAAAAGAAACTTCAAGAGCAAGATGATGAATTATTATTACTTGCTTTAGCAGAATTACGACAGCGATTTAATAGCCTTACAAAAGAAATCATTGTGCCTTTTCCTCTTGATGTAAATATTCCTGAAGTGGAAATTGTGGTTCCTGCTCGCGGTGATAAGAAAAAGCTTCTAGAGCTTTCATTAAGAAATGCAAAATATTTTAAAAATGAAATGGAAAATAGACAATCGTTATTGTCGCAAGCGACTGCAACAGATCGAATATTAGAAACATTAAAAAAAGATTTACGGCTAAAAGAGACCCCTATTCACATTGAATGTTTTGATAATTCTAACATTCAAGGCGCTCATCCAGTAGCCGCCTGTGTGGTTTTTAAAAATGCAAACCCCAGCAAAAAAGATTACCGAATTTTTAATATAAAAACTGTGGAAGGGCCTGATGATTATGCCTCCATGGAAGAAGTGATTTATAGAAGATACAAGCGCCTGCTGGAAGAAAAAATACAGTTACCCCAATTAATTATTATTGATGGAGGAAAGGGACAGTTGAGCTCGGCTATAAAAAGTTTAGATAAGCTTTCGCTCTCTGGCAAAATAGCTGTAATTGGTATTGCTAAAAAGCTAGAAGAGATTTATTATCCAGGCGATTCTCTGCCCTTATATATAAATAAAAAATCTGAGTCGCTAAAACTCATACAACAGCTAAGAGACGAAGCGCATCGTTTTGGTATTTCTCGTCATCGTAAAAAAAGAATAAGCAATACGGTGCTTTCTGAACTAACGCTCATCAAAGGAATTAGTGAAATAACTGCCAATAAACTTCTACAAAAATTTAAATCGGTAGTAAAAATAAGAGAGGCTTCTGCCGAAGCGCTTTCAGCTGTAGTGGGAATATCAAAAGCAGAAAAAATTGTTGCCTATTTCTCCAAAACAAAAAAGCCCTGACAAATTTGTCAGGGCTTTTATTGAAATAAATAAATTTAGAAATTCCACATATCGTGCTCAATTTTGAAAATGTCGTCTTTGATTCTTTCGGACTCTAATAACATCTCCATTGATTGGCCTGATAAATATGCTGCAATAGGGCGATTGTACACGTTCGACTCCATTCTAGTGTAGCTACTAAAAAGGCGTTTGTGAAAGATTTCATCATATGTTCTCCACTCTGCATCATTGTAGGGATTATAGCAATAATGTTTTGCTAAATAATCTCTAATGCCTGGGTAATACAACCAGAATAGAACTTTATAAGAGAATTTCCCTTGAACTGGATCGTCAGATTCAATAACTGGAGCTAAGCCAATAATTCTAACATCCATTACTGAACGTTGTTTTTCAAAAAACCAATCTTCTTTTATGTAGTATTGTAAAATACGATCTGTAGTAATTGCAGTTGGCATCATGGCTGGACTTCCGGTTGAATCTATTAATGGCTCACCAAACTCATCTCTCATTGTTATTTGCTCAGTTGTACCAGCAATAATTTCTTCACGTGTCATTAAAGGACCGAATTCATTTGTAAATGGGTCAAACGAAAATACAGTATTAATTTCGCCAGACTTAACTCCTGCGCTAATTACTTGAAATAGAGATGGACGCTTCGCTAATGTATCAGTTGGGTAATATAGTGGGTGATTAATCTTTTCACGAAGATCTATTACTCTCCAAATCCTTCTTTGCCACATAATATCTGCTTCCCTTTCGTATACATAAGGGATTGGTTTTCTGAAAACCAAATGTTCTGGAGTGTAAGCCCCATCCAATACCCCACCTCCTGGCGGCTCTAATATTCCTCCTGTTCCACCAGTATTTGAAGTAGATTGAATAGTATTTGGAGGAGTTGTTGGTGCTTGCGCATTGGCAGAAAATTGAATTGCCATTAGCAATCCAGCTGCAAAAAACACTGCACGATTAAATTCTATTTTCATATTAGAAAGGTTTTAATAAATTAAATCACTTTCAAGTTCACACTACCAATTTCGGTTACAATTCCACCTGGCTTCTGAACTCTCACTTTTTCTATATATATTTTATTTCCTCTTTTAGCTCTACCAATTAATGCTCTCTGCTTATCGCTAAGTGAAGGGCCATTGGTAGATTCTGTAACCTCTAATCCATTTACGTTCATAGATACGTCAAAAGAAACAACCGGAAATTTAAGTTCAAACTCAAAATTATCCATCGCAGGAACAACTCCTTTTATAAATTGTATCTCTGCGGCTTTAATAACATCAGTTCCTCTCTTTCCATAAATAGTTGGGACTGGATTGGGAACGCTTTTCACTCTAAATTTTACTCCCTGTCCCATCGACTTAACTCCATTTTTAGTTTTTGCAGAAACGTTTATAGTACATTCCTTACCCGACATAGATTGAGGAACTTTTACCATGTATTTTCCACGAGATCCGCCAATACTTCCACCTGACATAGATGGCTGTAAGTCTTCCGCTGCAACTCCTGGCACTGAAATAGAAACTGGATTATCAATACCAATATAAAATACGTTCATCTTATCTGGAGAAACTACAATTGCTGGCCTAGCTGCTTTAAACTCAGACTTAAAAGGATAAGAATGAATTACTGTTGGATCTGCAGGATCTTTCATTCTAATCATTCCTCCCCATTGTATTGTACCTTCTGCCGAAGGGGAAAAAGAATATATACCAACTCCTTTATGCACTTTTACTGATGATGTATCCACAGTGCCAACTAATTCATTTTTAACACTATCAATTGCTCCTAACCAAACTTGGGGATTAGAAGTCGTACTAAATGCTGCCATAAATATCTCGGCACGATATTCATCTCCTAAAAGTACGTAGTTTGAATTTGCAACTACACGTGCCGAAAGAGTATCAAATTTAAAAGAGGATACGTCAATTTGCTTATAAAGCGCATTGATAATATCTGCTTCGGCATTCTTAACATCGTTCTGCATTTTAGTAAGAATGGCAATTACCGCAACTGCTGGGTTATGGTAGAAATTATTATTCTCCCAAGAAATCATCATATCCTCTGTGCTTGAATACACATCGCTAGTTTCTAAACCAAGCTTAATATTTTTTCTATCTCTTGCAGGGATATGCTCTCTTAAATCATTTTTGAATTTTTCTACCATTGCTTTAAACTCAAACGCCTTATTTCCTTCTTCCGCTTTGTGCTTATCGCCCATGAAATAATGCGTTGGGATTTGGTTATTGTCTTTCCCCTCCATATAAAGAACATTTGTGGCAATAACGATAACGCTATCCTCACCATTTCTTCCAGTAATAGTTGTTTCTTCTTTCTCTTCAACAGCTTTAATCACCTCCATTTTTAATGTTTCGATATAATCAAACATTTCCTGAGAACGTTTTTTAACTGCTTTTGCGCTATTGTGATAAGGACGAACTTTAACTGGGTCATTTAATTCAGCTATTTCAAAGCTGTTATAGGTGACTTCGTTTTTAGCAGTAAAATTTTTATTGGTTTCTACTAGTCCATTATTCAGGAGCGCAAAGGAATTAAGAATTTCTTTGGATACGTTCATCGCCAGCAGCGCTGTTAACACGAGATACATCATGTTAATCATCTTCTGCCTTGGGCTTATTTTACCACCTCCTCCCATAAATTATATAATTTAAATATTAATTAATAATTACAATTTAAGTTATTTCTTGAAACTCATTGCTGACAAGATGTTGCCATACACAGTATTCAAAGAAGTAAGATTTTCAGAAAGAGAATGCATTTGGTTTTTGAAATTTTTAGTGTCTTCTACAGAATCTCCCAAGTTTGCAATTGCTTTTTCAAACCCTGCATACAACTTAGTTGTATTATGAATTGTTTGAGATTGTAATTCATATGCGCTATTTAAAGAACCAATGCTCTTAGAAAACTGCTGAAGTCCTTCTGAATATGCGCCAGCTTGTTGTTGGGTAGAGTTTGCGATAACGTCAAGTGCTTGCGAAGTTTTGCTCGATGCTTTTTCTAAATCACTAATAGAACTTCCAATAGAAGTAGATGCTCTATCGTAAGCTTCTGATAGTCCGCCAATTTTTTGAGAAGCGTTTTTCATGTTCGAAGCAAACTCATTAGTTGCCACAGTAGCATCTGCCAATCCTGACATTTTAGTTGTTTGTTCGCTAAGATTTTTTAATCCAGCTCCAAGGCTTTCTATTAGTTCTGGTCCAATCTTTGCTTCTTCAAGCATGTTGTCTAACGTTTCGGTAATAGATTTTTTATCTTCTTTTTCATCGCCATGTCCATCATGCATTCCTGCAAGTTCTGGATATACTAAAGTCCAGTCAAGATCCATATGAATAGGCTCAAAGGCTGATACAACGAAAATAAGAACCTCTGTTCCCATTCCTAAAATAAGCATCGCGTTTGCTCCAGGCCAGTGCATAATTTTAAAAAGTGCACCTGCAATTACTACTGCGGCTCCTATACCGTATAGTTTTGCCATTAGGTTCTTGAATTGCTTTGTTTCCAAAAAATCTTCGAACTTGCCCATAAATTGTGTGTTTTAGTTATTAGTTTATATTATTGATTGTCTATTTTATAATTTTATTTTACTCCTAAACGTGCGCCTTCTTGCGCTGTAGCATCGTCTCCTCTAGCTCTTCCTAAATAGGTCATTACGCAACGAAATCCGATGTAACTTTTTGCAGTATCTTGATACTCGTAAGAACGAGAACTAGTTTGAAGGTAAAATCCTACATCCTTCCAAGATCCACCACGAATAACTTTTCTTTGACGAACTGCCTGATATTTTTCATCTTCGGTAGGTTCATAAACATAATCAGGGTTTAAGTCATGCGAAAAGTCGTACGCGGCTTCTTCGAAAGCGTTGCTTGTCCACTCTGCTGCATTACCGGCCATGTTATAGAATCCCCATTCGTTCGGAGAGTATGAGAAAATATGTACTGTATGGAAACCTCCATCATCAATGTAACTACCGCGCATTGGCTTAAAGTTTCCTAAGAAGCAACCGCGTGCGTTACGAATATAAGGACCTCCCCAAGGGTAAGGACTCAAATCTAAACCTCCACGAGCCGAATATTCCCACTCTGCTTCTGTTGGCAATCTCCAATCATTTACTATAGTATGTCCGATACTTGTCAGATAGCTGTCCATATACTGCGTTCTCCATACACAAAACGCTCTAGCTTGTTTCCAAGTAATACCTACAACAGGATAATCATCGTATGCTGGGTGCCAAAAATAATTGTTTGTCATTGGCTCATTAAAGGCATAGGTAAAGTCATGAACCCAAGCCAATGTATCTGGATATACGTTAATAATATCTTTTATGATAAAGACGCTTCTGTCTTTTCTAGGTGGCTTATTTTGAATCATGTAATAGCCAAGCCCTTCGTTGGTTGTATCCACCTCTCCAACTGAGTGACCTACTCCATTTATAAAATTTCTTCCTTCATCATCTGTAGTAGTGTTCTCTTTAAATCTGTTAGTTTTCCTAGCGGCTTTCTTCAAATCAATTCTGTAATACACAAAGTTGAATTTTCTAGTATCAAACTCTTTGTTAGTATAGTATCTTTCTTTTACTGGTAGGTAAAGCTCACTTAAAATATTTCTTATCTCTTCATCTTTATCATCGTAACGAAGTCTCTCTTCCCAAATAAGATTATACCCTTTATCTTGGTACATTGCTTCTCTCTCAACTCCGTATTGGTCAAGATTATCTCTCCATCTTTCTTCATCATTCACTCCTAATAATTCACGCGCTGTTGAGTCTCTAACCCAATACACAAACTGACGGTATTCATTATTGGAGATTTCTGTTTGGTCCATGTAGTAAGCCTGAATAGAAACCATCTTTGCCTTTTGGGTAAAGTTGTAAGGAATATCCTGATCACTTTGTCCCATGTGGAAACTTCCCATTGGGCAATAGAGTGTACCATATGGATCTGGTTGAAACCAAGGACTTCTACCTTGAACTCCTACAAGCTCCCCGTGGTCACCGCTGTTACACGCACTCATTATAAGCGCAAGTAATCCTAGATAAAGTAACTTTTTCATAGTTATTTGTTTTTATTTCAGGCCTTCTTTTATTATTAACGAAGGCGATGAAACATTATTTTGGTCAAGTTTAACAAGGACTATATATCCTAAGCGTAAAAAATGAATACTAAATTATATTGACTATCTCAAAAACCTTGGATTGATATGACTCTGAATTTTCGGAGGCCTGTTCCACTTAATGCAATAGTTCACAAGTATTTCATGTGTATTGCTATGGTATGGAGCAAGATGTGAAGTGCCTAAATCATATGAGTATCCAATTTTTAAAGTAGATTTCTTTTCTTTATCAGGGTGTAATGCTACACCAACCATTGGTGCAATGGCATCTTGTAAACGATACGAAAGACCTCCCCAGATAAAATTATCAAACAATACATTACAATGTAAATCAAATGTTGTAACAGCAGCATCGCTTTTAACATGAGCTGATGGACGTAAAGTGATTTTACTAGTTAAGAAAAAATCATAGCCCGCCATTACGTAATAGTGTCTTGCAGCTTGGTAATTAAATTCTTTATCTTTTAAACTCTGTGCTTTACCTGGCAAGTGCGACATAGAGAATCCAACGTGCAACTGGTCTGTTCTATAATAGGCGCCTAATCCAACATCGTAAGTCATTTTATTTACTGATGCGTTTGGTATAGATAAATCTGCTGTTCCATCGGTGCCATCAGGAGCTAACCAATTATATGCAACCGAAGATTGCATCATTCCTAATTCTAATCCGATACCCAAAAGACCTGTAGGTCCAATAGGTTTATGGTAAGAATATGCTGCTCTTGCAAGCGTGAAATTAAAGTTTCCAAGTTGATCTTTTACAACTGTAAGACCCATTCCGCCATGTAAATCAATAACTGGAATATCAGCAGTAAATAAAAAAGTTTTTGGAGCTCCTGGAAATCCAACCCATTGAGTACGATATGCTAAAGTTGCACAAAGCGATCCACTCGTTCCAGCATAGCCTGGATTTACAGGCATTCTTAAAAAAGTGTTTTGAGTAAATTGTGGGTCTTGTTGCCCGAAAACAAAAATTACTGATACAGATAATAGAGCAGTTAATAGTATCTTTTTCATAGTGAAACTTGGGTTGTTAACTTCTAATATTTTTTTGTTAATAACTAAATTTTGGGTACACCCTTCCTTTTAAACAGAAAGCTAAGGTATAACTTTTAGATGGTCTGCACAAATATTTCTTTGTTTAAACTTCAAAAACGCAGTTTTTGATGGAATTTTTATAAAAATTGTTAATTTTTTATAAAAAGCGTTCGTTTTTTATTAAAACCGATAAATATTTGCTTTACCTTAATAATATGATACTTTAAATTTCCTGTGTTGCATAGCTCTCAATAGGAGGACAAGAACAAACTAAATTTCGATCGCCATGTGCATTGTCTACTCTTCCTACTGAAGGCCAAAATTTACTTGCACGAACCCACTTAAGAGGGAAGCCTGCTTTTTCGCGAGAGTACGAATGAGTCCAATTATCGGAAACTAAAACGTTAGCAGTATGGGGAGCATTTTTTAGAACGTTATCTTTTGCGTCTGCATTTTTTAATGCGATGTCTTCAATTTCTTTTCGGATTGAAATCATAGCGTCACAAAATTTATCAAGCTCCGCTAATGATTCACTTTCCGTAGGTTCTACCATTAAGGAGTCTTGTACAGGAAATGAAACGGTAGGAGCATGAAAGCCATAATCCATTAATCGCTTAGCAATATCAGCTACTTCAACACCGGATCTGCGTTTTAATTCAACACAATCCAAAATCATTTCGTGAGCTACTCTTTTATTTTTTCCAACAAACAATATTGGATAATGTTCTTTAAGAACATCTTTCATATAATTTGCATTTAATATTGCGTAGCGGGTAGCATCAGTAACGCCCTGCTTCCCTAACATTTTTATATAACCATAAGAAATTAAAAGTATTAATGAACTTCCGTAAGGAGCAGCCGATACAGCAGATACAGCATTCTCGATGCTATTTTTTTCTGTAACAAAATGAGAAGGTAAAAAAGGTGCTAGGTGCGGAGCAACTCCAATGGGTCCCATGCCGGGGCCGCCTCCACCATGAGGAATTGCAAATGTTTTATGCAGATTAAGATGACAAACATCCGCTCCAATGGTTGCAGGACTGGTGAGTCCTACTTGAGCATTCATATTTGCTCCATCCATATAAACTTGACCGCCATTATCGTGAATGATTTTTGTAATTTCCGTGATGGCTTCTTCAAAAACTCCGTGTGTAGATGGATAGGTAACCATTAAACAAGAAAGATTCTCTTTATATTTTTCTGCTTTTTCTTTTAAATCATTTACATCCACGTTTCCATTCGCATCGCATTTAACAATTACTATTTGCATGCCTGCCATGGCTGCACTTGCCGGGTTAGTGCCATGTGCAGAAGAAGGGATTAAAACTACTTTTCTGTTTGCGTTTCCTTTACTGCTGTGATAGGCTTGAATGACCAACAGTCCCGCATATTCTCCTTGTGCACCGCTGTTAGGTTGAAAGGACACTGCTGCAAAGCCAGTAATTTCGCAAAGTGATTTTTCTAATTCATCAATAACCATTTTGTAGCCTTCGGTTTGACTTGCCGGAGCAAATGGATGAATGTTTGCAAACTCAGGCCAGGTGATAGGGTACAGCTCCGCAGCTGCATTTAGCTTCATAGTGCACGAGCCAAGCGAAATCATCGAATGCGTTAACGATAAGTCTTTATTCTCTAGGCGTTTTATGTAACGCATCATTTCTGTTTCGGAATGGTACGTGTTAAAAACAGGATGAATCATAAACTCAGACTTGCGCACAAACGCAGAGGATCTGATTACGCTTTTATTGATCTCGCCATTGAGTGATGGGACTGAACTATTTTTTCCCATCGCTTCAGAAAAGATTTCTACAATTTCTTTTGCGTCTTTGCCAGAAGTGGTTTCATCTACGCTAATTGAAATATTTTTTTCTGTGTAACGAAAATTTATTTGTTTACTTTCGGCTATGGAAAGTATTTTCTGAACAATAATTTTATCGGTTAGTGCAACAGAAATTGTGTCAAAGAATATATTATTTTCTAGTTGTAGCCCTAACTTTTCTAGCTGCTCTGCAATGCCACAAGCAAGGTGATGGATTTTTTCTGCAATTGCTTTTATGCCTTTGGGTCCGTGGTATACCCCATACATACTTGCCATTATAGCTAGCAATGCTTGGGCTGTGCAAATGTTTGAAGTAGCTTTCTCTCTGCGAATATGTTGCTCGCGAGTTTGCAACGCCATTCGAAGAGCTGGATTACCCGATGAATCAACCGAAACTCCAATAATTCTGCCCGGCAAGGTGCGTTTAAAATTTTCTTTGCTGGCAAAAAAAGCTGCGTGTGGCCCGCCATATCCCATGGGAACTCCAAAGCGCTGCGAATTTCCTAAAACAATATCAGCACCCCATTCTCCAGGAGGAGTTAAAAGTGTTAAGGCCATTAGATCTGTTGCAACTGCGACAAACCCTTCGGACGCGTGAATTTTATTTACAAACTCTTTATAATCAAAAACATTTCCATTTGTATCGGGATATTGAATCAAAGCGCCAAAAACATCTTCTAGATTTGTTAGCAGCAAATGATCGCCTACAACCACTTCAATACCTAGCGGAACGGCTCGGGTCTTTACCACAGCGATGGTTTGAGGAAAACATTTTTCGGAAACAAAAAAAACATTCGCAGCAGCTTTGGATTTGGGTCGGGAGTTTAAAAAAAGCAGCATCGCTTCAGCGGCAGCCGTTGCCTCATCCAATAAAGATGCATTTGCAATTGGCAATCCGGTTAAATCAATTACCATGGTTTGAAAATTCAAAAGCGCCTCCAATCTTCCTTGCGCTATTTCAGCTTGGTAAGGCGTGTAAGCAGTGTACCATCCTGGGTTTTCTAAAACATTGCGCTGAGTTACTGGAGGAATAATACAATTGTAATACCCTTGTCCTATGTATGTTTTAAAAACTTTATTTCGTGAAGCAATTAACTTTAGTTCTTTCAGGTATTCAAATTCGCTTAATCCATCTGGAATGTTAAGCGGTTTTTTCAAACGAATATTTGCAGGTATAGTTTGATCGATTAAGTCGTCTATAGATTTTGCTCCAATCTTTTGAAGCATAATTGTTACGTCTTTTTCTCGTGGGCCGATGTGGCGGGATGCGAAGGAGGTTGAAGCCATTTTTTAGGTGATTTTAAAGATGGCAAATATAGAAACAAATAAAGATAGATTAGTACGATTCCCTATAGAAAGTCTACAATTCTTGGCCTAAAAAATTCTTAATTTGCTTTCATTTGCATAGACTGATTGCTTATGTTAATATTCCCCTTATACCATGTATTTAATTTACGCTTTTAATAAAAACCGGCTTGCTTTTGAGTTAATTATCTTCCGCTTCCCTCTAAAAAGCAGAAAATCAATTGTTTTGAAGTTTGTAGAATTTTCGAGTAAAAATATCCTTCGACAAGTTCAGAAAATTAGTCTAAAGTTGTTCCTTTGTGCTTGCTTTAAAGCTAATTAGTACTGTGAATCCAAAAACATTAAACTTACTTTTACTTCACTTCATTGTTTTTGTTTGGGGTTGGACGGCAGTACTGGGTAAGATCATTACACTTCCTGCTCTTCAATTAATTTGGATTCGTGTCATCATAACTTTTTTTGGGATTCTTGGTTATGTGATTTATACAAAGACTCCTCTTTTCCCGTCAAGAAAAATAATATTACAATTACTTGGCATCGGGCTCATAGTGGGCTTGCACTGGATTTGCTTTTATGGGGCCATTAAAGCGAGCAACGTTTCGGTAACCTTGGCTTGCTTTTCCACCGGCACTCTATTTACCTCTTTGCTAGAGCCTTTAATATTTAAACGCAAAGTACTGTGGTACGAAATATTTTTTGGCCTTGTTGTAATTGGCGCATTGCTGTTAATATTTAATGTTGAAACGCAATATACCTTGGGAATACTTTTGGGCGTAGGGGCGGCTCTGACTTCCTCTATGATGGCTGTGCTAAACAGCATTATGATTAGAAAAAATATTCAAGCCGGACTAATATCCGTATATGAAATGGTAGGCAGTGGAATTTGTGTAAGCGCCTTCATATATATATTTGCTCCCGAAACTGCAACGTTTTATAACATCAGTTCTATTAACTGGTTTTACTTACTGCTTTTATCAATTGTTTGCACTACCGTTCCTTATATAATTGGTGTGGCTATTTTAAAAAATATTAGCCCTTATACCATGACCTTAACATTGAACTTAGAAACTATTTATGGAATACTTTTTGCTTCCTTCATCTTTACGGAGAGCGAAAAAATGTCTGGTCCTTTTTATATTGGAGCAGCTATCATTCTGGGCACCATTGTGGCGGATACACTCATTAAGAAGTATGTAAAATAAAAAAAGACCGAAGGAAAATTTCCTCCGGTCTTTTCTACTTAATGCCTGACGCAGGCTGGGTTAACCCCGTTAGAAATATCCCGATAGCTAACGGGGTAAACCGCACTATTTTATCAAAATCACTCTTCCGCTGGCTATCTGTTTATCAGATTTAATAATCAGATTATAAATTCCTGCAGGGAGATGGCTCACATTCAGGCTTACTTCCTGTTGGGTAGTTTTTTCGCTAATCACCTGCCGCCCAAGCGCATCTACCAGAATTAACTGCGCGCCTACTTGCTTGTTGGTGAGCGTTACCAGCACCTGACTGCTTGCAGGATTTGGATACACAGTAATTCCCTGAATTGCATTGGCGTTTTCATTTACTCCAAGTGGAATTGCTATCGTATTTAACGTAGTATTGGTTACGATAGCAGGATTGAAATCAAAATAAATACGAGCAGTGTTTTTGATTTGTGTTCCCACAGGAAGACTCGGTTTTGTGCGAATAGTATAGGTAACATGCCCGTTGCTGAGCGCTGCATTGATGTTGCTGTCCGGTAGCATGATGTTCGGGAAAAAGAACTTTAACACATTTCCGGGAAGAATGTCAACTTCCATATTATGAGTGCTGGAAATTGCCTGAAAGGTGGCTGCATCCAAATCAGAATCCAACGTATCAAGGATGAAAATTTGGTAGGCAGTATCGTTTCCTGTGTTTTGAAAATGGACAGTATAATCCATGTCATACGTGCCTGGAGCAAGGTTTCCGTTAGGCCCTTCTCCGATAGGACTTACCTGCTTCATGTTAGGGTCCCAGGAATTTCTCACATCTATGCAAAAGATGTTTGTGTTATTGGCTGTGTTCACATCACCGCTAAGCGGAGTAACATTTGTTGTAAAGCAAACTGTGTCGCCAATCTGTGCACTCAGAGAAGTGTAAACAGTAACGGCAGGCGCAAAAGCATTCCACGAGTTCCAGTAATTGGAGTTATTAAGGTTAGAGAAATTCCACCTGAGGGTGTCTCCGTTCACACTAACCGGAACAGGAATTGATGAAACGTAGGAAGTGAGCGGATCGAGAATCAATTCAAGTTGGCCGCTGACCGGCTGACAGAAAGTATTTAATGCCTTGGGACGAACAGTTGCGGTAAATCCCGGCCTGAAACCAGTTCCTGAATTAAGCGCAACTAAATCAAATCCTGGCAGGCAATTCATTCCGAAATCAAGATTTGAAGAAGGAGCCGTTACACCCGTATATTGGCCGGATGGCGGACAAGTAGTAACATATCCATAGTTATTGATATTGACCGCAGGAATTACATCGTAAGTGAAACTGCTTGGCACGTTAAAAGCATAGTCGCCTGTCTGGTCGGTGTAACTGTAACCGGCAACAACGCTTCCTTGCATCAAACGAACGGGCATTCCTGCAAGAAGAATTTCGCCAGCATTATAATTGCAATTGCTGTTTGCGTCCACATACATTTTTCCTGTTATTGTTCCGCAGGTGTCACCGGCAATAATGCTGTAATAAGCGGTATCCGCATTTAAGTCGGGACCGGTTACAATGCATCTCAGGGAAAAAATGCCGGAGAAATTATACGTATTACTAATAGACCAATCCGAAAACCATCCGCTTGATAAATTAACAGTATTGGAATAGGTATTCCCATCGCCAAAATCCACCGATATGTTCATCGGTGCATTGGGCGCATAGTTCGTTGCTTGTCCGTACATTACAAAATTTACCTGAACGGGAACAGGGCAATAGGAAATCCATGTTGAATCGCTGAATTGCTGGATGTTGATGCTAGTTTGCGCTTTTAGCATTGCTGACATAATTCCCAGTCCGAGAATCGTTGCGAGCATGAGTGATTTGATTTTCATTGGTGTTTTGGTTTTAAAAGGGTGTTAGGGTTTAGATTTTACTTTTTTATGATTACAAGTTTTTTCGTCATCACGGAATTATTTGCTTTCACTTCCAGAAAATAAATTCCTTCGCTGAGAGCTTCTGCATTCCATTCCAGCTCATGGCGACCTGCGCTTTTTTCGCTGTTCTCCTGATCCGCTACCTTACTTCCTATCTGGTTGTATACCGCTATGCTCACATAGGAGCTGTTCTCCAGCGTGTAGCTGATGTTGGTGGTGTTATGAAAAGGGTTAGGGTAGTTATGCAGAGAAGAAATCGTATTTGCACTTTCCTCAATTCCTGTGACAGGTGCATTGGTTATTACAATTGTATCGCAAAAAATGTCATGACAGCCCCACGTGGTGGAAGGGATACTGTCGTCCAGAGTCACACATGCGATAAAAGTTCCATTAAACGAATACGTATGAATCGGGTTGGTCTGCATGCTATAGCTGCCGTCTCCAAAGCTCCAGTAATAAAAAGGCTGGATGGCACCTGTTGATGTATTCGTAAACGTTACCGTATTGGTATTGATGGTGAATGTGAATCCAGCCTGGCAGGCACTTTGCGCGTTTGCCTGAAATGACAAGGCTGCTAATAAAATAAAAATTATTTTTTTCATTCTGTTTTTTGCCGGATACTTTGCTCTCCGGGCTTGGTTTGTATTATTGAGATTGTTCATGTTGTTGTTGCCTTTCAACACAAAGGTGGACTGAAAAGAAGAAAAGGAGGTACCTGAAATTGAATAAATCTTGCCCGTTCAAATATGGAATGGATCACCCCTCCAGAGCTATGCTCGCTCCAAAGGAGTGGATTCCCACAACCTTCTGTTGTACCAAAGGG
Source organism: uncultured Bacteroidia bacterium (assembly GCA_964481195.1). Taxonomy (GTDB): domain Bacteria; phylum Bacteroidota; class Bacteroidia; order Palsa-948; family Palsa-948; genus Palsa-948. The sequence goes on along the minus strand of CAYZTB010000027.1, from coordinate 5,877 downwards.
GGAGAACTTGCTCGTGCAGTTCCCTCCATTTGGGAGGGTTGGGGTGGGTGTTAGCCCTTTTGAATCTTGCCCTTCAGCCAGGCACCGTAGTTGATTACTTCTGTGTCGTTCAACGTCTCTTCTTTTGAAGAAACAAACTTTTGAATGATGGCAAGAAGGCTTTTGTTGCTTCGAATCTGGGGGCTGACAATCAATTTTGCAAGGATCGACAGGAATCCTTTTTCCCGCTGATTATCAGGATCGCTAAGCAAGGTCCTGAACTGACGCTTTACCTGTTTGATCTTCACTTCGAGGAAGTCAAAGTCTAAAAGCTCGAACCGGATGATCAGCTCCGCAATTGCAATTTTGAATTTTAATCCGGTGTCTGCGTTTTTAAATTCAACATGTAAATAAAGCTTGTTTAGAAACTTAACCGATGCCCTGAAATCTTTTTTTTCAAACCATAATATGGCCAGGTTCAGGTAAACAAAAAGTTCGTAAAAGGGGGTGTTTGCCAGTGTTTTTTTAGCCAGCACCTCTTCAAGTACCGAAATAGCTTTGTCTTTGTCCAATACAGAATGGTTAATGACCAGAGAATTATAATAAAAGAAGAGGAACTTGTCGTACAACAGCTTTCCGTATTCGTGCATCGCATCATTCATCAGCGAAGTGTATTCCAGCGAATCCAGGTATTTCCTGTTCTTAAAAAGCACATTCACCACATAGTGAAGCATTTGAAGTTTTACGCTGTGATTCTCTTTATCGAAAAGTTTATCCTTCGCGAACTCCTTATATGTTTTGAGTAAGTACTGTTCCAACGCTTCGTACTCGTGACGTTGCAACAGGATCTGTGTTACAGCACCGTATATTTTAAATCTCAACTTTGGACTTTTCTTAATGCTTTTATCCTTCGCGAAAGTGTCCACTGTTTTTTCCAGCATCTTCAGGATTGGACTCCCCTTCTCCGAAAAATTCTGGGAAGTCTTCAGCCGATAATAAACTACCGCCAAAATATTATCCATCTCCAGAATGTTCGCTGAATAAGTTCGCGCTTCAGCCCTCTTCCGAATATATTCCTCCGGGTTAATGTTTAAAAGCTCATGCGAAAGTTTTACGTAATCCCCGTAAATGATATCCAACAACTCATAATTTTCAATACGTTTTGCCTCGGCTTCAGCTTTCTTTAAAAAATGCTGGGCCACAGCGAACTGGCTCCGCATAAAAAAAAGGCGTACCAGAAAAAGTAAATGATATATGTATAATAGTTCGTCCTTAAAGCAGTGCTGAACACTCAAAGAGCGAGAAATATCGTGGGTAAGCCTGTTCTTAAGTGAGTATAGGGCATTCTTATCCCGACTACGATACAGCTTACTAAAAATCAGGTCGTTGTCATACTGCTCCTGCGAATCCCGCATGTAATCGAGCAGCACCAGATCCTTACGATCTTTGCCTGCCACATATCGCGCGCTGAACAATTTGTAAAAACGTAAATCTTCTTTGGTAAGATTCAGCACTATTTCGGACAGTATATCCATAGTAGAATAGTACAAATATATGCTTTTTGAACGGGCAAGATAAATAGAAATAAAAAAAGCTATCTGCCTACCATTCTTCTATCTTTGAGTAAAGAAACCAGAAACCCATGAAAAATTACTATGTAATCATTCTGCATGAAACAAGAAAACTAATGGCCCTGATGTGCCTGCTCCTACCGGCATTTTCGGCAGTGTACTCCCAGAGTGGCACCATCAGCACCACCTTTATTGCTCTGGCTGATACAGCCAACCTAAGCGACACTTCCACAGTAACTGTGGTTGTCAAGAACATCGACAGTGTACCCTATTCTGGATTTATAAATGTTTATTACTCAACTGATACCATTGCATTTACCCCAATTTTATTTTGTACGATAGGCAGCGTTAGCTTGAATCCCAATGACAGTGTTAGCACCAACTGTGTAATTAACTTCGACTCTACTTTTTTTAACGCAGGAAATAATATCGTGGTGGTTTGGTCTTCCGGTAATGCCAAGTTGGCCGCTGATACGTTGTGGGACAGCGTGTACCTTAACTCTTCAACAACGGGTATCTATGAAAATGGACCTGATTTAACTTTTAGTATTTCCCCTTGTCCAGTAAAAGATATTCTCAATATCACGTTGGATGCTTCTGCAGTTTACGGGGAAATTCCGGAAGTGGTTATTATCAGAGATCTGCTTGGAAAAGTAAAGCAAACGGTGTCCTTTGGGAACCTGCCACATCTCAAAGTAGATGTTCGAAATTTACCATCAGGGCTTTATTTTGCGGAGCTCCTATACGGGGACCATAAAAAGTCAATCCAGAAATTTGTAAAGACCGAGTAACATTTCCTGTGCCTTGTGTGCTGTGGCATTTAAAAAGTAATACCATTACCTGATATCAAATAGTCTAAAGGCAACAGGTATTATGCTCCGAAGGAGCCCTTCGGACCGATCGAAGGCGGGCATATCAAATGGACTAATCTCAATTGAGCATCGGTATAAATTCTGCAGGATGCATTCCTCCTTTTTCCTTAAATTTGAAAATGTTTGTCACCTCCCTTTCCGGTAGTTATTGCAATTCCCTCATCCAATACTCGCGCCTCAAAACACGCGAAGTAAAAGTAGGTGATGTAGGAATTGGTGGCAGCAATCCTATTCGCATACAGTCCATGACTACCACCGATACGATGGACACGATTAAAACGGTTGAACAAAGTATCCGAATGATTGAGGCTGGTTGCGAGCTCGTGCGCATTACAGCTCCCAGCATGAACGAAGCAAAAAATTTAGAGAACATAAAAAAGGAATTGCGCAAGCGAGGATATAAAACTCCCCTCTGTGCTGATATACATTTTACTCCCAATGCTGCCGAACTTGCAGCACGCATTGTGGAAAAAGTTAGGGTGAATCCAGGCAATTATGCAGATAGAAAAAAATTTGAGCATATAGAGTATACCGACAAAAGCTATGACGAAGAACTTGAAAGAATTCGTGAACGTTTTCTTCCTCTCATAAAAATATGTAAAGAAAATGGCACTGCTATGCGTATTGGAACCAATCACGGTTCGTTGAGTGACAGAATACTAAGCAGATACGGAGACACGCCACTTGGAATGGTAGAAAGTGCTTTTGAGTTTTTACGAATTTGCGAGGAAGAAAAGTTTTTTGATATTATAATTTCCATGAAAGCAAGCAATGCACAGGTGATGGTGCAAGCATATAGATTGCTGGTGAATAAGATGAAAGGGAGAGCTTCCGGCCCCCATCCCCTAAGGGGGAGTAGTGGCAATGCTCTCCCTTTAAGGCCGGGGCAACTGGTGGTCCTTCCTATTTACCCTCTACATCTTGGCGTTACTGAAGCTGGTGATGGTGAAGATGGAAGAATAAAATCCGCAGTAGGAATTGGAACTTTATTAGAAGATGGGATTGGCGATACCATTCGTGTTTCTTTAACAGAAGAGCCTGAATATGAAATTCCCGTTGCAAAAAATCTTGCAGAGCGTTACAGCAAGAGAGTTGATCATAAAAGAATATCAAGTTTAGAAACTAATGACTCCAGACTAAAGACTACCTACTCTCCTTTCGAATACAAGAGAAGAGAAGCTGCATCCATATTAAATATTGGTGGCGGAAATGTTCCAAGAGTTATTGCAGATTTTTCAAATAAAGAAAAAATTACTGCAGCATCTTTTTTTGCAGTGGGGTATAATTATTCCGTTTCGCTTGATAAATGGAATTTAACCGATCAGGCCTGTGATTTTATTTATTTGGGGGGAAATAAAATAGCTTTTGAAATTCCTGGCACCTTGGGTTTAATTTATAGTCCGGATACCTACGCGGCTTTAAAAAACAAAACCCGTTCTTACCCTCTGTTTTGCGGAAGCGAATATTTTTCTTCAAAAGAAAAATCGGCAGAGCTAAATTTTGTGGTTGTTGATGTAGTTGCTTTGCAAAATCCAAAATTCAAATTACAGGAGCTGGAAAAAAATGTAGTATTGATTTTTGATACTACCAACGAGCACGGGATGGCTGAACAGCGAAGCATGTTTATGGCTCTCCAAGAAAATAATATTCCAGTTATCATTAAAAGAAACTATAAAGATTTATCGGAAGATAAATTTCAGCTTTATAGCGCAACCGATTTAGGAGGGTTGTTATTAGATGGCTTTGGCGATGGAATATGGATCAAACAAAACAATTGCGCCTCTCCTCAACTTATAAATTCTACCGGCTTTGGAATATTACAAGCTACACGAACAAGGATTTCTAAAACAGAATATATTTCCTGCCCTTCCTGCGGCAGAACATTATTTGATTTGCAGGAAACAACCGCTAAGATTCGTTCTAAAACTTCGCATTTAAAAGGAGTAAAGATTGGCATCATGGGCTGTATAGTAAATGGTCCCGGAGAAATGGCTGATGCTGATTATGGATATGTTGGAACCGGAGTAGGAAAAATCACGCTATACAAGGGCAAGGAAGTTGTAAAAAGAAACATTCCTTCCGAAACTGCCGTGGAAGAGCTCATTGGCTTGATAAAAGCCGGGGGAGATTGGGTAGAGATGGCAAGTTAATTCCTCACCACGATTTTACTAAAATGATTTCCTGATTTATCTTCCACCTTCAGGAAATATACTCCTTTCGTCATATTCAGATCTACTTTCTCTCTGTTTTGATCCGTTGTCTTTTCAAAAACAAGTTTACCAAACACATCATAAATCTGAATATTGTATATGGTAACCAAAGGACTGTAGATCGTGAGCTCCCTATTTGAAGGATTCGGAAAAAATGAAATGTCGTTCTCCTGATCCTCTGCTTGTACCGAAGTTCCCAAGGTACATCCTGCTCCAAGGAACCAAGGCGTGCAGGTGGAATCCGTAGAAAAGAATTTTAAAAGATGTGCGCCAACCTTTTGCGCACCAATGGTAGATGGATGAGTTCCATCATTCTGGTAATCGGTAGGACAAACAAAATACACGCTCGTATCACTTGACTGGGGAGTGCTGCCATCCGACCACATATAGATTCCCCAGGAAAGCCAGGGAGCTTTTGCATTATTTCCTGAATAAGCTAACTGCGCATCTCCATTTATCTGATCAGTAATTACTTTTTTTACCGCCCATCCGGTCCAGTAAGAATAGGGCTCGGGGTTGAGCGTTGTAGTAGCATACCTAGCAGAAATTCTGCTTGCTAGGTAACATAGCTTTACGTTTGGAAATCTAGTCTTAAGTTCATTGCTAATTCGCTTAAGCTGAATTACCAGTGAATCATAGTAAACCTGTGGCAAAGTAGTGCCGGCCTGATTTGCCTCTTTCAGCCATATTATTTGTACTTGATTTGCAGTAACGCCTGCGTTGGAAAGACGAGTTCCCACCGTAGTCCAAAAATTTGCATAGCCAGCACTCCAGGAAGAAGAAATAATTTGGGCGGGTTGTCCTCCCTGTGCTCCATCTACCAAAGTAAGTTTTGGGTTCTTTCCTACAAAAGCATTTGCCTGAGGCATAAACTGCTGTGTTTCCTGCGTGCAGTTGGACATGCCAATACTGAGCCAAACAATTTTTCCGTTTACCGCATCAGGGATTCCGTTCGCATTCAGGCATTCAACCTGAGATGCCATTTGAAGTCCTCCTATTTTATGTGTTGGTGGTATAAAATTAGATCCATTAGGATACAAGCCGCCCATTAGTCCCGTTACAGGAGAGGCAGATGCTCCCAAGTCATTGATAGGTGTAAATCCTGTGGCAGGTGCAGAACAATTGGCTTGTGCGCTCGCAAGAAGTGCTGAAAGCGAAAAAAGAATAGTAAAGAGTGTTTTCATATAAGTAAAAGGTAGATTCAAGTCACTAATGCAACTTGATTTTGGTTATTATTATCTATAA
>CAYZTB010000026.1:0-39762 GCA_964481195.1 uncultured Bacteroidia bacterium | reverse complement strand
TACTTATTTTTCATAGTCTATAAGTCAGGTTAAACCTGACCACAATGATACGAAAAATTATAATGTTTGTAATAGTTTTTGTCAAATAAATCATATTTCATAGATATACAATCAGGACTAATACCGATGCGACATATCTTTTAGTCCAATTACAATGGAATATGTCGATTGGTATTATACCAGAATATTTTGGACTAATTTTTAAAGAGTAATGGTATAACCTGACTATTATGATATGAAACATCATTATTGGTGATGCGCTGGCTAAAAATGGCTATTTTGATTTTGCCCAGTGGGTCGGCTTGTGCGAAATTAAGTTAACATTTCTGTCAACCTATTTCAGGACAAGTCAATTTTATTGTGGCGCCCTAGTATTAACAGTTCACTGCATTTTTACCAGCAACTCCATGGCAGTATCTACATCCTTTACTTTTTCAATTTTTAGGGTAAGTTTATTTTCTCCTTCGTTTATAGCACAGCTTGTCGGGTTTGATTGTACAAACTGTATTATTTTAGAAAAGACATCACTTTGGTAGTAGGGAGATTTTTGATTGGAGACAAACCAGGCTATCAGCTTACTATTTTTTAAAACTACTTTTTCAAAACCTAATTTTACTGCCAGCCATCGCAGCCTAACTACATTGATTAGTTTTTTGGTTTGTATTGGCAGTACTCCAAAACGATCTACCAATTCAGATTCAAATGCAGTTAGTTCTGCTTCTGTTTTACTGTTGTCTAACTTTTGGTACAACACAATGCGTTCCATAATACTCTCCACATATTCCTCGGGAATCAAAATGGCAAGATCAGTATCTATTACACAATCGCGAACCCAGTTGGAGATTTGTGTTTTGGGAGCTGATGTATTAGTTTGTGTGTTGCTATCTTTCTGAGTTTTTACATCTGCTTCTGCCATTTCTTCACGCAGTTCTTCCATGGCTTCGTCCAAAATCTTCTGATACATTTCATAGCCAATATCGGTGATGAAGCCACTTTGCTCTGCTCCCAATAAATTTCCTGCACCGCGAATGTCTAAATCACGCATGGCAATATTAAAGCCGCTACCTAAATCAGAAAACTCTTCGATGGCGCGCAATCTTTTTTTGGCTTCGTTGGTCAGGTTTGCAAAAGGGGGAGTAAGCAAATAGCAATATGCTTTTTTATTGGATCGGCCCACGCGCCCACGCAGTTGATACAAATCACTGAGCCCATAATTTTGTGCATCGTTTACAATAATTGTGTTTGCGTTTGAAATGTCTAAGCCAGATTCAATGATGGTGGTACAAACCAACACATCGTATTCGCCTTCAATAAAATCTAGCATAGCTTTTTCTAGCGCTTCACCGGATAGCTGTCCGTGTGCAACCAGCACTCTTGCTTTTGGACAAAGGCGTTGTACTATTTCGGCAAAGCGCCCGATGTTTTGTACTCGGTTGTGCACAAAGAATACCTGTCCGCCACGCTCTAATTCATAATTGATGGATTCCTTAATTGTCTTTTCATTGTACTGACAAACTTCGGTATAAACTGGATGTCGGTTTGGTGGAGGTGTGTTAATGACTGAAAGATCTCTGGCTCCCATCATAGAAAACTGCAAGGTTCTGGGAATAGGAGTAGCGGTTAGTGTAAGCGTATCTACGTTTGTTTTCAGCGTTTTTAATTTATCCTTCGATCCAACACCGAATTTTTGTTCTTCATCAACGATTAAAAGACCAAGGTCTTTAAACTTTATGTCTTTACTTAATATGCGATGCGTGCCAATCAGTATTTCAATTTTTCCTTCAGCAAGTTTTTGTAAGGTTTCTTTTTGCTCTTTGGCTGATTTGAATCGATTGATGTAATCCACTGTAACAGGAAACCCTTTCATGCGTTCGGAAAAAGTTTTGAAATGCTGCAAGGCTAAAATGGTGGTGGGCACGAGCACTGCAGTTTGTTTTCCATCTAGCGCAGCTTTGAATGAGGCGCGAACGGCTATTTCTGTTTTTCCAAATCCTACATCACCGCAAATGAGTCGGTCCATCGGATAATCTTGCTCCATATCTTTTTTTACATCGGCAGTAGATTTTATTTGATCGGGTGTGTCTTCGTAAATAAAGGATGATTCAATTTCATTTTGCATGTAATTATCGGGAGAGAATGCAAATCCTTTTTGTGCTTTACGCTGGGCATATAATTTAATAAGATCAAATGCAATCTCCTTGACTTTCTTTTTTGTTTTCTTTTTTAAGGTAGTCCATGCATTGGAGCCTAGCTTATCCAGCCTAGGTGCAACGCCTTCCTTGCTAGTGTGTTTAGATATTTGATGCAGGGAGTGGATGCTGATGTTTAACGTATCATTGTCTTTATACACTAGCCGAATAGATTCTTGCATCTTCCCATTCACTTCAATCTTTTCTAGTCCTCCAAATCGTCCTATGCCGTAATCGATGTGCGTAACATAATCGCCCGGCTGCAGCGACTTGAGCATTTTTAACGTTATCGCTTCGCTTTTCTTAAAATTATTATTCTTGATTTTAAATTTATGGTACCTGCCAAATATTTGATGATCAGTGTAGCAGGCAATTTTATTAGTGTGGTCAATAAATCCTTCGTGAATTCCACCCATGTCCGTTGTAAAGGGAGGAGTTTTATATTCTGTTATGGAAGGAGGGTAAAGGCTTTCGTAAATGGCAAGTAAGCGCTCAAGTTGTTTGGGGTTATCAAAAAGGATGATGTTCGAATATCCTTTTTTGTGTAGCTCATTCAGGTTTTCAAAAAGCAGATCAAAATTTTTGTTGAAGGCTGGTTGTGGCGCAAAATTAAATGTGGAGGATTCGCTTGCTGCGTTTCCCGAAAAATCAATTGTTGGAAGTTTGGATAATTCAGCTTTTAATTCATTACTCGACACAAAAAGACTGCCAGCTTCTTTTTCAAGAACAGATTTTAATCCTTCTTCAATTTCGTTCAGAATTCTGGTTTCATTATTGAGCCATACAAAAACATCTTTTGAATTCTCAGTAATGTACTCGAGGATTGAAGTGCTTTCTCCTTCAATCATTCGTTCCTGAATATTTGGCAGGATGGATGCCTCCTCAAAGTTTTTTAACGAAAGCTGACTGGATACATCAAAAGTTCGTATCGATTCTACATCATCGCCCGATAGTTCAATTCGTAAAGGTACATCGAGCGCAAAAGAAAATATATCTATAATTCCTCCTCTAACAGCAAATTGTCCGGGCTCTATAACATAGTCGGCACGTTCAAATCCATATTCATTTAATAGATCGGTAAGAAAAAGCAGGGATACTTTTTCTCCTTTGTGTAGAATTAAGGAGTTTTTTTCCAAATTCGCTTTTGAAATTACTTTTTCGGATATTGCTTCGGGATATGAAACAATAAATATAGGAGCATTGTTTTTTTGTGTATGAAATAAACGTACTGAATTAAGAACTTCCGCTCTTAGTTGGATGGAGGAAGAATCATACTCTTCGCTGTTGTATGCTCGTTTGAAGGAAGCAGGAAAAAATAACGAGTTCCCTTTTAGCGTTTCAAGGTCATTTAAAAAATAGGCTGCCTGCTCTTTGTCTTGTAAAATAATTAGGTGTGTGCCTGTAACATTATCAGCAGTGGCTTTTATGATAAAAGAGGATGAAGAAGCAGAAAGTCCTTTTACTTTTCCAGAAACTTTACTTGCTAATAATTTGGAAATAGACAATACATTTTCATCTCCTTGATATAAATTGAGGAGCGTTGAAAACGTAACAGCAGAATTTCCTGCTTTTTCCATTAAATACTAGTCATATAAAACTTATCCAAAGCCTAGAAGAAATAAATATATTCAGATAAATCTATTTCCCTGTAATATCTTTTACTCTATCTCTAAATTCCTCTGCTTTATCTTTGTTGCCCATTAAATCATAGGTGACTGCTAAATTACCCAATGCCTGCGTGTTGGTTGGATAAAGTGCAACAACTTTATTTAATACTTCAATATTCTTAGGGTAATTCTTTAACATTCCGTAGCAATTGGCAAGATTTACCAAGGCATCAACAAAAGTTGGATTTTGTTGAGTGGCTGCTTCCAGACAACGAGCCGCATTTACATAATCCCCTTTGGAGGCATAATCAGTTCCCAGCTTATAGTAGAACTGGTAGTTGCGCATATTTTGTGGCGTAGAATTTTCTACGGAATCAAGGTTAGTAGAAGTTGGAAAAATACGCACATCCAATCCTGTTTTTTTCTGGTGACTTTCTCTGTTTCGTACCCCGTCCGGGAAATATGGATTTACATCCACTGCTTTGTTATAATAATACGAAGCAAGTTCATGTTTGCCCAACCCTTCATACAGAATTCCCATGTTGTTGTAGCTGATAGCATAGCCTGGTGCTTCTTGTATGGCACGTGTGTAATAATATATTGCAGAATCATTATTGATACGCACCGTTTGGTAGGCTACACCCAGTTTAAAAAATGCATCTCCAAAGCGCGGGTTAATGCGCAATGCTTCTTTCATTTGTCTGGTGCCTTTTTCAAACCAATCTGATTTTTCTTGTGGGTCTTTTGCAGCAATACCTAAATTAATTAGTTCGCTGCCGTAATGCCTGCGCACCTGACAGGAGTTGGAAGATGTTTTTACATCGGTAGAAAACAGCGTCATATTATCTTTCCAAACCGGGTTGCGAGTTATGGTTTTAAAAGAGTAAAGGGAAAATACAATCAACAAAAGCCCAAACCCTAACGCATCTTTTAATGGTGGAAGCTTGGAAAAATTTTGCGACCAAAAATTTCTTGATAGCCCTTCTTCTTTTGCTCGGGATGATATTAAAGGTGCCAGCCACACGAGTGCTATACAAAAACCCAGTGATGGCGCATAAAGAAAACGTTCTGCCAATATTCCACCGCGAAGCAACACAAACGCCAAAGGCGGTGCAAGCATAGCTCCAAATATGAGTAGCCCTAGTGCGAGTGGCGATTTGTCAAGTATCTTTTTTAAAGAATAATATGCCAGCGCTCCCGCAATAATAAAGCCAAGCAATACAAATACAGACGAAAAAGTTGCTGCAGGAATTTGATTGAAAGAGTAATCGTAAGATAAAGGGTGAGGAAATAAAATTAATTTAATGCAATACATGAAAATAAGGAAGGTGGTAGGGAACTTGGTTCCTGCTTCTTCATAAGGATAATTGACAATGTCTTTTGGAATGGCTCCAGTAATAGTGCCCAGCACTCCGTATTTATGTGCTTGAAATAATAAAATCATTAACGCAAATGGAATTGTTTTTATCAAACTTTGTTTAATGGTAAGGGTAGATCTAAAATAGATTGCTAAAGGAGCTAAAAGCAAACCCGTCATGGCAGATTCTTTGGAGATGAGAGCTAAGTAATAGAAAACACAAGAGAGAACAACGAGCTTGTAGTTTGTGACATAATTTTTATAAGCCAACAACAATACATATGTGGCAATAATCATATTTAGGAACGCAAGTATTTCGTCCCTGCTTTTTATGTTTGCTACTACTTCGGTGTGAACGGGATGTGCTAAAAATAAAAGTGTAACAATAAATGAGAAAATTGGGTTGTAATTTCTGAACAAATTCATCAAAAGCATGCACAGAAAAAAACCGGTTAAGGCATAGAGGATAACATTTCCTAAGTGACTTACATGCGGATTGCCCGGAAAAAATTCGTTTTCAATAGCAAACGTAATCATGGAAAGAGGCCGGTAATATCCAAGATTTACATTGTCAAAATGCCACATGCCCACACTAAGAATTTTTGGAATACCACTGATGCCCTCAGTTACATATTCATTACCAGTTATTGCGCCAACATCATCCAATACGTATTCATGCTTTATGGTATTAAAGTATAAGCAGAAACCTATAGCAGCTGAAATAATTGCAAACCCAAAATTAGGCTTAAATACAGGCAGCGTAGGTAGTTTAGCTTTTGCTTGCTTTTGAGGGCTACCTTTTATAGGTTTCTTTTTTGACATTTAATAGTAGGCGAATTTACGAATTAGATTAGGATGATTACTTTTGTATTACAATGAAAAAGCCACCTCTATTTACTCTTCCCTTATTTTTAGCTATCAGTATTATTTGTCATGCCCAACCAAAACTTTTGGTGGGCTTAGTGATTGACCAAATGCGCTACGATTACATCGAAAAATACTGGGATAAATATGGAGAGGGTGGGTTCAAAAGGTTAGTAAACGAAGGTTTTAATTGCAAAAACACCAACTATAATTATGTACCCACATTTACAGGCCCTGGTCATGCATCTATATTCACAGGCATGACCCCATCGGTACATGGGATTGTAGGTAATGATTGGATTGATCTGGTTTTGAAAAGACAAGTATATTGTGTAGGAGATAGAAGTGTAGCAGGTGTTGGTGGTACAAAAGGAGCAAGTGGGCAGATGTCTCCAAAAAATTTATTTAGAAAAACGATTGGCGATGAGCTGAAAACAAAAAATAAAAATTCAAAAGTTATTGGAATAGCCTTAAAAGACCGAGGAGCAATCTTGCCTGCTGGTCAACTTGGAAATGCTGCTTATTGGTTTGACGTTGAAACAGGTTTTTGGATAAGCAGCACCAAGTACATGAAAGATCTTCCTAAATGGGTGAATGATTTTAATTTTAAGGAGCCTGCCAAAACATATTTATCGCAAATGTGGAATACGCTATATCCAATCAATACGTATTCAGAAAGTGATCCGGATAATAACCCTTGCGAAGAGCCATTTAAAGGAAAGGAGTTGCCCGTATTTCCATATGACTTAAATTATTTGATGAATACCAACGGTGGAGCAGGACTAATACGTAGCACTCCATTTGGAAATTCATTAACTAAAGATTTTGCAATTGAAACAATAAAAAATGAGCAACTGGGAAAGGGATTAGCTACTGATATGTTCTGCGTAAGTTTTTCATCTACAGATTATATCGGACATCAGTTTGGGCCACAAAGCATTGAAGTTGAAGATTGCTATTTGCGTTTGGATAAAGACTTGGAAGCGTTGCTTTTGTTTTTAGATAAGTGGTTAGGGAAGGACAATGTTTTATTGTTTTTAACCTCCGATCATGGAGTGTCTGAGACTGTTCCTTGCTTGCAGAAAAAACATGTTGATGCAGGTGTATTGGTAGAAAAGTTGATTGCTGATTCCCTTAAACAACATCTTACTAAAGTATTTGGAGATACAATTTCAGTGTTGGTAAATGATTTTGATGTTTACTTTGACCAGAAACGAATTGAACAAAAAAACCTGAACTTTATTGAAGTAAAGAATGCTGTTGTTTCTTATTTGAAAAAAATGAATGGCATTGCAGATGCAGTTACTTCAAACGAAATTCAGGAAGATAATTTTGCTGATGGTAGTAATCCAAGTAGAGATTCGTTACGAGTAAAAGTTAAAGCAGGATATAATGCAGGAAGATCCGGACAAGTTGTTTTCATTTTAAAACCAGGATGGCTGATAGGGTTTTACAAAGGGGCCACGCATGGCTCTCCATATATATACGATACACATGTGCCATTACTTTGGTGGGGGAGTTCAATTAAGCAGGGAAATTCGGAATTACCTATAACTATAACTCAAATAGTTCCAACATTATCCGAAATATTAAAAGTTTCAGTTCCGGAAGGGTGTGTTGCGAAGCCAATATCTTTTGATAAATAATTAATGTAATTTCTTTCAGCAGCATTTTAAGTGAGTAAATCTAAAATCTTTACACGTACCATTTGGGCACTTGGCTTTGTAAGTTTATTTGCTGATGTTGCTAGCGAAATGCTCTATCCGGTAATGCCTATTTATCTTCAGTCGATAGGTTTTACGGCATTGTGGATTGGAATTTTAGAAGGGATTGCTGAGGCAGTTGTGGGATTATCCAAAGGTTATTTCGGAAAATTATCCGATGATAAAGGCGTACGAATGCCTTTTGTTCGATTGGGCTATTTGATTTCTGGAATTGGAAAATCCATCATGCCTTTTTTTGCAAACCCGCTTTGGGTGTTGTTTGCCAGATCATCCGATAGGTTAGGGAAAGGAATTCGTACCAGTGCGCGTGACGCAGTATTGTCGGATGAATGTAGTAAAGAGAATAAAGGAAAAGTTTTTGGTTTTCACCGGGCTATGGATACTACAGGTGCGGCTCTAGGCCCTCTGCTTGCTTTGGCATACCTCTATTTTTTTCCGGAAGATTATAAAACACTTTTTTTTATTGCCTTTGCTCCGTCTATGGTAAGTGTGCTGCTTACTTTTTTCATAAAAGAAAAAAGCAATGTCACTGAGCCCTTAAAAAAGAAAGGAACTTTTTTTTCGTATTTAAGTTATTGGAATGTTGCTCCCCAAGAGTACAGAAAAGTAGTTATTGGGCTTTTACTGTTTGCCGTTTTTAACAGCTCCGATATATTTTTACTTCTGATGGCAAAGCACATGGGCATTTCCGATGTGCATATTATTATGGTGTATATTTTTTATAATTTAGTGTATGCTGCTTTTGCATTGCCTTTTGGCCATCTAGCAGATAAAATAGGAATGAGAAAAACATTTATGCTGGCACTCATTCTTTTCAGTATTACGTATTTTGGGATGGCTTTTGCAGATCATGTTTATGTTCTTTTTGCATTATTTTTTGTGTATGGTTTGTATGCCGCTATAAACGAAGGAGTTTCTAAAGCATGGATAGCAAAAATTGCTGACTCAAGTCAAACTGCTACTGCTCTTGGTTTTTTTGCAAGTGGATCAAGCCTTGCAATTATGATAGCAAGCAGCGGTGCAGGAGTGATCTGGGTTACTTTGGGTGCGCAGGCAACCTTTCTTTTTTCAGCAGGTGGAGCAGTAGCAGCGCTTATCTATTTTGGCATTACTGTGAAAAAATAATCGAATATAGCTGAGTGGAGGAAGAATCCTATCTAACCAAACTCACATTTCCTTCCTTCAAAATATCTTTCCCGTTTGTGAGTTTTGCTTTGCAGTAAAAAGCATAAACGGCAGAGTTGGAAAATTCACCTTTTAGTTTTCCATCCCAAGTTTGAGTTACATCGTTTGCTTCAAAAACTTTTTCGCCCCAGCGGTTGTAAATAACTAATTTAAATTCTAGAACACAAGATGGATCAATGTATGCTTTGAAGACATCATTTTCATTATCTCCATTTGGTGAAAACGCATTTGGAATATAAAACTCACCGCAAACAATGGGCTCGGGTGTAACGGTTATTAGTACGCAGGCAGAATCAAAACATCCGTTTGCATCATATACAAATACGCAGTACTTTGTTGTTACAGTTGGTGTAGCAGCCGGATTTGCAATGGTTGAGTTATTTAATCCTGTAGTTGGTGTCCAAGAATAGGTCACGCCACCGCTTGCAGTTAATGTTGCAGAGCTTCCAAGTTGTATGTTGATGTTTCCAGAGGCAAGCGCAGTAGGGCCATTTGAATTTACAATATTCGTAGTTGAATTTATAGTGCAGCCGTTAGCATCGGTAATGGTAACAGAATAATTTCCTGCTGCTAATCCACTAGCAGTTAGGCTCGACTGACCATTACTCCAAAGATAGGTGTGCGTGCCTGTCCCACCTTGAGAAGAAACGGTAGCGGTACCATCACTAGCATTACACGAAGCGGCAGTATTTGTAACGCTTGCTGTAATAGCATTTGGCTGTGAAATAGAAACTGTTTGTGTGCTGGAGCATCCATTTGCATCTGTAACCGTTGCAGAATATATTCCTACTGTTAAATTATTTATTGCCGAAGTTGATTGTCCTCCCGACCAATTATAGGTGAAAGGAGCAGTGCCACTTGAAGGAGAAATAGTAGCAGTACCATTTCCTAGTCCGTTACAAGAAGCAGTTGTTGAGGTAACTGCTGAAGTAATATTTCCGGATGAACTTATGGACACTGTTTGTGTGTTAGAACATCCGTTGGAATCGGTAACAATACAAGTATATGTTCCGGTAGCAAGTGCAATAGCTGCCGAAGATGATTGTCCGTTATTCCATAAATAGGTAAATGGTGCAGTTCCCCCTGTAGGTGTTACAGTTGCGCTTCCGTTAGTTGCTGAGCAAATTGCATTGGTTGGAGTAATATTTACTGAATAACCACCGGTAGAAGTAATTGAAAAAGTTTGGGTATTAGTGCATCCACTTGCATCCGTAATATTGCAAGTATAACTTCCAGCAGCTAAACCAGAAATTGCAGATGTGCTTTGTCCATTGCTCCAAGAATAGGTGAATGGACTGCTTCCTCCGGATAAATTTGCTGTTGCGCTTCCATTTGGAGTAGAACAAATGGCGTTTGTTGGAGTTACAGTTAACGTAAATCCTCCTGCTGTACCGGTAATGCTGTAAGTAAGTGTATCAGGTGTGCTGCAAGCTCCGTAGGTTATTACAACACTGTAGTTGCCTGGACATAAATTTGATATAGTACTTGTTAATCCTGTTATTGGTCCTGTTGTGGTGCCATTGCTCCATGCATAGGTGTAAGTTGGACCGCTGCATCCGTTATTTGGAATAGTTGCAGTTGCTGTGCCACTGCAATTGCAACCTGCCGAAGTAGATGTTGCAGAAGGAGTTGAAACTACTGGTTCAAACTTTACAACATAAGAATCGTCAATACCGCCCGCCCAAGTGTTGTCAAAATAAGCGCCACCTCCGGGATTTACAAGCGGGTAAGTTGCGGAGTTAGGTACGGTAGTCCATTCTCCGGCCATAAATAAATTTCCTGAATTATCAAAAGCAAGAGCGGAGCTGAAGTCATTACCATCTCCCCCTAAATAAGTTCCCCAAATGTGAACACCGGCATTGCTGAATTTGGCAAGAAATAAATCTTGTGTGCCACTTAACGTAGCATCATTAAATCCGATTGAACAAAATGTTTTTACAGGCACATCTGTAGAATTTGTTTCAAATCCTAAATAAACATTATCGCAATTGTCAATTAATAAATGATCGCTGTTATAAAATGATTCATCAATGCTGCCTCCGTAATGCGTACCCCATGCTAAGACACCATTATTAGTAAACTTTAACAGAAAAATTTCATTCCCTCCTGCAGGAGCTGCCTGGTAATAGACACCACCACCCGGATTTAGAAGCGTAAGATTTGAGGAATACCCAGTGCCACATATAAAAACATTTCCATTAGCATCTACAGCAACATTTGAAGTTACATCTGAAGAGCTTCCGCCATAAAAGGTAGACCAAATGATAACTCCTGTGTTAGAAAACTTTGTAATGAATCCGCTTCGGCTCCCGGCCGGAGCTGCCTGAAAAAATGCACCACCACCTGGGTTTAGTATTGGAAAGTTTAATGATCGAGTATATCCAACCACAAACAAGTTGTTGTTGTTATCCAATGATAAAGACATGCCACCATCACCAACATTACCTCCCAAATACGTTGCCCACACCGGAACTCCAGTACTTGTAAATTCTAAAACAAATGCATTGCTGGAACTTCCTCCCAGCGCAGGCTGATAAAATGCACCACCACCTTTGTTAAGTACTGGAAAATTGGTTGATTCGGTGAAGCCGGTGATAAATATATTTCCTGCTTGATTAATGTCAATTGATCTTGCCATATCAGTACCTGAGCCTCCATAATAAGTTGCCCATATACGTGCACCTGTGTTGTTAAACTTTAAAATGTATGCATCGTTGCTTCCGCCATTTGTCCCTTGAAAAAAACTTCCACCACCTGCATTCTGAATTGGAAAATCTGTAGAGCTGGTGTATCCTGTAACATAAATATTTCCAGCTGCGTCATTGGTTACATAGTTTCCTTCTTCCCCACCGGTTCCTCCATAATAAGTTGCCCAAAGCTGTACGCCAGCGTTGCTGAATTTTATGATGTATGCATCAACATTTCCCATGTTAGTGCCTTGATAAAAATTACCGTTTGCTGGATTTAATAGAGGGAAATCTGTAGAAGCCAGATAGCCAACGATTGTAATATCTCCATTTGGATCACAGGTAATACTTTGTGCGCCTTCGTGCGCAGTAGCGCCACCAAAAAATGTTCCCCAGGTAAGTTGTGGGTCTATCACTAATGTGTTTAATCTATCATACGATTTTTCAATATTAAATTTAATAGCCGTTTCAAAATAGTCTATTTTTTTTACTTCACTAATAAGTTTGAAAGATGTTTTTATGTCAGCGTTTGTCTCCTTGATGTAGCTGTATGGAGATTTTTCTGTTAACATCCCCTTGTTGGTTTCAAAAAGAATATTACCATCATGATCTAATGCTAATTTTTCTTTTGAACGAAAAAGTAGCTGAATTTGCTCGGGATTTGCTCCGGCATGTACAATGAAATCATATTTAAATCCTTTTTTGGATGAGTTGTAAAATACCCAGTCAATTCTGGGATATACATTAGAAATTGTAACTTTTTCATAGCTGCGTACATCCGAAACACCCTCCGGACAATGAGCATAAAAGTATTGGGACTGTGTGCTGCTTTGGCCTGATTTAATTACGTTTTCTTTTCTAATGGACGCATTTGCCAATACCAATTCAATGCTGCTCCATTCGATTTTAAATTTTTCATCCTTGCTATGGAATAGTTCTTCTGAATTATTTCCTACTTCTTCTTCCTCAGATGTATTAGTCAGCACATAGGTTAATCCTGTTTCTGTAATGTATAAGTTCATGCCCGGTGTTTCAGATCTAAATAAAATAGAAGGTACCGGCTTGCCGTTCATATCTTTAACCTGACCTTTATTTTCTTGGAATCCAGAAATGCGATTTCCAGATAAAGAATTTTTAGCTTTTACAATACTGGCAGAATCGTTGCTGCTAAATGAATTTAATATTCCTGAAAGACAAAAAAATGCGGACCATAGAAATGTTCTCATGTAATTAATTTTTTTTTGTACTAGTTACCTCACTAAACTCACATTACCTTCTTTAAAGAATTCTTTTCCGTTAATAAGTTTGGCTTTGCAGTAAAACGCATACACAGCAGAATTTGATAACTCGCCACGAAGTTTACCGTCCCATCCTTGATTAATATCTGTTGTTTCAAAAATATTTTCTCCCCAGCGGTTGTAAATAATTAATTTATATTCTAAAAGGCAAATTGGATTTATATAGGCTGTGAAGATATCATTTTCAAAATCTCCGTTAGGTGAAAATGCATTTGGGATGTAAAACTCACCACATACAATAGGTTCAGGTGTGACAGTAATAATAACACAGGCAGAATCGTAACATCCGTTTACGTCAAATACATATACGCAGTATTTTGTTGTTACAGATGGTGAAGCTACAGGATTTGCAATCGTTGAATTATTTAAACCTGTTGTTGGTGTCCAGGAATATGTTGCACCACCGCTTGCAGTTAATGTTGCTGAGTTTCCAATTTGAATAGAAGTGCTGCCATTTGCTAAAGCTGTTGGCCCGTTATTTGTAACAATATTTGTTGTAGAAATTGTTGTGCATCCGTTTCCATCAGTCACAGTTATAGAATAATTTCCTGCTCCTAATCCGGTTGCTGTTTGTCCTGCCTGACTGTTGTTCCACAAATAAGTAAATGGATTTGTTCCACCACTTGCACTAACTGTTGCAGTGCCATTATTGACAATGCAAGAAGAAGGTGTATTTGAAACAGATGAAGTTAATACAGTAGGTTGAGAGATAGAGGTTGTTTGCACAGAGGTACATCCTAATGCATCAGTTACAATAACACTGTAACTGCCATTTGTTAGACCTGAAATTACTGGAGTAGATTGACCATTACTCCATAAATAAGTGAGTGGGGTGCTGCCACCTGTTGCGCTTACAGATGCAGATCCTGTATTTCCTCCAAAACATAAAACATTTGTAGGGATTATATTTAATGTTGCTCCTTGTCCAACTGTTACAGTAGAATAAGAAGTATCTGAAGCAACTCCGCATGAACTATTAGTAAAAGCAATTAATGAAACAGAATAAGTTCCGGATGCAGTGTAGGTTGCAGATGCTGTTGTGGTAGTTGCAGTTTGCCCATTTCCAAAATTCCAAACATAACCGGTAGCTCCTAAACTTGTGTTAGTGAAATTGATTGTTACTGGTGCACAGCCATTGGGCGATTGTGAAAATGTTGAAGTAACAGATGATGATAAAACGGTGATTGGCTGATTGATGGTGTCGTTACATCCATTTGAAGTTATAGCAATGAGAGAAACAGTATAGGTTCCAGTTGAGGTATACGTGTGCGTTGGGTTTGTAGCAGCAGAAGATCCTCCATCGCCAAAATTCCAAGTATAAGAAGTTGCATTTGTAGAGCTGTTAGTAAACGTAGCTGCTTGTCCAACACAAACAGTGGTGCTAGAGGCTGTGAATGCCGCAGTTGCAGAAGGATAAACAGTAATGTAATTTGGTTGAATAACTGTATCACTATTCGCACCATTAAAAGCAATTTGAGTTACGGTATATGTGCCGGCAGCGGTGTATGTATGAACTGGGTTTTGAGCTGTAGAAGTTCCGCCATCCCCAAAATTCCAACTCCATGAATTGGCGCTTTTGCTGGTATCGGTAAATGTTACAGTTAAATCTTCGCAACCGGTTAAGTTGGTTCCGCTAAATCCTGCTACAGGAATTGCTTGAGAGCATGTGCTTTGTGCGCAAGTAGTATCTGGATAATAACGCCAGAGTGCATTGGTCTCAGTGCTGCTTTTTCCTCCAAACATCCAGAATTCATTATTATTTCGAGTCCAAGCTGCATATCCTTTTGTAGCGGGGGGGTAGTTGGTTGCAGCGGGTACACCTTTTGTTCCGGCAGAAGCAGCAGCGTTTGCTTTTACAAGTACCCATTCATTGGTTTGGATCTTATAACACCACATGTCGTTCACTTGTGTGCCGGAGATCCAGTCGCCACAAAACATCCATAGATTTCCGCAAGCATCTTTCCAGGTAGAATTATTTTCCCTTCTCGCCTGCGGATAGTTAGTAGTGGATGGAACGCATGTGGTTGGCAAAGCAGGCATCTGGTTCAGCTGGTTGGTACCGCTCATCCATGTCCAGTTGTTTGTGGTTGGATCAAATTTCCACATGTCGTTCATTGCATTGGTGTTACTTGGGGCAGTGCCTCCAAAAAACCAAAAGTTCCCGTTGTTGTCTTTCCACCTGGAATGTACCTGACGTGCCGGAGGATTATTAGTTGGAGCAGCCACTCCTTTTGTACCATAGTTTCCCGGACTTCCCCCCGCATTGGAACCCTTCATCCAGGCCCATTGATTGGTAGCAATATTGTATTTCCATAAGTCATTCAACTCTCCGGAGGGACCTTGTCCGCCAAAAAGCCAAAGATCTCCTGAGTTATCTGTCCAACCCGCATTGGTTTCGTATCGTGCTGAAGGGTAATTGGCAGCAGAGGGAACTCCCTGTGTTCCGTAAACACCAGTGGGATTGTTTCCTGTGTTGGGGCCTTTCATCCATGTCCACATATTGGTGAGCGGATCGTATCTCCATAAAGCAGCCAGTTTACTTCGGAATGTTCCTGTAGTTCCCCATCCAAATCCTCCAAACAGCCATAGGTTATCGTTAGTGTCCACCCAGGTAACTGCTCCAATAGTGAGGGCGGGTGGACAGTTTGCTATATTAGCAACACCCTGCGTGCCCCAAACACCTCCGTTAGTAGTTGCCAGTACGTTCGCTCCTTTTACCCAAGTCCACATGTTGGTGGCCGGGTCGTATTTCCATAAAGTAGGGTATCCCCATCCGTTTCCACCGCTGAACTGCCAGAAAATACCTTTAGAGTCGGCCCAACAAGCTGCGGATTGATATTCTCCCGGAGGTTCGTTTGTTGCTGCAGGCACCCCTTGCGTTCCCCAGTTAATGACAGGAGTTCCGGGGTATGTGCCTTTCATCCAAGTCCACCAACCTTGTTGTTGTGCAAAAAGACCTGAAGTTGCTACTCCAAATATTGAAAGTAAAATAAGTTTTTTCATAAAGAGGAATACTCGTAAAAATCTGTTTTAAAGATAAAGATAAATGTCTTTTTAAAATCGAAATTTTAATAATATATGAATTTTGTGAATTCTAATAATAGGATAAGTGAATGTTGACTTTTCAGTCATGTAAACCAGACTATACACAAATCAATGAAAAAATGAACATTAATAATAAGGGAAGAAATTGTAACAATAGCCTTTCTTATCCGTCACAAATAATATTCCATACATTTGAGCGTTACAAACATCAAATCCAATTTCCATGAAATATATTTTCAGTTTATTTTTTCTAACTGCCGTATTATTTGCTTCTGCGCAAGACACCATCGTTAAAAAGAATGGCGATGTCATTATTGCTAAAATTACTGAAGTAGGCACAAACGAGGTTAAGTTTAAGATTTACGAACAACAAGATGGTCCTGTGATTACGTTGGACAGGTCAGAAATAAAAACTGCAAAAGTAGGTGGACAAACAGTTATTAATGTGAAAGATGGTCAGCCCGAAGGTAAAGAAGATGTAATCGTTAAAAAATCGGGCGACATGCTTAAGGTAAAAGTGATAGATATAGGAACTGAAGAAATTAAATTTAAGCTTTATAATAACCCCGATGGTCCAACCATCAGCATGCTGCGTACGGATATAAAATCTATGAAGGTAGATGGACAAACGGTAATTGATGTGAAAACCGGACTAACCGAAGATGTTATTGTAAAAAAAGACGGAGGAGTAATTAAAGCAAAAATTAGTGAGTTGGGAGCAAGTGAAGTAAAATACAAATTGTATGGTAGTCCGGATGGTCCGGTAATGTCCATCAAAAAGAAAGAAGTTGAAAGCATAAAAATTGATGGGCAAATAGCCTATGAATATAAAGAAGATCCGCTTACCATTAGTAATAATGCCATACTTGATCGCACCAGTACAATAAAGTTTCATTTTTTTTCTCCGCTTAATCAACACATGGCATTTGGGTATGAGTGGATGAACAAACCCTCTTTTAATTGGGATGTAGCCATCGGTATTATCGGCCCCAGTGTCTCTTCTAGTAATAATAAGAAACCCAAGGGTGTTTTTTTACGTGGTGGACCAAAATTTCTTTTAGGGAATTCTTCTGATATTGAAGTGGAAGGCGGAAGGTTAGCGCATCCGTTAAAGGGGAAGTATATAAAAGTAGAAATGATTCTTAACGCATTCTCTACAACAAATTACCTCGATACAACTTCCTATATTTTTCCAAACCCAACTCCGGGTGGAAAATTGAAGTACGAAAAATCTTATCAATCTTTAACGTTAGATCTTCAATATGGAAGACAATATATTTTTGGAAATGCAATGACTTTTGCTTGGTACGTGGGTGTGGGCTATTCTTTTGAAAGTAAATCAAGCACTCTTCCTTCAAAGTATAATAATATGTATTATGATTTTGATTTAAGAAGATATAGCCATACTTTTTTAGGGGAAAATTTCCCACTTGCTTTTACTTCCGGAATTACTATCGGATATATTTTGCCAGCTCCTAAATGGATGGTGAGTAAAGCATCTGCAAACTATAACAAACCTCCTTCCAGAAAGTCAATGTCGAACTAGTTATTTATTATTTGTATTAAGTTTTTTGCGATAATCGAATCGCTTTTTTTTCCTACTTGTAAGGTTTTAGATGTTTGGGAGTCTATAATAGTATATAAACTTTCAATAATAACTAAAACAAAACAAATGAACACACTTTCAAAAGCAATAGTAGCTGGAGCAGCGGGAACCGCAGTCATGACACTTTTCGCAATGATGGGGCCCATGATGGGAATGCCCAAAATGGACGCTGCAGCAATGCTGGGTGGAATGATGGGTGGCTCTTTGGCATTGGGATGGATGATGCATTTTGCGATAGGGATAATTTTTGCTTGTGGTTATATATTTATTCTTAATGATAGATTACCCATAGTAAATAACTACGTGCGTGGAGCTGTTTTTGGCATTATTGTGTTTCTATTTGCGCAAATAATGATGGCAATAATGAATGGAATGGGTATGATGCCTGCAATGCCTATGGACAATATGATGATGATGGCCATTGGAAGCTTAATGGGACATATTGTTTTCGGTGCAGTGCTGGGAATCTTTATAAAGAAAGCAGCCTAGTAGCATAATATAATTGAGCTAGTCAGAGTTTCAGCAATGAAACTCTGACTTTTTTTTGAATAAAATTATGTATTTGTACTTATGTCATTCGACTATCTTTGTTCGGCTGCAATAAGTACAACATGTCCGAAACTAAAAAATCATTTCCTTCGCCAATTACTATTTTAATGGCTGTGATTGTTGTGGCAGCGGCTACAACTTGGATTTTACCTGCTGGAAATTATGCTAAGCTGGATGGCTCCGATGGGAAAACATTTGTTTTTAATGATAGTCAAGGTGAAAAAAAGCTTGCATTTTCACAACAAACATTAGACAGTTTAGGGATTCAAATTCCACTTGCAAAGTTTAGTGGTGGTGAAATTCGCAAAGCTGTTTCTGTTCCGGGAACATTCTCTAAGCAGGAAAATAAACCTCAGGGAATTATTCAAATTATTCAAGCGCCTTTAAAGGGAATTGTAGAAAGCATAGACATCATTTTATTTGTGTTGGTTATAGGAGGATTTTCCTATGTGTTTAACGAAACAGGAGCAATCATTAAAGGAATATCCTATTTATCGTATACTATGATGGGAAGCGAGAAGTGGCTAATAATATTTTTAACAGCTATATTTTCTTTTCTAGGCGCTTCCTATGGAATGGCAGAGGAGGCGTTGGTATTTTACCCTTTGCTTGTGCCAGTATTTTTAGCTGCCGGATACGATGTGTTGATACCGCTCGCAATTTTATTTGGAGGAACACAGCTTGGATACATATCCTCTTTTTCAAATCCTTTCTCAGTAATAATAGCTTCAAATGCTGCTGGTATTAATTGGATGGATGGTTTATACGAACGACTTATATTATTTGCTTTAACAACTGGAGTTTTTACTTGGTATTTGCTACGCTATGCTGCCAAAATAAAAAAGAATCCAGAAGCTTCTCTGGTGTTGCAGATAGAAGAAAATGTAAAACTGCCCTATGAATTATCTTCTAATCAAAACAGCAAAAATCAAAAATTAGATTTTCGAACAAAACTTTTATTAGTGATTTATGGATTTACTTTTTTAATAATGGTTGGTGGAGTTGTTTTCTTGAGCTGGTGGACGCTGGAGATGTCGTCATTATTTGTTGTTGCATCTATTTTGGTTGCGTTAATAACCAGAATGAATGAAAAGATATTCCTAAGTGAATTTATTAAAGGCGCAGAAAGTTTGTTAGGAGTTGCATTTATTATTGGTGTTGCTCGGGGAGTAACCATAATTCTTAGTGAAGGAATGATAAGTGACTCAATATTATTTTATGCTTCATCAGTAATAAGCGGAATGTCGCCAATTGTATTTATTATTATTTTGTTATTGTTTTTTGCTTTCTTTTCACTGTTTATTAGTTCATCATCGGGTATGGCAGTGTTAACTATGCCCATCATTGGTGCATTGGCAATTATTGTAAATATTCCGGGAAGGGAAATTGTAAATGCTTATTTGTACGGAATGGGAATTGTGGGTTTTCTTTCTCCAACAGGAATGCTACTCCCTTCTTTAGCGCTGGTAAACATAAGTGTAAAAACTTGGGTAAAGTTTATTGCGCCATTAATTATCATCTTGACATTAATTTGTATCCTATTTTTAGGCGTAGGAATTTATTTGTAGGAAAATATTACTGCACTACAATCCTTTTTTCGTACACATAATCGTTGGAGGTTGCTACTACCACATACATTCCGGGGGGAATATTCCGTTCTTGATCAATTACAAAGATTTCATTTTCGGTAGAACTTATAACTACAGTTGAATAATATTCTTTTCCAAAAACATCTCTCACAACAATTGCAACTTCATCGCCTGTTTCAATTTTTAATTGAACATTTATTTGTCCAATAATTGGGTTTGGGTAAACTGCAATATGTTCTATAGGGGGAAGTTCAACCGCTGTGTTTTTGCTAAATAAATGATTTCCATGATTATCAACTTGGATTACTCGGTAATAAGAAATACCATCGAACGGAGCGTAATCATCAGTATAATATTCCTGCTCTGAACTGCTGTTCCCAGCTGCAAGCGCTTGCATTACATCTTGAAATTCTTTGCCATCTACTGATCGCTGAATAATAAAAAAATCGCTATTAGTTTCTGAGAGTGTAGACCACTTTACTTCTACGATATTTCCATTTCGTTTTGCATCAAAAGCAGTTAACTCGATTGTATTTTGATTTGTATTATATTTTGAAATGGGAATAGTTCCATCGGTTCTGCCTTGTGAAGCGGAAGCGGATACTGCAATACAAAATAGGCCGACAAGTATTTTATTTATTCCTCGCACTAATATTTTATAAGTACCCGAATATACAAATTATTTATATAGAGAAAAAGGAGAATTATTCACTTAAGTTAATTATCTAACTTCTAGTATTTTACCTATTTAATATCAAATCAAACCATAAATTTAATCTCCATCGCTATGAGACTCTTCGTGCCAAGGAAATGTAGCGCTATAGCCCGGTATTTCCCAAAAGAATTTACCTCGCTTTTTATCATAGTTGCCAACTTCATTCATAGTTTCACAATCATATAAACGTCCATTTACCATGGTGTAAATTAAGCTTTCGGTATTTTGAATATTCTCTAGCGGATTTTTATCCATCACTAATAAATCTGCTAGTTTACCTTTTTCCAACGAGCCAATTTCTTTGTCCATTCCAATATAAACTGCACCGTTCATGGTAGCGCATTGCAGTGCTTGCATGTTGCTCATGCCACCTTGTTGTAGCATCCATAATTCCCAATGTGCACCAAGGCCTTGTAATTGTCCGTGTGCACCAAGATTTACTCGTACCCCTGCATCTGCTAATTTTTTGCAGCTCTGTGAGGTAAGAATGTACCCGTTTGCATATTCTTCATCAGGAATCATCGTGCGGTGGCGCGAACGCGAATCAATAATAAAACGAGGGGTAAACTTTAGCAACCTTTCTTTTTCCCAAACATTTGTTTTTTGATACCAATAATATTCTCCACGCATGGAGGCATAATTTACAATGAGGGTAGGGGTGTACTGGGTTTTGCTGTTGCTCCAAAGTTTTATCACATCATCGTATAAAGGAACAACCGGTAAATTGTGTTCTACGCCAGTATGTCCGTCTAAGATATGTGTTAGGTTGTAAAAGGTTGTTGATCCACCTTCAGGCACTACCATTATTTTCAGTTCCCTGGATGCGGTAATTACTTGCTGACGTTGTTCTCTTCTTGGCTGATTATAGCTCTTTACAGAAAAGGCACCAAAGGCTTTGGTTCTACTTATTGCGGATCGAGCATCATCAAGTGAATTTATCACAGCTTTAAAATCTCCATCAGCTCCATATAAAATAGTGCCTGTTGAATATACGCGAGGTCCAACAATAGTTCCGGACTTTACTAATTCAGAAAGTGAAAAAACAAATTCTGTATTTGCAGATGGATCGTGAGTAGTTGTAACACCGTATGCGAGATTCGCATAGTATGGCCAATGTTTTTGCATAGTTAGTCCATCTCTAAAATGCCCAACGTGGGCATGCACATCTACAATGCCTGGCATAATAGTTTTTCCGGTAACATCCATCACTTTTGCTCCTGCAGGGATTTGAATTTTATCGGCAGAACCTATATCAGTGATTTTATTATCAGTTACAACGATGGTGCCATTTTCAATCACTTCATTTCCAGCGTTCATGGTAATAATCCGCGCTCCTTTAAAGGCTAAAATTCCTTTTGGCTTGTCAGAGGCAAGAATTAAATTAATTTTTATTCCCACCGTATCCATAGGTGGAACCGTGTCTTTGGATCCTTCCATGAACGTAAAACGATTTTTAATTTCAGTAGAAAAATATTCATCACCCAACGTCCAGTTTACTTTTTTTCCATCTGCACTCCAATGAATATTATATCCTGCATCTTTTGCCAATTGTGCAACAGGCACACTTCCCATTTTTGCAGATAGGTCTGCCTTTTTTCCTGTTTCCGGAAAAGCAGCAACATATACTTTATACAACTCTCTGTATGCAACCCAATTGTTATCAGGACTCGGAGTAAATACGTTGGTGTACTTGGAAGTAAAATGAATTCGTATCTCATGTCCGTTTAGATCGCAACTCTTTAAGGCATATCCTTCTCCTTCTCCATCCGTATAGAAAAGCCTTTTTCCATCTTTTGAAAAGTATGGCTCAGCCCCATCTTTATTGACAAGCAACGCTTTGCCTCCAGAAGCAGGGATGATATATAATCCAGGGTTCACACAAAAAGCATTTCCTTGCTGTGAATTTCCGTTTTCCTTTTGATACACTATCCATTTTCCATCGGGCGAAAAACGCGGAGTGCGGTAAGTTCCTTTTTCAGCAGATAGCTTGGTGGTTTTTTTATCTGAAAGATTCATTTTCCAAATCGCGCCCGATTGTTCATCGTTCCATGTTACAAATACAATTTCTTTACCATCTGGTGAAAAAGATGCTTCAGCCTCAAAGTCTATTCCTTTTGAAATTCGAGTAGGTACGTCATTGGGTAGATTTTTTTTCCATAAATATCCTACCGAATGAAAAATGATGTACTTCCCATCGGGAGAAGTTACTGCATTACGAATTGCTTTGGCAGTAAATTTTTCTGGTGCTGCTTCTTGCGGAAACTTGAGTGCATCGTATATTTTATGTTTGCACTTTGCAGTAAATGGAATGTTGGTTGCTTGCGATGTACTCACATCTAACTTCCAAATTTTTCCTTTTGCCCAAATGATAATATTTTTTGAATCAAGCCACTGAAAGTTTGGATATACTCCAAAAATCGCCCAGGCTTCTTGCTGATCTTTACTAAGATTATCGTACACAGGCCATTCTTCTCCAGTAGCAAGATTGCGTAGATATAAAACGGATTTTGTTCGCACACGCCTAACAAAAGCAAGCGTTTTTCCGTCCTTGGAAATTTGTGGTCGTTGTGCGCCACCAACTCCTCCTGTAATAGTTTCTGTCTCCCCTTTTTCAAATTCATAACGCTTGATAATATAGATCTGCTCGTTTGGATTCTTGTTGTATTGAAAATATCCTCCCGGGTACATATCCTCGCTGTAATACACGTATTTTCCATCCGGAGAAACACAAGGCTCGCCCAAATCCTGCTGATCATTTTTTCTTTTGGTAAGCATGATACCTTCTCCGCCCGAAACATGATACATCCATAACTCACCTGCGCCCAAGGATCTGCCAGAGGTGAAATGCTTTCTTGCAATAATGTAATTGCCGTTTGGCATCCACACTGCATTATTTAATAATCTGAAATCTTCTTTGGTAATTTGTTTTGCATCCGAACCATCGCGGTTCATTATCCAAATGTTATCTCCTCCTCCTTCATCGCTGCCAAAAGAAATCCTTTTCCCATCGGGCGAATAGCGTGGCTGTACGTCAAAGGAATGCCCTTGGCGAAGAACTTTTGCATCCCCTCCGGTAATGGGCATGGAGTAAATATCTCCTAATAAATCAAAAACTATTTCTTTTCCATCCGGACTTACATCCAAGCTCATCCAAGTTCCTTCGCTAACAGTAAAATCTGCTTCTTTAAAAGTGCCAGGGGGATTTAATACATCCCATTTATTAACATCTTTTTTCTTAGTGGTGTCTTTCGCAGAATCAGGGATTTGAGAAAAGGAAATGGTTCCTAATGACAGAGTAACTACAGATAGAAGCGTTAGTTTTTTCATGATGAAAATATTTGATGACAAAAATAGGAATATATAATAAAGTTATTTTTTCTTTTTCTTAAATCGATCGTAATTTAAAAAGTACAAAACACGTAGCGAAATGCTGTTTGTTTGAGGTGATTCAATCGTACTTGAGAAATTATCTGAATACGAGCGTGGAATAACTTGGCCATTTTGTTCGATGGCATTTTTGTATACAATCGAAAATAAACTTCCCGGAGAAAATACCCAGGAAAACACCGCATCAATGTTAAATGCGTTATAACTAAAATTATTATTGCCGGTGTAAGTAGGATAGGGCGCTAGTAGTCCGTTGTCAAGTAGCGAAAAATATTCAAGATACTCTCCTGTTGACCAATAATGCCTTGCAACTAAAGTTAGTGACATATTATTTACAAAAATGTATTTAGCTCGAAGGGTATTTGTAAAAGTATTCAAACGTCTTCCACCAAAAACAGGGTTTCCATTATCATCGAAAGTTGAAAAACCTGGATTGTATGGATCATAACCATAATTAAACTCTGAATAAAAAGATAGCTTATCGTTAACTCTAAATCGTGGTTTAATTTCTGCACCATAACCTTGATATCTTGGAAAATTATGAATATTTGATGAGTAAAAATTGGCTGTATTTACACTCATATCCACAGCAAAACGGTATTGATAATTTGTGCTGAACCCAATCCATGTATAATACCATTCTGCAGTTCTAAAATATTTTCCTGCAACTCTTGGTTCAAAATAATCAAAGTTTGAAACTGGAGAGGTTGTTGCTCCCCACCACATTCCCCAATTTTTTCTTGAAACACCCCAAAGATTAATATTTAAATTAACGTTTGTAGGTAATCCTGTAAGATAATTATGAGAATAATTAAAATTAAAATTACTGCGAGAACGCAACAAAAATTTCCAAGGTTGAAATAAGTTAAAGCCAATTCCAGAGTTATACGAAACGTAATTATTAATTGCTTGAAATCCCATGTCTTTCCTTTCAAATGTATTGCTCATTACTTCTCTTCCCAAAAAGTACTGCCACTTCCCACTTATTTTACTTATCCCCGTATTGTAAAAAAAGCCGGTGATGTTTCGGTATTTGTTTGAGTTGGTGTCTTCGATCGTAAGTATCTGACTTAAGTTTGCGCTACCTAACAATGCCCAGGTATTAGTTTTGTCTTGAAAAGAAAATCCTGTTCCTGTTACATTAGCATCTCTATATTCTCGGCCTTTCCTAGTTACGTTGGTGTTGATTAGGTAAATATTGGAAGCGTTTTTCAATTGTTGATCTAAAACAACAGCATTGTAGTTGGTAAGCGGCTCTGTTAAAATTTTTCTTGAATGTTTTCCTGTTGAGTCGTTAATCTCTGCATAGGTATCATCTGTTACTGCATTAAAAATTCCTAATGCTAACCCTTTGTTTCCTCTGCCAGATATTTTTGTTGCATTTAAAAGTTTAGCTCTAGAAGGATTTTTTTCAATTTGTTCACCGGGCAGAAGTAGATTATTTACAGCATAAAAATTGGTAGGTGTTCTTCCAACTCTTCTGGAATAAAATAATTGATCTCTGTTAAAAAGATCCACATCTTCTTTGAAGAACGGACGAAACTCTTCAAACACCACTTCTTGATAGCTTAAGTTTTTTACTTTATTATCACTTTGTACTTGTCCGAAGTCAGGAAGTAAAGTCATGTCTAAAGTAAATCGTTCATCAATTCCGTACTTGATATCAGCACCCGCATTGTAAGATGTAAATGTAGAATAGCTGGTTGAGCCATTTGAATTATAGATAGGCGCATTTTCCAAGTAGCCTGATAAGTAAGGGGTCAGTGAAAGTCGGAGCGGAGATTTTATTCCGGAAATTCCTTCTAGTGTTCCCCAAAATTTTTGCGGATTTGCCTGTCCACCTGGAGTAAGGCACCATTGTTCAAATGTTCTGGTTCTTCTGATGTCGCGCGTAAACTGTAGCCCCCACTTTTGAATTTCTGTACTTGGAAATCGAATAGTGAAGTAAGGGATTTTCATCTCAACACTCCAGCCATTATCTAAAATTTTTACTGCACTATACCAAATGCCGTTGTAGGTCCAATCGCTAAAACGCGTATCTGTTTGTACACCAGACGCATATACTGAAAATTCATAGGCATCCTGCATTTTTAAATAAGGGTCAATAACAAACCTGAATTTATCTGCATTTAATCCCTGATCATCTCTGTTGCCTAGTTCTTGTAAAATACTATCAGGTGCGGTTTCATACATCATTGCGCCAACATAAATGGCAGCATCGTCATAGGCAATTCTAACTTCTGTTTTTTGTGTAGCAGCAGCGCCTTGGTATGGCATGTTTTGAATAAAATCAGAAACAGCAATCGCCTTTTTCCAAACATCGTCATCCAATATTCCATCTATTTTTGGTTCAATGGTAAGCCGGTATGCTTGTACTTTTTTTAAACTGTCTTGCGCGATTATATTCCCAAATACTAGAACGAGGAGAGACAATGAAAATAAAAATTTCATATAAGCAAAGCTAATTTGATTTTATTCTTTTTTTTGGATTTAACATTTATTAACTAATGTAAAATTTATCTTATGTCTATGTAAGGTTATTAAAAATTAAGTACATAAAAGAAAAACCCCTATTTCGGTATACGAAATAGGGGTTTAACAGAAAGAATTAAATAGCGTTAATCCTGTTGAAACTTTTTGCGTTTTCTGAAACGTACATTGCTTTTATCGCTAGTAGAATTTTCAGTAGGTTGACTTTCCGAAGATCGTTCTCTTGAAAATCTATTTTCCGAACGTCTTTGTTCTCCGTTTCCTGAATTACTTC
The DNA here is from genome assembly GCA_964481195.1 of uncultured Bacteroidia bacterium. GTDB lineage: Bacteria > Bacteroidota > Bacteroidia > Palsa-948 > Palsa-948 > Palsa-948. Next base: position 13,196 of record CAYZTB010000026.1, on the reverse strand, counting down.
TTGGTCTGTCGTAACGTTCTCTTGGCGAATAACTAGGTCTGCCTGAAGAAAATGAACCTCTGTCGTTCGACCCTCTATCATTCGAACGTCTTTCTCTGCCAAATGAAGGACGAGAATCGAAATTTGATTCAGAACGACTAGGAGCTTCTACAACAGGCTTTTCAGTTCCTTTTAATGCAAGCTTTAATAATACCGCTGCTAATTGCGCTACGGTAAATTCCTCTTTGCAATATTCAGCAATCATCTCTTCGTATTTTTCTAGGTGACCATCTTTCACAATTTGCTGCAACTTAGCAAGAAGTTTTGCATTAGTCAATGCAAGAATTTCTTTTTCGGTAGGGACATTTCCTTTTGCAATTTTAGCTTTAGAATACCTTTCAATATCTCTTAATTTGTAAAAATCATTTCTGCCAGTTACAAAGCTGAATGCTTTTCCTGTTTTTCCTGCTCTGCCGGTACGACCAATGCGATGCACATAATATTCTGCATCCATCGGAATGTCGTAGTTGAATACTGCGTCTACATTGCTAATATCTATTCCTCGTGCTGCAACATCGGATGCAACTAGGATATTTATTTTACCAGACTTAAAGCTTGATAAAACTGAATTACGTTGACCCTGACTTAAGTCGCCATGTATGGCATCGGCCTTGTGTCCCATCGTTCTTAAAGTGGCAACAACTTCATCAACTCTGCGTTTGGTATTGCAAAACAGCAAGGTGAGTTTTAGATTGTGCACATCCATTAATGTGGAAACAATTTTTGCTCTTGCTTGTGAGCTAACTTCAAAATAAATTTGCTCAATAGATACGTTTGTTAAATTTTCAGTAGTTACTTTTACGTTCACAGGCTCTTTTTGGAATCTGCGTGCAATATCCAGAATAGGTTTTGGCATAGTTGCTGAGAAAAGAACAGTTTGTCTTTCTGGAGCCATCTTTTTAAGTATGTTTTCAATGTCTTCTCTGAAACCCATATCCAACATGGTGTCTGCTTCATCAAGAACAGCCATTTTTACTTTATCAAAGGATAAAGTTTTGCGCTCTAGGTGGTCCATGATACGACCTGGTGTTCCTACAACCACATTTACTCCTCTTTTTAATCCATGAATTTGTTCGGACATAGATGATCCGCCATAAATAGCAAGAATGTTAATATGCTTTTTATACTTAGCTAATTTTTTTAACTCAGCAGCAACTTGCTGTGCAAGTTCTCGCGTAGGACACATTACCAACGATGATACATGTTTGTCTTCAGGCTGAATTAACTCCAATAAAGGAATTCCAAAGGCTGCTGTTTTTCCAGTTCCCGTTTGTGCTTGACCAATTACATCTTTTCTTTCTAATAGATGTGGAATGGTTTGCGATTGAATGGGTGATGCTTCCACAAAACCCATGTCTAAAATTGCACGTTCCATTTCCGGACTCAATGCTAATTCGTCAAATTTCATTTTTTTTACTTCTTTCATATTTTGTTTTTTTTTATTCTGAAGATATTTCTTCAGAATAATATTGTTTAACCCATACCACGTTTGTTTAATCTCTCCGTTTGGGAGAGTCGAGGTGGGCCTTTGATTTTTTAGAGAGCTACGGCAGTAAGTGATGCTGCCGTATGATGTCTTTTTTAAGACGTTGTTCGATTTCTTTCGAACTCTTCGAAGAATTTCTTCGAACCGACTTTTGTCGGAGAGGGGCAGTGAACTGTTGTATCTTTCTAATCCCGATTTCTTCGGGAGCGCAAAGGTAACAAAAGAATTGACTCTTGAGGGGAATAAATTTAAAGAGACCTAAGGCAATACACAATTTGAAAAAATGTTGTTAATATCTCCAAATTTCATCATTTATATTTTCATTAAGTTTACGCTCTTAAACAAAAAATGGGAATTGGCTCACTTATACTATTAGCGATTTGCGGTGCAGTTTTCTGCGGAATGGGCATTTTAATATCTAAATGGATTGCGCCTACTTCAGAGAATGATAGCAAACTGGAAGCATACGAATGTGGTGTACCTACAGAAAGTAGCTCTTGGGTTCAGTATAACGTAGGGTATTATCTTTTTGCTCTTATTTTTTTGATTTTTGATGTTGAAATTATTTTTCTTTTTCCTTGGGCGGTTGTTTTACGCGATGTAGGGATGGTTGCTTTTGTTGAAATATTAATTTTTGTATTCATACTTTTTCTTGGTCTATTATATGCTTGGAAAAAAGGTGCATTGAAGTGGGAATAAAAACAATAATATAGGCAGGAGGCAGTAAGCAAAAAAAAATGACAGATTTTAAAACACAAGAAGCAATTAAAAATTTTCCTGGTCAGGTTCATAATCTTCCGGGTGGAGGAAACATTGTAATGTCGACCATCGAAGGTGTTGCAAATTGGTCGCGATCTAATTCACTTTGGCCTCTGGTTTTTGGAACAAGTTGCTGTGCCATCGAAATGATGTCTGCCGCATCTGCAAAACACGATTGGTCAAGATTTGGATTTGAAGTTGCCCGTGCTACGCCACGTCAGGCTGATCTAATAATTTGTGCGGGAACCATCGTATATAAAATGGCTCCAGTATTAAAAAGACTGTACGATCAAATGGCAGATCCTAAATATGTTATTGCCATGGGTGCGTGTACAATATCTGGCGGACCGTTTTTTTATAATTCATATTCTGTAGTTCGTGGAGTAGATCATGTTATACCGGTGGATGTGTACATAGCTGGATGTCCTCCTAGACCGGAAGCATTGTTGCATGCGCTAATTACATTACAGGAAAAAATAAAATCTGGAGGGCCGAGAGAGAAAATAAACATATAACCCCCTCCCTGCCTCCCCCGAAGGGGGAGGAGAAGGGGCGGTAAAATAAAATGAATGCTAATAGAAAAAATACGCACTACAAGTCCTCTCCATTGGGGAGGATTTAGGTGGGGGTGTACCTTTACATGACAAACGAAGAATTGAAAATATTTATCACTGCTCATACTCCAGAGGTAACTTTTGAGGAAGCTCAGTATTTAAATGTATTCATTCCTGCTGAAAAGTTTCATTCTCTTGCAAAACATTTGCGTGAAGATGCAGCTTCGGATTGCGATTATTTAATTTGTGTCTCAGGTGTTGATTGGAAGGATCACATGATGGTAGTTTATCATTTGCAATCCAGAAAGTATAAACATGTATTTGTTTTAAAAGTAAAAATTACAGATCGCGTAAATCCAACGATGGATACCGTTTCTGATATCTGGAAAACTGCAGATTTACACGAGCGAGAAGTGTTTGATTTATTCGGAATAAAATTTAATAATCATCCTGATTTGCGAAGATTATTTTTAGACGATACCTGGGGCTTTCCGCTGAGAAAAGATTATGTGGATGATGTAACTATTGTGCAATTATAGGAAAATGAGATTGTCTTTTATATTAAAGACGTTTTGAAAAATGAGCAAAAGAAAAGTAAATAAATTTATTTCGGATGATGTCATTATGAATAAAATTTATTTTGTGCGTGGCCATAGAGTGATGATTGATAGAGACTTAGCAGTTATGTATGACACGCAAACAAAAAGAATAAAAGAAGCGGTGCGAAGAAATATTAGTAGATTTCCTGAACACTTTTTATTTGAATTAACGAAAGAGGAATTTCATAATTGGAGGTCGCAATTTGCGTCCTCCAATCCCTCAGACAAAATGGGTTTGAGATATCCACCCTTCTGTTTTACAGAACACGGAGTCTTAATGTTGTCAAATGTGTTAAAGAGTAATAGTGCTGTAAAAATGAGCATTCGTATTGTCGAAATTTTTGTTAAGATGCGGGAAATGCTTTCATCCAACAAAGATATATTGATTAAGCTAGAGCAATTAGAGAGAAAGCTAATGAAGCAAGATGAGCGATCTAATAAGTACGAACAGGAAATAAAAATTTTGTTTGAAGCAATAAGTCAATTAATAACACATTCAAATGAGCCAAGAAAAAAAATTGGCTATAAAAGACAAGGCGAGGAATAAAGTAAATGATTTTAATTTGTTAGTTATGTATAAGTAATTATTGCGCAGTTGTGAGAAAAAATGAAGACATAGAAGAGTTGTTGGAGTCTAAGGAAGAAGATTTTGTGATCAATATTGGTCCGCAACATCCTTCAACGCATGGTGTGTTGCATCTTAAAGTTAGATTGCGAGGCGAAACGGTATTAGATGTTCAGCCGCATCTGGGCTACATACATCGTTCTATTGAAAAAATGTGCGAGGCTTCTACATACCGTAATTTCATTTACTTAACCAGCAGAATGGATTACCTATCTGCTCACATGAATAACCAGGCCTGTTCGATGGCAGTGGAACAGGGCATGGCATTGGAAATTCCAGAGAGAGCAAAAGTAATTCGCATTTTGATGTCAGAGTTAACTCGCATTGCCTCACATACATTATGGTGGGGTGCTCTAGGGTTAGACATTGGCGCTACTACTCCTTTCTTTATTAGTTTCAGAGATAGAGAAGAGGTCATGGATATTTTTGAAGAGACTTGCGGTGCACGTCTTACTATGAATTACAATGTGCCCGGTGGTGTTATGTACGACATACATCCTGATTTTCAAAAACGGGTTCATACTTTTTTAGCAAACTTTAAAAAACATCTTCCGGAGTACGATGAGCTGCTTACGGGCAATGTAATATTTCAAAACAGAATGAAAGGCGTAGGAGTACTATCTGCCGAGGATGCAATTTCTTTTGGATGTACGGGTCCTGTTGCGCGTGCATCTGGGGTTAGTTGCGACATTCGTAAATGGTTCCCTTACGATGGATATCAAGGAACAAAGTTTGATGAGATTTTAGAAACTAACGGAGATTGTTTTTCCAGATACATGGTTCGAGTTAGAGAAATGTACGAGTCGATAAAAATTATTGAGCAATACATTGATGCTATCCCAGAAGGAGATTTTCAAGCTAAAACAAAAAATGTTGTGAAGCTTGCTAAAGGAGAATATTATTCCAGAGTAGAAACTGCACGTGGCGAGCTGGGTGTTTATATCATTAGTGATGGAAGCATGAAGCCTTATCGAGTAAAATATAGATCTCCAAATTTTTCAAACCTTTCTGCTCTTAATCACATGGCGAAAGGAGGAAAAATAGGTGACCTAGTAGCAATCATGGCAACGTTAGATTTAGTAATACCAGATATTGATAGATAAAAAGAGCAGCCCCACCTGGCCTCCCTATAGGGGAGAGGAGTAGGGACGATAAAATGAAATGAATAGTAACAAAACAAATACGACATACAAGTCCTTCCCTTTGGGAAGGATTTAGGAAGGGCCTTATGTTATACGACTTCTCCATATTAACTGGCACTATTCACCTTTGGTTGATTGAGCATTTCAGTCCATTCGTTGCAATGCTTTTAGAGTTTGTAATAGTTGGAACTTGTGTAATTGGTTTGTGCGTTCTTCTTGGTGTTTCTTTTGTTTACATGGAAAGAAAAGTTGCTGCCTTTATGCAAATTCGTATTGGGCCTAATAGAGTGGGGCCTAAAGGATTGCTGCAGGCAGTAGCCGATGTGTTGAAACTGTTATTGAAAGAGGGAATTGTTCCGAAGGCATCTGACAAATTTTTATTTAACCTGGCGCCATTTATTGTGATGATTGTTGCTATGCTTGTTCTCGCTCCAATCCCTTTTGCTAAAGGACTGCAGATGTATGATATGAATATTGGAATTTTTTATATCTCCTCTGTTTCCTCCATATCTGTCATTGGAATTTTAATGGCAGGTTGGGCAAGTAACAGTAAATACTCCTTACTAGGTGCTATGCGCAGCGGTGCTCAAATAGTATCGTACGAACTTTCTGCAGGACTATCGCTCATTGTGATTGTTGCGCTTGCAGGAAGTATGAGCTTGGGAGATATTGTTGAAAGCCAGCGTACTGGTTGGTGGATTTTTAAAGGTCATATACCAGCAATCATTGCCTTTGTAATATTTATTATAGCAGGAACTGCTGAACTTAACCGAGCCCCCTTTGATTTATCAGAAGCAGAATCTGAACTAACGGGAGGGTTTCATACGGAGTATACCGGAATGCGTTTTGCGATGTTTTTCCTTGCTGAATACGTAAACATGTTTACCATCTGTGCAATTGGCGCTACTTTATTTTTAGGTGGCTGGATGCCTTTTCATGTAGGAAATTTCGAAGCGTTCAATCACATTATGGATTTTATTCCTCCCATTGTATGGTTCTTTGGAAAAACTTTTTTTCTGGTGTTTGTCATCATGTGGTTTCGTTGGACATTCCCTCGATTGCGCATCGATCAAATACTTACTTTAGAATGGAAATATTTAATGCCAATAAGTTTGGTAAATATGATATTGGTAGCGTTGGTTGTAATAATGGGATGGCACTTTTAATGAAAAAGAAAGGGCATAGGGCAGAAGACAAATGGATTAATTTATCCATGAATGTTTTCTTTTTCCTTTTGCCTTCATATATTTTACTTGTTGCATGATGAGATACTTAGCAATGTACATAGGAACAATACTTCGAGCGCTAAACTCGCTTCGTAAAGGCATGAAGCTTACAGGGTATTATTTTACGCACCACAAAGAAATTGTAACGCAACAGTACCCTGAGAACAGGAAAGAGATGTTTATTGGTGATCGCTTTCGTGGCGAAGTTGTACTTACGCACGATGAGAATAACGAACACCGTTGTACCGGATGTTCAGCATGTGAGATCGCTTGCCCTAACGGAACCATCCGTATCATTAGCAAATTTGATATTGACCCTGAAACAAATAAAAAGAAAAAAGCTATCGATCAGTTTGTGTATCACTTAGGCATGTGTACGTTTTGTAACTTGTGTATAATAGCTTGTCCTACAGATGCTATCGTAATGGCTAAGGATTTTGAACACAGCACGTATGATCGTAAGCCGCTGACAAAAATTTTAAATAAACCGGATTCTAAATTGATGAAAGGAGTAGAGTAATATGCAGATTGCTGAATTTATATTTTATTTAATTGCTACCATGATTTTGGTGTTTAGCATGCTTGCTGTCACAACAAAAAATATTTTTCATGCTGCTATTTATTTGCTTTTTTCTTTAATCAATGTTGCTGCACTTTATTTTTATTTAAACTTTGAATTTATAGCAGCGGTACAAATTGTAGTATATGTAGGTGGCATCGTTGTGTTGATTCTATTTTCTTTGTTTCTTACTCATAAAGTTGATTTGGATCTGCCTGCTATGTCATGGCATCGAACTTTACTTACATTTTTACTTTGCTTAATGGGATTTGCATTTACCTTTTCGTTGGTTATAATGAATCAATTTGAATCTACCGATCATTTGCCTGTAGATCTTTCTGTAGCTTACATAGGAAGGCAGATGTTAAACTATGGAGACGGAGGATTTGTATTGCCATTTGAAGTAGTAAGTGTACTCTTATTAGCAGCATTAATTGGAAGTATTGCAGTAGCATTAAAAACAAAAAAGAATGCCTGATATTAGTTTATCTCAAATACTGATTGTTAGTTTTGGTCTATTCTTTATAGGAGTTTATGGCTTTTTAACTCGTAGGAATATGATTACGATGTTAATGGCTGTGGAGCTTATGTTGAATGCCGTAAACATAAATTTTGTAGCTTTTAATAAATACTTATTTCCTCATAAAGGAGACGGACTATTTTTTACCATATTTATTATTGTCATCGCAGCTGCCGAAGCTGCTGTGGCAATTTCAATCATTATAAATTTATACCGCAAGTTCAAATCCATTGATTCGGATGTTGCTGATACTTTAAGAGGATGATGCAGAATTATTCATACATAGGGCTGGTATTGCTAATCCCATTGGTGGTTTTTTTAATCACCGGATTATTTGGAAAACGCTTCCAATCTTTTTCAGGTATATTGGGAACAGCGGGAATGTTATCGGCTGCTATGCTATCTTATTTTGCGGCTTACCAATATTTTGTTGTTGTTGGCAGAGTAGATGGAGTTTTCCCTGCGGTGATAGCATTTAAGCAAACTTGGTTGCAGTTTACTCCAAGTCTTTCTATAGATATTGGAATCATGTTGGACCCCATTTCTGTCATGATGTTAGTGGTAGTTACAACCGTATCATTCATGGTTCATTTATACAGTATTGGCTACATGCATGGGGAGGAACGTTATGCAACGTATTATTCATTCTTGTCACTTTTTAGTTTTTCAATGTTAGGCCTTGTAGTTGCAACAAATATTTTTCAGATGTATATGTTCTGGGAGCTAGTGGGAGTATCCTCATTTTTATTGGTAGGATTTTATTTTTCTAAACCATCGGCAGTTGCTGCAGCTAAAAAAGCATTTATAGTTACACGTTTTGCTGATCTTGGTTTTTTAGCCGGTATATTAATTCTTTCATTTTACAGTGAGTCGCTTGATTTTCAAACTATCATTCAGCGCATGACGGATTATCATGGTTCAATTTTTCTTGCAGCAAATGCAGCCTCGTTCATGGGTGCTTCTGCATTAACTTGGGCGCTATGTTTAATCTTTATAGGTGGTGCCGGCAAGTCTGCTATGTTCCCGCTTCATGTTTGGCTTCCGGATGCCATGGAAGGACCCACGCCAGTTTCTGCCTTAATACATGCTGCAACAATGGTTGTTGCTGGTGTGTTTTTGGTGGCAAGATTATTCCCTGTCTTTTCACAAATTCCTGCTGCGCTGGATGTAGTAATGTATGTAGGTGCATTCTCTGCAATATTTGCTGCAATCATCGCCTGTACTCAAACAGATATCAAACGAGTACTTGCTTATTCAACCATGTCGCAAATTGGATACATGATGTTTGCGCTTGGCGTTTCTGGATTCTGGGGTAGTGATGGACTAGGATTTACTGCATCCATGTTTCATTTATTTACACATGCTATGTTTAAAGCATTGTTGTTTTTGGGTGCGGGTGCAGTTATTCACCATGTGCACTCCAACGAAATGGGCGATATGGGCGGACTTAGGAAGAAAATGCCAATTACTAATGCCGTATTTTTAATTGCTTGTTTGGCAATCTCGGGTGTTCCTCCTTTATCTGGATTCTTTAGTAAAGAAGAAATTCTTACTGCTGCATACAACCATAACATGGGAATTTATTTTGTTGGACTGTTTACTGCTTGCTTAACAGCATTTTATATGTTCCGACTTTACCTAAGTATTTTCTGGAACAAACCTTATGTAGAACATTCGCACGATGATGATCATCACGGAGAAGCACCTATGACGATGAAGCTTCCTCTTTTGATATTAGCAGCCGCAACATTGGTTATCGGGTTTATTCCTTTCAGTATGTACGTTTCTGCCGATGGTTATGCATTTCATAGCGAGCTGCATATCAAAGAAGCAGCTATTGCCGTTTTTGCAGGTGTGGTAGGCATTGTCCTTGCAATTTTCTTGTACGGAAAACAAAACGACAAGCCACAACGCATTTCTGAATTTATGGGTCGATTGTACCAATCTGCATACCGTAAGTTTTATATAGATGAACTGTATTTATTTTTTACGAAAAAAATAATTTTCAACTTTATTGCAACCCCAGCTGCTTGGATTGATAAAAATATTGTAGATGGAATGATGAATTTAATTTCTAACGTAACCGAGAATACTTCCGAAGGAATAAGGTCATTTCAATCTGGTAAAGTGGCAGATTATGTTTTATGGTCGTTTATAGGAACTTTATTAATGTTGTTGTTTGTAATATTTTTTTAGAAAAATGAATTTATCGTTACTCATACTTATTCCCATACTAACCTTGATAGGTATTTTGTTTGTGGATGGGAAAATGGCTAGAGTGGTGGCTTTGGGAGGAGCAATACTTCAATTAGCACTATCAGTATTTCTTTTGTTTGCCTACATGAGTTTAACTGATAAATCAGTATTGGCTTTTGAAGAAACGCATGTGTGGTTTGCTCAGTGGAACATCAATTATCACATTGGCATTGATGGAATATCGATGGCAATGATTTTACTTACATCCGTTGTATTGGTGGCCGGAGTTTTAGTTTCTTGGAACATAGAAAATAAACCCAAAGAGTTTTTCTTTTTATTAGTGATGCTTGCATCGGGCGCATTTGGATTTTTTATTTCCATCGATCTTTTTACACAATTCTTTTTCTTTGAACTTTCTGTGATTCCTAAATATCTTTTAATAGCAAACTGGGGTAGTGGTAGAAAAGAATATTCGGCTATGAAACTTTCGTTGATGTTGATGGGAGGTTCTGCTTTGGTCTTAATTGGAATACTGGTACTTTATTATTATTCAGTACTTGCGGGCAGCCCCACATTTGATATGCAAGCAATTGCTAAGCTTGGTTTATCTCCAGAGAAGCAACTGTTTGCTTTTCCTTTCTTATTTGTAGGCTTTGGAGTGCTTAGCGCCATGTTCCCATTTCATACTTGGGCACCCGATGGTCACTCTTCAGCACCCACAGCGGCATCTATGTTCCTAGCAGGTATCTCCATGAAATTAGGTGGCTACGGATGTTTGCGTGTTGCAACTTGGTTGTTACCTGTTGCTGCAAAAGAATATTCAACTTACATCATTGTGTTAGCCTGCATAGGAATTTTTTACGGAGCTTTTGTTACGCTTCGTCAGCGCGATATAAAACTAATGAACGCTTATTCATCGGTTAGTCATTGTGGGTTTGTATTGCTTGGTATAGGTATGTTAACTAAAACTGCGATGGTCGGAGCAGTATTGCAAATGGTTTCTCATGGGGTGATGACAGCCCTGTTCTTCGCGGTAATTGGAATGATTTACCAACGCACGCATACTCGCATGGGCGATGAGATGGGAGGACTTATGAAAGTGATGCCTTTCCTAAGTTCCGTATTTATAATAGCCGGACTTACCTCTCTCGGACTTCCAGGTTTTTCTGGTTTCGTAGCGGAAATGACTGTATTTGTGGGAGCATGGCAGGTGCCCGATCTTTTTCATCGCACGGCTACCATCTTGGCAACTATGTCAATCGTAGTAACAGCAGTTTACATATTACGTGGAGTTGGAATTACCTTGTGGGGCCCAATTAAGAATGCGAAATTTGAAAATTTACCTGACGCTACTTGGAATGAAAAAATGGCTGCAGGCATATTAGTATTATCAATAATCATTATGGGAACCATGCCCTTGTGGCTGTCAAACATGATCTCAAATACTACAGAAGTATTATTTGGAAGTATAATAAAATAGAATGAGCTTTATAGATTACATAGTATTGATGCGCTTTGAAATGATTGCTTTATTGGCAATTGTAGTATTGTTATTGATGAAAATCTTTTCGGATGGACTTAAACCGGCAACATCGCTAGGTTTTGTAGTCCTATCCATGCTTGCATTGTTAGGCGCTTATTTCATTACTGGAGAGGGAGATGCATTTGGTGGAATGTTTGTGGTAGATCCATTACGCTCTTTAGAAAAGTGTATAATAAGCTTTGCAACGCTTTTAATTTTTCTTCAAGCGCATAGCTGGTTAAAAGAACAAGAAAACTATTTAGAGTTTTGCATAATTCTGCTTTCTGTTCTTTTGGGAATGTTCTTTTTAATTTCAGCAGGAAATTTTTTAATGTTCTTTTTAGGTCTCGAAATGGCTACCATCCCACTTGCAACGTTGGTAGCTTTTGATTTTGGAAGAATCCGCTCTTCGGAAGGTGCTGGAAAGATGATATTATTGTCAGCATTCTCTTCTGCTATTTTACTTTTTGGCCTTTCAATACTTTATGGAACAACAGGCTCATTGGATTTTATAGAGATTCGTGAAGCATTTACAGGATCTTCGCTTCAGCTTATGGCATTGGTGTTTATTTTTTCAGGGTTTGCTTTTAAAATTTCTTTAGTTCCTTTTCATCTGTGGACGGCCGATGTTTACGAAGGAGCCCCTGTTTCTGTAACCGCATTTTTATCGGTTGTGTCAAAAGCTGCTTCGGTATTTATCCTAATAACTGTTCTGACTAAAGTATTCCCAATTGCCTATGATTCCTGGACTCCTTTGTTAGTTTTGTTATCAGGAATTACTATGACCATTGGAAATCTATTTGCAATTCGTCAGACAAACATCAAACGATTCTTCGCATTTTCGTCCATCACACAGGCTGGGTATATTTTAATTGGTGTTGCGGCAGCCTCTGCTCAATCTACTGCTTCTGTACTTTATTTTATACTTATTTATATTTTTTCAAACATTGGCGCTTTTACAGTAATTGCATTAATTACAAATCGAACAGGGAAAGAAGATATTGATGATTATAAAGGACTTTATAAAACTAACCCGCTGTTAAGTATTGCTCTTTTGTTAGCTGTCTTTTCACTAGCAGGGATTCCACCAACAGCAGGATTCTTTGGTAAACTATTCTTATTGAGCTCAGGTGCATCGGCAGGACTTATTACCTTGCTGATTGTAGCATCACTTAACATGATTGTTTCTTTGTACTATTATTTGAAAATTGCAAAGGCTATGTTTGTAGATAAAAGCGGTTATCCAATAGAGCATTTTATTAGCGACAATGCCTCTAAAATTGTTTTAGTAATTTGTGTAGCTGGTATTATTGCTACAGGCTTTCTCAGCGCCATATTTGAATACATATACTCACTTACTATTGTATTATGAATCGTTTAGCTAGTGAAGCACATAAAGTAGAAGAACTAAATGGGGCAAGATGTTCCATTGTGGAGAAAGATGTTAATCCGGAGCGTGTTGAGTTTTTAAAACACCTACTTGAAGGCAATGGATATTCAGTTGTAGTGGCTCAAACACCTGCTCCTCCTGCAAAGCCTGCACCAAAACCACCTGCGCCTGTTATAGGGCCTGATGGAGTTGCGCTACCAGTTCCGCCCCCACCGCCTGCGCCCCCACCTCCTGTTGCGCCTAATACATTCACGGTAGGGGTTTCAGATATTTCATTCCATACTATGTTAGCTGTTTATGAAAGATCATTAAGAAAGCAAGATGGAGCTCCCGTTTCAATAGCTTATTGGAATCAAGAGCCAGAAAAAAGTAATGAGCGCTATTGGGAGCGGAGAAAAGCCCGCTAATTGTTTTTTACTTTTATTTATATTATATTTTCAATTATATTTGTGACATAGTCTAACGCCATTGAAAGAAACTTGCGACTTTAAAACCTTCACAGCTCATAGTTTAGGTGAGAATATGGGTCAAGACTAAAAGTTGGGGAGTAACTGGTTAAGAAAATAGTTTTTCAAGCCG
>CAYZTB010000025.1:0-39919 GCA_964481195.1 uncultured Bacteroidia bacterium | reverse complement strand
GCCCCATCCATTATTCCATCCAGAACCTCCCCAACCCCATCCATTACCCCATCCAGAATAATAATATGATTGCGGAAAGTAGCTGTAAGAATAATAGCTTGGTCCCCACCAAGGATATCCAAGGTATACGCTTAAGCCCCAGTGCGCAGGTTGATTACTATACCAATATGAGTTAGTATAGTAGTTATCGTAATAACCATAACCTATTACTGGGCGATAAAATCTTCTAAGGCGGACTGAATATTCGTAATCATAATAATCATCGTAATTAAAATCACTATCGTAATATTTATTAGTGATGTAGGTATTACCACGTTCATCCTGCTCTACCGCTGTGCTGTTTGGAGTTTGTTGGTTTCCTGATGGAGTAGGCTCTTCAATAAAACTATTTTCAGTTACTGTACGAACTGGCTTTACTGGCTTATCTTTTGAAGATGCATACACATCATCATCGTTATAGGTACCTGTGGTTTGTTGAGTGGCAGAACATGCACTAAGCAAAAGAACTGCTGCTGATAAAAAAGTTAGTGTTTTCATGACCTTTATATTTAATTCGTGATTCATTTTATTCTTTTTTCAATTTTCTAATTCTATTTGTTGTGCTCTGATATATATAGATTTACAAACATCATACCAAGAAACCTCAAAATGCTAAATATTACTAAAAATACGAAAAATGAAGGGATTTGGCTCTTATTAGTACATTCGTACCCACTAGCAAGTTAACGATTTAATGTATGGCAAAAGACTTACCAAAAAGAAGTGAAAATTACTCGGAATGGTACAATCAAATTGTTACCAAAGCTGATTTAGCAGAACACTCATCAGTTAGAGGATGCATGGTTATTAAACCTTATGGATATGCTATTTGGGAAAAGATGCAAGCCGCACTCGATAAAATGTTTAAAGACACCGGCCACGTAAATGCATACTTCCCATTATTTGTTCCTAAAAGTTTTTTGGAAAAAGAAGAAGGTCATGCCGAAGGATTTGCAAAAGAATGTGCTGTGGTTACACACTACCGATTAAAAACAGATCCCGACAATAAAGGAAAGTTAATAGTTGACAAAGATGCGAAACTAGAAGAAGAATTAATTGTTAGACCCACTTCTGAAGCAATCATTTGGAATACATACAAAGGCTGGATACAATCGTATAGAGATTTGCCGTTACTGATAAACCAATGGGCTAACGTAGTGCGATGGGAAATGCGTACGCGATTATTTTTACGCACAGCAGAATTTTTATGGCAAGAAGGTCATACAGCACATGCCACCAAAGAAGAAGCAATAACAGAAGCAGAAAAAATGTTAGGAGTTTATTCATTCTTTGTAGAAAATTTTATGGCGCTTCCCGTTTTACAAGGCGTAAAAACTCCGAACGAACGATTTGCCGGAGCGCTGGAAACCTATTGCATCGAAGCTTTGATGCAGGATGGAAAAGCATTGCAGGCTGGCACTTCGCATTTTTTAGGACAGAATTTTGCGAAAGCTTTTGACGTAAAGTTTTCTAGCAAAGAAGGAAAGTTGGATTATGTTTGGGCAACTTCCTGGGGCGTATCAACTAGATTGATGGGCGCATTAGTTATGGCACATTCGGACGATGAAGGCTTGGTGCTTCCTCCCATGCTAGCTCCCATTCAAGTAGTTATTATTCCTATCTACAAAAAAGAAGAGGAGTTGAAAATGATATCTGAAAAAGTAAATCAAATAAAAAAAGAATTGGAATCTAAAGGCATTTCTGTGAAGTTTGATGATAACGACAACCGCTCTCCGGGTTGGAAATTTGCCGAGTATGAATTCAAAGGCGTTCCGGTACGAATTGCCATTGGCCCTCGCGATATGCAAAACGAAACAGTGGAACTGGCTCGCAGAGATTTAAAGACCAAAGAAATTATTAAACAATCGGAAGTAGTTGCAAAAGTAGAATCGCTGATGAAAGAAATTCAGGATAACTTATATAACAAAGCCTTAAACTTCAGAAAAGAAAATACACATAGCGTTGACACCTACGAAGATTTTAAAAAGGCAATTGCAAAAGGCGGGTTTGTTTACGCACATTGGGATGGCACTTCCGAAACTGAAGAAAAAATTAAAGAAGAAACCAAGGCAACCATACGTTGCTTGCCCATGCCGCAGGCGGGCATTCCGCTGGAAAGTAAAAAAGAAGAAGGAAAATGTATTCTATCTGGAAATCCTTCTGCACAAAGAGTAGTATTTGCTATGGCGTATTGATTTCTATCTCCTCTATTAAATTATCTTTGCCCGCCCGTACCGAATGTTACGTACGGGCAGGCGCTCTTTTTTATGGTATCAATAAACGAAATATCTGTCCATTTTGGTGGTCGCACCTTGTTTGAAGAAATATCTTTTCTGATAAACAAGCAAGATCGCATTGGATTAGCAGGAAGAAACGGTGCCGGAAAATCCACCATGCTAAAAATTATTGCAGGAGAACAAACTGCAGATTTAGGAGAGGTAACCAAACCAAATACCTGCACCATTGGGTATTTGCCACAGGACATGACCCACCAACCAGGGAAAACTATTTTTGATGAAACAGCCTCTGCTTTTTCGGAAGTACAAGCGTTAGAGAAAAAAATTGCCCACATCAATGAGCAAATTGCAACACGTACCGATTACGAATCAGAGGAGTACATGCAATTGATTCACGATTTGCACGAATTCAGCGAGCGCATGAATCACCTTGGTGGTTATTCACTACATGCTGATATTGAATCTACTTTACTGGGCCTTGGCTTTGAACGAACAGATTTTAACAGAATGACCGATGAGTTTAGCGGTGGCTGGCGCATGCGCGTAGAGCTAGCAAAACTATTGTTGCGCAAACCCGATTTGTTGCTGCTGGATGAGCCTACCAACCACCTAGATATTGAATCTATTCAATGGCTGGAAGATTTTTTGAAAAATTATTTCGGTGCTATTTTAATGGTTTCGCACGATAAAGCTTTTTTAGATAACATCACCAACCGCACCATCGAAATTACCATGGGGAGGATTTACGATTATAAATCCAACTACTCTAAATACTTAACACTTCGAAAAGAACGAAAGGAGTCGCAAATTTCTGCTGCTAAAAATCAGCAAAAATATATTGACAAAACAAAAGTGCTCATCAATAAGTTTAGAGCTAAAAAAGATAAGGCTGCCTTTGCTCAATCCTTAATAAAAAAATTAGATAAGCTCGAAGTGGTGGAAGTGGATGAGGAAGACACCACCAGTTTAAAGTTTAAGTTCCCTCCTGCCCCACGCTCCAGCAGAATGGTTGTTACTGCCGAAAAAGTAAAGAAGCAGTACGATAATAATGTAATTTTTTCTAACGTAGATTTTCGCATTGAACGTGGAGACCGCGTAGCGTTTGTGGGAAGAAACGGAGAAGGAAAATCTACCATGAGTAAACTAATTGTTGGAGAAGAAGAATTTGATGGAATGCTGAAAGTGGGCGATTCGGTAGATATTGGTTACTACGCACAAAACCAAGCAGAAATTTTAAATGGCGAAAAAACAGTTTTAGAAACTATTGATGAATCTGCTACTGGTGAAAGCAGAAAAAATGTTCGTGCTATACTAGGTTCATTTTTATTTTCTGGCGATGATGTACATAAAAAGGTAAAAGTATTAAGTGGTGGAGAGAAAGGAAGACTTGCCATGTGTAAGCTTCTGCTCCAGCCACATAGTTTGTTGGTGTTGGATGAACCTACCAACCATTTGGATATGCGCTCTAAAGATGTTTTAAAAACTGCTTTGCAGCAATATGACGGCACGTTAATTTTAGTTTCGCACGATAGGGATTTTCTGCAAGGACTCACCAATCGGGTTTTTGAATTTAGAAGCGGCAATGTAAAACAACACATTGGCGATATCAATGAATATTTGAGAGATAGAAAAGTAGGCTCCTTCCGACAGATTGAACTGGAAGTTAAAACAGAAAATCCTGAACCTAAAGCTGAACAGCAAAAAGAAAATGGTCAGGAAAAAAAGCAGAACGACAAAGCTCAACGAGAAATGCAGAATCTAATTTCTAAACAAGAAAAGAAAATTGCGAAGCTCGAAGCAGAAATTAAAATCGTTGACGATAAACTTGCCAATCCCGATACCTACAACGAGATAGTAAATAATAAAGATACTTTTTCAAACTACGAAAAGCTTAAGCAGCAACTCGAAGAAGAAATGAAAAAGTGGGAGGAGCTTTCGCAGGCGTGACGACTTATAAGTCTAAAAGACCTGAATCCAACAAAAAATAATTATCTTTGTGGTAGTATGCAACACGTTGAAAGAATAACCATTGATCCGTCAATTTGCCATGGCAAACCCTGTATCCGTGGCATGCGTTGGCCAGTTGAGGTATTACTTGATTTGCTTGCATCGGGAATGTCAAGCGAAGAGATAATGAAAGACCATCCGGAACTTGAAAAAGATGATATTCTTGCAGCGCTTAACTATGCGAAACTTTTATCCTCAGGCAGGGCACTAAAAGATGTTGCCTGATGAAGGTTTTGTGCGATGTACATATTCCCTACGGCTTAGTCAATTTTTTCCTCGACAAAGGCATTGACGCCATTCATGTAAATACTATTCTGCAAAAATGGAATACGAAAGATGCCGACATTAGTCGGTATGCTGATGAGAGTGATTTTATACTTATAACAAAAGACAGCGATTTCAGAGACAGTTTTCTAATTCAGAAAACACCCCGAAAACCCATACGGGTAACTCTTGGAAATACTTCAAACAACGATCTCATTAAAGCATTCGAAAATCATTTGGAAATGCTGAAGGGAAATTATTCCAAAGAGTTTTTTATATTGAACTTGATAAAGATTCTGCAGTGGTAGTGCTGTATGAATAAAATCTTTAGTTAGGAAAGGCTCAAACCGCAACTCGAAGAAGAAATGAACAAGTGGGAGGAGCTTTCGCAATAATTTTTCTTTTTTCCAATTTTAGTTTTCATAATTATTTAAAGGACTGCGCATTTGCGCGAGGGATTGAAGTGAAAATCCTGCGGTTGCATTATTGTGAGGCTTTGCGAAGCAATCTGATTTCGCAACCGCAGATTGCAGTGGAAAGCCCAATCTGCAGGGACGCGCCATAAAAAATATCTTTAAATGATTTTGAATTGAAATAGGTCTGGAAATGCCTGTACAAAGTAAATAAACAATATTATGTATGATGTTTTTATAAAAAATTGGGTTTTCAGACATATTATTAAAAAAACATGGGGGTTAGTTAATAAAAGTTGTGTTTTTATTACTTACACCCCCCTATTTTTAGTACCTTCGGGCAATAAAATTCATATTAATTACTAAAAACATATAAAGCCATGGCCATTCAACGTTTCAGAGCTCTCGAAGAAGTATTAAACAGAAAGCCCGTTCAGGTAGATTTACCAAAAGCAACTGTATCTGAATTTTACGGAGAAAATGTTTTCAATAAAGAAACCATGAAAAAATGGTTGTCGCACGAAGCATATAAAAGTGTGCTTTCTGCCATTGAACAAAGCACAAAGCTTGACCGCAACGTTGCCGATGATGTAGCATCCAGCATGAAAGCATGGGCTATGAGCAAAGGAGTTACACATTACACACACTGGTTTCAACCTTTAACAGGCACAACAGCTGAGAAGCACGATGCCTTCGCACAAAATATTGAAGACGGAAAAGCATTGGAGCGTTTTGATGGAGATCAACTTGTACAGCAAGAACCCGATGCTTCCTCGTTTCCTAACGGTGGTATTCGTAGCACGTTTGAAGCGCGCGGATATACAGCATGGGATCCTACTTCTCCAGCATTTATAATCGGACAAACACTTTGCATTCCTACCATTTTTGTTTCCTATACTGGTGAGGCTTTGGATTATAAAACTCCTTTGCTAAAAGCATTAGGCGCTATTGATAAAGCAGCAGTAGATGTTTGTCAGTACTTCGACAAAAACGTAACAAAAGTTACAGCAACATTAGGATGGGAACAGGAATATTTTTTAATAGATACTGCATTTTATAATGCTCGCCCTGATATTGCGTTTACGGGCCGCGCGTTGTTTGGTCACTCCAGTGCAAAAGGACAACAACTAGAAGATCATTATTTTGGCTCAATACCCGAAAGAGTTCTTTCTTACATCCGTGAATTAGAAATTGAATGCTATAAATTAGGTATCCCTGTTAAAACCCGCCACAACGAAGTTGCTCCCAACCAGTTTGAGCTTGCTCCAGTTTTTGAAGAAGCTAATCTTGCTGTGGATCATAATTCTTTGTTGATGGACATCATGGAGAAAGTAGCTCGCAGACATAACTTCCGTATTTTACTTCACGAAAAACCTTTTGCCGGAGTAAACGGTTCCGGAAAACATAACAACTGGAGCTTAAGCACTAACACTGGAAAAAATTTATTAGGACCTGGGAAAACTCCGAAAACCAACATGATGTTTTTGGCTTTTTTCATTAACACCATTAAAGCTGTACACGATAATGCAGATTTGATGCGCGCTGTAATTGCATCGGCAGGGAACGAACACCGACTGGGCGCTAACGAAGCTCCTCCTGCCATAGTATCTATTTTCATTGGCAGTCAGCTTACAAAAGTAATGGCAGAGATTGAGAAGAAAGTGAAGTCAGGCAAAATGACTCCAGAAGAAAAAACAGATCTTAAATTAAACATTGGAAAGATTCCAGAAATATTACTTGACAACACCGATCGTAATAGAACCTCTCCATTTGCATTTACAGGAAATAAATTTGAGTTTCGCGCAGTAGGCTCTTCGGCAAACTGCGCAGCTGCCATGACTGTAGTAAATACCATTATGGCCGATCAGCTTATTAAATTCAAAAAGGATGTTGACGGAAAAATAGATAAAGGAATAGAGAAAGACGAGGCGATTTTCCAGGTGTTACGTGATTATATTTCTTCAACTAAAAAAATTCTTTTTGAAGGAAACGGATACGGTGAAGAATGGGTGCAAGAAGCAAAAAAGCGCGGGCTAAGCAACATGAAGTCTACTCCAGAGGCTTTAAAAGTGTTTACCCGCAAAGAGGTTGTTAAACTATTTGAGGATAACAACATTATGACTGAACGCGAACAACATGCACGTTACGAAATTCAACTTGAGACCTACATGAAAAAGATTCAGATTGAATCTCGCATGATTGGCGAAATAGCGATGGGCTCCATTATTCCATCAGCCATTACGTATCAAAGCAGGTTAATTGAAAATGTTAAAGGACTGCAGCAAATGGCGGGACTACTTTCGGAAAGTAAAGTTAAATCATCCAAGAAAGCTGTGTTGGCCGGAGCCGATTTTGACGATGCTGGCGGCAAGCAAGCTTCTTCTTCAAACGATTTACAGTCGATTGCCGGACCACAGTTGGAAACAATCAAAAAGGTATCAAAGTATATTTCGGCCATTCAGGATAATGTTTACAAAATGATCGAAGCACGTAAAAAGGCAAATCAACTTACCGACATGCAAGAAAAAGCTTCGGCATATAGCCAGCACGTTAAACCTTATTTCGATGAGATTCGGTATCATGCCGATAAACTTGAATTTGTGATGGATGATGAGCTTTGGACCTTACCAAAGTACCGCGAAATGCTCTTTACTCGATAACCTACCCCTTTGTTACTGAGTTGATTAGTAACAATTTATCGTTAATAAGTTTAATCCCGTGCAGTTTTTAACTGCACGGGATTTTTTTCCTTTGAAATCTTATAAAAGGGCTGTTTATTAGATAATTATGGATATATTTGCCGACTAAAATTGCCCTTATATAGAAAAATTTTACTTTAGCAACCTAATTTTAAAAAACCTAGCCCCAGTTATTGAAATGGGGATATAAATACCTAAGCGATGAAAATGTACAAAAGCCTAAGTTTGATTGTTTGTCTACTAATTGTTGGAAACTCTTTTGCTCAAAAGAACTTCTACAAAGAAGCAGAAAGAAAATTTGCAACATTTGAATATTTTGCTGCAGTTGACTTATATAAAGCTGCTTACCGCAAAGCAAACAAAAATTTAAAACCAGAAATTCTTTGGAAAATAGCTGAGTGCTACAGACTTATTAATGATGTAAAACAAGCAGAGCTTAACTACGAAAAAGCAATTAAAGCAAAAGCCCCTAAAAAAGCACTTGCCCTGCTTTATTTAGCTGATATGAAAAAGCAACAGGAAAAATATCCTGAAGCGTTAGCTGAATATGAAAAATACAGAAAAGAAGTTCCTTCCGACAAAAGAGGAGAAGATGGTGTCAAGTCTTGCGAATTATCCCAGAAATGGAAAGATAATCCTACTCGCTATGTAGTTGAGAACATGGTTCAGATAAATACAAAGGAATGGGATTATTGCCCAATGTATTTAGAAAGAAGAAAATACACAACGTTATTATTTTCATCTACTCGCAAAGGAGCTACAGGGGATATGGACGGTAACGTAGGTCAGTTATTTGCTGATATTTTTGAAACGCAAATTGACAAAAACGGAAAATGGAGCACTCCTACTCCACTAGCAGCTCCAATGAGCACAAAAGAAAATGAAGCCGCTTGCGTATTAGATGAAAAAGGTAGCAACATGTACTTTACTAAGTGCGGTGTTGTAAAGAAGAAAAATCCTAAGTGTCAGCTTTACGGGACACTAAAAAGAGGACGTGCTTGGGAAGAACCTACTTTGCTTCCGTTTGTAATTGATTCCTTTAACTACGGTCATCCTGCTTTAAACAAAGATGAGTCTGTATTAATATTTGCTTCTGACTTACAAGATAGCCTTGATCCCGGATACGGTGGACTAGACCTTTATTACTCTTTATGGGATAAAAAGAAAAAATCGTGGGGTAAGCCAGTAAACTTAGGTCCTAACATTAATACTACTGAGGACGAAGCCTTTCCTTTCTTACACTACGATGGAACTTTATATTTTGCATCTAAAGGACATTTGGGAATGGGCGGATTCGATATGTTCAAAGCTACTTTTGCAGGTATAAACAAATGGGAAAAGCCTACCAACTTACAGTACCCAATCAACTCTGCAGGTGATGATTTTTCAATCGTATTTGAAACCGATCACGAAAGAGGGTACTTTACCTCTAATAGAGCTGGCGGAAAAGGTGGTGACGATATCTACTCATTCATTCTTCCACCACTACTTTATATGTTAGAAGGTTTTGTTACTGAAAAAGAATCTAAACTTCCTGTTCCAGGAGCAACTGTAAAGTTAGTTGGCTCGGATAATACTTCTTTCGAAATTAAGTCTGATAGCAAAGGATATTATAAGTATGAAGCAAACGGACAGTCTCGATACATCAATGCTAAAACATCCTATGTGGTTAGCGCATCAGCATTAGATGTTAAAACTCCTGAGTTCCCTGATGGGTTACTTGGAAATCCTAAAGCAAAAATAACTACCGTGGATTTAAAGGAATCTACAAACTTCCGTCAAGACTTTGAACTGAAAAAGATTATCATCAACATGCGTGTACCGTTGGTACTCTTTAATTTGAACAAATACGACCTTGAGCACGTTTCTAACCCTAAAGACTCGCTTGAGTACCTTGTAAACGTAATGACTGAAAGTCCTCAGATTACAATCGAACTTTCAGCGCACACAGATTATCGTTCACCTGCAGATTATAACCAAAAGCTGTCATACAATCGTGCTAAAACTTGCGTGGAGTACTTAATTACTAAACGTAATATTGACCCAGATCGAATTGTTCCTGCAGGTTATGGTGAAAGCAAACCACTTGTACTTGACAATGATGTTACTACGCCAAGCGGTAAGTTAATCCCTAAAGGAACCGTACTAAGCGAAAAATGGATTGATACTAACTTCCCTGCAAAAAAGAATAAAGATGATTACGAGTTTGTGATGCAGATGAACAGACGTGTTGTATTCAGAATCTTAAGAAAAGATTATGTTGCAAAAACTGGTACTTCTGACGGCCCAAAAGTTGCTCCTGAAATCAAAGTTACTGAAAGCACCTCTGAAGGCGGAGAAGTTGTAGAGCCACCAAAAGAAGATTAATAAATAACACATAGCATATTCAAAATATCCCGATAAATTTGTCGGGATATTTTTTTTAGTACTAATCTATGAGTAGCGCATCAAGATATAACTTGCGTGGCGTTTCAGCTTCTAAAGAAGATGTTCACAACGCCATTAAGAAATTAGACAAAGGACTTTTAAAAAATGCATTTTGCAAAATTGTTCCTGATCATTTAGCGAACAGCAAATCACATTGTATTGTTATGCATGCCGATGGGGCAGGTACGAAATCATCCCTCGCTTATTTGTACTGGAAAGAAACGGGTGATCTATCGGTTTGGAAAGGAATTGCTCAAGATGCACTCGTTATGAATATTGATGATTTGCTTTGCGTAGGCGCAGTAGATAACATACTCATCTCTACAACCATAGGAAGAAATAAAAACCTTGTGCCTGGAGAAGTAATAACAGCACTTATTGATGGCGTAGAAGATTTTTTGAAAACTATGCGCGCTCACGGAATAAAAATAAATTCAACAGGCGGAGAAACTGCTGATGTGGGCGATATTGTAAAAACAATTATTGTAGATTCTACGGTAATTTGTAGAATGAAAAAGAAAGAGGTAGTTGATGAAAAAATTAAAGCAGGAAATGTAATTGTAGGGTTGGCGTCTTTTGGAAAGGCTAAATATGAAAAAGAATATAATGGCGGTATGGGGAGCAATGGATTAACATCCGCTCGACACGATGTGTTTTCAAAAGTGTATGCCCAAAAATATCCCGAAAGCTTTGATGGAGCTATTCCTGTTGAAGTGGTTTATTCAGGTTCAAAAAAACTAACTGATGCTACAGAAGTTAAGGGAGTAGATGCCGGAAAATTAGTTTTATCCCCTACCAGAACGTATGCGCCCATTATTAAAAAGATTTTAGATAAACATCGAAAAAATATCTCTGGCATTATTCACTGCTCCGGTGGAGGGCAAACCAAAGTGCTAAAATTTGTAAATGGCGTACACATTGTAAAAGATAATTTATTTGAAACGCCTCCGCTGTTTAGACTTATACAACAAGAATCTAAAACTGATTGGAAAGAAATGTATCAGGTGTTCAACATGGGACATCGCATGGAAATATATACAGACAAGAAAACTGCCGAAAAAATTATTTCCATATCAAAGTCCTTTGGCGTAGATGCTCAGGTAATAGGTAGGGTAGAAAAATCCAAGGCTAAAAAAAGCAGCTTGACTATTTCCAGCGCTCACGGTCAATTTAATTATTAGCACAATCATAATTTTCCCTTAATTTCGTTTTAACGAAGAACTATTTATGTTAAGTAAACTCGCATCTGTAAATAATCGCTACGAAGAAGTAGAAAGGCTCCTCTCCGACCCTAAAACATTGGCGGACATGCGCCTGTTTACTAAACTCAACAGAGAGTATAAAGATTTAAAAGGAGTAGTTGAGGCTTATTACAAATACAAAAAAATTATTGATGATATTGATAGTTCCAAAGCTATCTTAAAAACCGAAAAGGATTCCGATTTACTTTCTATGGCTAAAGCTGAGATTGACGAGTTGACACCTAAAAAAGAAAGTTTGGAAGATGAGATCCGACAGCTGCTCATTCCAAAAGATCCAGAAGATGCGAAAAATTGTGTGCTTGAAATTCGTGCAGGCACAGGAGGCGATGAAGCAAGTATTTTTGCTGGCGACTTATACAGGATGTATATGCGCTTTTGCGAAAAAAAGAAATTAAAATTTGAAACGGTCGACCTATCCGAAGGCACCATGGGTGGCTTTAAAGAAATTATAGCAAAAATTACGGGCGAAAATGCGTATGGCACCTTAAAATTTGAAAGTGGCGTGCACCGCGTGCAACGTGTTCCTGCTACTGAACAGCAAGGGAGAGTGCACACTTCGGCAGCAACCGTGGTTGTTTTGCCAGAGGCAGAAGAAGTGGATGTACAAATAAATCCTGCTGATCTTTCCGTTCAAACATCTCGCTCCAGTGGTGCAGGTGGACAAAACGTAAATAAAGTAGAAACGAAAGTTCAGTTAACGCACAAACCATCGGGAATAGTTATTACCTGTCAGGAAACACGCTCGCAGGTAGATAACCGAGAACGTGCCATGGAAATTCTTCGCACTAAATTGTATGAGATAGAATACAATAAACACATGAGCGAAATTGCAAAGAAGAGAAAAACCATGGTTTCTACCGGTGACCGCTCTGCTAAAATTCGTACCTACAACTATGCTCAAAGCAGAGTGACAGATCATCGTATAGGATTAAGCTTTCATAATTTACCCACGTTTGTAGGAGGAGAAATTCAGGAAATGATTGATGCACTTCAGCTTGCAGAGAATGCTGAGCGAATGAAAGAAGGGTCAACTACATAACGCCACGAATTACACTAATTTTCACTAATTATTTCGTATTAATTAGTGAAATTTGCGGCTAAGAATTTAGGATTTTGTGTAGTACCAATTTGTAAAGAAAGAATCAACGGCATAAAGCCACAAATAAATTCGTGTTAATTAGTGCAATTAGTGGCTAAAAATTTAATCTTTGCATAATACTAAATTTACTAATGACACGCTCTGAATTATATCAAAATATTAAAAAGAAAAAATCTTTTCTCTGCATTGGGCTCGATACCGATCTTAAAAAAATTCCTCGCCACCTACACAAAGCTTCAGATCCCATATTTGAATTTAACAAACAGATAATAGATGCAACGCATGATTTATGTGTAGCCTATAAACCAAACATTGCATTTTACGAATCAATAGGTTCTGCTGGCTGGGAAGCTCTTGAAAAGACTGCCGACTACCTAAAACAGTTTAAAGATATTTTTTCCATTGCCGATGCAAAGCGTGGAGATATAGGCAATACCTCCAGCATGTATGCGCAAGCATTTTTTGGCAGTATGGATTTTGACTCTGTAACCGTAGCACCTTACATGGGCGAAGATTCTGTTACTCCTTTTTTACAGCAAGAAGGAAAGTGGGTGATACTTTTGGCACTTACAAGTAACAAAGGCGCGGCTGATTTTCAAACTGAAAACGAATTATATAAATCTGTTTTAACTAAATCTCAACAGTGGGGAAACACAGATAACATGATGTACGTGATTGGCGCCACCCGTGCAGAAATGCTTGCCGAGGTACGCAAGATTATTCCCAACCATTTTCTTTTAGTGCCTGGAGTAGGTGCTCAGGGCGGCAGCTTGCAGGATGTTGTAAAATATGGAATGAATAAAGAATGCGGCTTGCTTGTAAACTCCTCTCGCGGTATTATTTATGCTAGCGATAAAGAAGATTTTACAGCCAAGGCAAGAGAAGAGGCAATGAAGATGCAAGAAGAGATGGCTTCTTATTTATAAATATAATTTCTGTAAAATTCGCATTCAATTACTTTTGCACCATGCAAGAAGAATTCCTTCATTACCTATGGAAATACAGGCTTTTTGATAATACAAATCTTCAAACAGAAGAAGGCGAAGAGCTGCAAATTATTAAAACCGGTGAGCATAATCTGGATTCAGGTCCTGATTTTTTTAATGCAAGAATAAAAATTGGGAAAACTACCTGGGCAGGTAATGTAGAAATTCATGTAAATGCATCGGATTGGGAGAATCACAAACATCATCACGACAAAGCTTATGACAATGTAATATTGCATGTAGTTTATAAAAATGATAAAATCGTAAAACGAAGGAACTCCCGCCCTGATGACCCAGTCGGTCGGGCAGAAATAATTCCAACGCTGGAGCTTAAAAGCAAAATTCCATTAGTCGTTTATAAAAAATATACTCAATTTAAAAATAGCAAGGGCTGGATCCCCTGCGGAAGCATGGTCGCGTCAGTAGATAAGTTTACGTTACATAGTTGGATAGATAGATTATTAGTGGAGCGCCTTGAACAAAAAACACAACCTATTATTGATGCTCTTAAGATTAATAAAAATAATTGGGAGAGAGTTTTTTATCAAAAATTAGCCAGAAATTTTGGACTAAAAGTAAATTCCGACCCATTTGAAATTCTTGCCAGATCGCTTCCGCATGCAATACTGGCTAAGCATAAAAACAATTTACTTCAAATAGAATCGCTGCTCTTTGGTGTAGCAGGGTTATTAGAGAAAGAGTTTAAAGACGAATACCCAAATCAACTGAAGAAAGAATTTACTTTCTTAAAAAAGAAATATAAATTAAAATCTATGGATGCCTCGTTATGGAAATTTATGCGGCTATATCCACCTAATTTTCCTACAATTAGAATTTCACAATTTGCAAATCTAATTTACGCGTCTAGTCATTTGTTTTCTAAATTAGTTGAATTAAATTCATCAAAAAAAATTGCTGCGTTGTTTGAAGTAAAAACTAGCGACTATTGGTTAACCCATTATCGTTTTGACAAATCTTCGCCCAAAAGAAAAAAGACACTTGGCAAAGAATCAATAAACAATATCTTAATTAACACCGTTGCTCCGTTCTTGTTTGTATATGGAAAGAAAAAAGATCAAGAAAAAATTTGTGAAAGCGCATTGAAAATGCTAGAAGAAATTAATTCTGAAAATAACTCAATAATAAGTAAATGGATTGGAATTGGACTGAAACCTAAAAACGCATATGAATCGCAAGCAATGCTCCAACTTAAAAATGAATATTGTTCGAATAAAAGATGTCTGGAATGTGCAGTTGGCGCTAAGCTCTTAGCTCAATCTAGGGTGGACTAGTATTTCTTACCTTTACATACATGATTCAATACATACGAAACTGGTTTGAAAGTCGTGCCTTTGGGGTTTGTGCGTGGTTAGGTAAAATGATAGGCATTAAAGCTACAACCATTCGAATGTATTTTATTTATCTCTCATTTTTTACTTTCGGATCGCCTATAATCATCTATTTTGTTTTAGCGTTTCTGTTAGAAAATAAGAAATATTTCAAGCCAAGAAAAAAAAGACCTAGCGTTTGGGATATATAGGATTAACATTTTTTTACTGCATACTTATCATAGTGTGAAATGAATTTGCTACAAGAAATAGTTGTTTTAATGTTCTGCTCCGTTGGAGTGCTTATGCTTTTTTCAAAAGCTAAAGTACCGTCCATATTAGGTTTTATACTTACGGGAATTTTTATAGGCCCTTCAGGATTAAATTTAGTTTCCGACACACATGCCATTGAATTATTTGCCGAAGTAGGTGTGATGCTACTCATGTTTACTATTGGCATGGAGTTTTCGCTGGACACAATTAAAAAGATGAAATTCGAAGTGCTGGTGTTAGGTGGATTACAAATTGCACTTACCCTCACAGCCGTTACAGGGATAGGTATTTACCTAGGGTATTCCACCAGCCAATCACTCCT
This sequence comes from uncultured Bacteroidia bacterium, assembly GCA_964481195.1. GTDB lineage: Bacteria > Bacteroidota > Bacteroidia > Palsa-948 > Palsa-948 > Palsa-948. Next base: position 24,563 of record CAYZTB010000025.1, on the reverse strand, counting down.
AGCAGCCTTTGTCCTTTCACTAAGTAGCACCGCCATAGTAATTAAACTGCTTCACGACCAGCAAAAATTGCAAACTCCTTATGGACGCATCATGGTAGGTATCCTGCTGTTTCAGGATATCTGCATTGTACCCATGATGATATTAACTCCTTTTTTAACACCTACGCAAGATGCCTCAACAATAGAAATCCTGTTAGGATTATTAAAAGCATTTTCTTTAATGACTATAATTTTCTTTGGTGCAAAATACCTACTCCCTAAAGTTTTTGATTTTATATGCAGCTTTCGCATTAGAGAAATATTTCTTCTGTTGATTCTTGCGCTTTGCTTTGGCCTTTCTATGTTAACAGCCAGGTTAGGCTTTTCATTGGCAATGGGCTCCTTTATTGCCGGTATGATTCTGGCAGAGTCGCAATACTTTAATGAAATTGAAAACGAAATTAAACCACTACGAAATATTTTTATTTCGTTCTTCTTCGTATCAATTGGTCTTTTACTTGACTTAGGTTATTTATCAGATAATTATCCAGCAGTAATGGCTGGAGTTGGCAGTATTATTCTACTTAAAGTAATATTAGTATTTGTAGTTCTGCGCTTTGCTAAATATCCTCCCAACATAGCCATTGTAACTGCGTTAGGAATTGCACAAATCGGGGAATTTTCTTTTCTTATTTTAAATTTGGCAAGGCAACTTAATATTGTTCCGTTAGATTTCTACCAGTATTTACTTGCTATTACAATTATTTCCATGCTTATTACTCCGCTCCTACTTTATGTTGGAAGCAAATTGGCTCCCATGGACATACTAAAAAAGAAAGTAAAAAATTCTCATTCGTTTTCAAACCTGAAAGATCACGTAGTTATAGGTGGCTTTGGAATGAGTGGTCAACGACTTGCAAAAATTTTTAAAGTGCTGGGAATTGAATATTCTATTATAGAAATGAATCCCAACACGGTGAAAAAATACAAAGACAAAGGGGAAAATATAATTTTTGGAGACATCACAAGTCCAGATAACCTAAGTCATTTAGGGATTGAGCGTGCTTCGTTATTTGTCATAGCACTGTCAGATAATAATGCTTCATTAAAAGCTGTAGAACTAGCTAAAGGTATGGGCAATAACCTACACATTATTGTTCGAACAGAATACTCAACTCAGATAGAAGATTTTTATGCTAAAGGTGCTAATGCGGTAGTGTCGCAGGATTTTGAAGCTGCTATTGGAATTTCATCTCAAGCATTAAAATTTTTAGGGATAGCGGATCGCATAGCTCGTATTCAAGGAAGATTACTACGAAATCATCATTACGAGTTTTTTAGCGATGGGCCACACAAAGATCCAGATTTCAAACTAATAGAAATGACTGAGGAAAAAGAAATTTGTGATTTATATTTAGTACGCAGCGCCTCTCCGTTAATTGGAAAAACCCTTAAACAATTAGACTTTACCGTTGGTGGAAAATATTTGAATGTAATAATTTTGGGAGTTGTGAGAAAAGATGAACTTTACAGAAAAGCAAAATCATTTTTTATAATCGAAGAGCATGACACACTGATTTTGTATGGAGGACAAAACAGAATGGATGAAGCCATTCTATATTTGGATCATCCTACAGAAAAAACTATTTAAGAAATAGAAGTATGAAAATTTTAGTAACCGGTTCAAATGGATTGTTAGGACAAAAAATTATTTACGGACTTTTAGGAGATACGCCTTGTAAGATTCCCGATGATATAAAAAATATTATTAATGAGAATGTACAAGTAATAGCGGCTGCAAAAGGCGAAAATAGATTAGATCAAAAAGATGGATATATATATGAATCGCTGGACATTACAAACAAAGCAGAAGTTGAAGCTATATTCTTAAAACATAAGCCCGATGCTGTAATAAACACAGCTGCTATGACTAACGTAGATGCCTGTGAAATAAAACGCGAAGAATGCTGGGCTGCAAACGTTACTGCCATGCAATATATAGTTGATGCATTAGCGAAGCAAGCCACTCCGACCCCCCATTTAATTCACGTATCTACCGATTTTGTTTTTGATGGAATGAAGGGAAGTGAGTACCTAGAAACTGACCAGCCAAATCCTTTACACTATTATGCATTATCAAAATTGGAAGGCGAAAAAATTGTGATGGCCTGCAATATTAAATGGGCCATCTTAAGAACCATCATCGTGTACGGTGTGGTTGATGGAAATACTAGAAGCAATTTAGTATTGTGGGTAAAAAATAACCTGCAGAAAAAACAAAAAATAAACGTCATCAACGATCAATTTAGAGCTCCCACCCTATCGGAAGATTTAGCGCAAGCCTGCATTACAGCAGCAGTTAAAAAATCAGAAGGCATCTATCATGTTTCAGGGGAGAAAACAGAGAATATTCTTGATCTTGCTACACAAATAGCAGATTATTGGAAATTAGATAAGTCCTTAATAAATCCCGTTACCTCCGAACAACTTAATCAGCCTGCCAAAAGACCCCCTTATACCGGGTTTATTATTGATAAAGCTAGAAAAGATTTGTATTTTAATCCTCGCACTTTTGCTGAAGGATTAAAAATTGTTGACGAACAACTAAAAAAATATAAATAATTTAAAATAGGGTGCTCACGATTCGCAATGCATGAAGGACAAAATAAGCCGACTCCTTTCTCTGTGGTTCTCTGCGGGCTGCATTTCTGTGCGCTCTGTGTTTAAAGACTCGTCCTTTGCAAGACTTCGAAGGAAGACTGATTAAATACAGAAACCGCAAAGAGCACAAAGGGGTACACGAAAAGCCCACAAAGAGGAGTCAATTGCCCCACATGTAAATTTGCCTCACACCCGTTCGCAATATAAGCAAACTCTTTTCGTTTTATTGTCATAACTTTGTTCCAATGAATAAGATAATCATTCTACTACTATTCACTCCTTTACTTTCCTTTTCTCAAATTGATTCAGCATCAAAAAAAGAATCTGGAAAATTCCAATTGGGCGTACGAAGTACCGTTAGTGCTTTTAGCGATGATGGCGCCAACGGTATGGGAGTTGGTGGACAGTTCAGAATAAAATTTGGATCACGATTAAACTCCGATTGGTTTTTCGATTACATCACTACCGATATTGGCGGCCTTGCAAAACGTACGGATTATCACATTGGTTGGTCTGTGCTATACTACCCTTTAAATAATGAAATAAAAAAGGGAAAGTTTACTCCTTACATTTTAGCCGGACATTGCTTCGATTACACCATGGTTGAAAAAAACAACCCAATCTATTCATCAGCAGTAGTGAGCAGCGCTAAACGATTTAGCTCGGCAGTACAAAGTGGATTGGGAGTGCATTATAATTTAGCAGACAATTTTGATATTTCTTTAACCACGCAATACATGATGCACCTAGGAAAAGATATCGAAACACATGTATTTACCAATGAAGTAACAGGATTAAAAGATGTATTAATAAAAGAAGGAGAATTAGGACTTGAAGGTCATTTATTAATCAATCTAAGTATGAATGTTTACATAGCTAAGCTCTGGGGAAGTAAAAACAAATAAATTACTAGGAATCAGGAAAAGGTTAATAGGTATTAAAAAATAAAAAATGAAGCAGTTAATTGCAATAATAGGATTCTTCGCATTTACTATCACAATGCATAGCCAGGAAGAAAAAAAGCAATTTATTCACAAAGGATTATTGAGAGCTACAACAACTATTGCTCCGGGTATCCTGCTAAAAGAAAATGCCTCCGCAATTTATCTGCACGGTGTTTTGGAATATTATGTTGCCGATAATATTTCTGTTAGAGGAGATGGGTTTTATACACTTAACATTCAGCAACCTAATTGGCAAAATTTATCGTACACAAAAAACTACCCTTACTTAAACTCCAATCATCAACTTTTCTCGGGCTTTGGGTTTCATCCTAAAACAAAAAATAATTTTGATTCCTATTGCTTCTTTGAACCCGGCATTTCTTTTGCTAATGCTCATATATATCACAGTTTATCCTCTGCAAATTATGGATTTATTAATGGCTACACCTCAAATCATCCTTCGGTAAACCCACTAGTCTCTTTTGGATTAGGCTTTAATTATTATTTCCAAAAATGGTTTCATCTGTTTGGCGAGGCTCGCTACATTACTGGAAAACACCTTTCTGGAGACTCTGACCCACTTTCTCTTTCTGAACTGCGATTTTCCTTCGGATTAGGCTTTAATTTGAGCGTTTTGAGGCATAAAAGCCCCTCCTAGCCTCCTTATTGGGTAGGAAATGGGCGCAAAAAAATCCCCTCCCTTTGGGAGGTTAGGGTGGGCTTCATTTAATTTATTTTATTATCTTCGCCTCCCTTTTTAAAACTAAAGAAAATGTACGCAATTGTAGACATCGCAGGACAGCAGTTTAAGGTTCAAAAGAACCAGCAAATATTTGTTCACCGCCTAGAAGGAAATGAAGGCGATACCCTAAATTTTGACAAAGTTCTATTGTTAGATAACGAAGGAAAAGTTGATGTTGGAATGCCAACCATTAAAGGAGCTTCCATCAGCGCAAAAATCGTTACTCATTTAAAGGACGACAAAGTATTGGTATTCAAAAAGAAAAGACGTAAAGGCTATGCTAAGTTGAATGGCCACCGTCAGCAGTTAACAAAAATTGAAATTCAGGACATTAAAGCCTAAACTTTAACAAATAAAATTATTTCGTCATGGCACATAAAGCAGGAGCCGGTAGTACAAACAACACTAGAGAGTCGCACAGTAAACGACTAGGAATAAAAATTTTTGGTGGTCAGCCTGCCATTGCAGGAAACATCATCGTTCGTCAGCGTGGCACCAAACACCACCCCGGTCTTAACGTAGGAATTGGAAAAGATCATACGCTTTTTGCACTTGTAGATGGCGTTGTTCGTTACAAGCGAGGAGCTCAGCACCGATCGTTTGTATTAGTTGAGCCTGTAGAAGCTGCCTCGAGCAAGCCTGCAAAAGCAAAAAAAACAGCAGCTAAGAAATAAGTTTAATAAAATTATTTAAAATCTCCTGGCTTTTATTAGTCAGGAGATTTTTTGTTTTATATGAATTACTAATTACGGGTTGTTTATTATGTATTCGTAATTAGTATATTCGTAACCCGCACTAAAAAATATGTTACAACTAAACTACATACGCGAAAATAAAGAGGAAGCTATAGCTCGTTTGGCTATTAAAAATTTTGCTGCCGAAGATTCCATTAATAAAATTATTTCGCTGGATGCTGACCGCAGAAAAATTCAAGCTGAACTGGATACTTTAAATGCAGAGGCAAATACACTTGCCAAGCAAGTTGGCGAGTTGTTTAAATCTGGCAAGCAAGCAGAGGCAAATGATTTAAAAAATAAAAGCGCTGCATTAAAAGAAACGTGTAAAAAGCTAGAAACTACTCTTCATGATACAGAAGAGGAATTAAATAAAGTGCTGGTTTTATTGCCAAACATTCCAAGCACCGCTGTTCCCAAAGGAAAAACTCCGGCAGACAATGAAGTAGTTGAAACCAATGGAAATGTTCCTAAGCTTAGCGCCAATGCAAAACCACATTGGGAGTTAACTACCCAATATGATATTATAGATTTTGAATTAGGGGTAAAGCTTACTGGAGCAGGCTTCCCTGTATATAAAGGCAAAGGCGCAAAGCTACAACGCGCGCTTATTAATTTCTTTTTAGACAAAGCAACAGCCGCTGGATTTACTGAAATTGAATCTCCTATCTTAGTAAACGAAGCATCGGGTTTTGGAACCGGACAACTACCTGATAAAGAAGGACAGATGTATCATGTTACAGGAGATAATCTCTATCTAATTCCTACAGCTGAAGTTCCGATTACAAATATGTACCGCGATACTATTTTAAAAGCCGAAGACTTACCTGTAAAAAATTGCGGATATACTCCCTGCTTTCGAAGAGAGGCAGGTTCTTATGGAAAAGATGTGCGCGGATTAAATCGCCTGCACCAATTTGATAAAGTAGAGATTGTACAGATAGCACATCCAGATAAATCATATGAAACGCTGGAGGAAATGAGAAATTACGTTTCCGAACTTTTAAAACTTTTGGAATTGCCTTACCGTATTTTAAAATTATGTGGAGGCGATATGAGCTTTGCATCTGCCCTCACCTACGACTTTGAAACCTATTCTGCAGCACAGCAAAAATGGTTGGAGGTAAGTTCTGTTTCTAATTTTGAAAGTTTTCAAAGCAATCGTTCTAAAATACGTTTTAGAGAAACAAACGGGAAGCCTCAACTTGCACATACGCTGAATGGAAGTGCGCTTGCGTTACCCAGAATCGTAGCTACTCTTTTAGAAAATAATCAAACAGAAAAAGGAATAAAAATTCCGAAAGCGTTAGTGCCTTATACGGGATTTGAGTATATCGATTAAATTATTGTCCTAAAAAAGGAATCATTAAGAAGGATACCATGAATAACAATAGCATACATCAGGATTTTGCAGAAGCTACCGATACGCTTGCCAAATTTGTATCCGATAAAAAAAACTTTATTGCGATTGAGAAGGCAGGGAAGTTGCTAGTTGCTTCATTTAAAAAAGGAAATAAGGTAATTTCCTGTGGTAACGGTGGTTCGATGTGCGATGCCATGCATTTTGCCGAAGAACTTTCCGGAAGGTTTCGCGATAATCGAAAAGCATTGCCTGCTGTTTCAATTTCGGAGCCTTCGCATATTTCCTGTGTAGCCAATGATTACGGGTATGATTTTATTTTTTCTCGCTACCTAGAAGCAGTAGGAAAAAAAGGAGATGTACTACTCGCTATTAGCACCAGTGGTAATTCAAAGAATGTTTTAAATGCAATTATATCTGCTAAAGTTAAAGGCATTAAAGTGATTGGGTTAACGGGAAAAGATGGAGGTAAAATGGCTAAGCTTTGCGATGTTGAAATTAGAGCGCCAAAATCCAAATATGCCGATCGGGCACAAGAGATTCATATTAAAGTAATACATTCACTGATACATTATATTGAAGAAAATATATAAGATTTAGAATCCCCTAATCTATTGCAATGTCAGAACAGCCGATATCAGAGAGTGAAACAAAAAAAGCAAAAATAAGACTTGCAAAAACGTACGGCTGTGCAGTTCATGGCATACAAGCTACGTTGGTCACTATCGAGACTAATATTTCCACTGGTGTAAATTTATTTATTGTTGGTCTGCCCGATAACGCAGTGAAAGAAAGTCAGCACCGCATAGGCGCAGCGTTAAAGAATATTGGTCATAAAATTCCAGGCAAGGGTGTGACCATAAACATGGCACCTGCCGATATTAAAAAAGAAGGATCAGCATACGACCTTACTATTGCCATAGGAATATTAGCTGCCGATGAAAAAATAAAGTCCGAACAACTTTCAGAATACATCATTATGGGAGAGCTTTCGCTGGATGGAGAGCTTAGACCAGTTAAAGGGGTTTTGCCCATTGCCATTGAAGCAAAAGAAAAAGGATTTAAAGGAATTATTTTGCCAAAACAAAATGCGCAAGAGGCGGCAGCAGTTGGCGAAATGGATGTTTACGGAATAGATAATATAAAAGAAGTGATTGACTTTTTAAATGGTGAATTAATTCTTGAAAAAACAATCATCAATATTTCGGAAGAGTTTTATTCCAGACTTGGCAAGTCTGATATTGATTTTGCAGATGTAAAAGGACAAGAAAATATAAAGCGAGCATTGGAAATTGCTGCTGCAGGTGGGCACAATGTGATTATGATTGGCCCTCCTGGTGCCGGAAAAACTATGATCGCAAAACGATTGCCAACTATTTTACCACCATTAAAACTGGAAGAATCGCTGGAGACTACAAAAATACATTCCGTTGCAGGAAAAAAAGAAAAAAATACTTCGTTAGTAACCTCACGCCCGTTTCGTTCGCCTCATCATACTATTTCGGATGTGGCGCTGGTAGGAGGAGGAAGCTTTCCTCAGCCAGGAGAAATTTCTTTAGCACATAATGGGGTATTATTTTTAGATGAGTTACCGGAATTCAGCAGGAATGTATTAGAAGTTATGCGCCAGCCATTGGAAGACAGAACAGTAACGATATCTCGAGCAAAATTTTCGGTTGAGTATCCTGCCAGCTTCATGCTTATTGCAGCCATGAATCCTTGTCCCTGCGGATATTATAATCACCCGGAAAAAGAATGTGTCTGTGCTCCCGGAATTGTACAGAAATATTTGAATAAAATATCCGGACCCCTACTCGACCGAATTGATATTCACGTGGAGGTAACTCCAGTTGCTTTTAGCGAGCTGTCAAGTACCAGACCAGCTGAGTCTAGCGAAAATGTTCGCAAGCGTGTAATTACTGCAAGAGAAATTCAGTCAAAACGGTTTGAAAAAAATGTTGGCGTTTACAGCAACGCGCAAATGAGTGCCAATCAATTAAGGGCGATTTGCAAGATAGACGATGCAGGTCAAAACTTGCTGAAGAATGCCATGGAAAAACTAGGTCTATCGGCAAGAGCGTACGACCGAATATTAAAAGTAGCCCGCACTATTGCAGATCTTGATAACTCCGATAGTATTCAAAATCAACATCTTGCAGAGGCTATTCAGTATCGTAGCCTAGATAGAGAAGGTTGGGGAGGATAGTTTTATACTATTCAAAAGTACACCCTTTTTTATTATCTTCGCAGACAATAAAAAATAAATTAATGAAAAAATCACTTATTCTTTTAGCTGCTGTGATAATCGGTAGCATCGCATTCCAAGGTTGTAAAAAAGGCGATAACGACCCTTTTCTAACTTTAAGTTCTAGAAAAGCACGTTTATCTGGCGACTGGAAAATGTCAAGCATGGAAATGACTCAAACGAGTTCTGATGCTAGCGGTACTACTGACACATACGTTTACACCGCAAATGGAACAACATTAACTGCAAGTTTAAATGGTGTTGCAGCTCCAGCTTTTGCTTATACGTTTGCTTTATCGTTAGACAAAAAAGGCGCTTTCACACAAACAATTGTTGATGGATCTTCGGGCACTCAAAAATCTACAACTACCAGTGGCCAATGGTTTTTTGCAGGTAAAAACAAAGCGCTAGAGTTAAAAAAGAGAGAAGCAATTGTGTTTACAGTACTTTCTTCTTCTGATAAAAACGGAAACGACACGTACACAGGAGTGGCTGCTGACGATATCTATGTAATAGATCAGTTGAAAAGCAAAGAGATGATTGTTGTTGTAGACCAAACTGCTAAATATTCAGATGGATCTAGCTCTACAACCAAAGCTACTATGACTTTTACTCAATAAAAAAACTAACCTAACCAATACAACAAATGAAAACAACAATTAAAACTGGATTTGCAATTGTAATTATTGCATCTGCTATTCTTGCTTCTTGCGGAAAGTATGAAGAAGGACCTAAATTTAGCTTAGCGTCTAAAAAAGGACGTGTGGCTAATGAGTGGAAAGTAGATAAATACTTTCAGGACGGAGTTGACAAAACTGGCGATTATCGTTTAGTAGTTGAAAGCGAAACTTACGACTACAAAAAAGATGGCACCTACACGCTAACACAAAAATTCACTTCTTTAGGTGGAAATCAAACCTACAATGAGTCTGGCACTTGGGAATTCATTAACAAGAACGAAGATTTAAAATCTCTTTCCAGCCAGTCTGGAGCAACTGCGGACACGATGCACATCACCCGTTTGAAAAGCAACGAAATGTGGGTAAAAAGCGTATCTGGCTCACCAGTTCAAGAACTTCATATGATTTCTAAATAATAAATTGTAACGGATTCCGTTATTAAGTCCCGGCCAAAAGCCGGGACTTTTTTTTACCTTGCATTGTGAAAATATTAATTGTTCGTTTTAGCTCCATTGGCGATATCGTGCTTACTACACCGATTATTCGCTGTATAAAACAGCAGGTGAAAGATGTTCAGCTTCACTACCTTACTAAAAAGTCTTTTGCAGAAATCCTACCTAACAATCCATACCTAGACAAAGTATATTCTATTGAGAAAAACCTTTCCGAAATTTCGGAAGAATTAAAAAAGGAAAAATATAATTTTGTGCTTGACCTTCATCATAATTTTCGTACAGCGCAATTAAAAACATTACTTCAAAAAAAATCCGGCTCAGTCAATAAGTTGAATTTAAAAAAATGGTTGATGGTAAACCTCAAATTAAACGTTTTGCCTAACCAACATATTGTAGATAGATATTTTGAAGCCGCCCTATATCTTGAAATAAAAAATGATAGCCAAGGGTTGGATTATTTTATTCCCAATACAGATAATGTAGAACTTCAATCTTTACCTCCTGAATTTAGTAACGGATACATCGGCTTTGTGATTGGCGCAAAGCACGCAACTAAGCAGCTCCCTCCCGAAAAGATTATTTCTATCTGCAAAAAACTGAACCAACCAATCATCCTATTAGGGGGAAAAGAAGACACTGCAAAAGGCGATCTGATTTGCAAAGCAGTAGAAATATATATATTCAACGCTTGCGGCAAGTATAATTTAAATCAATCTGCCTCGTTGATAAAACAGGCAAGAAAAATAATTACTCACGATACCGGCTTAATGCACATTGCAGCTGCTTTTAAAAAAGAAATTATTTCAGTTTGGGGAAACACCATTCCTGCATTTGGCATGTATCCTTATCAAACCGGATTTGGAAAAAATGGACAAGGAGTGATTATAGAAGTTAAAAATTTGTCCTGTCGCCCTTGCAGTAAAATAGGTTACAAAACTTGTCCGAAAGGGCATTTCAAGTGCATGAATGAAATAAATGAAGACCTTATTATAAAAGCTGTGAATTCTTGAGTAAAAGGAACTGCTTATTTTCCAAATAACGCCTTTAACTCCGTTGCTTCATCGGGCTTCATTCTTCCAGCTAGAATAAGCGATAGTTGCCTCCTTCTAAGCGCACCTTCATAACGTGTTTTTTCTTCTTCGGTTTCAGGAGTTACTTCAGGTACAGGAAGTGAAGCGCCATTTTGATCAACAGCGACAAATGTATAAATAGCTTCGTTGTGCTTTTTCTTTTGTCCGGTAACTCGGTCCTCAACCCACACATCAATATATACTTCCATAGAGGTATTGAAAGAGCGGGATACTTTTGCCTCAAGCGTTACTATGCTTCCAAGTTTTATTGATTCCTTAAAAGATACATTATTTACCGCTGCCGTTACAACTACCTGTCTGCATAAACGATGGGCAGATATAGCTGATACAATATCCATCCAGTGAAGCAAGTGGCCTCCTGCTAAGTTTCCAAGCGCATTCGTATCGTTGGGTAATACAAATTGAGAAGTAATGGCATAGGTATCTTTCGGAGTTTTAGATTTCATATTTCAGAATTTTTTCAAAGATAGAAATAGTTACCTTTGATTTTATGAACCTTTACGTATTAGCTCTTCATATTATTTTTGTGGTAACCTGGTTTGCTGGTCTCTTCTATATCGTTCGGCTATTTGTGTACCATGCCGAAGCAGAAAAAAAAGAACAACCCGAAAAAGATATTCTTCAAAGGCAATACAAGATTATGGAAAAAAGACTGTGGTACGGCATTGCCTGGCCTTCGCTGATTGGTACGTATGTTTTTGGTTCTTGGATGGTGTATTCTAACTTTTTGTACTACTTATCCTCTCCTTGGTTTATTTTAAAATTGGTTTTTGTTTTTGGGTTAACACTGTACCACATGCAATGCCATGTGATGTATACTCGTTTTCAAAGGGATGTAATAAAGCACTCTTCGTTCAAGCTTCGAATATGGAATGAGGTGGCTACTATTTTTTTAGTGTCCATCGTATTTATAGTAATTCTGAAAGATACGATAAGCTATGTGTGGGCGTTGCTTGGACTTTTCCTGTTTAGTGCAACAATTTTTCTGGCAATAAAAATTTATAGAAATAGAAGAAAGTCAGAGTAACAGGAGTTATTAATTTATCATCAGCCAAGCATCTCCCTGAACAGAACGGATTTTTTCGAGCGCCTGCATCGCTTCTTCTTTTGTTGCATATCCACCATAAGAAACAAAGCGAAGTGTTTTTCCTTTCTTATCTATAATGCTTGCTTGGTATCCAGCCTTGGTAAGCTTTTGGTGAAACTTCTCTGCATTTTCAGAAATCGCAAAAGCACCTCCGACTACATGGTAACGTTGCGTAGAAAACGAATCTTTCTTTTTCGATTTTACCACTGTAGTAGCATCTTCTTTAAGTTGAATTACAATTGGAATGCTGCCGTTAATCACAATGTTTAAATATCGAGTGGTGTCACTAGCCATAGCCAGCAAATTGGCAACATCTGCTTTTGTTACATCAACATCCGGTAGTGCAATTTCCGCTGGTTGGTAACGAGGCTGAGGTTTGGATGCAAAAGGATTGAGAGATGAATAATCTATTTTACGCATCAAATCGCTATGTAAAGGAAGCCAAACAAAAAATGAAACAAGTAATATAGCTGCAGCAGAAAGCACAACACGAGATATTCTTCTTTTTACCGGAACAGCTGCTTTCTTTTCTTTCGAAGGAATAATAGTTTTGTTTTTGAGTTTTTTCTCAATCTTTCTTTCTAGTGGCTCACGCTTTATAGCTGGAAAATAAAAACTGGTTAAGCCGAAAGATTCCTGCAAATAGTTTACTGCAAGGTCTTGCTCAAAATGTAGGGTGTTCTCTTCGCCAGCAAAAAGGACTCCGATGCTTTTAAAATCAAATCGTTTTTCATCGCGCAACGTATTATTTAATAACGCTACGTAGTTTGAGATAGCCTTATTGGAATCTGAATACGAAATATTATTTTCTTGAGAAATAAGATTGGCAAGTAAGCCATCGTTATTGCGCAAGTTACGATTGAAAGAAATCTTTTTATAGGGAGGATTAAACATATGCTTGGTAGGATTAATCCCTGCCGAAGCATAATTGCAGACAAAACCACCAAACTCTGGCACAATCACACAATCGTGCTCAAAGAGGAGTTCGCTAATATGTTTTTCAAAATTCATTACAGGGCGAAGATACTATTTTTTAGTCGGAAATTTTAGCAATGCTTTTGTTAAATCTTCGGGTGTATCAATAGCGATAGACTCTAAATCAGTAATGCCAATAGTAATTTTATATTCGTTTTCCAGCCACCTAAGTTGTTCTAGCGATTCAGCAATTTCGAGTGTAGAACGAGGAAGTTTTGTAATAGCCCCTAAAACATCGGTTCGATAACCGTAAATGCCAATGTGCTTAAAACAGTCATGCACTTCTTGCCAGTCCGCCCTATTTTTACCTTTGTAAATAGGATTAATCTTCCGACTAAAATAAAGGGCAACATTATTTTTATTTACAAAAGCCTTTACCATGTTTGGGCTTGAAAGTTCTTCCTCATTTTTTGCTTTCATGACCAGCGTTGCAATTTGCACTTGCGCATCAGAAAAGCAGTTTGCTAATTTATTTATTTGTTCAGGTTGAATAAAAGGCTCATCGCCCTGAATATTAATGACTGCATCAAATGGCTCGTTGCATTTCTTTAATGCTTCGAAACACCTATCTGTTCCACTTTCATGAGCAGATGAAGTCATAACTACATTTCCATTAAATTTTTTTACAGCAGATGCTATCCTTTCATCATCGGTTGCTACAAGCACTTTGGCTAAAGAGGTAGCTTTAAGCGCTTGCTCATAAACATGCTGAATCATGGGCTTTCCATTAATATCAACTATTGACTTCCCGGGGAAACGCGTAGAAGCAAAACGAGCAGGAATAACACCTAAAATTTTCATCACGTAAAGATAGAAATTGATTGTTGACCTAATGTTAACCCAACTATTGGAGGTATAGACAAATCTGTTTGTTTTACCAGCCACTCCCAAAGGGGTGGACACCCATAATTTCACTAATTAACACGAAACAATTGGTAGGAATATCTGTAATGATTAGCTAGACTTATACTAATGTAGCTTCACTAATCAGCAGGAAATAATTAGTGAGAATTCGTGAAATTAGTGGCTAGATTTAGAATATTGAAGAGCAATATTTTAGTCAGGGTAAACATAATTCTACCTCATTCTTTCGTAGATTCGCGCCATGATTTTTAGGGGGAGGGTTGTTCTGCTTGTTGGCCTAGTTACGTTAGGATTTTATTCCCCTGCCTATTCGCAAAATAATCTCTCTTGCAAAGAAATCCTACATAATACCATTACCGCAGTAGAAGACATTAAAACGTTAAAGTTTCATTTGAAATGTTTGGAGCGTATTAAAGGGAAATTATTACCAACCGAATCGCAGGTAAAGCTAAATCGCTCACCCCGAAAAATTTATATCTACTTAAAAGGCCCTGAAGTATTGTGGCTGGAAGGAAAAAATAACGGCAACACTTTAATAAATCCGCATGGCTTTCCTTATATGAATCTTAACTTAGATCCCATGGGATCCTTGATGCGGGAAAAACAACACCATACCATACATCAAATGGGGTTTTCCTATTTTGCAGATATTATAGAAAATTACATTGCTATGTTGGGCACTGATTTTGAAAAATATTTTAAATGTACAGGCACTATAAATTGGAATGGCAAAGAATGTTATTTCATTACAGCCGAATACCCCGATTTTAAATACGAAGACCACACCGTGAAAAAAGGGGAAACCCTAACCAGCATTGCCAAAAAATATAAAGTGAGCGATTTTATGATTTTGGAACTAAATGCCGGCAAAGTGAACAACTACAAGGATGTTAAAGAGAATCAGGTAATTAAAGTTCCCAATGTGTACGGAAGCAAGATGACACTTTACATTGATAAAGATATTTTTCTTCCACTTGTTATTAAAGTGTATGACGATAAAGGCCTCTTTGAATCGTACGAATATCACGACCTAGAGCTTAACCCAAAAATACCCGATGAGGAGTTCTCCAAAGATTATAAGGGGTATGGATTTTAAGTAAGTGCCCTTAATTTCATAATTTTTATGATCAAAATAAATCTGAAGTGCCTGCAACAATTATTTCAATCTTCAATTCCATGGGCAGTAGGATATACGAGTCTCAAGCAAATAACTGGACAAATGAAATTGACTTGTCTGCTCAGTCTCCGGGATTTTATCTGATCAAAGTAGTGAAGGGGGAAAAAGTTTACAATGGGAAAATTATTTTGAAATAATTTCTATCCCTAAATCCTAGCACTCAACACAAAAGCAAAATTTCTTGGAGCCTGCACATCACCGGGGCGGCCCATGTACTCGCGGTTAAGGAGGTTGTTTATTATAAAAGCAGCCTTTATTTCTTTAGCTAGTTTGTAAGATATTCTGTAGTCAATTACCACATCGCCATTTTTATGTTTTTCTCGGTATTCTTTTAAGCCGGGCAATATGTAAATGTTTGAGTGAAAAGTTGGGAACAAATCATTAAAAAGTTCTTTCTGAAAGCTGGCATCAATGTTTTTCATAAAGCTATTGTAGCGCACGCTAATGCCTGTGCTCCATTTTTTATAATCGGCTTGCAAATCAATTTTTGCGGTATGCTCAAAACGGTATTTTAAAATGTTTCCATTGTACGTTCCGCCTGTAGTTGCAGAATCGTAATCCAAATCAATGGGCTTGATATAGGTATAGCCTGCCAACAAAGTAAATGTGGTTGAACGTATTTTCCCTTCTCCAACAGCTGTAAACTCCGCGCCTGTAATTCGGGTATGCCCCACATTAATGGATTTGGCACCAAAATATTGAATTTGCGTTGTGGGAGAATTTGGATTAGGCGTTCCTGCCGGCACCCAGTACCCAAAAGTAAATTCCATCATGTTTTGATATTCCTGTCTGAATCCTGCTAAATCTAAATAGCCTTTAAAGTTTCCAATTTTGTACGCTTGTTTTACTCCAAGTTCAGCGCTCCAACCCGTTTCAGGTTTTAATTGTTGATTAGGATAAATGTTTAGCCCGCTAACTTGGGTGGTAACAAATTTTTCTGCCACGCTAGGAAAACGATACCCCTGCCCCAGCGATGCTCTCAGAAAAGTGTACTTCATTAATTTACAATTCAGCCCGGCTCTTACTACCGGGTAGATGGGTAGAGAAATTGTGTCTTTGGAAATTATCAAATTTGATTTTGTTTCTGCTGTATCTACTTTAAAATATTCTCCCCTTACTCCTAAAGAAATGTTAAGTCGTTTGTATTTTTTATCAAGCTGAGAAAAAACACCCACATTCCTGCTAACATGATTTCCGTAAAGAGAGTCTGAATGTACTTCGGCATACGTACCCGTAACACCGCTAGTGATATGTAAATCTTTTTTTAGATGCAACTGATATTGATACTCACCATACCAAACATCTGAAACAGATTCCTGATTGGTGTTATTTGTATTTACCGCTTGGTAATACCTGGAACGGAAGCTATGCTTGTTGTTTTTTCGGGATACAAAAATCAAGTAGGGGTCTAGCGAAAGGCGCTTGGTATGAAAATCGCTAACAGTCCCTCCCTGCGGATGATAGGCAGAATCTGCATTTTGCCAAAGGATAAAATAGCCTCCTTTGGTGTCCATGTAATTTCCGTTCAGCCCTGCAGATAGTCCCGAGACTTTTTTAAATCGATACCGCGTTCCAAAGTTAAAGCGGTGTCGCTGTTCTTTTTCCAACTGACGATATCCTTCGTCCGAAAAACTATTTCCTCCCAATACTAAATCCAAATTTTTTATTTGTCGGGTGTGTGAAAAAGATGCCATGCTTGTCATAGGATTTGCATTATCCCACCAAACCAGCTCCTTGCGTTTTGGCTTATCGTAAATGCCGGTTGATACCGTTACGTTGGTTCGTGCCGAATCTCGGGGATAGGCGGTACGGAAATTAATTACCCCATTCAAAGCCGAAGATCCAAAGAGAGCCGATGAAGCACCTTTAATTACTTCTACCTGCTCAATGTTTTCGATGGGAATAAAATTCCACTTTACATCTCCGGCATCGGCAGTAAGAATTGGCAGATCATCCACCAAAACCATTACTCTGCTTCCTGCACCATAGCTAAACCCGCTGCCTCCGCGTATATTTGCCTGTCCATCCAACATGGATACTCCTGGAATCTGCTCCATGATGTTATCGGCCGAGGTAGTATTTTTATTTTGGATGAGCGTAGATTTTATAACGTCCATGGAAACTGTTACCTCCTCCAGCTTCTGCTCAAATTTACCAGCAGAAACTACCAGCACACCAAGCTCTGTTGCTATAGGCTCTAGTTCAATATCCATAACCAACGTTTGCCCGGGAAGAATTAATGGAGAAATAGCATTGGGGCTGTATCCTATGAATTTGTATTCAATATAAAAGCTGCCGGGCATGGTAGTAATCTGATACGAGCCATCGGGCTTAGTGGTGGCTGCGCCTATTTTATCGATGTAAATTCCCACTCCACCCAATGGCTCTTTGGATGTGCCATCAATTACTTTTCCCTTTAAAATTCCTTCCTGCCCAAATGCAATGGTAAGTTCAAATAATGAAATAAAAACTAGGAGTATTCGTAAGGACATTATGTTATTTTTGCCTCCCTTTGTTAGGGAATTAATAATGCAAATGTATAAATAAGGATTCGGTCGATGTCTTCAAGTTCTCTCATATATAATATTGGTGTTACCCTGCTTCCCGGAGTAGGCTCCAAAACTGCAAAAAACCTTATTGCCTACTGCGGAAGCTCCGAAGCTGTGTTTTCTGAGAAGAAATCGCGTTTAGAGAAAATCCCGGGCATTGGCTCTTTGCTTGTCGAAACAATTTCAAACAGTGATATTCAAAAGGATGCTTTAGAAAGAGCCGAAAAAGAGATTTTATTTATTGAAAAGGAAAATATTGTTCCGCTTTTCTTTACAGAGGATGGTTTCCCTAAACGATTAAAGGAATGTGCCGATAGCCCTGTACTCTTATATACTAAGGGCGCTATGAATTTAAATGCCGAGCGCATTATCAGTATAGTTGGCTCTCGTAAATCCACTGCTTACGGCAAAAAAATATGCGAACAGGTAGTTGATGCTTTTGCTCCTTATAACATACTTATTTTAAGTGGCCTTGCCTATGGCATTGATATTTGTGCTCATCGAGCTTCCTTAAAAAACAACCTTTCAACGGTGGGTGTGCTCGCACATGGCTTAGACAACCTTTATCCTGCCGAACATTACAATACATCTGAAAAAATGCTTGAAAAAGGAGGCTTGGTGTCTGAGTTCATGAGCCAAACAAAGATGAACCCCGAGTATTTTCCTAGACGTAACCGCATTGTTGCCGGCATGGCCGATGCCACGGTAGTAATTGAAGCAACCGTTAAAAGCGGAGCGCTCATTACTGCCGAAATAGCGAACTCCTACGATAGGGATGTTTTTGCCGTTCCCGGTCGGTTGGACGATGCTTCTTCCGATGGATGCAACCTACTTATTAAAGCAAACAAGGCCATGCTCATGCAGTCGGCCGAAGATGTGATAAAAGCCATGAATTGGGATACAAATCCTAAAAAAGCAAAACGAATTCAGAGAGAACTTTTTGTATCATTATCTGCCGAAGAAGAAACGCTGGTAAATATCCTAAAACAAAAAGAAAAAGTACACGTAGACGATATCAGTCATTCATCCGGATTAGCAATGAGTCGCACCACGGCATTATTGCTTAACTTAGAGTTTTCAGGGGTGATAAAGTCGCTTCCCGGCAAGGTGTACATGTTAAATGATTAGTTGAATCTATAATTTGCAATAAAAAAATATAAAATAACAATCTGACGCAATTTTTGAAGGACAATAATTTGGTCGGGATTAACCCATACATTGAAAATGAAAGATTTAACCATTACTTTGATAGCAAGAATATCTTTCATTTTCAATGTCTGCCCTTAGGGCAAAAAGTTCAATTGAACTTTTTGGGTTGAACTATGAAAAAAAATCTAACTACAAAACATTTTCGCAAAAATATTTTAAAAATGTTTTTTTGTTCATAACTAAGTGGAAAAAATAATTAAAAAGTGTGCCCTGTTTTAAAAAAAAATGAAAAATTTGTATCAACGGAAAACAGCAAATAATTTTCTGAAAACCCCGACCTTGTTCGGGGTTTTTCTACCTCTAAAATGAACATTGTATTAATATAACACAAAAAAATTCGAGCATGAGCAACGTTACAGAACCTATCCTTAAAGAAAACAAAGACCGATTCGTTTTATTTCCAATACAACACCAAGATATTTGGGAAATGTACAAGAAGGCAGAAGCAAGTTTTTGGACTGCTGAAGAAATTGATCTTTCCCCGGACGTACAAGATTGGGAAAATAAACTTAATACAGACGAGAAACACTTTATTCGCCACGTACTAGCTTTTTTTGCTGCTAGCGATGGAATCGTAAATGAAAACTTGGCGGTTAATTTTATGAGGGAAGTGCAATGGCCAGAAGCGCGTTGCTTTTATGGTTTTCAGATTATGATTGAAAACATTCATGCTGAAACATACTCCCTTCTTATTGACACTTATATAAAAGATCAAAAAGATAAGGACTATTTATTTAATGCCGTTGAAACTGTTCCTTGCGTTGGCAAAAAAGCAGAGTGGGCATTACGTTGGATTGGAAACGGAAGTTTTGCGGAGCGCTTAATTGCCTTTGCTGCCGTTGAGGGTATTTTCTTCTCAGGAAGCTTCTGCTCCATCTTTTGGCTTAAAAAACGTGGCTTAATGCCGGGTCTTACTTTTTCAAACGAGTTGATTTCGCGCGATGAAGGACTACATTGCGATTTTGCTTGCCTGCTTTATTCTAAATTAGAAAACAAACTGCCTGTTGCACAAGTTACCGAACTAATTACCGGAGCAGTTACCATTGAACACGAATTTGTGCGCGATGCTATCCCAGTTAAGTTAATTGGAATGAATGCCGATTTGATGTGTCAATATATAGAGTTTGTAGCAGATCGTTTATTGCTATCGTTAGGCTGCCCAAAAGTATATAACACAACAAATCCTTTTGACTTCATGGAAATGATTTCTCTACAAGGAAAAACAAACTTTTTTGAAAAACGAGTTGCGGAATATCAAAAAGCGGGCGTACGTACATCGAAAGTTGATAATACTTTTTCTTTAGACGAAGATTTCTAGCTAAATACAAGTAGAGAGTACGATGTACATGGAATACTCGTCTCTTGCCGAAAGAATATTATAGATGCATAAATTTAAGGAACTGATTTGGAATTGCAATGGGATTTGCTTTTGAACTTGAAACACAACTAATAATTGCTAACAAAATAAACTTCCTAGGTGTGGAAGATTTTAATCAAACAAAGAAAGAAATTACAGAAATTCAAAATATACTTTTTGGTCTTCGAAAATCGTTAAGTAAAATTTGATTTCAACTTAATACTAAACACTCACTACTTAATACTTTTTCAAAACATGCTTGTAGTTAAAAGAGACGGACGAACAGAATCAGTAAAATTTGATAAGATTACCGCAAGAATCCAGAAGTTATGCTATGGACTTGACCCTTCGGTAGGATCAGTAAAGGTTGCCATGAAAGTAATTGAAGGAATTTATGACAAGGTAACCACTTCCGAATTAGATAACCTTGCTGCAGAAGTTGCGGCATCGTTAACTACCACACACCCGGAATTCGCGCTATTGGCTTCCCGCATAGCGGTTTCTAACTTGCACAAAAACACGCAGAAATCGTTTTCAAAAACGATGGAGGCGCTTTACAAATACGTAGATCCTAAAACAGGCAAAAAAGCTCCGCTGCTTGCAGATGATGTTTATGAAATCATCAAAAAGAATGCGGCTGTGCTTGACTCTACCATCATTTACGACCGTGATTTTGGTTATGATTATTTTGGATTCAAAACATTAGAGCGCTCTTACCTTTTAAAACTAAATGGAAAAGTTGCCGAGCGCCCTCAGCACATGTTGATGCGTGTGGCAATAGGCATTCACAAAAATGATATAGAATCTGCCATTGATACGTACACCTTAATGAGTGAGCGTTGGTTTACACATGCAACCCCAACGCTTTTTAACGCAGGTACTCCTAAGCCTCAGATGTCATCTTGCTTTTTGTTAACCATGAAAGATGATAGCATTGATGGAATCTATGATACGTTAAAGCAGTGCGCTAAAATTTCACAAAGCGCTGGAGGAATTGGATTAAGCATCCACAATATTCGTGCAACAGGATCTTACATCCGTGGCACAAACGGAACTTCAAACGGCATCATTCCCATGCTACGTGTTTTTAACGACACCGCTCGTTATGTAGATCAGGGCGGAGGAAAACGTAAAGGAAGTTTTGCCATTTACATAGAGCCTTGGCACTCCGATATTTTTGACTTTTTAGATCTTAGAAAAAATACCGGTAAAGAAGAATCTCGTGCACGCGATTTATTTTTAGCACTTTGGATTCCCGATCTTTTCATGAAACGTGTTGAAGAAAACGGAAGCTGGTCTTTATTCTGCCCGAACGAAACGCCAGGTCTTTCTGACTGCTGGGGAGAAGAGTTTGAAGCACTTTATACTAAATACGAAAGCGAAGGAAAAGCACGTAAAACTATAAAGGCGCAGGATGTATGGTTTAAAATTATGGAGTCGCAAATTGAAACAGGAAATCCATATATGCTTTATAAAGATGCTTGTAACAGCAAATCAAATCAGCAGAACCTAGGCACCATTAAATCTTCAAACCTTTGCACCGAAATTTTAGAATACACTTCGGCTGATGAAGTAGCAGTTTGTAATTTAGCATCTCTTGCACTTCCTCGCTTTGTAATTAATGGAGAGTTTGACCATAAAAAACTTTATGATGTTACACGCTCTGCTACTCGCAACCTTAATAGAGTGATTGATGAAAATTACTATCCGGTTCCTGAGGCAAAAAATTCAAACATGCGTCATCGTCCAATAGGACTAGGTGTACAAGGCCTTGCTGATACCTTTGTGCTGCTTAACATGCCCTTTGAATCAGATAAGGCAAGAAAGCTAAACAAAGAAATTTTTGAAACCATCTATTTTGCCGGCATGACCGAATCGAAAGAGCAGGCAAAAGAATTTGGCGCGTATGAATCTTACAAAGGCTCTCCGGTTTCTAAAGGAATTTTCCAGTACGATATGTGGGATGTAACTCCTTCCTCGCGCTGGGACTGGACGGAGCTAAAAGCAGAAGTTAAAAAACATGGCATCCGAAATTCTTTGTTGCTTGCTCCTATGCCTACTGCTTCTACCTCTCAGATTCTTGGAAACAACGAATGTTTTGAGCCATTCACTTCTAACATTTATACACGCAGAACCCTTTCAGGAGAATTTGTTGTTGTAAACAAATATTTATTAAAAGCTTTGGTTAAGCGTAAATTGTGGAACGACAATTTGAAAAATAAAATTATTGCCGGCAATGGTTCAGTGCAAAATATTGAAGAGATCCCCGAAGATTTGAAAGAGCTTTACAAAACAGTGTGGGAGATAAAGCAAAAAGCAGTTGTTGACATGGCGGCCGATCGTGGTGCTTTCATCTGTCAATCTCAATCGTTAAATCTTTTTGTAGAAAACGCAAACTTTGGCAAGCTTACTTCCATGCATTTTTACGCTTGGAAGAAAGGACTGAAAACCGGTATGTATTATTTAAGAACCAAAGCTGCATCTGATGCTATTAAATTTACAGTAGATCAAGAACAGCTTAAAGTTTCTGCTACTGTTGAAGCTACTGCTGGTGCCGCTACAGGTGTTTCTACCTCTGAAAATCCAATTGCTGCGGAGCGTGCTGCCGTTTATAACGAAGGTCAAAGCACGGATGCTACCCAAACAGCAATGAATCAGATTTCCTGCTCCTTGGACGATCCGGATGGTTGTGAGGCTTGTGGGAGTTAAAAAGTCCACCCAAGAATAGAAAAAGCCGAATTAAATTTTAATTCGGCTTTTTTATTTTATCGCTCTTAATTTCTACATTTGTAGACTAAATTTTTTCGCTATGAACCCAAATGCACAAATTGTAATTGACGCTACCAATGAATTGATGGAAAAAGCCATCACTCATCTTGAATCTGAACTTAGTAAAATAAGAACCGGAAGAGCAAACCCATCCATGGTAGATAGCATCAAAATAGATTATTACGGCAATATGACTCCGCTAAGTCAAGTAGCAAACGTGAGTTCTCCGGAGGCGCGCACATTGATGATTCAGCCTTGGGAAAAAGCGATGATAGAGCCTATTCAAAAAGCCATACAAGCTGCTAACCTAGGATTTAACCCGGGCAACAATGGCACAGCCGTTATTATAAATGTACCTGCACTTACAGAAGACAGAAGAAAAGATCTAGTAAAAAAAGCTAAGGCAGAAGGAGAACACGCAAAAGTAAGTGTGCGCAAAGCAAGACAAGAAGGAAATGATACCGTAAAAAAAATTACCAAGCCTGCGCTTACACAAGATGAAGTAAAAGAAGCCGAAACAAAGATCCAGGAAATGACTGATGGCTACATTGTGAAAATTGACAAGCACCTGGAACAGAAGGAGAAAGAGATTATGACGGTGTAATACATCCCCGTTAGGGCGCAAATAGTTTTATCTTTGTTGATATGAGTAAAGAAGAAGAAAACAGATTAGTTGACGTAATGATTGACCTTAAGGAGGAAATGAAAGGCATGCGCAAGGATATGAATGGGCAGTTAACAGGGCTAAATGGGCAGTTAACAGGGCTGAATCACCGCGTAGGAAAATTAGAACACAGCTTTGAAAAAATGGAGCGCAAACAGCATAAAACAAACATACTGCTTGCCGAACATTCCCGCTCAATAATAACCCTTGCAGAAAAATTTGATGGATTGCACTCCGATTTTAACAAATATGCCTCATCCAATAATGCATTGCTGAAAGGACATGAAAAACGAATAGTACTTCTTGAAGACGAAACATTGGGCGGTGGTGGAAAGACCTACATGGTTAAAGAACCCGTAGTGCAGTATGGGAAAAGAAAAAAAAGAAAATGAAAAACTCACCCCGAATTTTTAGTTCTGCCTTTCCTTGCTGCCTCCCGAAGTAATTTGCACAGAGGTTATACCCCCGCATACCGCTCCTTCCGTAAAATATACATTCATATAGTTTTGCCTTTCAGTGACGGCTTGGGAACCACTACCCCAGGCAGCTTTCGCAAAGTCTCCCGAATGTTGATTGCAATTCCCATCCCATAACGTGTTTGTGGGATCTTGATAAAAATAAATCCTCTCGTTACCAGGAGTGCCAAGACTAAATTGTATGTGTCTATCAGGTAATTCATTTAGTGGATTTATTATTGTATCAGATGGTCCATCACCAGTTTTATAATTGTCATTGAGCCATCCTATTAATTGTATTAATGCTTGTTTATCTGGAAGTGTATCTTGAAAATTTCCTGAGCCATCGCTCTTCTGGAAAATATTAAGTGCTATTTGAATTTCTTTTGTTGGAGTATTGTTATTGGGGATATAATTTCCAATATTATTGTAATAATCAAAATCTCCCGGAGATGATGGATTACAATTTTGAAGCACTACAGGGGGAGGAGGCGTAAGTATATCCCCATCGAAAGAAACCGGAGGGTAATTTGCCGGGATAACTTCAGCTTGTTGTGTTGTTTGTG
>CAYZTB010000024.1:0-40893 GCA_964481195.1 uncultured Bacteroidia bacterium | reverse complement strand
GAATATGGCAAAGTTTGGAAAATGGTTAGGTGGTGGATTGGGTTGGGCGCTGGGTGGGCCTGTAGGCGCAATTTTAGGTTTTGCATTAGGGTCATTAGTTGATAGTGCTGATGTTACTGTATATAAAAGTGCTGGTGGCAGCAGCTCTGGTCCTCGCACCTTTAACAGCAGTTCGGTAAATGATTTTACAGCTTCGCTGTTAGTTTTATCAGCCGCAGTAATGAAAAGTGATGGCATCCCTAAAAAATCAGAACTGGATTATGTGCGCAACTTTTTTATTCGGCAATTTGGAGAGCAAAAAGCGTATCAGGATATGCTCTTGCTGCGCGAAATGCTCAAGAAAGAGATTCCTGTTCAGCAGGTATGCTCACAAATAAAACAATTTATGCCCATTGCATCGCGCTTACAATTAATTCATTATTTGTACGGGCTATCCAGTGCGGATGGACATATTCATCCTTCAGAAATTTCTACGATAGAGCAGATTGGTGCATACATGGGAATTACATCGGCCGATATGAACTCGTTGAAGGCGATGTATTACCGAGATGCGCAAAGCGACTACAAAATTTTGGAAGTTTCAGAAAGTGCTTCTGATGATGAAATAAAAAAAGCGTACCGTAAAATGGCTTTGAAATATCATCCGGATAAAGTGGCGCAGGAAGGAGCAGAGGTAGAGCGAGCTGCAACCGAAAAATTTAAAAGGGTGCAGGAAGCCTACGAGAATATTAAAAAGAAAAGAGGCATGAATTAAATTTGAAAATTAATTAATTTGACAATTAGGTAATTTAAAAATGAGTGTGTTGTATAAAGTCTGATTATATTCTTTAATAATTACAATATATTTGCTTAAATGAAAACTACCGCAAACTGGACTAAGCCAAACGATTCGGAACTTACTGCCTATCAAAAAAAATATGTTGATTTGGTTCCAAGCAACGATGTTATTTTTTTCTTGGAAAGTTTGGAGAAAGGCACAACTAGCCTCATTCAGTCTCTTCCAGCAGAAAAACTAAGCTACTGTTATGCTGAAGGGAAGTGGAGTATCCCTCAGTTGATGCTGCATATTATTGATACGGAACGTATTTTTTCTTACCGAATACTAGCGTTTGCGCGTGGCGAAAAAGCTTCCTTACCCGGTTTTGATGAAAATGTTTACGCTGAAACCTCTTATGCAGATAAAAGGAATTTTCAAGATATCATTGAAGAGTATGTGAGCGTTCGCAAGGCAACTTTATCACTTCTTAGGAGCTTAAGCGAAAGCCAAATTCAAAGTAAAGGAACAGCAAATGGAAATCCTTCAACGGTGCGAGGATTAGCCTACATGCTTGCGGGGCACGAAGTGCATCACATGACTGTAATGAAAGAAAAATATTTGAAATAATATGTCAGTAGAAATTAAAGAAGTAAAAACAAAAGCAGATGCAAAGCAATTTGTAAATCTGCCATTTGATATTTATAAAGGCAATGCCTTTTGGGCGCCCCCATTAAAAGCAGGAGAATTAAAATCTTTATTTCCTAAAACTAACCCGGCTTTTGATTTTTGTAAAGCAAAATTTTGGACCGCATTTAAAAATGGAAAATGTGTTGGAAGAATTGGAGCCATCATTAACGAAGCGTATAATAAAAAGACCGGAGAAAATATAGCGCGCTTCTCTCGCATTGAATTTATTGATGATGCCGAAGTGGTAGAAAAACTTATTGCAACTGCCGAAGCATGGGCTAAGGAAAACAAGATGATAGGCATACACGGTCCATTGGGTTTCGCAAATTTAGATACGCAAGGTTTGTTAGTAGAAGGCTTCGACCAGCTGCAATCCATCGGGTCAGTATATCATCACGAATATTATCACAAGCATTTAGAAAAGCTGGGATATAGCAAAGAAATAGATTGGCTAGAGTTCAGATTGACAGTAGGAGAAGGACCAGTTACAAAAGCAAATCGCGGATCTGCATTAATTATGAAACGATATGGCATTGAAGTAGTACATTTTAAAAAGATGGAAGAGCTGCTTCCTTATTCAGATACAATTTTTAAAATACTGAACGATGCGTTTAGTGAGTTGCCCTACGTAACGGAGTTTACTCCCCAAATGATGGAGTTTTACAAAGAGAAGTACATCAAACTTCTTAATCCGGAATTTGTGAAGATGGTAAAGTTAAAAGACGAACTAGTTGGTTTTATTGTAGGATTACCTTGTTTAGCAAAAGCTATGCAAAAAGCAAATGGTAGTTTATTTCCTTTTGGATTCTGGCATATTTTACAAGCACGTAAAGGGGTAGATGTAATGGATCAAATGTTAACAGGAGTAAAAAAAGAAGTAATGAGTACCGGTGCAGGCGTAATATTAATGGCAGAGATTCAAAAAGAGATGCTAGCACACGGCATGAGCATCATTGAGACTACCGGGATTTTTGAAACCAACACCAACGCTATTTCCAACTGGAAAAACTATGAGCACGCCCAACACAAGAGAAAACGTTGTTATAGAAAAATATTCTGAATTTTCTCACTAATAATTATACTTTTAGCGAACCGCGAAAAGCTCTACCACTGTAATAAGATTCTGCTCCGTTGTGATACACAAAAACATTTCCGTATCGAAAATCACAAAATAGAGCACCGCCAAGTTTTCTGAATTCAGAAGGTGTTCTAACCCAACTCGATGTTTTAGCATCAAAGCTTCCTAGTTTCTGCAACTCCCGATATTGATCTTCTGTTAAAAGTTCAATCCCCATATCAGTAGACTTACCCACAGCACTGTTTTTGGGTTTGTGTTCTTTTCTTGATGCCAACGCTTCGTGATCATAACAAAAACTTCTTCTACCAGCAGGACTTTCAGGGGAACAGTCGAAAAAGATATACTCCTCGTTTTTTTTATCGTAAGCAACAACATCAGGCTCACCTCCCGTGTTTTCCATTTCATTTAGCGACCAAAGCTTATCGGTATTTAACTCAAGCTTTGCTTGTACTTTATTCCAATTTACTCCTTTGTGGCGATCCATATTTTTTTCAAAACGAGCTTTCAATATGCTAAGAAGTTTTTTACTTTGCTCGGAGGATAAATTCTTTTTATTTTTTTTTGCCATACTGTTATTTTGAGAACACTAATTTATATTTTTTTAATTAGTTAGTCAGCTTTTAAGTGGATAATTATTGAGAGTACTTGCACTGGGTCGTAGGCGAGGAAGCCATACCCTCAACAAAAAAGACTACGATTAACAATTTCATTTTAGAAATGGCTCTATGTAGCTTATAAAACATGATCTATTTCCTTTCGGATTTTCAAAATTCGTTTTGCCATCGGATGTGTGCAGTGTCTTTTTGGCTTGGAACTATGTCTGAATAATAATACGCAATCGTAACTTGTTTATACCTCTGTAAATTTAGTTCTTTTACGTTGTTTACCACCCGGATTTTTGGGTATAACAGCGTATAGCATGTGTGGTTATACATTTATACTATTGGTGTTTTGTAAGCTAATTTTCAGGAATATGCTTTAACGTTTCCAAAAACAATTTCCAGAATTTTTGCACAGAGCTTATCTGCACTTTTTCATCGGGGGAGTGAGCTCCGCGTATGTTTGGTCCAAAAGAAATCATTTGCATATCCGGGTAATTTGTGCCAAGTATTCCACATTCTAAACCAGCATGGCAGGCGCTTACTTTTGCATCGGCCTTAAATAGTTCTTTGTAAAGGCTGCTCATTATTTTTACAATGTCTGTTTCGGGTTTTGGTGTCCAGCCCGGGTATAGCCCGCCAGAGTTAACTTTTGCTCCTGTAACTTCCAAATTTGCTTTGAGTTTGTTGGCTAGCTCCATTTTTTCTGCATCAACAGAGCTGCGTGTTAAACAAAGGATGGTAAATGAATTATCTTTTACCAATATTCTTGCAACGTTGTTCGATGTTTGTACAAGACTTTTAATAGTTGGGCTCATTTTATACACCCCATTTTCGCAGTCGCTTATGCTTTGTAAAAACTTTTTTTGAAAGTCTTTAGCTAAACAATTTTTTGGACGTGTTGTTGTTTCGGCACTAATAATAAGGTTTGGGTCTGTGTCTTTGTATTCAGTTTTATATTTTGTATTGAGTTCCAAAACATATTTTTCAAAAGCATCTTTATCTTTTTCTGCAAGAGCAATTGTTGCCGATGATTCCCTTGGAATGGCGTTACGCAATCCACCACCATCTATTGTAGAAATATTTATTTCAAACTTTTCTGTTGCAGCCACCAAAACTGCATTCATTATTTTATTAGCGTTGCCTCTGCCTTTGTGAATATCCATGCCGGAATGCCCTCCTGTTAATCCTTTCACATGAATTTGGTAAGCAACAGCATTGGCAGGGCAATTTTCTGGTTGGTAATTCCCGTTTGCCGATACATCTATTCCTCCTGCACATCCAATCGTAAGCTCATCATCATCTTCGGTATCAAGGTTCAGTAGTATTTTTCCTTTTAGGATTCCGCCTTTTAAATATAATGCACCGGTCATTCCGGTTTCTTCATCAATGGTAAATAAGGCTTCAATAGCGGGATGGGAAATAGAGGTTGAAGCTAAAACCGTCATGATGGTTGCTACTCCAATGCCGTTATCGGCTCCTAATGTTGTTCCTTTTGCTTTTACCCAATCCCCCTCTATAAACATGTTAATTCCTTGTGATTCAAAATCAAAATTGGTACTTGCATTTTTTTGATGTACCATGTCCAGGTGGCCTTGCAACACAATGGTTTGCTTGTTTTCCATCCCTTTGCTGGCAGGCTTTTTTATTATCACATTGCCTACTTCATCTTTTATGGTTTCAAGCCCAAGTTTTTTTCCAAACTGAAGCATAAACTCAATTACACGTTCTTCTTTTTTGGATGGGCGAGGTACAGCATTCAAATCCGCAAAGTGATTCCACAATTCTTTGGGCTCTAGGTTGCTTAAGTTTTCTGACATAAATATTATTTTAATTTTTCAATAAATGCATCGGGTGTTTCCATAAATGACATTTTGCATCCTGCACCGCAAAAGCCATATGTTTTTCCATGATAGATTGCCGTGTCTGCTAGAAATTTAAAGGCAGGCATCCCACAAACAGGATCTGTTTTAGATGCTAGTTGGTCTTCGGTAATATCAATTTTGGGAGCTGCCACAACTTCTTCTTTAGCTTCAGGCATGGAGGTTGTTTCTTCTTTTATTTCGCTAGTACATGCTGTAAGTGATAATATACTAACGATTATCAATCCTAAACTTAATTTCATTTTCATAATTATTGTTTTTGGGGTTCTGCTTCTGTTTTTAAGAGGCTAATATCCTTAATTAATTTATTTACTTCTATCGTATCTGTACCATCGTAATATCCTCGGATGCGCTTTTGTTTATCAATTAAAGCAAATAGTTGCGTGTGAATAAAGTCATCGCTACCTCCATCGCCTTCGTAGTTATCCATCATGTAGCTAGTGCGTGCTATAGAATATAATTTTCTTTTATCACCGGTAAGAAACCACCATTGGGTAGAATCTGCATGGTGTTGATGTGCATAAACAAGCATGGATGCTACAGAATCTTCTTCGGGTCTTACGGTATGTGAAAGGATTTTAAAGTTCCTATCATTTTTAAATTTTTCTGACACTTTAATCATATTTTTATTCATAACCGGACAAATACTTTGGCAGGTAGTAAAAAAATATTCGACCACAAATATTTTATCTTTTATATCTTCTTGTGTAATGGTGTCGCCCAGTTGGTTTGTAAATGAAAAATTTGAGATGGTATGATATATTGTATCTAATCCGTGCGGAATTTTATTTCCAAAAACAGGCAGTAATTTAGGACTTTCCTTTTGTGAATAATAATTGTATGTATTTAAGCCCAAAATAAGTCCAAAAAGTACTAAGATGATGATCAGAAAAGGCAGGATTCGTTTCATGTAATAAAAAATTGACTGTTTATTGCAAATATAAAAGTACGTGTATATAAACGAAGGTTATAAGTAAGATTTTCTCACTTATTGTCAACTTTTGATTAGGTAAATGCTTGCAATATTTATTATCTTTGAATTCTTAAAAAAAATTGCATGAAATTATTTTTTTCCCTCATCACCTCATTCATTGGTTATTCATTGCTGGCTCAACAGCTTTGCTTTACACCTCCCAACAATTTCTTAACTGGTGCAGCAGCTAAATCTGTTTGTACAGGCGATTTTAACGGAGATGGCAAAAAAGACTTAGCAGTCTGCATTGTCTCAACGCATAGCATCGCTATATTTTTAGGAAATGGCTCCGGAGGTTTTTCTGCTCCTGTTAGCTACCCTTGTAACACCCAACCTTATGGTGTATGTACGAACGATTTTAATGGAGATAACAAAGCAGATTTAGCTGTTGCTAACAACGGGTCTTTTCAAGGTATGTCAGTTTTGTTGGGAAATGGTGCTGGTGGTTTTGGTTCGCCAACTAGTTATGCTGCCGGTACTAATCCTACTTCTATTGCTACTGCAGATTTTAATAATGATAATAAAAAAGATGTGGTAGTGTCAAACAGAAATTCGAGTCCGGGTACAGTATCCGTTTTTTTAGGTACGGGCTCTGGAACTTTTAACGCTCCATCTACTTATACGGTGGGATCTGCCCCTGTAACTGTAATTGCAGTGGATGTAAACAATGCGAATGGTGTTGACTTAATTACAGCAAATACTACTTCTCAAAATATTACAGTTTTGCTGAATAATGGATCTGGTTCATTTTTTTCTGCAGGAAATTTTACCGTAGGTGCTGGCACGGTTAGTCCAATCGGAATTTGCGCAGCAGATTTTAATAACGATAATAAAATAGATGTTGCAACTGCAAACAGTGCAACGAGTAATGTATCTGTTTTGTTAGGGCAAGGAAATGGTCAGTTTTTAGGGCCTAATACTTTTGGTGCAGGTAATAGTCCGCAAACTATTACAAATGGAGATTACGATGGAGATGGAATAAAAGATTTAGCGGTTTGTAATAGCAGTGGAGTTAATGTATCTGTACTTAGAGGCAATGGGGTTGGAGGATTTAATACAGCAGTTAACTTTGCTACCGATTTGGTTCCTGTTTCGATTGTTACGGATGATTTTAATGGAGACAGCAAGCCTGATTTAGTGACAGCCAACAATAGTAGCACTGCACAGGATGTATCGGTGCTTTTGAATTCCTTGCCCGGACCCATTACTATTTCAGGAAATGTAGTGGTGTGCGCAGGAAAGCCAATTACTCTTTCGGCTGCAGGTGCGTCTAATTATTCTTGGAGCACCGGTGCAACTACTACAAGCATTGTTATTACGCCAACTTCTTCTGGAAGTTATTCCGTTTCCGGGACTAATCCTAGTTGTACAGTTACTGCAACAAAAACAGAGATCGTAGCTACCAATCCGCTCCCAACAGTTTTAGCAAATGCTAGTACTAATACTGTCACACTTTGTACAAATACCTCTATTACATTAACCGGTGGTGGCGCACAATCGTATGTGTGGTCGAGTGGAATTTTGAATGGAGTTGGATTTATTCTATCAACTACCAGTACGTACACCGTAACTGGGACAGATGCAAATAGCTGCTCGAACACAGCAACCACAACTATTACTATGGTTCAGCCGGCAGCTCCTAGTATTTGTTTAGTAACTGTTGATTCAATTTCTAAATACAACATTATTGCCTGGGAAAAAACGGCACAACCGGTGTATGACAGCATGCTTATATTTCGAGAAACATCAACTAACATCTACAAGCAAATTGGATCTGTCTCGTATGATTCGTTGAGTTGGTTTATTGATACCGTGCGAACAAAATATTTCCCTAATACAGGAAATCCAAATTCTGGAACGTATCGATACAAAATTCAATTGCGCGACACTTGCGGAAATATTAGCGCAATGAGTAATTTTCATAATACCATTTTCATTACGAATAACAGCGGTAATTTTAGCTGGCCTCAGCTTTACACCATCGAAAATAGCGCTAACCCTGTAAACAATTATGTTTTAATGCGCGATGATTTCAGCACAGGTGTCTGGGATACATTAGGGAATGTAGCAGGCACTCAGCAAAGTATTAGTGATACAGCCTATGCAACATTTCAAGCTACGGCCTCTTGGAGGGTTATAACAAAATGGAGCATAACCTGTGGATTAAGTATTAAAAATCCTATTATTCAAGCTTCGAACTTAAATCTTTCTAAGTCAAATGTGAATAAAGTTGCAGGGCCTACGGGAATGTTTAATGAATCTGCTTTGGTAGCTGTTGCTGTGTTTCCAAATCCTACATCGGGAATATTTCAGGTGAGAACGAACGATTACGAAGGACTGCTAGAAATTTATTCCGTTTATGGAAAGAAAGTTTTTACGACCAATACAAGTCGACAAGCCCGAACAGAAATTGATTTAAATCAAGAAGCAGTAGGAGTTTATTATCTTAAGTTTACGTGTCCTGTAGGAATTAGCATTTCCAAAATAATTAAAAAATAAAACCCATATTAATCCATCATTAATTTTATTAAACCCATGGCATCAAATTTAAATTTATCTAAGTCAAATGTAAACAGAGTTGCTCCTGTTTTAGCAGAATCAAACACTTCGTTTTTCAGCACAAGCCCAAATCCTACTTCTGGTACTTTCTCCGTTACCATTGTGAGTTATCAAGCAGGAACAAATTATGACACGGACGTGTATAGCACTTCAGGGAATGTAGTTTTTCAAGGAACTATTAAGGCGCAAACAGAAAACATTACTTTACAAGCTCCCAATGGTTTTTATTTTGTTCGCGTAAACACTCCTGCCGGAGCTGCTGTTCGTAAGATTAGCTTACAAGCAGGTGCTGATCAATAATATTTATTTTTTCTCATAAAAAAAGCGAAACAATTTGTTTCGCTTTTTTTATTATAATTTATTAATTTCTACTTTATTTTGATTTTCCTTTTCTGGTTAACTCCTCTATTGTATCCCACATTTCAGATGGAACAGCCTCTAGCGCATTGAATTGCCCTGCTCCTTTTAGCCATTGACCGCCATCAATTACTACATTCTCTCCAGTCATATACGATGAATAGTCGGAAATTAGAAAAGAGGCAAGGTTTGCAAGCTCATCATGTTCGCCTAACCTGTTTAACGAGGTGCTTTTTGCAGGATCAAATTTTTTCATCATATCTCCAGGAAGTAATCGTGTCCAGGCGCCTTCGGATGGAAATGGGCCGGGTGACATAGCATTTAAGCGTATTCCATATTTACCCCATTCCACAGCAAGAGATTGGGTGAGCGCTAGTACTCCTGCTTTTCCGCAAGCGGAAGGAACTACAAATGCAGAACCTGTAAAGGAGTAGGGGGTAAGCGTACTTAGAACGGCTCCTTTAATTTTTTCTTTTATCCAATATTTACCTGCTGCCAATGTGCAGTTATAGGATCCTTTTAAAACAATATCTACTACGGTATCAAAGGCTCGATGGGATAATCTTTCGGTAGGACTAATAAAATTTCCGGCAGCATTATTAAGTAAAACATTAAAGCTTCCAAATTTTTCTACAACTATTTTCATCATTCCTTCAACCTCTTCGTAGTTGCGTACATCGCATTTTAAAGCAAGAACATTACCGCCTGTTTCTTTTCTTAATTCTTCGGCAGCTTTTTCTAATACTTCTATTTTACGACTGGTAATAACTACTTTGGCTCCTAGTTGCAAGAAACATTTTACCATGGATCTACCTAATCCCGTACCGCCACCGGTAACAATAATTACTTTCTCTTTTAAAGAATTTTCTTGAAGCATTAGTTTGTTGTTCATAGGAATGAAATAAGACGTAAAGGTATAAATGTAAAAGGAAATAAGGAATATGTTTTAGGGTAAGCCCTAAATTATATTCCTCATTTCTGAAAACTCAAGCTGTTCCTCAACCTTAATAGGTTGCTCTAACTGCAAATACAAAGTTTCTGCCCGGAGCGCTCACTCCTGATGCAAAAGTGCGGTAATGCACATCCATAATATTTTCTACTCCAAATATTAATTTTAGGAACGAGTTAGCTTGCAATGATGTTTTAAAGTTTAGCGTATACCAAGAAGGCATTCCATATATTGTAGCTTGTGGCAGGTTATCTTCTCCACTTGGACTATAATCCTCTAGTCTTTTCCATCCATTGTATCGAATGTAAAAGTCTGATTCAAACTTTTTATAGTGATACAAAAAACTAGTTTGTCCAAATACAGGTGGAATGTGGTCCATTGGCACTAACGTGTCTTTTAACTTGTCTTTATATAAGCCATAGGTGTAGTTTATAGAACTTTTTATGGAGAAGTTCTTATTTACGTCAGCCAGAAAACTTAAGGATAACCCTTGAATATAGGCTTCATCAGCATTTTGAGCAGACATCACTTTGCTCATGCTGCCTTCAAACATAGCTGAGTCTTGTCCATTATACTTATCACCTCTAACTACGATAGCATTTTGTAACAAGGTGTAAAAATACACTGCCTCAATTTTTACTTCGTCTTTAAATGATTTTGAAATGCTAAAGTCTCCATTGTAAGCATATTCTGGTTTTAATTTTGGATTTGGAATTATCAAAGAACCATTGGAGGATTCATTTACTTTTCCCATGTCATCTACGTTAGGAGCTCTAAATCCACTGGATGCCATAAGTGTATAGCGCCATCCTTTCCATGGCATTGCTACAAACCCTAGGCTTCCGTTAACAGCATTGTTTTTTTGAGCAACTGACGAAAAAGGAAAATTAAAAATCGAGGTATCTTTCCAGCTCGAATTCA
Source organism: uncultured Bacteroidia bacterium (assembly GCA_964481195.1). Taxonomy (GTDB): domain Bacteria; phylum Bacteroidota; class Bacteroidia; order Palsa-948; family Palsa-948; genus Palsa-948. Next base: position 30,130 of record CAYZTB010000024.1, on the reverse strand, counting down.
AAGTAACATGATTGAATCGTACTCCATCTGTGAGAATATATTTTTCGCTCATTTCCCAACTATGGGATACGTAAGCGGAAGCAGTGCTCATTGTGCTGCCTCCATCCGGGTAGCGAGTAGCGGATGGGGTTTTTATCTCCGTGTAAATATCTTTAGCAAAGGCAGAAGAATTAACTTCATTCAAAGTACTTTCAAGTCCGTAATGTAATTCGTGCACTTCTCTAATGTTTTTACGTGCATCAATGTTGCCAGAGTAAACAGCCACTTTTTCTATTTGTGACTGCTCCGAAGTTTTTTTAAATCTTCTTGTAATTCGCTCCTGTGTAATATCCTGGTATGCCAAAATAATATTTACTTGGTCAAACAATTTGCATTCAGAATCTATTTGTGTTTTGACAGAAGCTAACATTCTTTTTTGTGGACCGTAATGCCACCTTGCGTATTTAGGATCTCCATTGTTTTGATATTGTTGTAATCTATCAAAACGAGGAATATCCGATGAGTTTGAATATTGAAAATTAGCTAGGTGCGAAATGTATCTATTCTGTTTGAATAAAAACTTTTGCATTAAATCAAACTGCTTATAGGCTGTAAAGCGTTGCAGGTTTGGGTCGTGATTTTTAAGTAATGTATCCAAGTTATCTACATGCAGCACGTAGTTAAACGTTTTGCCAAATGATTGTGCGTAGGGCTGGCGGAAGCTTCCTGTGCGTAAATTTCCATAATCGCCCGAAGTGATACTGGTTAATGAAGCAAACTTTTTGAATCCTACATTTATATTAATGTGTGCTGTTTGCTCTTTGTTTGCAGTAGAGTGCCTGAGCCCCATGTTAATTTTATACAATGGACCTGCAGAATCAGAAAGGATTGGGTTTTTTGTGTAAAAGTGCATTACACCTCCTAGCGCATCGCTGCCATACATTACAGAAGAAGGACCAAAAAGAACTTCGGTTCTGTCCAGCATCATATTGTCAATGGTGATTACATCCTGTAAATGTCCGGCTCTGTAAATGGCATTATTCATTCGAACGCCATCTACAACAATTAGTACACGATTTGCTTCAAAGCCTCTAAGCACGGGGCTGCCGCCTCCCATTTGACTTTTCTGAACAAATACATTTCCGGTATTCATCAACATATCTGCCGATGTTTGTGGGTTGCTCAGTTCAACATCCTTGCTTTTTATTATTTCAATAACTTGAGGGATGTCTGACTTTTTTTCTTCTGTCTTGTTAGCCGAAATGACCATCTCATTCAGTTGAATTACTTTTTTACTAGAATCAGGCGTATAGCTGTTTTGTGAAATCGACAATGAGTAAGCACACGTTGTTATAAGTATAAAAAATATCTTTTTCATAATAGTAATTATTAGTATTTAGTGGAAACCCATGACGGGTTCAATTTATTTTCAACTAGAAAAATAAAATCTCGGGAGGAGGGGAAGGCATGGAAGCTGGAGGATAAATATAATCACTTGATAAAAAAGGAGCATACGTCAGCAGATTTGAAATAGCAGCGTGCTGTGTGTTGTGGTTTAAAAACAAGTCTTTTATTGATTTGTAAAAGTCAGCACTTTGTTTTTTTTCAGAGGAAGTGGCAGCGTTGGAGTTATGATCAACTTGGGCGAAAAGGCCTGCTAAAAGCTTTTTCTCTTTTTTATCATTGATGCATTTAAAAACAATGTAATCCCCTTGGGTAGTTTTATTTTTGATGTCATACATCTCTCCGTTGAAAATAAATTCCTTTCCTTTGTCTTTAAATACAATATTTTTTAGCTCTGATTTATGAATGCGAATAGTTTCAATATATTTTTCATTTTGCATTGCTTGATCAACATCAGATTTGTGGCTAAAACTAAATACCAGGTAGAAAGCAAATAACCCAACTACATTGAATAGAAATAGGATAAGTAGGGAAACCGACAACAGCTTTTTCACGTACCAAATTTAGTATTTATGCCTAATTGGCATACTATTATTTTAGGAATGAATTTTGACTAATGATCGTAAATCAGCGTTAAATTGAGTATTCAAAACAAAGAAGAGCAGAAAAAAATAACAAGAAGCATCTTTTATCCCTTTTTGTTTGTGGCTATTTTATGGTGTGTAAAGTTTATTGAGTTTATGCTCGACATAGATTTTGTCCGGTATGGTTTATATCCAAGATCTTACCAAGGGCTTTTGGGTATTATTACAACTCCTTTAATTCATGGTTCATTCGATCATCTTTTTTCAAATTCTATTCCTTTGTTGGTTTTAGTTGCCATCACCTTTTATTTTTATCGGCCCATAGCTTTTTCTATATTTTTTTGGGTATACCTTATGTCTAATATTTGGCTTTGGGCAGCAGGAAGAGATGCTTATCATATTGGTGCCAGCGGGTTGGTTTATGGTTTTGCAACATTTATTTTTTTTAGCGGAGTTTTTAGAAAAGAAAAAACTTCCATGGTACTTGCAATGATTGTAGTGTTTCTTTATGGAAGCATGGTTTGGGGCGTATTACCCTTACAGGAAGGTGTTTCTTGGGAAGCGCACTTACTAGGTGCGTTAGCAGGAATTATTACTGCATTTTATTTTAGAAAAGAAGGACCTCAGTCAAAGAAATTTGATTGGGAAGATGAAGAAGATGACGAAGACGAACAATGGCGAATAGATCAGGAAGATTTTCCTGAATTTAGAAATTAACAAGTACTATTTTTGATGTTAAAGTTTAATAAACTTTTTTACAGATTGTTTTCCATCAACCGTAAGTCTAATAAAATAAATTCCTTTTTGATAAGAAGAAATGTCTATAGATTTTGTTGTTTCCCCTCTAGAATTACTTTCTAAAAGAAGCATTTGTATTTTATTCCCTTTTAGATCAATCAAATCAATAGTAATATCCGATTGATTTTCTAGATAGAAGTTTATTGCAAGATTATCAGTAGCTGGATTGGGAAAGGTAGAAAGAGAAAAATGATTTTCGTAGCTATTAAATACAGACGCAGTACCTACATTTACAGACATGGTTGATTTGAATACTTGATCGCCTGAGGTTGAGTTGTTGTTATTTGTAGCATTAAAAGCACCGTAAAACGTAACCGCCCCAGATCCTGAAGTAGGAGCAGTCCATTCAAAATTCCATGTAATACTTCCAGTTCCACTTTTCCCGGAGTTAGTATGCGTAACATATTTACCGCCTTGACCAATTAATTGTGTTTGAGTACCTAAGTTTGCCATCGACCCCATCGCAGCACCAGAAATATCTTGCGGGGATGCTTGGAATCCATACTCCACATGACCGGACTTAACAAAATTGGCAGTAATTGTATACGTATTGCCTGGTACATACCCAGTTCCTGGAATATTAGAAGAAAAAATACCAGCTAAAGTACTTGCAGTGCCTGCATGGCAGTTTGTGCATGTTTTATTTCCCCCTCCAGGATCTCCGGCATAACCTACTGGTGCGCCTGCTCCATTATGTATGCTTGGATTATCTCCGCCTCCAATAAATGACATTAAGAAAACAAAACAAAAAATTACGGATAAAACGAATATGGTTTTTTTCATGGAAAATGGATTGAACGTTAAAGGTAATGAAAGTAGCCGTTATTACAAATTAAGCATGCTGGTAAAAAAGCTTTTTAGTTATTTAACATAACAGGCATGACAAGCATTAAAATATCTTCATCTTTTTTTGCATCTTTTGTTGGAACAAGTACACCGGCACGGTTAGGCGTGCTCATTTCAAATTGTACTTCTTCGCAATCAATATTACTGAGCATTTCAGCCAAAAATTTTGAATTGAAGCCAATTTCCATATCCTCACCTTTGTAGTTGCAGGTAAGACGCTCTTGCGCCTCGTTTGAAAAATCTAAATCCTCGGCAGAAATATTTAGTTCGCTGCCTTTTACTTTTAATCTTACTTGATGCGTAGTTTTATTTGCAAAAATTGAAACGCGTCTTATTGAATTCAAAAATGCCTCGCGGTCTACAATCATTTTGTTTGGATTCTCTTTTGGAATTACTGCATCGTAGTTAGGGTACTTGCCATCGATCAGCCTGGATACAAGCAATGTATTTCCAAAAGAAAAAGAAACGTTGGTGTTGTTGTATTCTACCGTAACATTTCCTGCTCCAACTAAAATATTTTTCAGAAGCGTTAAAGGCTTTTTAGGAATAATGTAGGAAGTGCCTTTTTTAGATTTTGCATCAGTGCGCTTGTAGCGAACTAGTTTGTGTGCATCGGTAGCAACGAATGTAATTCCATCAGCTTCTAATTGAACAAAAACTCCACACATAACGGGTCTTAACTCATCATTTCCTACAGCAAATAAAGTTTTAGAAATGGCATATCCAAGTGTTTCAACGCTCATTTCGAAAGAAGATGGATTTTCAAGCTCTGCACTTTTAGGAAAATCTTCTCCATCGTGACCAGTCAATTTATATTTTCCGTAGTCAGAAGAAATTTCGATAGCAAATTTCTTTTTATCAATTGTAAAAGTTAACGGTTGTTCCGGAAATGTTTTAAGGATATCTAAAAGCAAACGAGCAGGAACAGCTATGGTGCCAGAATCTTTGGATTCAACAGAAATCGAAGCGGTCATTGTTGTCTCTAAGTCCGATGCAGAAATTTTTAGCTCACCTCGTTCAACTTCAAAAAGAAAATTATCAAGAATGGGAAGTGCATTGCTGGAACTTAATACACCACTTAGGGATGAAAGTTGTTTTGATAAGGCGGAACTGGATACAATAAATTTCATTTTCTTTTTTACGTTAGTATTTAGTGGCCTATTTTTTTTATTAAAATTCTTAAAGATTAATCCAACGATTATCGGGTAGGCAAATCTAATTTTTTAGAACTGGAACTTGAGCTATTTCAAGCTTCATTTATACACATTTATAAACTCTTTTTAAACAGAGTCAGGAGGTCTAGTATCAGCAAAATCAATAATAAATTGCTGGTCAAAAATGTATATGTAAGCCAAAACCAACAGAGTACCTAATGCGCCTGCAAATCCGGCAATACTTCCAAATAGCTCATTGGGAGAAGCAATCAGAATTAGTGAAATGCCAGCAGAGGCATTTATCATACCGTGAAATGCGGCAGGACCAAATACGGTTTTGGTTTTATATCGAATATAACTCATCGTGAAGGAAAGTCCGATGCATAGTATGACCATTACACCAATGCCGATAACAGGATAATTAGGGTAGTTATGTCCCATCATAATGATTGGGCCGTGCCACAATCCCCATAAAGAGCCAATGAAAAGGTTGCTTTTCCAAAATCCCCAATGCCTAGTTTCATGCAACAACAAGCCTCTCCAGCCAAGTTCTTCTCCAAGAGTAAAGGGTAGGTTTATGGTATATCCTGCGATAAATGCAATAAATACTCCGGCAATTAAAATTAAAGGGGAAAATGGCATATTCATTTTTTCAAGCTTGTCGATTGGGTATAAGCTTTCGTTTTGTTCATTAGTCAGTGTTTTTTTGAGGAATTCAAAAAAATGCTCATTCGTAAAATCTAAATGCCCAAACTGGGAAATATGGAGTGTGTTTCCTAATAGATATATGGATAAGAAAACGCCAAAGAAAAATAGTGTGTAAAGAAGTGGAGTGTATAATAATGACCAAATCCAGGAAATGCCTTTGAGTGTAAAGCCAATTTCTTGCAAGCTTTCACGAGCAATAATTCGTTGAATGATATATGCAGCGATAGCAGGAGCGGGCATATAAAAAAACGCAAGCCCCGTTATGGATGATTCGGAGCCATATTCAATGTGTGAATAACGCATTACAAATGCGCTAGTCCATGCAATGCCAAAAGCAAGTAAGAGGAATTGGTTTATTTTATTCCAATTTGTTTCCTGCATTAGGGTTTAGCAGTTGGGCCTATTTTTTTAAAATAGGTTGGAGTAGGGAATAGCTTTCCAAAAACATAGTATTGAACTACAGCCATATCTTGGTCGTCATTAAACTGTGCAAACATACGTTCGGGGTCTTCAACTAATGGTTCTCCACTTACAGGATCTACGCTTCCTGGCTCTGCAGGTTTTGAGAATGTTTTAACAATGTGTTTTTTGCCGACTCTGTCAGTTAATGTAATCACGTGCACAGCGCCCTTAGCAAGAATAGAATCTTTAAACGAAGGTCGTAGACTGTTGGTCATTATTTCATACTGAATATTGGAATAATAGTTAAGGTATTGTTTTGTTTTAGCAGTATCAAAATTTGGGATATTCACTCCTTTGCTATTGCTTAAAGAAATAGAGTTTGCATTTGTCAAGTGGATGGTGAAGGAAGAATCAAGTAGGTGCGTGTAATCAACAGAAAGGCTGGCAATTTCATCTGGTAAAAAAGCAAACATTTTTCTGTCGCGCCAAAGATTTTCATCCATAAAAAAACGAACAGAAAGGAAGCCGTTAAACCCGGGTATAAACATGATGAATGGTTGGGTTGAGTTCAATCCGGTTTCATGGTCGTTGAGAAGCATGAATGTGCCTAATCCATCCTGTGCGTCATTGCCTACAAAAAATACTTTTACCAGCTTATCATTTTGATAAACTTCTACTTTCGTAGAAGAAGTGGCTAAGGTTTTTGATACATTTTCAATAGCACTTTTAGCAACTGGGTTTCTTACTTCCATTTCTTTTATGCAGACAAGCAAGTTTAAAATGGCATCGTTTCGGGCAATAAACTTTCCATTTACTTGCCATTGACCGGGAGATTGTTTTTCTAACAATAGTTGATTTCCAGCAGTACTTACCATGTATATTTTGTTGATGGATGCTGTGTCTTTTACAGCAAAGTCGTACAACTCTTTTCTGATGGTTCCTGATTTGTTGTGTGTAATAATCCAAAAGGAAATGCCCGATAAAATTAAAACGGAAATTGCAGCAATTATTATTTTTTTATTGTTTGCCATGGTTATGAGCTAAATTTTCTTTTTCTGATTATAGATAATATGACGCCAAAGAGGATAATGATAAAGATAGGAGCGGCTGTGTTAAGGGTTTGCCAATAAATTTTTCCATCTTTTACTTTTTTGCGATCCATCATTCGTAATACCAGCTCCCTAGATCTTACTTCCAATAAGCCCGAATCATCGCATAAATAGTTGATGGCGTTTAATATAAAATTTTTGTTTCCGTAAGTTTGTTTGGAATAAATGTCAAAACCCAGTGGATAAGCTCGGTTGGTAGAACGTTGTACCACATTTTTAATGATGTCACCATCTGCTACCACTATCATTTTTGTAAAATCGCTTTTATCTCTAAATTTTATTTGGGGCAAAGAATCCAATCCGTTCAAAGGTCTGTTTTTATAAAATGATTCAAATTTACCTTCTAATAATACGGCAACAGGCTTATAGGCCAGGTTAAACATTTTTGCATTAGGCTCAACAAACACACTTCGTATATCTATTTTAGCTGGAGCATTCATTAGGCTCGTTTCTTTTGAGGTAGATAATAAAAAAGTCTTTTTAATTCCTGCAACGTTCACGGTATCTACGGTGCTTGCAAATTCAGCCTTAACCAAATTAATATTGTTTACTATTGGGTGTTTATTGCTTTGGCTGAGTAGAGGAAAATAAAACCAGGGTGCAAGCTGGTATTTTTTATTTACTGGAATAGGTATTACGCCACATCGTGTATCCGTAAGCAGGTTGTTGTTAATCCGCACTCCATATTTGAAAAGCTGATTATCTAAATTGATAGGCATACTAAACGCATAGGTTTCTGCTGTTCTGCTAAGACTATCCATGCTGGCATACACGCCATCTATCAGCCACAATACTTTGCCGCCTTGCATGATGTATTGGTCAATAATAAATTTTACAGACTCTGAGAAAACAGAATCTGGTTTGGCAATAATGATAGCTGCTTGTTCATTTATTTCTTCAAAGTTGTCAAGTTTGCCATCTAGCTTAATGCGACTCACCGAATAATAATCTCCTAATGCATGTGCTATGCTGGATACATCTACCGAATCTAATTCCCCATGCCCTTCGGTAAAAGCAACTTTAGATTTTTTAAGCATAGTAAGCTTTCGAATGGCGGTGGAAAGTTCGTATTCTAACGACTGAATGGAATTGTTAAGCTGTACTTCACTTTGCACTCCCACCTGCTCTCTAAAAAGCTGAACTGGAAATTCACGTGTGCGGTAAGAGGCAAGTGCGCCTGGTATTACTGTTTGTTGGGAGGTGCCCGCATCCACTTTTACTTCAATGAAAGTTGGTTCGAGCCCTTTTTGCATGAGCTGCTTGATTACTTCCTCTTGCTTTTTCTTTTCGTTGCTCTCCAGCGGGTTTATGAACTGATACTCGATGTTTCCGTTGGAGTAAATTCGCATTTCATCTAACGTCTCTTTGGTAGAAACTTTTAACCGGTCAAAGCCGGCAGGGATATTTCCATCCAAATAAATTTTGAAATACACAATGTCTTCCAGTTTTCCAAGCATTTCTTTGGTGGCTGGAGAAAGAGAATAGCGCTTGTCGGCTGTTAAGTCAAAACGAGAAAAGTAAAAAGAGGCAATAAAATTTACAAGCAAGATTATTGCAAGGCTTAAAATGAGTTGGACTATATCTTTTTTTCTTTTCACCTTTTAACTTTTGCTAATTGCTCTAATAAATAATTAACTCTTTACCACTTCCTACTTTCTAATGTAGTTTTGGTCATTAAAATAAAAATGGAAATTAAGCTTAAGTAATAAACTACATCTCGGGTGTCAATCACACCTCGGCTCATGGAAACGTAGTGATCATTTATGCCTAGCGAAACAATAAAATCATCCACCGTGCCAAACAAATCAAGCATGCTAACGTATTCAAAGCCTATATAACTAAAAAAGCAAAAGAAAACAGCTAGGATGAAAGCAACAATCTGATTATCGGACAAAGCCGATGCAAAAATTCCTATTGCTGCAAAGCCAGAAGCTAGAAAAAATAATCCTATATATGAACCCCAAGTACCACCAGAATCGATATTGCCTATTGGATTGCCAAGTTTATAAATTGAGTAGTAGTATATTAAAGTAGGTATTAAAGAAAAAAGTACTAATGCAACACTGGCAAAATATTTCGCTAAAATTATTTGGAGGTCTGTAAGTGGTTTAGTAAGTAAAAACTCAATCGTTCCGGCTTTTTTTTCATCGGCAAAGGATCGCATGGTAATGGCAGGAATTAAAAATAGAAATACCCAGGGTGCTAACGAGAATAGGGAGTCTAGTCCGGCATAACCACTGCTTAATATATTTGAACCTGTAGGAAGTATCCATAAAAATAACCCTACCAGTAACAGAAATACGCAAATAGCGATGTAGCCAATTAAGGAACTTAGAAAGGAACGAATTTCTTTTTTTAAAAGGGTAAACATCAGTGCGAATATACTAAAGATTAAATTTAATGGAAGAAGCTGTAATCCATTGAAAGTTAAGATAATTGCTGTTATTTAAAGTTTTCGTATTTTAAAAATATTCAGTCGAGTTGAAAGAAAATTTATAAGCTTTCTTAGCATATCAAAATATAGGGTAATAGCCAACATAAATGTCATGAACCAAATTACAGAAATATTAACCCAATAGGTGCTTCTGAAACTTCCGAAAGCATATTTTCTGGGAGCAAAAAAATGAGCTCGTATAAAGCGATTACTAGGACCATCTCTAAAAACAGGGTCTTTCAAAGCTAAAATTTGATTTCCTTCTAGTAAACTCCTTCTGGTATCGTCAATGCTTGTGTTTTTTACAAGATTACTTATTCGTTCATTTTCGTTTTCTAATTTAATTTCATTTTTCCTTTCATTTATGGCTTCCATATAAAGGGTGTCGTGTGTTAATACATATTCTCTTTTATCATCAGCACTATTGTACATTTTAATATAATACTTTTCAATATTTGAAAGGTAGTCATAGATGGATTCTACGATTTTAATATCGTACGTTTCTGTTTTTATTTGTTCGAGATTGCTAAATTTTATGGTAGGATTTATTTTATTTTCCTTTTGAATTTCGTTAATAAGAATATTGAACTTATTTATTTTAGCCGCTCTGGAAGGGTAGCTTTTTTCGTAGAGCACATCATTGGCAAGTTTGTTCATCTGATTGACCCACTCATCCTTTTTAAATTCAGCTAAACTTTTCTTCTTGTCGAAAGGGTATAGTTTTTTTTCAAATTTATTGTTCATAAACTGATTTACAGCAAGTGCTTCAAAAGCCCAGCGCGACACCATTACCTCTCCCTCAAACGGGACGATGAAATGATTTGCAATTTTTGGATTCAGCTCATGAAACTTCACCAAAACCCCACTAAGTAATATTTGAGGAATTAATAAAAAAGGAATTAGAATATAGATGGTAATTACTGAGTTAAACCCAGCAGAAATATTTAAGCCAAGCATATTTGCAAAGCAAGAGGTAGAAAACAAGATTAGCCAGTAGCTTAAGTGCATGTTCTGAATTTCCAATATATAATTTCCAACTAATACAAAAAGCAAGGTTTGAATCATAGATACAAAAAACAGTATCGATATTTTAGAAAATAAATAACTGCCTCTGCTTAAGTTTAAAAAGGATTCTCTTTTTAATATTTTACGGTCTTTAAAAATCTCCTCAGCACTAACCATCAGTCCGACAAATAAGGCCACTAACACGCACATGAAAAGATATACGGGTATGTTTTTGTTTTCAAAAAACACGTATCCGGAATCTGATTTATAATATTTTATAAGCGAAGCTAGAATGGCAGCTAATACAGGCGCCTCCAGTAAATTGATTGCTAGATATTGTTTGTTAGGAATTTTAGATGCAACATCGCGTGTGGCGAATACTTTAAATTGCTTTAGGAAATTTGGCTTATTTATTTTTTTCTTTACCTTGGATTTGTTCGGAATGTAGTTGGCTGCTAATGTTTGGGCAGGAAGTTTATTAAAATGATCATTCCATTCTTCTGGTAAAATTCTTCGGTCACGGGTTTGCATTCCATTTTCGTCCAACACTTTGGTTTCAATAATATTAAAAACCTGTTCCGGATTTACGTTTCCACAAGTAACGCATTCACTTTCCAGTGCATTTATGTGATCAAGTTTTGTTTTAAAATATACAATGGACTCTACCGGATTGCCATAGTATACTGGGTAGCCTCCTAAATCTAAAATTAGCAGACTATCAAACATTTTAAAAATCTCCGAAGAAGGCTGATGTATAACTACAAACACCAATTTGCCTTTTAAGGTAAGCTCTTTTAATAAGTCTAAAATATTTTCAGAGTCTTTGGAAGATAAACCTGATGTTGGCTCATCCAGGAATAATATGGATGGCTCGCGGATTAGTTCCAGTGCAATGTTCAGCCGTTTGCGTTGACCACCACTGATTATATTTTCTAGCGGGCTGCCTACTTTTAAATTTTTACTTTCAGCCAGACCAATGTTTGTTAAAAGTGTTAGCACCATCTTTGAGATGGTAGATTCGGGCTTGTTGGCAAAACAAAGTTTAGCGTTGTAAAAAAGGTTTTGGTAAACAGTAAGTTCGTCTATAAGCAAATCATCTTGAGGTACATATCCTATAGCTCCTTCTAATTCCTTTTTTTGCGTGTGAAGGTTATATCCATTTATTAAAACTTCGCCAGAAGAAGGGTGAAAATTCCCATTTAATAAATTTAATAGCGTGGATTTTCCGGCACCGCTACCTCCCATAATTCCAACTATTTTTCCTGATCGTTCGTTAAAGCTTAATTTATGCAGCCCAATTTTTTGATTATCAAATTTGTATTCTAAATTCTTTACAACAAATTCCGAATTTGTATCCTTGTTTTCATTAAAAAAGCTGCCAAGTATATCGCTGTAGTAAATAGATTGAATCTTTGAATTTTGAAAAGATGAGCCATGAAATAAAGTATAAATCTTACCGGGAACAACAAGTTGCCCATTGATGAATAACTCTCCAGAACCAAAATAACGAGCAAAGAAAACGCCAATTTTATTTATTTGAATAATTCCAATCTCTCCTTGAAGTGAACTTGTTACAATGTGCTTGGCTTTTTCATGTGCCGTAGGTTTAGATTCGCTTACAATTAACAAGTTTGGCGAGTCTGATATTTCAGCAGTAGAATTACCTACAGATAATTTGTAACATAATTCAAATTCATCGCTGGAAATATTAAAGCATAAAGCAACTGTATTTACTAATTCTAGCTCTTGCTCTAAAATAATTCCATCGGAATTTATAAACTCCAAAAGATTAAGTAGTAAAACAAATTTTTGCCTCCGAGTCAGCTCTGCATTCATTTGCTTGCAGATGATGACCACTTTTACAGAGTTTACCGCTAATTTTTTTCTTTTTTTGTCCCCAGTAAATTTTTCTTTTTGTTCTTCTACAAATGAATCATAAACAGTTAAATAATTGCTTACTTGCTCTCTGTTAAGATGTTTTTTTAGGAAAAGCTCTACGATTGCGCGTTCTGGAGCATTGCTTGTTTCGGAATTAGCAAGCATGGCAAAAAGGCGCATCAATGCATTCAAAACCTTTTCGCTCATAGGCTTTAAAAATACTAAATTACATGGTACCTTAGACTCGTAATTTTTGATTACTATTATTTATTATTTTCAAATTTAAAAATCAGTTTAAAAAATATTTATGAATTTCCTTGCCCATTTATATTTATCAGGAGCTGATGAGAAACTTAAGATTGGTAATTTTATTGCCGACTCCGTAAAGGGTAGTTCTTTTAACAAATACCCAGCAGGAATAGCAAGGGGAATTACGTTGCACCGAGCGATAGATCATTTTAGCGATACTCACCCTATTTTTCTAAAGAGCGTAGAACGCCTCAGACCAAACTACAAAAAATATGCAGGCGTTTTAGTAGATATATTTTACGATCATTTTCTGGCAAAAAACTGGAAAGAATATTCGGATATCTCACTAAGTCAATATTCAAAACAAGCCTATAAGCTAATGCTTAAAAATGCATTGTTAATGCCCGCTAAATCAATGATGTTTTTAAGATATGCAATCCGAACCAACCGACTGGAATCCTACGCTAATTTACAGGGGATAGAAGAGGTGCTTTACGGAATGAGCCGCAGAACAACGTTTAAATCAAATATGGAATTGGCAGGTAAAGAACTTAAGCAGTATTATTCTCAATTTGAAACTGAGTTCAAAGAATTTTTTACGGAAATTCAAATGTTTGTGAAAGAATGGATTGAAAATAATCCTGAATCCAATGAATTAGTTTAAGCTTTTGTTGAGCGAGCTCTCAATAAATGATCAGCAAGCACCAAGGCTGCCATAGCCTCTACAATGGGAACTGCTCTGGGTAAAACACAAGGGTCGTGACGACCTTTTCCGGAAACTTCAACCTCTTCTCCTTTTGAGTTTACAGATTTTTGTATTTGCATAATGGTTGCAACTGGCTTAAATGCAACTCTGAAATAAATATCTGCACCATTCGAAATTCCACCAAGAACTCCTCCGCTGTTATTTGTTTTAAACGCAATGGCTCCCATTTCTTTTGCAGATGGATTTGGAATGAGGCCGTCATTGTGCTCGCTGCCTTTCATGCAAACACCTTCAAAGCCACTACCGATTTCAAATCCTTTCACAGCGTTAATGCCCAACATTGCCTTTCCTAAATCGGCATGCAGCTTATCAAAAACCGGCTCCCCTAAACCAACCGGCACTCCTACAGCTATGCAGGTTATTACGCCTCCAATGGTATCGCCTTCTTTTCGTACTTGCTCAATTTTTTTGATCATGGTTTCTGCAATCAATGAGTCCGGGCAGCGTACGGCATTGGATTCTGTCTGCGAAAGATCCAAAGCATGATAATCTTTAAGCAACTTTATATCACCTACCTGCGATGTGTAAGCAGAAATAGTAATTCCATATTTTTTTAAGAGAAGTTTAGCAATTGCGCCCCCTACTACAGAGGAAATTGTTACGCGTGCCGATGCTCTGCCTCCTCCTGTATGATCGCGGAAGCCGTATTTTTTATCGTAGGTATAATCTGCATGCGAAGGACGGTAAGCTTCTAAAAGATGATCGTAGTCCTGCGATTTTTGATTCTCATTTCGAATAATAAAACCAATAGGTGTTCCAGTGCTTTTACCTTCAAAAATGCCAGATAAGAATTCTACTTTATCACCCTCTTTGCGCTGGGTAACAATTTTGGATTGCCCGGGACGCCTACGGTCAAGTTCAGCTTGAATAAAGTTTAAATCAATTTCAATTCCGGCTGGACAACCATCAATAACACCTCCCAAAGCTGGTCCGTGCGATTCTCCAAAGGAAGTGAGCGTAAATATTTTGCCTATTATACTTGACATTTTCACAAATTTAAGAATAAAGACGTACCCGTAAACTTATTAACTTAGCCCCTGTTACAATGAAACTTCTTATTAAAAATATCAAATCTCTTGTTCAGGTTGATGATGGAAGTCGCCAGAACGTTTCGGGTTCTGATATGAAAAAATTGCCTTGTATTGAAAATGCCTGGCTTGCCATTGAAGATGATAAGATTGTAGATTATGGAAGCATGGATAATTTCCCCGGCATTTCGGACTGGACTAGCTTAGAAGTGATTGATGCTACAGGAAAGCTGGTTCTTCCCAGTTGGTGCGATTCACACACACACATTGTTTTTGCAGGAAGTAGAGAAACAGAATTTGTAGATCGTATCAACGGACTTAGCTACGAGGAGGTGGCAAAGCGTGGAGGAGGCATATTAAATTCCGCAAAAAAAATGGAATCGACAAGCGAAGATGAACTTTTTGATTCTGCTATGAAGCGCATTCGAGAAGTAATTCTTTTGGGAACTGGTGCCATTGAAATAAAAAGTGGTTATGGCTTATCCTTGGAATCGGAACTAAAAATGCTTCGCGTAATTAAACGCATCAAAGATTCTGCTCTCATTCCGGTAAAAGCAACTTTTTTAGGAGCGCACGCAGTTCCTAAATTGCTTAGCAAAGAAAAATATATTGAACTTATATTAAACGAAATGCTTCCGCAAGTAGCAAGTGAAAAACTGGCGGATTATTGCGATGTATTTTGTGAGCAGAATTATTTTTCAAAGGAGGACGCGATCTGTATTTTGAAAGCAGCAGAGAAATTAGGCATCCAAGGAAAAATACATGCAGAGCAATTAAGCCATTCCGGTGGAGTAGAAGCTGGAGTAGAAGTAAATGCAGTGAGTGTAGATCATTTAGAATTTGTAATTGAAAACGATATTCAACTATTAAAGAAAAGTAAAACTATACCGGTTATACTTCCTGGTGCTCAATTTTTCTTGGGACTAAAAAACCCTCCTGCCAGAGCGATGATAGATGCAGGCTTGCCACTTGCAATTGCATCAGACTATAATCCCGGCTCATCACCAAGTGGAAACATGAATTTTATGTTGACCTTAGCTTGTGTGAGTTACAAGCTAACTCCCGAAGAAGCTATCAATGCAGCAACGCTTAACGCTGCTAGCGCAATGGGATTAAGCGCTACTCACGGTAGTATTGCTGTTGGAAAGCAAGCGAATGTTTTCATTACATCGGAAATTCCGAACTACGCTTTTATTCCTTATTCCTTTGCAAATAATTTGATAGAAACTGTAATATTAAACGGAAAAATATTTATTTAAAATCCCATGAATAAACTTATTGAATGTGTTCCAAATTTTTCTGAAGGAAATAATTTGGCAATCATCAAACAAATTACCGATGAAATTGAAAAAACAGAAGGCGTAAAACTTCTGAACGTAGATCCGGGAAAAGCAACTAACCGTACGGTAGTTACTTTAGTTGGAAATCCAGATGCTTGTGTGGAAGCTTGCTTTCAGGCAATAAAAAAAGCTGGAGAGTTGATAGATATGAGCAAGCACAAAGGGGAACATCCTCGCATGGGCGCAACCGATGTTTGTCCTTTTATTCCTATTTCAAACATTAGCATGGAAGAAACGGCAAAGTATGCGCAAAAGCTTGCTGAGCGTGTTGGTAAAGAACAAAAGCTGCCAGTTTATTTGTACGAAGCAGCACAAAAAAACCCAGCTCGTAAAAACTTAGCTAAAATCAGAGAAGGGGAGTACGAAGGATTTTTCAAAAAAATCAAAAGAACAGAGTGGAAGCCAGATTTTGGTCCAACCGAGTATGATGCTAAACGTGGAGCAACGGTAATTGGCGCTCGTGATTTTTTAGTCGCGTATAATGTAAATCTTAATACTACCTCGGTGCGCAGGGCAAATGCAGTTGCGTTTGATGTTCGCGAAGCAGGAAGAAAAGTAAAAGATGCGCAAGGAAATGAAATACATCAGCCTGGTTCTTGCAAAGCAGTGAAAGGACTTGGTTGGTATATCCAAGAATATGGAATTGCTCAGGTTAGTATGAACCTGACAGATATTAATGTTACTCCTGTGCATGTTGCGTTTGATGAATGTGTACACAGCGCTCATAACAGAGGTATGCGTGTAACAGGGTCGGAGCTGGTGGGGTTGATGCCGCTAAAAGCATTAACGGATGCGGGAAAATATTTTTTAAGAAAGCAAAAGCGTTCCACTGGAGTAAGTGTGGAGGAGCTAATTAAAATAGCTGTTAAATCTTTAGGGCTGGATGACCTTACTCCCTTTAAGCCTGAAGAAAGAATTATTGAGTTTCTGCTAGAAGATAAAAAGAGCTTTGGATTAATAAGCATGAATCTTCGTGCTTTTGCTGATGAAACAGCAAGCGAAAGTCCAGCACCGGGAGGAGGAAGTATTGCAGCTTATGCAGGAGCGCTAGGAGTTTCGTTAGGTACTATGGTTGCAAATCTTTCTTCACACAAACCTGGATGGGACGATCGTTGGGAAGAGTTTTCAAAATGGGCAGAAAAAGGTCAGCAGTTGAAAGACCAACTTTTAGTATTAGTAGATGAAGATACGCGTGCATTTAATAATATTATGGCAGCATTTGGATTGCCAAAATCTTCGGATGCGGAGAAAAAAGAAAGAGCAAATGCCATCGAGACAGCAACAAAATATGCAACCGAAGTGCCTTTTAAAGTAATGCAACTTTGCTTTGATTCCTTGGAAGTGATTGAGGCAATGGCCAAAGAAGGGAATCCAAACTCAATTAGCGATGCAGGAGTAGGGGCGCTTTGTGCTAGGGCAGGTGTGATGGGAGCCTATTTAAACGTAAAAATTAATGCAAAAGGCTTGGCAGACAAGAAGTTTGCTAAAAGCATTGTTCAAAAAGGTAAAAGTATTGAGGATAAAACTAGGAAGGCAGAGGCTAAAATACTTTCTATTGTAAAGCGAAAAATTTAATTTGATTACATTGCATTTTTGAAACCTATTTAGGCTATTATCGTAAACCATTTATGAGGAAATTATTTTTACATCCGGGTTGGAGAAGAATAATTTTCTTTTTTCCTTTTCAGCTACTTTTTTTACACCTAAAGAAAAATATTCTTTTAGTTTCTATTTGGGGATTGCTCTTTGGTTTTGTAACGCAATCTCTTGCTCCGCGTTATGGGGTTCCTTATCTTTTTTTAACCCCAGAATATTTGGATGAGGTAAGTTGGATTTCTTATTTCATCATCGGTTTTGCCTGCGGTGGATTTACCATGTCATTTAACATTGCCAGTTATATTTTAAATAGTTTTCGTTTTCCTTTTTTAGCAACGCTATCTCATCCTTTTGCAAAGTACTGCATTAACAATTACATCATTCCGGGATCTTTTTTATTTGTGTATGTGTGGCACATTGTAACTTTTTTGAAAGGAGAGCAGCTCTATTCATATTCAGAAATATCTTTTTTTGTTTTATCGTTTCTTGCCGGATTTACTTCATTTGTATTAATCACCTTGTTGTATTTTTTTAGAACTAACAAAGATATTCACCGCATGTTTGGTGTAAAACCCCAAGAGCAAGAGAAGGATGAATTGATTCACCGCATTTATAAGAAAAGACACGAATCCTGGAAGAACCCAAACCTAGTAAGAGAGTCCCGCGATTGGTATGTAGAAACTTATTTGAGCGGATTATTTACAGTACGATTGGTAAGAGCGGTTCGGCATTACAAACGACAAATGCTAAGAAATGTATTTATGCAAAATCATCGCAACGGTGGCATTTTTGCCTTTGTTGCTATCATCAGTTTATTATCACTTGGATTTTTTAGAGAAGTTTCTTTTTTAATGGTACCAGCAGGTGCCAGCATTTTTTTATTGTTAACCATGTTCATAATGCTTCCAGTGCCTTTGTATTCTGCATTTAAAGGATGGGCTCCTGTTGTGTTTATTGGTCTGTTAGTTGCACTTAACTATTACTATCAGTTTGATGTTTTTAACAGTGTAAATAAAGTGTACGGACTAAACTACGAAACCGAGAAAGCGCCATATACAAATGACAGATTAAACAAGTTTGCAAATCAGCAAGATACTGCCGATGCTGATTTTAAAAAAATGATTGAAACGCTTAATAAATGGAGACTGAAAAATTTTAAAACATCTATTGAAAAAAACCATAAATCTAAATTTGTAATTGTTTGTACTAGCGGAGGAGGAGTGCGCTCTAGCTTATGGACATTTCAGTCTCTTCAACATGCAGATAGTTTAATGGGCGGTGATTTGCTTCCACATGTTGGATTAATAACCGGTTCATCGGGAGGAATGATTGGCGCAGCGTATTTACGAGAGTTGTATTGGCAAAATTTATCCGGCAAGAATTCTAATTTTTATAGTCGCACCTACCTTACAGATATCTCTAAAGATGTGCTTAACTCCGTTGCGTTCAGCATTGCTACCAGCGATTGGTTTCTTGCATTGCAAAGCGAAGAAATTGACGGAATGAAATATAACAAAGATCGTGGTTATATGTTTGAGCGAAGGTTGGATGATAATTTAAGAAATGTTTTCTCTAATAAACGTTTAAAGGATTACAGAATAGTGGAATCGGAAGCGCTGGTTCCTATGATGATATTTTCTCCAACCATGGTAAATGATGGACGAAAACTGATTGTCTCCTCCTTGCCGGTTTCTTTTCTTACTAGAAATGAAAAAAGCGCAAACATGAATGTAAGCAGGCTAAATGACGGCATCGAGTTTTCGCGCTTCTTCAAAAAACAAAGTTCCGATAATATTTTATTTACCAGCGTGCTACGTATGAGTTCTACCTTTCCTTACGTAACACCCATTGTTTCACTTCCTAGCGACCCACCAATAGAAATTATGGATGCCGGTATGCGCGATAACTATGGAATTGAAGTAGCGTTAAAATATATGTATGTATTTAGAAATTGGCTTTCTACCAACACGAGTGGAGTAGTGATTATTCAAATCAGGGATAGGCATAAAGAGTTTCAAGTGGACGAAAATCCATCTCCAACCATCATGGATGCTTTAGGTAGACCGCTAGGAAGTTTTTATGGAAATCTTTTTCAAATGCAGGACTTTACCCAAAATCAAAGTCTTGAATACGTTAGCTCCTGGTTTAATGGGCAGGTAGATGTGATAGACTTCCAGCTAAAAAATGAATCGCCCGATCGTATTTCTTTGTCATGGCATTTAACTAACAGGGAAAAAAACAATGTGCTTCGCTCCATTCACTTACCTGAAAATCAAGAAGCTATTAACAAGCTGCAATCGCTTTTGAAGTAAGAATTATATTTATTTTCTTGATTGTATTAATTTAAAGTATGAACCTATTTTAGGTTCATACAAATACTATTTTGTATGAGATGAAGTTCAAATATCTTATTTGTATCTTTTTTATCCAAATTCCTTAATTTTGCTAACAGCCAATTGGGTATTCAGCAATAATGACAAATCAACAAATCCTTCTAAAATACTGGGGCTATAGTCATTTCAGGCCATTGCAGGAAGACATTATTGCATCTGTAAATTCAGGAAAAGACACCTTGGCTTTAATGCCTACGGGTGGTGGAAAGTCAATTTGTTTTCAGGTGCCAACATTAAGCAAGGATGGGATTTGTATTGTAATATCTCCGCTTATTGCATTAATGAAAGATCAGGTGGAAGGTTTAAAAGAAAAAGGAATAAAAGCGATGGCTATTACATCGGTAATGAGTAGCAAGGAAATAGATATTGCTTTTGATAATTGTGTTTATGGAGGATATAAATTTTTGTATCTATCACCCGAGCGTTTAAGTTCAGATTTAGCAAAGGCAAGAATTAAAAAAATGAATGTCTCACTCATTGCCGTGGATGAAGCACATTGTGTATCTCAATGGGGTTATGATTTCAGACCCAGCTATTTAAAAATTGCCGAGATACGAGAAATTTTATCTGCAGTACCCATACTGGCCCTTACCGCCACGGCTACACCTGAAGTGGTGGAAGATATACAGAAGAAACTTTTATTTAAGAAAGCCAATGTTCTTAAAAAGAGCTTTGAAAGAGAAAATCTAGCCTATGTGGTAATACACGAGGAAGATAAGCTTAACAGAATGCTAAAGGTTATTACCAAGGTTTCAGGTTCGGGAATTGTGTACGTGCGTAACCGGAAAAAAACACATGAAGTTTCAGAATTGCTCAGAGCAAATCATATTTTGGCTGATTATTACCATGCCGGCTTAGAACCTAAAATACGTGATGAAAAGCAAGAGGCATGGATTCAAAATAAAATACAAGTTATTGTTTGCACCAATGCATTTGGAATGGGAATAGATAAACCGGATGTGCGCTTTGTTGTGCATTTGGATTTGCCGGATTGTTTGGAGTCCTATTTTCAAGAAGCAGGCAGGGCAGGGCGGGATGGGAAAAAAGCCTATGCTGTATTGTTATATCAGGACTCAGATAAAATTGATGCGGAGTATAATTTAAAGATGAGCTACCCGGAACTTAGCATTATTAAAAAGACTTATCAGGCACTTGCAAACTATTTTCAGATTCCTATTGGAGTGGGACAGGGCAGTACTTTTGATTTTGACATTATTGATTTCTGCGCTAAGTATAATTTGGAGCATGTTTTAACTTTCAATGCACTTAAGTTTTTAGAGCGGGAGGGGTATCTAGTTCTTTCAGATGCTTTTCACAGTCCTTCGCGCATCCATTTTGTTCTTAATAAAGAAGAGCTTTATAAGTTTCAGGTAGAACATACCAGCTACGATGATTTTATTAAGATGTTACTTCGCTCTCATGCCGGATTGTTTGATGCCTACGTAAAAATTTCTGAATATGAATTTGGAAAGCGCATTGGTAAATCGTTTGAAGTAGTTCAAAAAGAGTTAAAAGAGCTAGAAAAATTAAATGTGCTTACTTATGTACCTCAAAGCAACATGCCGCAGGTGCTTTTTTTTGAACCTAGGGTAGATGCAAATAGTATTCATATTTCGGAAGAAATATTATCGAAACAAAAGAAAAAATCTCTAAAAAGAAAAGAGGCTATTATTCATTATGTGGAAAGTAAAACAAAATGCAGGAGTCAGCTTTTGCTTAACTATTTTGGGGATGTGGATTCCTATCGATGTGGTATTTGTGATGTGTGTTTAGAGCGAAATAAGCTGGACTTAAGTAATTTAGAATTTGAAAAAATATCTAATCAAATAAAAAAAATAGTTAGTGCTAATCCTATACTATTAAAAGAACTGGTAGATTCTATTAAAGAGGCTAAGGAAGATAGAAGCATCAAAGTGATTCAGTGGCTTATCGATAATGAAAAGTTATGCTATGATTCAGAGAATAGGCTTTACTGGAAGAAATAAATTTTTAATCTCTATTAAATAAAAAAACCTGTATAGAAATTATACAGGTTTTTAAATAATTAAGGGACTATATTAAAATCCAGTCTTATCGCTTCTTCTGTGCTCCACTAAAAGTCCTGCACACAACCCTTCCTGACCTTTAATCATATCTTTTTTTCCAGCCTCACCACCGCCAGGAAGTTTTACCGAAATAATTACATTGCGAGTGTTGGTATTTGAAAGCTGAATTTCCTGTGTATTGTTGTCGGTAGAGTTATCATAAAGAACTTCTCCGGTTTTAGCATCTTTAATTACAAAGTTCACTTGTGATTCATCTTCTGAACAAACAGAAATATGATAATCCATCCCTTTGTAAAAAACTGCTTTTACGGTAGACTCCTGTCCTTTAGAGAATAATCCGCTTCTGGATTGACCATTGTAGCTAAACCCTTCGTCCGGTGAGCGTAAGCAAGCTTTTCTCTGAAAATCAGAACATGGGTTAGATGCTGCTACTTTAGGAACGTTGCCATAGCGCTGAGCAAATCCTGTGAAAGCAGAAGTGATGATAATTAGAACAATTGAGAGGGATATAAACTTCTTCATGTTATTTGTTTTTAATTTGAAATGCTATTCTTAATTTAGTTTTGAGTGAAGCTATCGCGAATACTTTTTATTTTAGCAGCAATCGCTTTGTATTGTTCCTCGTTCATGGTAATTTGAGTGCCACCACCTAAAACTTTTTTGCCGCCAATGGTAGAAATATTTCCGCTGGAAGCTTTTTCTTCCAATTTATCATATTCTCCTTTTAACTCCATCATTTGAGTTTTAACAGCAGCAACGTTTTCGTCAGACTCGTACTTTGCTAAGTAGCCAATCAAATTGTCAAGTGTATATTTTTGTTCTGCAATTCGCTCTATGGCTGGGTTTTTAGCATCAAATTTCTTTACCATGTTGGTTACTAAGTGCATACTTTCTATCCATCCACCTGCAATTACAAGTGATAGCAAACTTGCCTTATCGCTTTTCTCAAGCTCAGAAATAGCAGAGAAGTACAAGGTATTAGAGATGCTTGTTAAAGAATCGTTTTTTCCAATGTTCTTCTTGATTCTGTCAGCAGTTGATTCGCTGATAGCTCCAGAAATCCCAAGGTCATCACCTAGTTTTTTAACGTTCACAAAATATTTTAATCCTTCCGTGCCGTAGTCAAATGTAGAGCAATAAAGAAAATCTGTTGCGTAAACACCAAAGTTTAATGCTTTTGATTTTGAATCTACATATTTATTGTAGTTATCCGGGTTATTCAAAAATGCTGTGCTTTTTCCTGCTCCACCTACTGATTTCATAAACGAAAACATTTCGTCTGGAGATGGAATTGAGATATATTCCTGTGGACCATCTGAGCCCATCATCATATCGCTAGAATCTACCATCGTAGAGTCCATTGCAGAGGTATCTGCATGATCTTCAGAATTTCCGCAAGCAGAAATTAACGCTGTAAGTGCGATTGCGTTAGCAAAAAGGATAATTTTTTTCATTTGTAAATAAGGCGTTTTTTGATTTAATGGCAAATGTAGTAATTATTTTAATAGACAAAGGTGCTTTAAAAGTGGTACAAAAGCACAAACTTCTATCTTTACCTACTTGAATATCAATACAAAAGCATTATGAGTCAAAGCTATCCGCAAATAACACTTTCTTCGGGAAAGGATCAGTCAATAAGAAGGTTTCACCCTTGGGTTTTTTCGGGTGCCATTAAAAAAGTAAAGGACAAGGTAAAGCTAAAAGATGGGGATATTGTTGAGGTTTTAGATAATAAAGACGAATTTTTAGGTATTGGGCATTATCAGGATTCAAGTATCTCCGTTCGAATATTTTCTTTTGAAAAATTAGTAATAGATGCAAGTTTTTGGGCTTCAAAAATTGAATCTGCTTTTAGTTTAAGAGCAAGACTTGGGCTAGCTGATAATTCAGAAACTAATTGTTACCGATTGGTTTTTGCTGAAGGTGATGGGTTGCCTGGTTTAATCATTGACTATTATAATGGGACTTGTGTTATGCAATGTCATTCCATTGGAATGCATATGTCAAAAAACGACATTCTGGAAGCACTCAAAAATATTTTAGGAGAAAAATTGGTTGCTGTCTACGATAAAAGTGCCGAGACGCTCCCTAAAAAATATGCTGAGCATGTTAAGAATGAATACCTATTTGGTAAAGGTACAGATGAGCAACATATCATATTAGAAAATGGTTTGTCTTTTTGGGCCGATTGGAAATCGGGACAGAAAACAGGATTTTTTCTGGATCAACGAGAAAACAGACAGATGCTCGCTAGGTACTGCAAAGATAAAACGGTGCTAAACTCCTTTTGCTACACGGGAGCTTTTTCTCTTTATGCTTTACAGGCAGGTGCTACCGAAGTTCATTCGGTGGATAGTTCAAAGCGTGCTATTGAATTGGCAGAGAAAAATGTGAAGATGAATTCATTTACCGGCAAACACAAATCTTTCCCTATTGATGTTTTCGATTTTTTAAAGGATAAAAAAGATCAGTACGATGTGATAGTGTTGGACCCTCCCGCTTTTGCAAAACACCACGATGTTCGGCATAATGCTATCATGGGCTATAAGCGGTTAAATATTGAAGCCTTTCGTCAAATTAAACCAGGGGGAATAGTGTTTACGTTTTCCTGTTCTCAGGTTATTGACAGACTTCTTTTTGAAAAAACCATCATGTCTGCAGCAATTGTTGCAGGACGTAAGGTGCGTGTATTGCATCATTTATCACAAGCGCCAGATCATGCCGTTAATATTTATCATCCTGAAGGAGAATATTTAAAAGGGTTGGTATTATTTGTGGAGTAGTATTTGTTTGAGATTGATTAAAGTATTTAGGTAAATCTATATTGCTATCAGTATAGCAATAGCGTTCCGCGTGCTTGCCATTTTGTGATCCTGTAGAAGCTTTTCCTACTACCAAAGTTGTGCCTGCTTTTGATTATATACGAATCTTGGTAATATATCATAAGAGGATTTTTGAAAACGGGATTGGACGAACCTATGCAGCAAAAAGTTTCAATAAAATCTTAGATTCAACTCACGAATGCAACTTTAGGAGACGATGAGGAAAAACAAACACAAATAATATCGCCTAATAATCAGGCTATTACGTTTGTATCAAAAATGTTTTGTACTTTTATCGGACAACAATGATTATCCTACTTATTTTCATAAAGATTTTTGGGAGTACGATCCAACCCTAGATACATGGACTCAGAAAGCTGACTTTGCCGGTGAAGGAAGGCAAGGAGGAATAGGGTTTTCCATTGGTTCGAAAGGTTATATTGGATTGGGAGCAGGGGGGCCATCTTCCAGCGTATCGACTTATTACAATGATTTATGGGAATATAACCCTCAGAATGATTTGTGGGTTCAAAAAGCCAATTTACCTGCCGTGGGCAGACAATGGGCAGCGATTTTTTCTATTGGTTCAAAAGGGTATGCCGGAACAGGAGGCATTTATCCCAATGGGCCGCACTATTCTGACTTCTGGGAATGGGATCAAGCCTCTGATGCTTGGAGTCAAAAAGCAGACTTTGGAGGTAGGGCAAGAAATTTAGCGAGGGGTTTATCTATAGGAATGAAGGGATACTTGGGAACTGGCCATGATGGCTATCCCAAAAGTGATTTTTGGGAATATAGCCCTGAGGGCACAGTCCCTCCCGAGTGCATAGAACCGCCAACAAATATAATCAGCTGGTGGCCCGCAGATGGAACTGCTGATGACATTGCAGATGGGAACAGCGGAACTATGGTAAATGGTGCAACATTTGCACCAGGTAAAGTTGGACAAGCGTTTAATTTAAGTGGAAATGGTGCTTATGTTAATATACCAAATGCCCCTAACTTAAATCCAACAGGTAGTTTCTCTTTTGATGCTTGGATATTTTCGCCAGATGTTACTTCGGGTGTTCAGGTTTTAAGTCTGAAATGGGGAGATGCAGGTACGCAGGTAAACCAACGTGCTTGGGGTATTGATCTTCTTCCAAATGGAGTTCTTTTATTTGGTATTTCAGACGATGCTAATCAGGGAAATGGCAGCTTCCATGTATTTACTTCACCCTCAAATGTTATACAGTCAAACCAATGGGAACATATTGCGGTAGTTTATGACCAAACAACAGGCACTCGTTTTATTTATGTAAATGGGACAAAGATTGCTCAACGAACAGACCCGCCTATTACAATGACACAAAGCACTACAGATTTGGCTATTGGGGCATATATTCCGGATGGAACACCAGGTTC
This sequence comes from uncultured Bacteroidia bacterium, assembly GCA_964481195.1. Taxonomy (GTDB): domain Bacteria; phylum Bacteroidota; class Bacteroidia; order Palsa-948; family Palsa-948; genus Palsa-948. The sequence continues at coordinate 4,186 of CAYZTB010000024.1, read as the reverse complement.
TGCGGGTTACACATTTAATGGTCTGATAGACGAGGTAACTCTGTTTAATCGGGCGTTATCTGCTTCTGAAATAAAGGCGATTTATTATTCCGGCTGTACAGGAATGTGCAAAGAAGGATTTGCGCGAATGCTGCAACCCGAAAAAGATAAAAGCAAAAACCTTTCATCTTTGCTACATTCTGAAATCTCAGTATACCCGAATCCAAGTAAAGGAGAATTTTCTATTAGCTATTTCATACCGCAGAATGAAAAAGCTGAATTTTCCATCTACGATATGGTAGGTAGAAAACTCAAAAATTATTCACTATTTGGAAAAAAAATGAGTTGAGAATCGACACAGAAGAGTTGAATGAAGGAATTTACTTTTATAGTGTGATTTCTAACGACAAAACAATAAAGCAGGATAAAATAGTGATAATAAAGTAAAACAATTCAATCGTATAAATATAAACTTCTGCAAATTATTTTTTTGACACAGTTTTGTGATTTCCTTTTTTTTGCTCTTTGGCGTGCAGGCACTAGCACAGCAATCTTCAAATCTGGGAGGGCACAAAAAATGTGACGAAAAATGGCAGTTGAACTGTCTGCGAAAGGACTATAAACACAGGGGAGTAGTTATCGGTTTGCAGCCAGTTTATATATGTATACGGAGCTGAGTAATGTCACCCCGTCAATGTAAATCTTCGTTTAAGTCTCGGAGTAAGAATTTACTTTTGTAGTTGAGTACTCTACGGAGTTTATTTTTAAAGCTGGCTATTGTAGTTAACTTGCTATTTCTTTGTAAGTTTGACAAATAAAAATACAGCTATGAAAAAACTACTTCTTTCGATTTTGCTACTAACATCAATTTCTTTTTTGGTGGCTTCTTGTCACTGCAAAAAAAAGGCAGCTGCTGATACTGTAACTCCTGAAGTAAAAAGAGATTTTGAAGCAGAAGGGTATGTAAAAGCGATGGTTATATATTATGATTTAGATGCATGCAGATATTTATTAGTTCTTACCAATGAAAAAAAGTTAGAGCCCTCTGCTGAATTACCTACTGCTTTTCAAAACGACAAACTAACTGTTTGGCTAAAATATGCTCCTAAAAAAGGTGGAGTTAGTGTTTGCATGGCCGGGCAGATGGTTGATATTGCTGACATTCAGATTCGAAAGTAAGTATGAAGGACAAGCTTCGTATTATATTTTTTGGAACTCCTGAATTTGCTGTTGCTTCTTTAGATATTTTAGTAAAATCCGGATACCAAATTGTTGGTATTGTTACCGTGCCAGATAAACCTGCCGGTAGGGGACTGGAACTAAAAATGTCGGCAGTAAAAGAATATGCTAATTCTAAAAATATTAAAGTTCTTCAGCCTGAAAAATTAAAAAGTGATGAGTTTTTAGCAACCCTCCATGAGCTAAAGCCTAACTTAGGTATTGTAGTAGCATTCCGAAAATTACCTAAAGAAGTTTGGGCTTTTCCTAAACTAGGCACCTTTAATTTACATGGCTCCTTGTTGCCACATTACCGCGGAGCTGCACCAATTAACTGGGCTATTATTAATGGTGAACAGGAGAGTGGAGTTACTACTTTTTTTCTGGACGATGAAATAGATACCGGAAAAATAATTTTTAGAGCTAAAGAAAACATCCGCGAAGAAGATACTGCGGGCGATCTGAATAGCCGTTTAATGAAAGACGGGGCAGATTTGGTATTAAAAACTGTTCGTGCCATTGAATCGGGAACCTATTCCATGGAAGATCAATCTGCGTTTTTAAAACCAAACGAAAAGGCAAAAAACGCCCCCAAAATTTTTAAGGAGGATTGTAAAATCAACTGGAATAAAACTGCTTTTGAAGTATATAATTTTATTAGAGGATTAAATCCTTACCCTACAGCTTGGACAGAAATAAAAAAAGATAATGAGTCTGTTGCAATGAAAATCTTTAAAAGTGCTAAGGAAATTATTTCTCATTCTGATATTCTTGGTACAATTATTCAAATTAAGTTAGAGAGCGGAAAAAAAATTGTTAAAGTAGCAGTTAAAGATGGATATATTATTCTTTTAGAAATTCAGCTGGCAGGACGAAAAAGAATGAGTACGGAAGAATTTATTAGAGGTTTTACTTTTGATGGATGGAAAATTTTTGGTAGCTAAACCATATTAATACCTATAAATTATATGAGCAAGATTGACAAAACAAAAAACTTTGACCCAAATAGTGTTGCATCCGGTGATGGCAATATTTTTGGTCTTCCATACTCGGTAAATGATGCCGAAATTGTATTAATTCCTGTGCCTTGGGATGTTACAGTTTCTTATAAAGATGGAACTTCCAAAGGACCTCAAGCTATTTACAATGCATCGGCACAAGTGGATTTACATGATGCCTTAGTAATAGATGCTTGGAAAATTGGTGTTGCAATGGATGAGCCTTCTAAAGTTATTACAGCAAAGAATAAAGCTATGCGTAAGGTAGCTTCTACCTATATAAAAAACTTAGAACGTGGCGTTTCAGAAGATGCTGCATCCATGAAAAAGGCAAGAGCAACCGTTAATGCGGGCTGTCAAGAGTTGAAAGCGCAGGTGAAAAAAATTGCTCAATCTCATTTAAAGAAAAATAAATTTGTGGCACTAGTCGGTGGCGATCATAGCACGCCCATGGGATTTATTGAAGCACTTTCTGAAAAGCACGAAGGGTTTGGAATTCTACAGCTTGACGCACATTGCGATCTTCGAAATGCTTACGAGGGATTTGAAAATTCTCACGCTTCCATCATGTATAACGCCCTTAAATTAAAACAAGTGAAAAAGCTTGTTCAGGTAGGTATTCGCGACTGGTGTGAGGAAGAGAACGAGTACATAAAGAATTCTAAGGGTCGTGTAAAAACATTTTTTGATTTTCAAATAAAAGAACAATTATTCAGAAGTCGTAGTTGGGCAAGTATCTGTTCTGATATTATTCAGGAACTCCCTAAACATGTTTACATAAGTTTTGATATTGATGGATTAGATCCAAAGCTATGTCCAAACACGGGTACGCCTGTTCCCGGTGGAATGGAATTTGAGCAGGCAATTTTTTTAATTGAAATGGTAGCACGTTCGGGCAAAAAAATAATTGGGTTTGATTTAAATGAAGTTGCTCCCGGAAAAGATGAGTGGGATGGTAATGTTGGAGCTAGAATGCTTTATAAAATGTGTAACATAGCTGCTGTGTCCAATGGATTAGCAATTTGGAGTAAATAATTATGTCACAAGAATTAGCTACCTATTTATCTGGATTTGTAACTGAAAACCGTTTAAGGCGATTTAATGAAGTACTGCAACATCGTACCAGACATTTAACAGTTGTGCTGGAAGATATTTATCAGCCTCACAATGCCGCTGCGGTATTACGATCCTGCGATTGCTTTGGCATTCAGGATGTGCATGTCATTGAAAATCAAAATAAATTTGAAGCAAATCCGGATGTGGAGCTAGGATCTGCTAAGTGGGTAACATTAAAAAAGTATAACGAAAAAGAAAATAACACAGCCGACTGTATTTCTTCTCTAAAAAAGAATGGCTATAAAATAGTTGTTACTTCTCCTCATAAAAACGATTGCACTATCGAAGAGCTAAATATAGATGCTAAAACAGCACTTTTTTTTGGCACCGAAATGCGAGGTGCTACGCCAGTAGCATTTGAGCAAGCCGATGCCTTTGTGAAAATTCCTATGGTGGGCTTTACTGAAAGTTTAAATATTTCTGTATCTGCTGCTGTAACTTTGAATAGACTTACTGCCAGGCTAAAAAGCTCAGCCATTCATTGGAAGCTAACTAAGGAAGAAGAATTAGAAATCCTGCTTCAATGGTTGCGCAACACAATTCCTAAAGTGGAGCTGCTTGAAAAAGATTATTTGGAAAACGCCAAATAATAAATAAAGTATATTTCTTTCCTAGTACAGTGAAATGACTAAATCTTCACTTTGCACTAAGGTGCCATCTTTTAAATAAACTTTTTCCACATTCCCATTGCTAGAAGCAGTTACTGTAGTTTCCATTTTCATTGCTTCAATAATAAATAGTGGCTGATTTTTAGTGACGTTCTCGCCATTTTTTACCAGCACTTTGCTTAGCATCCCTTGTAAAGGTGCGCCAATCTGTTTATTAGACCTCTTTCATAAGTCATAAAAGTTCAAAATTATAAATTCCACAGATAA
>CAYZTB010000023.1:0-41551 GCA_964481195.1 uncultured Bacteroidia bacterium | reverse complement strand
GGGAAGAAGGATGAACAGAGCCAGTTGTGTCAATAGTGCCAACAACATTTTTTTCTGTTAATTTGTTTTTTATCTTTAAGAAAAAATTGTCAGAATCTTCAATCACTTTTTCATTTCTGAATCTTATTACTTCAAATCCATGACTGTTCAAAAATTGTGTTCGTTCTGCATCTTCTTGTTGTTGATAATCATGAATGTCGCCATCAATCTCTATTACAGTTTTGGTTTTAATATTTACAAAATCTACTACAAACCTGCCAATAATATGTTGTCGCCTGATGTGAAACCCAGTTCTGTTCTCTCGCAGTAATTCCCACGCAATCATTTCGGACTGAGTTGGATTTTTTATGAATTCCTCAGAACGACTTTTAAGTAGCGGATAAAGAGATGGTTCAGATGTGAAGTAATCGGGCTCGGGCTCCCTCCCCAATAGGGAGGGTTGGGGTGGCGCACTAATAAACTTCAAATGTCCACTTTGTTCAATGGGTAGAATATTCTCTTTAAGAAAGCTAGCTGCTTCGCGTTTATTTGGTTTCGTAGCCCATTCCCAGTGTTGCTTATTACTCCAGTACGTTGCGTTTTTAAATGTGAGTTCAGGTTTAGTGCGATCACTATTCCACTTTATACTTCCTCCGCAATGGTCGAAATGAAGGTGTGAGAGAAACATATCGGTAATATCATCTGGGCCAAACCCATACTTAGCCAGCGATTTTTCTAATGAGTCATCACCGTGCATGAAGTAATACGAAAAGAATTTCTCGCTTTGCTTTGAGCCCATGCCGTTATCAATTAAGATGAGTCGATTGCCATCTTCAATTAGCAGTGCACGCATAGCTAATGAAATCATGTTGTTGGAATCTGCAGGGTTGGTTCTGTTCCAAATGGATTTAGGAACAACCCCAAACATAGCGCCACCATCTAATTTAAAATGTCCGGTATTAATAGAATATAGTTTCATGATATTAAAGTTGAAATATAAAGATAGTAGTTTGATTTGTTTTTACACTAAATTTGTGTTTGGATTTTATATGTAAAAAAAGTATGAGGGTACATTTTATAGCGATAGGCGGAGCGGTAATGCATAACATGGCAATTGCGTTGCACAAAAAAGGATATGTTGTTACAGGTTCTGACGATGAAATAAATGAACCATCCAAAACACGTTTAGAAAAGCTTGGTTTACTCCCTGCCAAGATTGGTTGGTTTCCAGAAAAAATCACAAAGAGTATTGATGCGGTAATATTGGGAATGCATGCTCGACTAGACAATCCAGAACTTTTACGTGCACAAGAGTTGGGAGTAAAAATATATTCTTATCCTGAATATATTTACGAGCAAACAAAAGACAAGATTCGGATTGTCATAGGAGGAAGTCATGGTAAAACTACTATCACAGCCATGATTCTTCATGTTTTAAAAAGCTGCGGAAAAGATTTTGATTATTTGATTGGCGCGCAAGTGGATGGGTTTGATACGATGGTAAAGATTACAGATTCTGCAACCATTGCGGTGTTTGAAGGAGATGAGTATTTAGCTTCTCCAATAGACAGGCGCCCTAAGTTTTTACTTTACAAAGCGGATGTTGCGCTTTTAAGTGGCATTGCTTGGGATCATATAAATGTTTTTCCTACCTACCAAAGTTACTTGGAGCAATTCAAAAAATACATTGATTGCATAGAGCAGTCGGGCTCATTGATTTACTGCGAGACGGATCCTGAAGTTGTAACATTGGTAGCAAAGGCTAGAGCGGATATCAGGAAATTGCCCTATGCTGTTCCCAAGCATAAAATTGAAAATGGAGTAACCTTCTTAACTCCCCCATTACAAAATAGAGTAGGAGAAGGATTGTATCCGCTGTCGGTTTATGGAGAACATAATTTAATGAATGTAAATGGTGCGCGTTTAGTTTGTAAGCAGGTAAGCATTAGCGATGAGCAGTTTTATCAAGCTATATCTTCGTTTAAAGGTGCGTCCAGAAGATTAGAATTAATAGTGAAGAGCTCTAACTTTGCTTTTTATAAAGACTTTGCTCATTCGCCCTCTAAAGTTAAAGCAACTATTGAAGCGGTTAAAAAACAATTTCCGACTAGAAAGCTTATTGCATTTTTGGAGCTTCATACGTTTAGTAGTCTAAACGAAAAATTTCTGAAAGAATATGCTGGAACTATGGATGCTGCGGATGAGGCTATTGTTTATTTTAATCCTCATACCATAGAACATAAAAAGCTTAAGCCAATTACGGAGCTGCAAATAAAAAACTCTTTTGCTTCAGAAATTATCAGAGTAATTACAGACTCTGCATTAATTCCTTCCTACATTTCTAATCAAGATTGGCATGAGAAAAATTTGCTGATGATGAGCTCAGGTACTTTTGATGGATTAGATTTTAGTAAGACTGGAGCAGAAATAATTTCTAAAGGAAATATTTAACTATTTTCTTCTTTCCTAATAAGAAAGGAGGAAAGAATAAAAGACAGAACAGTCCCGGTACCCAATACGCCAGTTAGCGCTACGGTGGCTTGTTTGAACGGAGCGTAAAATTCTTTTAACATCTTTATAGCGGCAACAATTTCTTTTTCAGATTTATTCTCATTAGCGCCCAATCTTCTTGCTTCAGATTCCCAATGTTTCATTACTTCTAAATCAATAAAAGAATAATGTATATAATTATATAGCGCTACTAAAATACTTGCTTGAATCGAGATTAATACTCCTATAATCATTATTTGCCTAAGCGTTATATAGCCGTCAAGTTCGTTATCACGTTTGTCTTTTATGCCTAAATAAAGTGGAATGCCAGTTAGTCCAAGGGCAATTAGGCCTGAATAAGCACCAATGCCAGAAAATTGTGTGTGGGTAAAAAAGGAAGAAAGTTTTACGGCAACTACTATCCCTGCAGATAAAGCTGCAAATTTAAATGGCTGACTAAGATTCATCTTTTAGCTATTCATGGACACTAAAAACTCCTCATTGCTTTGAGTGTTTTTCATTCTGTCCTTAATGAATTCCATTGCTTCAAGCGGAGTCATATCCGAAAGATGTTTACGCAGTATCCACAAGCGCTGTAAAGTTTCCTTGTCAACTAATAAATCATCTCTGCGTGTGCTTGAAGCAGTAATGTCAATAGAAGGGTAAATGCGTTTGTTTGCAAGCTTTCTGTCAAGCTGCATCTCGCTATTACCTGTTCCTTTAAACTCTTCGAAGATTACATCATCCATTTTAGATCCTGTCTCAGTAAGTGCAGTTGCAAGGATAGTAAGTGACCCTCCATTTTCAATTTTACGAGCAGCTCCAAAGAAGCGTTTAGGTTTTTGTAATGCAGTAGCTTCTACACCACCGGATAATACTTTACCCGAAGATGGAGAAAGTGTGTTGTATGCGCGCGCAAGTCTGGTAATCGAGTCAAGTAGGATAACCACATCGTGTCCGCATTCAACCATACGCTTAGCTTTTTCCAATACAATGTTTGCAATACGTGCATGGCGCTCTGCAGGTTCGTCAAAGGTTGAGGAGATAACTTCGGCATTTACGCTACGAGCCATATCGGTAACTTCTTCCGGACGTTCATCAATTAAGAGTACAATTAAATATGCTTCTGGATGATTGGCAGAAATGGCATTTGCCAATTCCTTCATCAAAACAGTTTTACCTGTTTTTGGCTGTGCTACAATTAACGCACGCTGTCCTTTTCCAATTGGAGTGAAGAGGTCAATAATGCGCATCGAAATATTATTGTCCTTAGGCTTTGTAAGCTTAAATTTTTCATTTGGAAACAAAGGAGTCAAATGGTCAAACGGAACTCTATCTCGTACATAAGAAGGATCCCGTCCATTAATAGTTTCTACTTTAATAAGAGGAAAGTATTTTTCACCTTCTTTTGGGGGGCGAATTTCTCCTTTAACGGTATCTCCGGTTTTTAATCCAAACAAACGAATCTGAGATTGAGATACATATACATCATCTGGAGAATTTAAATATTGGTAGTCTGAAGAGCGTAAAAATCCATATCCATCAGGCATAACTTCCAGTACACCTTCTCCTTCAACAATACCATCAAAATTTACTTCATTTCTTTTTTCAGGTCTAGGCTGCTCCTGTGTAGGCTGTCCTTGTTGGTTATCCGGTCTAACATTACTTTCTGAAATAACCGGATCTACCGGTAGGGAGAATTTTTCATTTTCATGATAGGATTGCTCGGTTCTGGAAGGTTGCTCAACAGCTGGTTTGGATTCGCTTTCTTCCGCTTCGCTTTTGCTTGCTTTAGAAGCGCTTGGTTTTTTATCGTCAGAGCTAGTTTTTTTACTTTTCATAGTTTCCGGTACTTTGGTAGGATTGACTGCCTGAAAGTCGAGAATTTTGTAAATCAGGTCTTGTTTTTTTAATGATTCGAATTTGGGAATGTTTAAGTCTTCGGCAATTTCTCGCAATTTGCTTAATGCTCTGCCGTTTAGTTCGATAATGTCGTACATGTAAGTGATATAGTTTTGGTGGGAAATTTATTAGATTATTGAGGGAATCATTAGTTCGATTAAGAGTTTAGCAGGTGGTATGTAAAAATCTAAAAAACAATAATATATGTTGTTGAATATTATGCTTAGAAACAATTGAGCAGACTAGTTGTCAGATATAAAACAATAAATAAATCGGATAAGTTTAGATAATATAAATGGGGAAATAACTATTCAAATATAAGAAGATTATTAATACAGCAGTAAAATTATTCAAATTATATAGTGCCTATTTCTATTACTTCTAAGTCTTTTATATTCTCTTTATCTATAGAAAAACGTAATAAAGTTTTTGTTTTATGCATTCCGTAGTTACCTGCCGCACCCGGGTTCATGTAAAGCATCTTATAATTTTTGTCATAAATAACCCTTAAGATGTGTGAATGCCCGCATATAAAAAGCTTTGGAACTTTAACTCCCAGCGCATTTTTAATTAGTGGAGGATACTTACCAGGACCGTTTCCGCCAATATGTGTCATCCAAACAGACACAGACTCACAAATAAAGCGCTGATGCTCTGGGAACTCTTTTCGAACATCCATGCCGTCAATATTTCCATATACTGCAATTAGGGGTTTTAGTTTTTTTAACTCATCCGAAACTGCAAGCGTGCCAATATCCCCAGCATGCCATATTTGGTCGCAAGTCTCAGCGTATTTAATTATTTTGCTGTCAAAAAAATTATGTGTATCAGAAAGAAGTAAAATTCTAGTCATAGATTTTATTGAAATCCTGAATAAAAATACACATAATTGTTATGTGCATTTACTAAACCAAAAGTTAGATAAGTTTTAAATAGATTCAAGGTCAGCGCGCTTAACCCACCCAACCTTATCGGCAGATACTTCAATCTTAATCCATTCATCGCTGGCTTCGGAAGTAGAAACCTTTGCTCCCTCATGCAAAATGAATAGTTTTTTTCCGGTGATGGATGGAGCATTTTTTACTTCAGTTGTAAAAGATTGGACAATCGCAGTATTATGATCTAATAGTTTATTGTAGCTGCTTTTAGAAATAAGAAATGAGCCAATTGAGAATGCAAAGAAAACGATTGTAAGCCAAAAGCCTAGCTGTTTTGTAAACACATTTTTGGTAACAAAGAAAAGGCCAAGAAAAAAGAAACAAACACCAAATGAAATAATGCTGCGCATAGCCCAGGTTTTTTCGGATTTCATATTTGTTAAGTTTTCCCACCATTCATTTAAAAAAAATTTTGGCAAGGGTTCAATTTTGTCGACTGTTTGCTGGTTAGCAAGTTTTAAATTAAACAACACATCTTCATCATAGGGGGCAAGTTTTTTTGCTTTTTCATAGTACAGAATGCCCTTCCCATATTTTCCGAGTTTATAATATGTATTGCCTAAATTATAGTACACTTCGAATGATACAAATCCGGATTTTAGTATTTCTTCATATTGCTGAGAAGCATCTTCAAAATCACCTTTTGAGTAAGCACTATTTGCGCTATCTAATTGAACGATGGGCTCGGATGCATGAACCAGCAACGAGAAAAAGAATAGGGTTAGTATAGTTAATAGGTGTTTCATGCTACTTCGCTCTCAAGTTTAGTTATAATGCCTGCTGCTCTGTCATACACCTCTTGCAGATTTCCCGATTGTAACCCGGGTGCATAACGGGCAAACTCACACTCATCCAAGAGTTTTACAAGTTCGGCAATAGTTTCAGAAGAGGTGTTTTTATTTTGAAAAGATGCAACCATTTTTTCTTTTGAAAGTTCTGCTACAGGAATGTTCATTTTATTTCCTGCATAATCATAAAGTGCGGTGAGGACATTAACAAAAAAAGTTTCTTTATCATTCGTACCCATAGATTCTTTTGCTTTTGCCAGTTGCTTGTTAGCTAGCTTATTGGCTGTTCTCATTTTCACAAGTATCTGATTGCTGTTTCTTTTTATATGTTCTCGTCTTAACAACATAAACGCAAGAAATAGCAAAGGAGAAATAACAAAGCCGGTCCAAAATAGGGGAGTGCCAAAAAAATAATCTTCAGATTTAGTTAATCTATTATTTCCTGTTTTTATGTAGCGAATGTCGTTACTGAGTAGTTTAACATCTTCTTTTGCAACTGTTGATGCGATGGGTGTTGCGTTTGAATTTCCAATTCCTTTTTCTACTGTAATAGTAAATTCTTTGGCAGGTAAGGAGATGTATATTTTTTTGCTTGGGTCAAAGTAGGCAAAGTCTTGCGGATGAATTTTGTAAACTCCCTCATGACGAGGAATTAGCAGGTATTCAAATGTTTTGCTTCCTGCTACGCCATTCGCAGTTACCGAAATATTCTCAGTAGTTTTTGGGTCATACGTTTCAAATTCATTTGGGCAAATAATTTTTGGAGCATCAATGAGTTTTAAATTTCCTTTGCCTGAAATTGTAATCTTAATGTTTATTCCATCATTTGCTTTTACGTTCTCCTTATCTATGACAGCATGTATGCTAAAGTTTCCTACTGCGCCAGGAAAATCTACCGGCTTGCCGGATTCGGGAAGTGATTCTACATCGATGATGATGGAATTGCTTTTAACGGTGTGTGCAACATCTTTATAGGAATTGAATCCAAAAAAGGGATCGTTACCAAAGAATTGTTCAAAAGGATCATTGCGCTTACCAGATTTTTCTCTTACAATACATTGTACCACCATAGGCTCAATTTCTATTTTGCCAGATCGCTGTGCAAACAAAAATGCTTTTTTAATTTCTACTACGCTGTATTGAACGCCATCTATATTTTCTTGTGTTACATCATATTGCGTAGTGCGAGCAACTTCTTGAGTCCAAAATCCGTTGTACGAAGGAAATTTCACATCTTGAAAACCTTTTAAATTCATGCGCGTGTAAACTTTATGGATTACCATTATTTGTTCGCCTGCAAATACTTTTGATTTGCTAACAGAAGTTCTTGCAAATAGATTTTCGCTGCTACTTTGTTGTTCGCTGGATGCGTTTGTGGCTCTGTTGTTTGTTTGCGACTGTGATGATTGATTGCTACTTCCTTTGGTAGCTTCAATTGAAATTGAATTTGATTGTAGCGTGTTATTTCCAACCGTAATTGTAGCAGGACCTATGGTTAAGTTCCCTTCTTTTTTGGGAGTGAGATAGTAGGAGAGTGTAATTGATTGTGACATACTCCCATTAATTATCTGCATGCTGGTAGACTGGTTGGGACCAGAGTACACACTAAACTCAGCAAAGGAAGGAGGGATAAAGTTTTTTCCCGAAGCATTGATAGAGAAGTCTAGTTGAAATACTTCACCAACAGAAACTTTGTTTTTACTAACAGCGGCTGTAAACTTTTGTGCATGCGCAATACAACCTGCCCAAAGTATAATAAAGAGAAAAAAGTATTTTTTTGTATGCCTCATTAATCTACCAGTCTTTATCTACTTGTTGTTTTGTTCCTTTTGCTTTCTTCTCATTCATTTTATCTCTTAATTTTTTCTCATCGTTATTTAAGGCTTCTAATAATCGCTGCGCATCTTCTTTAGAAATCTCCTGCTTTTGTTGCTGCTCTTTTTTATCCTCGTTCTTTTTGTCTTTTTGCTCATCCTTTTTATTTTCTTTGTCTTTTTTGTCTTCCTTCTTATCTTCTTTTTTATCCTCGTTTTTTTTCTCATCTTGCTTTTGTTGCTGTTGCTGTAGCATTTTTTGCGCGTAGGCAAGATTGTAACGAGCATCTTCGTCTTCGGTGTTTCTTTTTAATGAATTCTTATAGGCTGAAATGCTTTTTTCATATTCCTTTTGTTTTAAATAACTATTGCCAAGGTTGTGGTACACTTTAGATAATGTATCGCTGTTGGAGCTGCGGGATGTTAGCATTTCAAACTGTTCAGCAGCTTCTTTGTATTTTTTTTGTTGGTAATAGGCATCCCCTAAATTAAATGTTCCTTTAAATGAATTAGGCTTTTTGCCTAGGGCATCCAAGTAGTTTTTTTCAGCTTGTGAAAAGTTTTTCTCTTTGTATTGTTTATTTCCTTCACGAACTAATTTTTGTTCTTCGGTTTGTGCATAAACTAAAGTGCTAATGGAGTAGGACCATACGTTGACAACGAGGAATATGAAAAAATTTATTTTCATACTTTCGTTTTAAACATTTTTACCCACCATTTACTGGTGCGAGTAGTTAAAGTTGATTCTAGTATTAAAAGAAATAATGCAATTGCAATAAATAGTTGAAATCGATCTTCATAGTCAGTATATATTTTAGAATCAAAAGTTTTCTTTTCCATTTTATTGATTCTTTCTTGTAGGGCAAGTAGTCCAATTTCACCCTGACTAGCTCTCAAATAAATGCCATTTCCGGCAGATGCTATTTCTTGTAATGCGTTTTCGTTTAGTTTAGTGATAATGGTGTTCCCTTCTCTATCTTTTCTAAATCCTGTTCTAATTTTATTCTTGTACTGAGGAATAGGTGTTCCTTCGGGAGAACCAATACCAATAGTATGTACCACCGTGCCATTTTCTGTAGCTGTTTGGGCTGCAGCTATTGCATTGTCATCGTGCGATTCTCCATCAGAAATTACAATGATGGCTTTATTTTTACCTTCTTCAGAACCAAAAGATTTTTCGGCTAATTCAATGGCGGAGCTTATGATAGTGCCTTGTGTTGCAACTGCATCGCAATCTATATTTTCAATAAAGAGTTTTGCTGCGGCATAATCGGTAGTTATTGGAAGTTGCACAAATGCTTCACCGGCAAAAACAATAATACCTAAGCGGTCGTTGTTTAATTTATCTATTAGTTTTTCAATAGCTTGTTTGGCTTTTTCTAATCTGTTTGGACTAAAATCTTCAGCTTTCATACTGTTGGATACATCCAAGCAAATAACAATGTCAGAACCTTCGCGCTTAACTTCTTCTAGCTTAGAGCCAATTTGAGGATTAACTAATCCGAATATTAAAAATAGTATAGCTCCTAAAAACAAAAGAAACTTTTGGATTGGTTTAACAGCAGAAACATCAGGCATCATAAAAGATAAAATATCCATTTCTCCAAATTTCTTTAAAGACCTTTTCCTCCATGCTCGGTTTAGTGCATAAACAACTATGAGCAAAGGAATGATGCCTAGTACGTATAAGTATTCTATGTTTTCTAATCGAAACATGCTATGGTAAACTTCTTAGTAATGTATTGTTTAATGTAAAATCTAATAAAAGAAAAACTCCTGCTATTAAAACGAAAGGAAAAAATTCTTCTGTTCTTCGAGTGTGTTTACGTTCTTCTACAATGGTTTTTTCCATTTTATCAATTTCTTTGTAAATGGATAAAAGCTTGTCGTTGCCTGTTGCTCTAAAATATTTTCCTCCGGTAGTTTCCGCAATGCTGCTTAGCATATTTTCATCCAATTCTACAGGAACGTATTCGTAAACGTATTGTCCGTTAGGATACATGGCAACCGGAGCCAGGGCCTTGCCTAAGGTTCCCACGCCAATCGTATAAACCCGTACGCCAAATGCTTTTGCAATATCAGCTGCGGTTTGCGGGGCAACGGCACCCATGTTGTTTACGCCATCGGTAAGTAAAATAATTACTTTGCTTTTTGCTTTGCTGTCTTTTATTCTGCTAATAGCTGTAGCAAGACCCATGCCAATCGCTGTACCATCGGCCACCATTCCTGTTTTAATATCACCCATTAAATTTTTAATGATGGCATGATCGGTTGTGAGCGGACATTGGGTAAAGCTTTCACCGCTAAATATTACAATTCCAATTCTATCATTTTTTCTAGCTTTTACAAATTCTACAGCAACTTCTTTGGCGGCTTCTATGCGGTTAGGCTTAAAATCGCGTGCCAACATGCTGGCTGATATATCTATTGCTAAAATAATGTCAATGCCTTCGGTAGTAATATTTTTCCAACTGGTTTTAGATTGTGGTCTAGCAAGTGCAACTATAAGTAAACTAATGGCTGCAAGTTTAAGTCCAAACAATATGTGTTTCAAGTATTCTTTAAAAGAACGACCAGTACCTGCAAGATTTGAAAGGGACGAGACTTTAATCTCTCCCCAGTAATTTCTAAAAATATAAGATGCAACTAAGAATGGAATAATAATTAAACCCCACAAAATAAGTGGCTGCGCAAAGGATATGTTGTCAAAGTAGTTCATTAACTATTTCCTTCTAATGATTGATTAGAGTTATCGTTAGTTACATTTTCTTTTTTAAGTACTTCCTGTTTAGTGGCTACAACAAATTCGTATGCGTTGCTCCAGCTAGATTCGTTTTCGTTTGGAAGAGGTTGCTCTTTTGCAAATTTTACCAAATCTGACAAGAATAATATTTGTCTAAGTTTAATTTTAAGCTCATTGCTAAGATCTACTGTTTTAAAAGATTGCATGATCTCATCTGTAACCTGCTCCATGGCATTTACAAAAAAGCGTTTTTCAATATACTGGCGAATAATATCAGATAATTCGGAATGATACTGTTTAACATTTCCGTTCTGCCAAAGTTTTTCTTCTTTTAATTTATCAAGCTGCTCCAATGCGGTAATGTGTGCTGGTGTTATAGGGATAATAGTTTTGAGAACAGGTTTTTTCTTTTGTTTTTGTAC
Source organism: uncultured Bacteroidia bacterium (assembly GCA_964481195.1). Lineage (GTDB taxonomy): Bacteria > Bacteroidota > Bacteroidia > Palsa-948 > Palsa-948 > Palsa-948. The sequence continues at coordinate 30,475 of CAYZTB010000023.1, read as the reverse complement.
GTAGTAAATAATTAAATAGATAAGTCCTGCCAGAATAGCTAATGTTGCAATTCCTGCATATACATAAGGCAAAAATTCTTTCCATGAAAAAGGAACTTCAATAGGAGGTTTAATATCTTTAATTGCTATTGTTGTGTCAATCTCTACAGTGTTAACAGATAATAGAAGTGCTTCAGTTTCTATCGCTTTGGACGAATCTCCATTAATAATAAATTTAAACGGTGGCACAGCATAATAGCCAGAATCAAAGGAGGTGATTGTAAATGTTTGCAGTAGAGCCATTCTGCTCATGTCAGAAGAATCGGGAATGATGCGCTCTGTTTTTGATTTGCTAACGATTTCAATTTCTTTGATAAGGGTGTCGTCAATTTTCGGAAAATCAATTTTTATTTCTCCCTGATCAGTTTTATAATCTACTCGAAGCGTGAGTTTGGTTTGTTGGCCAATAAGAATTTCATTGGTATCCAGCGTTGCTGTAGCAATTACATTTTGAGAAAATAGGGAAGGGGAAAATAACACAAAAACTATCGCACAAAGAAATGAGAAAAAATTTCTTTTAAATGGAAAAGGTAGATTGTGTATCATGTTTCTGAACTGAATCATCTTTTGCTTTCTCGCTTCTTAAACAAATTCATTAATGGTTTTATGTAGGAATCGGATGTTGAAATAGTCGCAGAATCGACCCCGCTTCGGTTAAACATGTCTTTTAATTGATGATCTCTTTTTTCTGAAGATTTAGAATATTGTTTTCTGATAGCAGGATTCGAAGTATCAATCCAGCGTAGCTTACCTGTCTCGGCATCCAGTATTCTTACCAGACCAACATCGGGAAGTACATATTCTCGTTTATCATTAATACGTAGTGCTACCAAGTCATGCTTTTTGCTTGCAATTTTTAATGAATTAGATTTCTTTTTTTTGTCAGAAGTAAAATTGTCGTCTATAAAATCTGAAATTAAGAATGCAATACATTTTTTCTTAATTACATTGGTAAAATATTTTAAGGCTAGCTCTATGTCGGTACCTTTTCCTTCGGGCGTAAAATTGATTAGCTCTCTGATAATTCGTAAGATATGCGAACGACCTTTTTTAGGGGGGATAAATTTTTCAATTCTATCAGAGAAAAATATTACACCAATCTTATCATTATTTTGAATAGCAGAAAAAGAAAGTACGGCACAAATTTCTGTTACCATGTCTTTTTTCAATTGCTTTTCAGTCCCAAAATTTTCCGAAGCACTTACATCTACCAGTAACATGACAGTCATTTCGCGTTCTTCTTCAAACACTTTTATGTAGGGATGGTTAAAGCGTGCTGTTACATTCCAGTCAATAGCTCTGATGTCATCGCCAGGCTGATATTCACGAACTTCGCTAAATGCCATGCCTCTGCCTTTGAAGGCACTGTGATATTCGCCCGAAAATATTTGATTGGACAGACCTCGGGTCTTGATCTCAATTTTTCGGACACGCTTTAATAGCTCAGTTGTTTCCATAGTTCGCTAAAGAAAATATTCTTATGGAACTTCGATCGCATTTAAGATCTCTGTAACAATGTTTTCGCTGGTGATGTTTTCAGCTTCAGCTTCATAGGTTAATCCAACGCGGTGGCGTAATACATCGTTGCAAATAGCGCGTACATCTTCCGGAATTACGTAGCCTCTGCGCTTAATAAACGCATACGCTTTAGCTGCTAATGCCAAGTTGATACTGGCACGAGGAGAAGCACCATAGCTGATTAACGAAGCGTATTTAGATAATTTATAGTCAGATGGATTACGAGTTGCAAATACAATATCTACAATATATTTTTCAATTTTTTCGTCCATATATACATCTCTCACCACATTGCGTGCTTTAACCACATCTTCGGGTTTAAGAATTCTATTTGGAGTTGGAAATGTTTCAGCCAAATTCATGCGAATGATTTGTTTTTCTTCTTCTTTACTAGGATATCCAATAACTACTTTAAGCATAAAGCGATCTACTTGTGCTTCAGGTAATGGATATGTTCCTTCTTGTTCAATAGGGTTTTGAGTAGCGAGTACAAGAAATGGTTGAGGTAGTTGGAATGTGGTATCTCCAATGGTAACTTGTTTTTCCTGCATGGCTTCCAGCAAAGCACTTTGTACTTTTGCAGGAGCTCTGTTTATCTCATCTGCAAGTACGAAGTTGGAGAATATGGGTCCTTTGCGAACGGTAAACTCTTCCTTCTTTTGATTATAGATTAATGTTCCAATTAAATCCGCAGGGAGCAAATCAGGCGTAAACTGAATTCTGCTAAAGTCTGCATGAATACAAGAGGCTAATGATTTTATCGCCAGTGTTTTTGCTAAACCCGGCACCCCTTCTAATAAAATATGGCCATTAGAAAGCAAGCCTATTAGCAGGCGATCAACCATATATTTTTGTCCAATAATTACTTTATCCATCTCCAAATTAATAAGATCGATAAAGGAGCTTTCTTGTTGAATTCTGTCGTTGAGTTCTTTTATGTCTATCATAGCTATTTGTGTTTACAGCAAATTTAACGAGTAACTGACACAACTATTTTTATTAATTTGTTAAAAAATGTTAAGAGGTAAGGGTATAAAGATTAGTTTTGATTTATACATTTGCTTCTAATATACCATCAAATGCTTAACTCCAATAAAATGATGAAGAATACTTACTTTACTACAATATTTTTACTCACAATCTCTTGTGCTTCTTATGCTCAATTTAGAGCTGGTATCAAGGCTGGAGGTAATTTTACAAATGTTATGGGAGTAGATGGCTCTGGAAATAAAGCCGAAGGACATAAGTTTGTTCCCGGCTTTCACGTAGGAGCCATTGCGCAATTAGATGTAGCCGAATTTGTATCACTTCAAACAGAAGTTGTTTATTCAACAAAAGGATATAAGCTTCAGAAAAGTACTAGCACTACCATCTCAAATACTACCGTTGTTCAGGATTATAATGTATTAAACACATATTCTTATCTGGATGTACCTTTTTTAGTAAATATACATTTTGGCCAAATGGGTTCGTACGTTGGCTTAGGACCTCAGCTTTCTTTTCTAATGGGAGCAAAATGGGATGGAAAATCTACAAATACTACTACTGTTTTAAATCCACCAAATCCGCCTCAAACATCCAGCGTTGATGTAACATTATCCGGAAACGATAAGACAGGATATGCTAAAGTAGATTTCGGATTTGTTATTGGAACAGGCTCTAAGTGGGAGTCTGGTATAGAATATTGTTTGCGTGCAGGATATGGAGTAACAAATATGCTGGACCCTTCAGCTACCGCCAATTCTGGCGTGTATCATAACTTAGCATTTACGGTTTCGCTTGGTTACACCTTTGGAGCGGGCGGTGGAGGTGGCGGAGATCGCTACGGACATAAGTATAGCGGCAAAAAACGAAGAAGGTAATAATTCTACTACCTAAATATACACTATGAAATCATCCACACTTGTATTTTTTGTATTTATTACATCATTCTTTTTTGCTAACGATTCTATTTCTCAGAACTATCAAACTGGGATTGGTTTGCGTGGTGGATGGATAGGTGGTTTAACCGCTAAACATTTTATTAAAGAAGGTCGTGCTATTGAAGGCATTTTTTCATCAGGGTGGGGATGGAGAGGCTATCAAATTACAGGGTTGTATGAAATTCATAAAGCTGCATTTACTAAAGAAGATGCAGAAGGTTTTTATTGGTATTATGGAGCTGGAGTTCATTTTGGTGGTGGATATAAATACAAAGAGTGGGTGGCAACAGGTACCTGGACAGGCTATTGGAAAAATCGTAATTATTCTTCATTTGGTATTGATGGCATATTTGGCTTAGAGTATAAAATTCAGGATTTGCCGATTACACTTTCTTTAGACATAAAGCCTTTTATTGAGTTCTCAAATTATCCCGGTGTTCCTTTTCGTTTTTGGGATGGCGCTTTCTCTATTCGCTACGTGTTTGGTGGTGGAGATGATAAGTAGTTTTTCCATTATAATCTCCAAGCTATATTTCTTTACTTTTACAGCCTGTGTTAAAGCGCTATTTCATAAATATTTCTTTTGATGGAGCTACCTATAGTGGATGGCAAATTCAAAAAAATTCATCCAACACCATTCAACAAAAAATAAACGAGGGCTTATCTAAGCTCTTAGGCGAAAAAATTGAAGTACATGGCTGCTGCAGAACCGATGCTGGAGTGCATGCCAAGGAGTTGTATGCTCATTTTGATTCCGTTAATGATGGATTGTCGGTGCAAGGAAAAACTTCTGTTAATTGGCTTCATAAGTTTAACGCTGTTTTACCTAAGACCATTTCAATAAATCAAATCCTCAGCGTAAAGGAAAGTGCAAATGCACGATTTGATGCTACTGCAAGAACATACAAATACTATATACATAACAATCCTAATCCGTTTTTAAATGATAGGTCGTACTATTTTTATAGTGAGATGGATGTTGCCTTAATGAACAAGGCATGTGTTGTGTTAAAAAAAAATAAAGATTTTACTGCTTTCAGCAAACTCAACACACAAACAAAAACTAACATTTGTAAAATAGCGTTAGCTAAATGGGAAAAGATAAATGATGGACTGGTGTTTACTATTCGTGCAGACAGATTTTTACGCGGCATGGTTCGGATGATAGTTGGGACCATGATTCAAGTAGGAAAACATAAATTATCTTTAGTCGAGCTAAAAAAAATACTAGACAGCAAAGATTGTCGGAACGCAGGCACTTCGGTTCCTGCATATGGTTTGTATTTAAATAAAGTAGAGTATCCTCGAAAAATATTTAAGAAATGACAACCGAAAAGCGACAAAAGTTTTCTTTTGCGTTGTTAAAGCGTGTGCTTTCCTTTGCTACTCCTTACAAAGGCATGTTCTCTTTAGCTGCTATTGCGGCCATTGTTTTTGCATTCATTTCTCCTGTACGCCCCTTACTCATACAATATGCGCTGGATCATTTTGTAATAACACCCAATAAGGAAATGTTATTACAGTTTACTATACTACTTGTAGTTGTATTGTTGTTTGAAACGTTACTTCAGTTTTTGAATGAATATTTAGCAGGATGGTTAGGTCAAACTATTATTCGTGATATGCGCACTAAGTTATTTAGGCATATTAGTCAATTGCACTTAAAGTTTTTTGATAAAACACCTATCGGAACTCTAGTAACAAGGGTTGTTTCGGATATGGAAGCAATTTCAGACATTTTTTCTAATGGTTTACTTGTTATTCTGGGCGATTTTCTTAAGCTTATTGTGATTATTACAGTTATGTTTTATTCAAATTGGAAGTTAGCTTTAATAAGTCTATCTATTTTTCCTTTACTGTTAGTAGGAGCTAATATTTTTAAGAATGGGGTAAATAAATCGTTTAACGATGTAAGAACACAAATTGCAGGGTTAAATGCATTTGTTCAGGAACACATTACGGGAATGAGCATTGTGCAGATTTTTAGCAGGGAAAAGGAAGAGATGGAGAAGTTCAAAAACATTAATAAAGAACATCGAGATGCAAATATTAAATCTATTTGGTATTACTCAATCTTTTTTCCTTTTATTGAAATTCTTTCCTCGATATCTATTGGACTCATAGTGTGGTGGGGTGGTAGAGGCATTTTCGACAATGAATTTTCTGTTGGGCAGTTAGTAGCATTTATCATGTATATCAACATGCTGTTCCGTCCTATACGCATGATTGCAGATCGATTTAATACCTTACAGATGGGAATTGTAGCAAGCGATCGTGTATTTAAAGTGTTGGATACTGTAAACCCCAATCATGTTAACAAAACAGAGATAAATTTAGAAAAGAAAGAGATCACAAAAGCCGAACCTTTAAATGGCAAAGTGGAATTTAAGAATGTATGGTTTGCGTATGCTGATGAGAACTGGGTATTAAAAAACATTTCCTTTGAAGCAAACCGAGGAGAAACTATTGCGTTGGTAGGAGCTACGGGCTCCGGAAAATCTTCTATTGTAAGTTTGATTAATAGATTTTACGACTATTCTAAAGGCGAGTTGCTGGTTGATGGGGTGGATGTGGGCAACTATAATTTACAGTTCCTTAGAAAAAATATAGGAATTGTTTTGCAAGACGTGTTTTTATATTCAGACTCAATCGCTAATAATATTTCGTTAAGCAATCCTGCCATTGAAAGGAAAGAAATTATAGAAGCAGCAAAAATGGTAGGGGCACATGATTTTATTATGAGATTGCCTGGAGGATATGATTACAATGTAATGGAAAGGGGCGCAACGCTATCTGTTGGTCAAAGACAATTAATTTCTTTTATACGCGCCTACTTATACAACCCGGTAATACTTATAATGGATGAAGCAACATCCAGTATTGATACCGAATCTGAAATGCTAATACAAAAGGCTACAGAATTACTTATTTCCAAGCGTACGAGTATTGTTATTGCTCATAGGTTAGCAACCATTCAGCGAGCAAATAAAATATTGGTATTGGATAAAGGTGAAATCATTGAGTCCGGCACACACAGCGAACTGCTTGCGTTAAATAAGCATTACCGTAAGTTATATGACTTACAATTTTCCAAAGAGAAAGCATAGGTAGTAGAATTTTATAAATAAAAAAGCCGAATCCTCATTCGAAGATTCGGCTTTTTTGAGTGATGAAGAATTACTTGTTCAACACTAACTTTTTGGTAGCGACACCTGTTTTAGTTTTTACTTTTACAAAGTAAACTCCGTTAGGTTGGTTATCTAAATCAAAACGCAGACGCTTTGGATTAATCACATTGTAGTCTATTTGCTCTATAACATCGCCCACCACATTGTAAATGGTAACATTGGTTTGACCTAAATCAAAAACGGCCAAGTCAACATTAACATTGCCAGATGAAGGATTTGGATAAACAGAAACATGTGAATCTATGTTAGTTTCATTTACAGATGCAGCACCTGCAACCATAATATCATCAATGTATGGGTTGTTTTCCCAATCATTTACCCACTCTATTTTAAATAGAGCAGCAGTTGCAGAAGCGTAAGCAGAAATGTTTGCCGTTTCCATTACCCATTCGCTTGAAGTTGGAACATACCCAGCCGATCCGTTAAATTGTGTTGCAGCAGTTACTAAAACGTTTCCTGTTTTGTTAAAAACAGAGTTCCAAGTTGTTCCTCCATCAGTAGAAACATAAACGTTCAAGGCATCAGCAGTTGTGTACGTAGCTGGATCAGAATACATCTGATAAGCATAGTATAAAGTAAAAGTAGGGCTAGTAACCGATGAAAGGTTTATTGGACCCGTAATGAAAGCATCTGGTTGAGTTCCGCCAGCAGGGAAATTAAATATATCGATGTATGCTGATTTAGATCCAGATTTTCCAACAGACCCTTGTATCCAAGTACCATCAGTACCAGGATTATCAATTGTCCATCCACTTGGTGGGAAAGCACCTTCAAAGCCTTCGTTAATTAGTTGTGCAGAAGCTGTAATTGCAATCATTGAACATGCGCCCAATGTTAGCAAAGAAAGTGTAGAGATTTTTTTCATGTGTTTGTATTTAATTAATTATGTTTTTTAAATAAGGTTTGCAAATGTAATGAATCTTAATGCAGATTTACTATAGGAATTGTTAATTTGAATTAACAAGCTGTTGTTAAATACAAAAGCAAATATAAGTGTTTGAAATTGAGAGTAATAAGTAGTAGTTAAGGAGCTATTTAAGTGTTACAAACTCGCCTAATTCCTTGTTTTTGCGCACATTATCCCAGTTAAAGTATCTGCCATTCATTGCAATGTAAATACCAACCGGTAGCGTTTGAACAAAAGCCAATGCAGAGCCTAGGTTGAATAAACCATCCGAACTGCCAAACTTATACGGAATCATTGCTCCGGTAATCACAATGGTTTTGTTTTTTATTTGGCTCGCTAACACTGTTGCTGTTTCTACCATGGTGTCTGTACCGTGTGTGATAACAATCTTTTCTTCTGGCACTTGAATGCAGTTTTGGGCAATGGTGTTTCTGTCATTATCCGTCATCTTTAAACTGTCAATCATCATGAGTGTGCGTATGTCAACAGGAATTCTGGATCTGCCTAAGGCTAAAATTTCGGAAAGATGTGTGTCTTTGAAAAAAAGCTCCCCGTTAAGTTCGTTATACTCTTTATCAAAGGTGCCTCCGGTAACAAATATTTTAATTTTCATATAATATAATAAAACCCAAAACTACATTTTTTTAGGAATAGCCCATAAGCCCAAACAAGTAATAAGTCCGTTAACTATTAATAACTCATTGCCAAAAATATAGCCGCCCAATATCTCTTTTGAGTATAAGTTTAATAGGTAACAAACCAGAGGTGATAAGATGCAAATTAGAGGTATTAACTTATCCTTCACATTTCGTTTAGAAAATATTCCAAAGAAAAACAGCCCTAGCAATGGTCCATACGTATATCCGGCAAGCATAAGTACGGTATCAATAATTGCTTGCTCATTCATCGCTCTAAAGAGAAGGATTACCCCAAGTAAAATGACTGCAAATGCGACATGCACCATGTGTCTGGTGTTTTTAATTTCATTCTCGTTTTCGTCCTTATCGCCTTTCTTTAAAAAGTCAATCATAAAGGAAGTAGTAAGTGTTGTAAGTACCGAATCGGCACTGGAAAAAGTGGCAGCTGTTAAGCCTACAATAAATACTACTCCGGCAAAAGTTCCTAGGTGGCTGAGTGCAAGAGTAGGGAAGAGGAAATCTGTTTTATCAACCGATATGCCTTTAGCATTTGCATACACATAAAGCAACACACCTAGCGATAGGAAGAACACATTTACAATAACCATAACCAGACTAAACCAGCGCATGTTCTTTTGAGAGTCTTTTAGAGTATTAATTGATAAGTTTTTCTGCATCATGTTTTGATCCAAACCCGTCATGGCAATGGCAATGAATATACCGCCCAAAAACTGCTTTGGAAAAAAGGATTTGCTATGCCAATCCCAGTAAAAAGTTTCGGTCATGTTGCTGTTTGAAACGGCACTTACCATTTCTTTAAATCCAAATCCTAGCTCGTGCGAAATGGCTGCGATGGATAATACAACGCCTAACAATAAAAAGGCAGACTGAAAAGTATCCGTCCACACTAAGGTTTTAATGCCTCCTTTGTAGGTATAAAGTAAAATGAGGATGATGATTATGCTTACCGATAGCCAAAACGGAACGCCCATGGCATCAAACACAAATAACTGAATTACAGATGCCGTTAAATATAAACGCGCAGCAGCGCCAAGCATGCGGGACAACAAGAAAAAGAACGAGCCTGTTTTTTGTGCAAACTCCCCATAGCGCTCTAGCAGATAGGTATAAATAGAAGTAAGTTTTCTATTATAATACAGTGGAAGTAATACTTGTGCAATAATAAAGTAGCCAACAAAATAACCCATCACCACCTGCAAGTAAGAAAAATGTGCAGTGCTAACGGAGCCCGGCACCGATATAAATGTTACGCCAGATAGGGAATCGCTAATCATACCAAATGCCACCGCAAACCAAGGTGCTGATTTGTTGGCTAGAAAGTAAGATTGATTATTTGCCCCTCGCGAGGTAAACCAAGCGATGATGAGCAAGAATCCAAAATAGCCAACAATGCAGGATATAATTAGCGTAGGCGACATGATGCAAAGATTGCAGTTTGTTAGCAGCTTAGATTAATTTATTGAAAGTAGTATGAACAGAGTTGTTCACAGGCGGTAGGATAATAAATATGATTTACTGTTTAGAGGGGCATTTATGTGTGCCATAACTGCAATACACGCAGCAATCTCCTGCTTTAGGCACAATATCTTTCTTACAGCTTTGGCAAGTGTATTTAATAACACATACATCGGTGGGTAATGTTTCTGTTTTTTTAAAACCACAATGAGGGCATGTGATATCTGATTGTGAAGAAATTTGGTTTTGCATATGTGTAGAATCTTTTTTGCAGCAAGCCTCTGTACTATCTATACTGCTTGATGTATTCTTATTAGATTCATTTGCATTATTGCATTGAATAAACAAAGTAAGAAGCAGAACTATTTTAACAAGCTTTATCATTAGTTAGTTAACCAGCGCAAAAGAATCAAAAAACTTGTTGATGGATTTATTTTTATCTTTTTTAGCAGTACAAATAACTTGCAATATATACACTCTGTTTTTTACCAAAAACATTTTCATGTACATATTCATTTTTTCCTCGCCAAACTGAATTTTAACCAACCTGCCCGGGAATTTTTTGTAGCTAACCACTTCTTGTGATAGCACGATACCCTCAATATTAGTGGATGCTCCCTCTATAGCACCGGTAAAAAAGCCATTTACTTTTTCCTTTTCAAACTCTGAACTTACAAGCGAATCAGGATAATCTGTATAAATAACCCCATACACCAAATTATCATCCTTAGCCTCGCTTTGATCCAGCATAAATATTTTCATATACAAATCTCCAATCTCGCTATTTACCGTTTGCTCGCTCTCGGTAGGTTTTTGAGGTATGTTTACTTTAAAGTTATTGCCTGCATCTTGGAACAACATCCAATCTGGCAACATAAAGCTGCAAAGCACAATACTTGCAATGGCGAATAATATATTTCTTGTTTTCATGATGTTATTTAAATTTTCTGCAAGATATAAATAATTTATTTTCTAACGTTCCTCGTGCTTGAGAGGGCTAAAGTCTTAATTTGAGGTGCTGGTAAAGCATTAGTTTTGTTATTAAAACTGGTTTGACCCCGATTTATTGAGGGTACTATCTGTTCCGTAGGAATAAAATATCGGTAGAAGTCAAAATATCCATTAATCATAGTCCCGTAGGGACGAAATAAAATAAACATGGCAAATACCTACACGCAAATACACATTCAGGCAGTTTTTTTCGGTTCAAAACCGTGAATGCATTAATAGGAAATCAATGGAGGGACGAACTATACAAATATATTGCAGGCACTATTGGTAATCATCATCACAAACTGCTTGCCATTAATGGCATGCCTGACCACATACATGTTTTATTTGGCAAGAGGCCAACCCAGGCATTATCCGATTTACTTCAAGACATAAAAGGAAATTCATCAAAATGGATAAACGATAAAAAATTTGTTATACCATTACTCTTTTAAAAGTAGTCCAAAATTATGGCATAATGCCAATCGATATATTCCTTTGTAATTGGACTAAGAGATATGTCGCATCGGTATTAGTAGTAGATTTTCATGGCAGGAAGGATACGGTGCTTTTTCATACAGCAGATCTCAACTACCACAGGTAATTCAATATATTGAAAGGCAACAGAAACATCACAAGAAAAAAACATTTATAGAAGAATACAAGGAATTTTTAGATGCCTTTAGTGTAGAATATGATGAACAGTATATCTTTAAACCGGTAGAATACTGAGAGATTATTTCGTGCCTACGGCACTTTTGTATTTAGATATGGAAACATTTTCTACCGTTATTATGTCCCTAGCGGGACAGGGAGCAAAATTCCCCAGCACCTCAAAATAAGACTTAGCCAAATAAATTTATACCGCTAAAAAAATAAAATTGCAACTTGCACAAACCCCGCATTTTTTTAGGTGATGTTACCAGCTGGCGTACTGTTTTGATGTCGAGTTTCAGTCGTTACTGTTTATTGTTACAGTTCGTTAGTCTAAATTATGCACTTTCAGTGCAAGACTTTCAGTTTCTACAAATGTTTTATTCAAGTATAATATTTTCTTTGTCAGTATTCTCCGGTTTTCTATGATGTTCGAGATATTGTTTTACCAACTCATCAGTAACATTTCCGGTACTCCAAACACCGAATCCAATGCCCAAAAATGTCTCCTCCAATATTTTTTACTGATGTGAGGAAACTCTTCTTGAATTCTTCTGGAAGTTCTTGCTTTCAATCTTTTGACAACATCGCTTAAGCTTTTTTGAGGAGGATACTCGATATGTAGATGCACGTGATCTGAGCTGACGACTCCAGCCAATATCGCAATATCTTCGGCTTCACAAATTTGCTTTATCAATGTTCTACATCTGATTTTTATATCCCCTTCCAGCACCTTGAATCGATATTTCGTTACCCAAACAATGTGAGCAGAAAGTCTTGAAACAGTATGTCCATTGTGTCTTTGTTTTTTTTCCATTCTGCAAATTTATCGTTTTCACGTGCTGCAGAAAGAATTTCATTCTTTCTTTACCCTAACCTATGGACTTTCAGTCCATAGTGGTTAAGTTAAGCACTGAACCCGCTTTTTTGCCAAACCCGTGTTGCCAATAGTGTTTTCTTATTATTCGTGTTCTAATTGTCTTTGTCTTTTGCCTGTGAATATGTGAATTACATAACAATTAACTTTAATTATGTAAGACTATTGGATATTTAAAGGCATAATTTTGATTCATGAAATTTTGGTTTGAACTAATTTTATTACACATTTAAATAATGGGAAATTATAAAGTAAAAGTAGAATCAATCAACAATGTAACACCTGATGTTTTGAAAATTGTCACTAATAAACCTGTCGGGTTTAACTTTGAACCAGGTAAAGCAACTCAAGTAGCCATAAATAAAAGTGGTTGGCTAGCAGAAGAAAGACCTTTTACAATGACCAATTTACCAGACAATAATTTGCTAGAGTTTATCATTAAAACCTATCCGAAGAAAGACGGTGTTACTAATGAATTGCTGGAACTAAAAAAGAATGACGAGTTGGTTTTGCATGGTGTTTTTGGAGCTATTACCTATAAGGGAGAAGGTGTTTTTATAGCGGGTGGTGCGGGCATCACGCCATTTATTTCAATCTTGAGAGATTTGAAATCGAAAAATGAAATTGGCAATAACATGCTATTGTTTGCTAATAAGACAAAAGCAGATATTATCCTTGAAAAAGAATTTGATACTTTATTGGGCGATGCATTCATAAATATATTATCTGATGAGCAAAGTGATGGTTACGCTTTTGGAAGAATTACAGAAAAGTTTTTAAAAGAAAACGTCAAAAATTTCAATCAGCAATTTTATATATGTGGACCTCCTCCGATGATAACCGATATTGAGAAAACATTGAACAATTTAGGTGTTGACAAGAAATTAATTACTAAAGAAATTTTTTAAATATGAAAACAGAATTAGAGCTAAACGAAAAAATATTAAGGATAACAGAAAAAATCAGAACAAAATATCCTGAATTACTGGAAAATATGAATGAAATGCCCGAAACAATTCCAGACAAAGACAATCCGGAAATAACGGTTAAAACCTTAACAACATATTATGATTCGTTGGTAAGTTTACTTGATGAATATGAGGATAATCATGCTAAAAATGAGTTAACAGAAAAACATGAAGATGCATCAGTAACCATCATTAAAGATATGGAGCTAGATAATTCTTATAAAGACTTATGGGCGGAGGTCAGCGGTATTACACTTTCATATAATGATGCTGGAGAAGGAATTATTCCGGTAATATTTCTTCATGGCTATCCCTTTGATAAGTCAATGTGGAAAGGGCAATTGGATAGTTTAAAATCGTCAAACCGTATAATTGCTTGCGATATTCGTGGGTTTGGCAAATCAACAGACGAGGATACACCCTTAAGCATCGACTTGTTTGCGGAAGATTTAGTGTCATTCATGGATAAACTAAATATTGAGAGGGCAATTGTTTGCGGTCTTTCAATGGGAGGGTTTATTTCTTTGAATGCCATAAAAAGATTTCCTGAACGCTTTGAGGCCTTGATCTTATGCGATACTCAATGTATTGCTGATACAGCCGAAATTAAAAAAAATCGACTCACTACAATTGAACAAATTAACCGTGATGGTGCAAGTGTATTTAATGAAAAATTTTTAAAAAGTGTTTTCCACCCTGATTCATTGACGAATAAAACGGAATTGGTTGAAAATTTACGAAGTATTGTATTTGCAAATTCTAAAAAGATAATTACCGCTGGGTTAACTGCTTTAGCAAAGCGTTCAGAAACCTGTTCTTCTTTAGATGCTATTCACATTCCAACACTTATTATTTGCGGTAGAGCAGATGAAGTAACACCACTTGCACAATCTGAATTTATGCATGAACATATTGAAGGCTCAATTTTAAAAATTATTGATAATGCTGGGCACGTGTCTAATCTTGAACAACCTGATGAGTTCAATGCGCATCTACAGGAATTCTTAGTTGCTATTAATGTAGCCAAATATGTTGAACCAAATTCGGAGCCGTTGAGCCCAAAAGAAGAAGTCAAATGAATTCATCCATTGTAATTGATATAAGGAAAGATACAAGTCATTAATTTTTTAAAAAAATGATGGGTAACAATCTTGCGATAACTGAAAATTACCATTAATAATAATCTGTCGTCCAACATTACTGGTGCGTATAATTACTCCTGTTACGCACTTTACCACCCCAAATTGGGGGTGTAACTGCGTATTTCTTTTTTTTACATACGCCTTTATGCATCCAAATATAAAGCAATATTTTCCTTAAATGAATACTGTTGAAAAAGAATTCACTTATAAAATATAAGCCTTTGTTGAGCTAAGGTTGTTTCTAAATAGGACCAAAGGTCACCTTTGGAGGCCATCAGAAGGCTTCATTGATGCTATCATTTGATAGCATCAATGAAGCTTATTTATTTGAATGGCTTGAGTATTTTTAATAGAAAATAAAACTACCGCACAGTATACATGAAGCAATTGCATTTTCTTCGGAGTATAGTGCTTTATAGAGGGCTAAGCTTGCTAGTAATTTACAATTACAGCATCGCTGATAATGCTTTCAGCTCCGTTAAAGTAAACGACTTTAATGCGATATTCATAAGTGTTTCCAATGTTCAGATCTTTGTCAATGTATTCTGATTCAGAAGCATTTATCGTTTTGATGATAGTTAATGGTGTATTTGGTTGTCCTCTGTAAATAATATATTTTTCAATATTTTCAAAGGGATATTCCCATAGGAGATTGATAAATTTATTAGACCTATCTACATTAAATTTAATTTCCTTTATTTTATTTCTAAACCCTGTTTCATAAAACAGGTAAGGCATGTTTGATGTAGAAGTATTTCTGCTCAAATCTTCAGTGATAATTTTATATCTGTATCCAATTCCTAGTTCTGTTAGCGTATCAAAAAAATAATGTAAAGTGTCAGTTTGATTAAATGACGCTATTTCTTTTTCTTGTTTAGTATTCTCTGAAATTTGATAAAGTTTAGTTGATAAAATATCATCACTATTGCTAGGAATCCAAGAAATAGTAATGCCTTCCTGTAAAGTTTTTAATTTGTTAATAATAGCAGGTATTGGAGGAATGGTATCTGGACGTACGATTTGAACAGGAGGAGATAGTTCAGAGTTGTTGTAGTTTAAATCAGTTGCAACAACAGCGTAATAGACTTTTTTACTTAAAGTATTTAATTTGAGGCTGTCAATAAATTTTGGCAATGTAATAAAAGCGTTATTTATTTGAATAAATTCTTCATTCAGCGAATTACATCTATAAATTTTATATCCCTGAATGTCGTTTTCTTTATTTCTCTCCCAACTTAAATTTACAATACCTGTTGTGTCTACAGTAGCTTGAAGTCCAGTAGGGGCAAGTGGAGGTATGGAGTCAATTAAAATTACTAATCGTGAGTAAGAAGTGGCTGTATCTTTTCCAAATCCTATTGCAGAAATTTTGTAATAATTAGTGTTTGTAGGCGCGGAATCTGTAAAGCTAAATTGATTTGTGGTTTCATATATTACGTTGTAAGGCCCAGCATCTTTTTCGGAACGTGACAACAGATATTTTTGTGGAGTTAAATTTGCTTTCTCATTTTGCATTTTCCAATGAAGAAATATATTTTTATTGTTCAATGTCATAGCGCTATCAATAAATGGGCAGGAACTTAGCTCTTCGTATCCTACACAGGATACTATGTTGGATGGCGCTGATTCTTCACCAAAAACATTTATTCCTTTAATTCTATAATAATAAGTTATTCCGGATTTTGGAAGCGTGTCAGTGTAATTAATTAGTTTATTATTTTTTTCAAACTGAGACGATAACAATACGATAGGATTTTTATTGATGTTCGCAAAAGTAATGTTGTCTTCAGAGCGCTCTATGTTATATCCTCCGTAGTACGCTGTGTAATTAATTGTTGATAATGAAAGTTTTGAGTTTTTATTTTTTATTTGAATATCCAAATTTTTTATTTCGGGGTTTGTAGATAGGATGTTTGTGGTGACGGTAATTGTATTCGAAAAGTTTCCAGATGAAGGAATTGGCTTATTTATCTCTATAGTATATTGGTATTCAGTATTTCTTTTTATAGAAGAATCGATAAAGTATAAGCCAGTAGCTTTAGCTAAAGTTGAATCGAGGTCGCAGCTTAATAGCAAGAGACTATAAGCCATATTTCCTAAAGCAATTTTGTCTGCATTGTTTGAGTTTTCGTTATCAGGGTAAATTAATTTATTAATTAAAACTGCATTTTCGTTTTGTTTGTATAATTTATTCCAAGTTGAAGTGTCGCTTTGTGGTATTAAATTGGTTCTTTCATTTAACACTACGTTTGTTTGTGCACTCCTTGTTTCTTGCCTCGAAATTTTATATCCATTTTCTTTACCTAATTTAAATACTTGTTTTGAGGAAGGAACCCATCGAATGATGACTTTATCCTCTTTGGTGAAATGTTTTACAAACAATGTTTCGTTCTGAGAAAAAGAGCTAGTGAAAAAAAAGATTAATAATATTCCTGTAATGTATTTAATGTAAATCATATTAAATTAATTTTTTACAGGAATACAATCAGTGCCGTACGTATAATTAAAATTTATATTTCCCTTATACAACCCTCCGAGTATATTATAGTTGCATAAAAACTGTCCGGAAAAGTAAAAAGGTCTTGCCGTTTTTCCATAAACTAATGCCGCTACTTGGGAATTAAATATTGAAAAATCTTTTTTAGCTATAGAGATTCCTACATTTCCGCTCATGTATAAGTATAAAGTACCTGAAATAATATAACCATTTAGGCCTGCCTTAGAATTAAAATCACCTTGACAATATGCAGTAGGCCCAAAGTCTACCATCATCATATCAAAACCCGTCATAAAACCAAATTCCCCATAAACGTTAAAAATATCTAAACCAAACCTAGCGTCTAAGCGGGATGAAATAGTTGCGCCTGCACAAAAGCCCTTGCCTGAACTAAGCTCATTGTCATTTCTATTTATTGGATTATAATATCCACTCATTTTAGTGATTTCTGGTGGAGGAGGTGGTGCAGGTTCTATGCTGTTTCCTGCCATGAAATATGCATCAGCACTTACAAGTCCAATAAAATTAATTTTATTTCTGTTAGATGGCTTGCCTATACATACATACCATAGGTTTGGTTCTATGTGTACTTTTGAAAAACCTGTTCCAGTAATTTTATTGTAAGCGTTTATTTTTATAGTTGCATTTGCATCAAAAATTTTATTTACAACATCGTATTGAATTAGCACTGTGCCTGCTACAGGTGCTTTTTCTTGTGCATCTGGCGAAGACATAAAGTATATATCTCCACCTAAGCTCACATATCCTAGGCCTCCGGAACTAGTAAAATTAACCTCAAGCATTACATTGCCATTCGCAGTTTTTGAACTTGTAGAATATGCAAAACCTACGCCAGCTTTAAAGCCAAGCCAAACCGAATTATCAGGGGTATAAGTGAGAGCGGTTGCACTATTAGCGTTTTGGTTTTTTGATAATGATATTAATTGATTTTGACTAACCTGTTGTGGCATCATATGATAATACATGCCTCCCATAATTCTGGAAATAGAAATTGGTGTTGTGCCTAGCGGAATATTAGTAGGCACCACTGCATCAAGATAAAAATATCTATAGCTTCCGGTATTTCCAAAACAAGCAGTTATAGAAGCAGGGGATGGCAGAACATTTTTTATAGAAAATAAAACTTTTCCATAAAACCCATCTCCATAGGTAGGGTCATTTTCTCTAAAAAACACAACGCCATTAAGTGTGAAAACAGAAGTTTGAAGTCCTAAAGAAATACTATTTACTAAAAGTTTATCAAATTTCCATTTTGTTTTTGTGCAGGTGACGGGATTTTCTCCATAATAATTAATGGGTTGCGCATCTATTTTTCCAACTAACGAAACCGTGGTAGTTGCACTAAAGCCAGAGTTGACATTATCTAAGATATTTATCCCAACGCCTAAACTAATAATTGGACCTGAATGACTAATCCCAAATGAAATATCGTTTACGGTAGTAGGATATTTTGATGTGGTTGTATTACCACCAATATTATGCAGCGTGAAGATTCCATGAGTAAGATAGGGCTTGTCTGTTATGATGGTTAGATCTTGAAATAAAAGTTGCCCTCCGTTTGTGCTGAATTTTGAATGATTAAATCCAATATTGCCATTTAGGATGGCAATAGGTTTAAATAGCCCATTTGATTTTGAAATAATAATTTGAGAAGTATTATTAAGTGAAACTTGGGCAGAAAAAACATCAAAGTTTACATTTCCAGATGGAGAAACAATAAAAGTGTAGTCTGCTTCTTTAGTTATTGGATTGTGATAAATAGTTGCATCATACCTAAATCCTTGATTAATTTGAAAAGCTGGAATATTTACTTTTCCTTTTATGTGACCAGCATTCAAATTGTTACATAAAAAGCCTACTCCTAATTCTTCAATGGAATAATCCCATCCGCTCATGCTGCCTTCAGATAAAGAAAGAAGGTTATTTACCTGAAATAAGCCCGTTACTCCCATGTTATCTATTAAAAGATTATTTGCAACTAATTCAGTCTGCGTTCCTGCTTTTGAAATTTCGCTTGGTAGTTTTACTTTTACTGATTGTAAATAAAATCCAGACCACATGGAAGGAGATATAAGATTTGGATTTGAGTATCCAGGTGGAAAAATCATACTTGGTGCGTTCGCTAATTCACTTAGATCTACTGTTGCATTAGTAACGGTAAATGACCATTTTTCTAATCCCTGTAATGTAAAAGGAGTAATGGATACTTGTGTGATGAAATTATGAATGTCATTTGTATAAATCTGAAAACTTGCTGTAACTACTGAATCTTTCGTTTGGGTAGAATCAGAAATTAATTTCCCTTTATTAAAAATAAAATGTCCTTTAAGGCTAATTGCTTTAAATCCATTGCAATCCCATTCCACCCAATTGTTACCATCATTTTTCAATTTAAGCGTCACCATATTATTAATTCGAATGGAGTGTTCGCTAACTAGCATAAGCCTTGATTGACTACCGCCAACGACACCTTCGGGATTGAATTTTATATTTTTTGCTTCAAAGGCAAGTTTTTTAGTAGTGCCAGGGAAATCTATTGCTGCGTAAGCATTTAAAAATGCTCCAACAGGAGTGAATTTGCAAGAGTCAATTGCTACAATGTACCTTGCACTCCCAATTTGTTTTCTAATTCCAAATGGTAGCGCCACATTGCTATCAGGCACAAATAAGTCTGCAAAATTTTGGCTAGACAATACATTCTCAACTTTAGATATTACATTATTTATTGCAGAGTTGGTTGTTGAGTCTTGAGCGTATAAATGAACAGAACCGAAAAAGTAGATAGTCAAAGAAAAAATAGAACAGGCGATATTTTTTTTATTTAGATACATTTTCAAAAAATGATTTGGCGAATTGAAATATATTAATAAATTTATATTGTATAATTTATACCAAAATTCCCTGTAAACTCTGAATAATCTAATTTGCTTGGAGTTGATTTTAGCTTTTGTAAATAACTTATGCTTAAATTAATATTCACTTTTCCAATTTTAGTGTTTAAAAATTTAGGCGAGTAGTTTGCAGCAAATATATGATTTAGAACTTCATTCATTTTGTGTGAATTCTTAAGCACTTGGTTGTAAGAAGATCCTAGTGTAACTCGCAGTGTGTTTTTTAATACTGATCTAGATAGGTTTAGATTAGGGCCAAGATAAATAGTGTTTAGTTCCATATAATCGCTTGAGTTAATATTAAATGAGCTGTTGAAGCTTGTTTTGATTTTAGTAAAGGATAAAGTATATGCTAAATTGCTATTAAATATTTTTACTGGAGATGAGAAGTTAATGTTAGATCCTAGCATTCCGGGCGTAGAAAAATCTCCTTGTTCTTGTGAGCTGATTTGATGATTTAAGGAAAAAGAAATGTTATGTCTTTTATACGTATTTCCAAAGTTGTGTGTGGCATTTAACATAGCACTCTGAGAAACTTGATAAAAGTTCATTGTGTCTATGTGATTTTGAGTAAATGGATCAGTTTGAGGCCTTTGTTTTGTAAATGAACTAAAGTTTGTTAAGGAAGATGATATTGTCCAGTGATTGTTGGGTGCGTAGTTAGTGTTGATTGAGCCTACCCATCTTTTATTTGTATTTAGTTTTGAATTATCTAAATTATTTCTTTGTATTCCCGTGTTACATGCAAAGCTTAGTTTGCCCTTAAGTAAATTAAGAGATGGAGCAATCGTAATATTTTCTAAATCGTTATTGAAAAAATAAGCTCCCAGTGTTTGATATTGGGGCGCTACTCGTTCGTAATTAATGTTGCATGAAAATGCTTTGTTGTTATATCCAACACTTGATTTAAATGCATCAAAAAACTGTGATGTTGAGAGTGGTTTGTATACATATGGCAGCATGTTTTTAATAGGCTCTCCTGCATCGCTTGAAATGCTTAGATTTTTTGTTAAGCCTGAAAGTGCATATTCAGACTGGAATGTAATTTTTTTATATAAAGTGGTTTTTCCTATTATACTTATAACTGCGTTTTGCTTAGGAGTTATCATTGTATTTATTGGAATAAACGTGAGAGAATTAATTTCGTCTTTAGCTGTAAAAAATATAAGTTTTACTGCATTTCCTTTTTTTTCATAACCTGTCATCATTCCAAACCCCATTCGTTTGTAGCTCATATATAAATCACTGTTGTTTTCTATGTCAAACTCAACAGCTTTTTTTAACCTGCCATACATAATACTGATTTTATAGTTTTTTGGAGTCAACTCTATTCCTGCTCCAGAAAAAATATGACCCGCTAAAGTATATTGACTAAAATTCATGGAGGTGATACCCACAAAGCCTTTAATCCATTTATAGCTTGGGTTCAAACTCTGAAGCATATAAGGTTGAGAATAAGAGGTCTGGTTGTTGCTGAAATTAAATGTAAAGGGTAAGCTAATACCAAGAACAGAAGTAGTTACGTTTCCGCTCAAAAACCAAATGTGCGGATCTCGTCTATCAGGTATTCCATTAGCATTATAAAAGATGGATGAATAACTTAACCCTCCTCCGGTTTTTATCATATCCCTTTTGCCTAGATTTTCAAGTGACTGACAAAAGCCGCAGCTTGATGAATACCAAAGAGATAATATTGAAATGATTAATAGTTTCATCATTAATTAGAGACATAAAGAAACAAAAAAACCCACAAAAGTGGGTTTTAATTTGCGGACCGGACGGGATTCGAACCCGCGACCTCTTCCGTGACAGGGAAGCATTCTAACCAGCTGAACTACCGGTCCAAAAGGCATGCCCGCCTTTAACGAACGGGCAGGCAAAAATATACTTTTTTTTATTCTATACGGGTGGAATAAAATATATTTGTATAAATAAACACATACAATGAAAACAGCTCCCATACTGCTCTTAGCTACTATATACTTTAGCGCCTGTACAGAAAAAACTGGTAATAGGAAAATAAAACTTCCTGATAATGCCAACTGCAGCTATTTCAGAAATGAGTTAAACCCTACGGGAAAGCCTATTTTGGTGGTGGAAGATGAGTTGTTTATATCACGTGCTAATACTGATACTAACCAAGTTAAAATGGGAGTAAAAAATGAATTAATAAAAGGATATTTAGGATGTGTTAGAGTGGATACGGTGCTTGGAGTATTTTTTGATTTCAGAGTATTTTCAGATATTGCTTTTAACGAATATGGTTTAATCCGAAAAAATAACACCATTACATTTATTTTACAATCGGGCAAAAGTGTGGTAATATCATTTGGAGCAACGGTAAGTGGTAGCACTAATCTATCGGCAGGATATACACAGTATAAAACTTTCTCGCGTATTACCAGAGGGGATGCCGCTTTATTAAAAGGCTCTGAATTAAAAAGAGTGGTTATTGCTTGGACTAAAAGGGAGGATGAGTATAAGGTGGTAAATCCAAAGGTATTTATGAGTCAAATACCCTGTGTGGAGTAAAAGTTTCTTTCAAAACTTAATTAAAGTAGCACTAGCAGCACAAGATTATTCTCTTGTAAGTTTATTCAGGCATCGCAAAAAAGCATCGCGCATACCTTCGTACTGAGCCTCTCTGCCAAAGTTTCTTGTGTCGTGTGCTTCGTTAATGGCGGTGGAGAGGTGTTCTACCTGTCCGGTTAGCCAATTAACAAGATCGTGTAGTTTTTCTTGTTTCATATGCGGCAGTTTGTTTGGTTTATTGGGTTCCATATTCCCTCGTTTAATTGTACGCAGTTTGATTCAAAAAAGTTTCAGTTTTCAGGAACAATTCTAGCCATATAATTCATGAGAGATTTATATGTTTTTTTCAGTTAAATTTATCGGTTCGTCTAGTATATTAATAGCATTTTTATAGTGCTCATAGCGTAACATTATTTCGCGTACATACCTATAAGGCTCCTGTCCACGACAATACCCACACTTTACAATAGGATCGTTATAGTATTTTGGGTATGATTTTAAGAGTATGTATTTTTCTACGTTATTAAACCATTGGGTAGGGTCTTTACGATATTTAACAGCCAATTTTTGTGCATCAATGATATGTCCCAATCCAACATTGTAGGAGGCAAGCACAAATTTTATGCGCTCGTCTTTATCTGAAATAAATTTAGCCCAGTATTTATCTAATTTAATTAGATGTTTGGTGCCAGCGTCAATACTGGCAATGGGAGTAGCCCCACAAGTATCAATTCCATATTGAAGTGCTGTGGATGGGATTATCTGCATAAGGCCGCATGCGCCTGCCCAGGATTGAGCGTTAGGATCAAATCTGGATTCTTGGTATATCATAGAAGCAAGCAATCTCCAATCCCAATCAATTTCTCGGCTATAGGCAATAATCATATCATCGTAAGGCGAAATTTTATTTCCAACAAAGGAGGCAAACTGACTTTCATTTCTTTTTCCTGCACCTTTGGGGTTTTTGAAATATTTATTATATAAAACTGTATAGTCAGAAGTGTTTTTTTGATTGCTAATCCAGTTGTTTAACTCAGCAAGCAAGAGAGTAGAATTTTTATTTACTGCCCAAGCAATTTTTTGAGGAAAGCTTATGGCAGTTTTAATATCCAGCTGCGGATAATAGGTTTGATTTACCATGGCAACATTCTCGTCCGAAACAGTATAGGGGATTTTTCCATTGGCAACCATCGATATGAGGCCTTCGGTGGTAACTCCTCCGGGAACATCAATAATATTTATTTTAGAGGCTATCTCATCTTGTAGGCTTACCAGTCTGGAATAAAAGGAGGAGCCTTTACGCACGTAAATGTTTTTATCGGCTAAATCAATGGTGGTTCTAACCAAGGCTCTGTTAATATTATCCTGACTTATATTCCTCCAATTAGTAGGCTTTGGCTGGACCAATACTTGCCTAGTATATATTAGCGGGTCTGTAAAATTTACTTTTCTCATTCGCTCTTCAGTAACAGTAAGGTTTGCGCACACAATATCTACTTCGCCTGTTTGAAGGGATTCAAATATATCATTCATGTCTTTAGCTACAATTATTTGCAAGTCCACTTTTAAATATTTAGCAAAAGCATGAAGCATTTCATACTCGTAGCCCATGGGTTCACCTTTGTAAATAAAATAACTGGTAGAGCTGTTATCGGTAAGAGCAACAATTTTTTTACGGGCTAAAATTTGGGGAATGTCAACGATTGCATACAGGGAATCGGTACTATTAGAATAATTCGAATTATTATTGCAGACAGGGTTGGTGGTGACACCCGCTGTCAGAATAAAAAAAGAGATTATTTTTAAATAGTAATGATTATACATGTAGAGCAGTTCTTACTTAATTTTACGACTTTTATACAGTAAACACTCATTATTTTGGACGAATGCCGATATTTTGCTGTTAAGCAGCAAGATATTTTAGACGAATGATATGTTTAATAGCTTTATAAATAGCCTGTCTGCGGAGCTCAAGAAAGATTTACCCGGTTTTTCTGCTCAAAAAACAATGGCACCCCTGGGAAGGAAACCGCCAGCAGAGTACCTGAAAAAAGACGTTAATCCTAAGAGTAGCGCGGTATTAATACTGCTTTATCCAAAGCTTGTTGATGTATGCACTGTATTGATTGTAAGGCCCGAAAAAGAAGGAAGTAAACATGCTGGTCAAATTGCGTTTCCGGGTGGAGGGTTTGAGGTATTGGATAAGGACCTTTCAGAAACCGCATTACGCGAAACGGAAGAGGAAATAGGGGTAAATCGGAACTCGATTTCTTTACTTGGAAGTTTAACGCCCCTCTATATTCCTGTAAGTAATTATATGATGCATCCTTTTGTAGGGGCTGTAAATTCTCCTCCTCAATTTAATCTTGAGCCATCTGAGGTGGATGGAATTGTAGAGGTAGGGCTATATGATTTTGTATCTGAAAACAGCCAATCCTCCATCGAGCGTTTTGTAAATGTGCGTGGAACAAGTATGAAAGTACCTTGTTACGAGATTAACGGGAAAATAATTTGGGGAGCAACAGCAATGATTATTGCTGAGTTCTCCGAAATAATAAGAAGAATAAAGTAATTACTTTTTCTTTAACTCACCGATGGTGTTATCGAAACACACGTAGTATCCGCCTCTATTTAAATTGGCAATATCCACTCTGGTGCCGTAGCCCTTTTTTACAACGGAGCCATAAAAATCATACACTTCGTACAAGGTGCCGCAAGTAAAATCAATTTGCTTGGCTCCTTTAGAAAGTGAAAATATACAGCGAGGGGTGCTTGACATAATTTTTACTTCAGCAGAGTACTTGGTTTGATATCCAACTTGCTTAACTCTAAACTTATTTTCGCCAGAGTGTAGGGCCGTAATTTGAAATTTATAATTATGATTTCCTGGAGTTCCCACACCATCTACTTCGCCAACAGGCACCCATTTGTTCCAGCGAAACTGCTCAATGGTAAAAGGAAGTGGCCCACCTTCGTTTTTTGCTGTCCAAGATATAAGACCATCGTTTGTCATATTCATGGATACAACTTCAAAAGAAGGCACTGGCTTTAACGCATCTGGGTTAAGTACAACTGGGGGTTTACAGCCATCTTTATGATGAATTTTAATAGATACTTCTTGTCCGTATTTAAGTTGTAGTTGTTCTAAATCAATCTCAAAAGCAGTTGCATTTACTTCGTCATTAGTTAGCTTGCCATTTACATACACGGCATATGCGCAATAACCAACTCCTACATCGGTATAGCCATTTTGGATATATATGTTTTTTCGCTGATATTTTCCCTCAACAATAATTACGCCTGCATAGGAAATCGTAAAAAGTAAAATAAGTAAGGAGGAAGCAAATATGCGTTTCATGGGTTGTATTGTTTATTGCGAATTTAAGGAAAATTAATGTCAATATGCAAAAACAAGATGTAAATTATCAACTATGTAAAGTCAATTAGCTGATTTAGGAATATTAGTCCGTTTTTAGACATGTGCTTCTACATAAAGCATATTTAAAATGTTTTGTGGATACGAACTTCTTTTGCGTAACAGCCCTGAAGTTGGCATGTGTTCAGCTACCTACTAATAAAAAAAAGACAGGAGTAAAATCCTGTCTTTCCTAAAAGATACACTATATCTTATTGATCTTCTTTCTTCTTAGTTTTCTTTTCTTTAGGCTTTACAATCTTAATGGTAGCTTCTTCAGCACCTTTTTCATAGCCAACTTCAACCGTATCTCCATCGGTAGCTCCTGCTTTTACAATCTCTTCTGCTAGTGGATCTTCGATGTATTTTTGGATAGCACGTTTTAGCGGACGTGCACCATATTGCGCATCAAATCCTTTCTCAACGATAAAGTCTTTGGCAGCATCATTTACTTTAATAGTAAAGTTTAATGCATTTACTCGCTTGTACAGCTTGTCAAGCTCAATGTCAATAATCTTATGCATGTGATCTTTTGTTAATGAGCTAAATACTACTACATCGTCAATACGATTCAAAAACTCAGGCGCAAAACTTTTCTTAAGTGAGTTTTCAATTACACTCTTAGAGTTTTCATCTTTAGATGCTGTTCTCGCAGAGGTTGCAAATCCTACTCCTTGACCAAAATCTTTTAACTGTCTGGTTCCAATGTTAGAGGTCATGATGATGATGGTATTCTTGAAATCCACTTTACGACCTAGTGAGTCTGTCAATTGTCCATCATCCAATACTTGCAACATTAGGTTAAACACATCAGGGTGTGCCTTTTCAATTTCATCTAAAAGAACAATAGAGTAGGGCTTACGTCTTACTTTTTCAGTAAGCTGTCCGCCTTCTTCGTATCCAATGTAACCAGGAGGCGCACCAATTAAGCGCGATACGGCAAACTTCTCCATGTATTCAGACATGTCTATGCGAATCATGGCCTCATCGGTATCAAATAAATAGCGAGAAAGTTCTTTAGCAAGTTGGGTTTTTCCTACTCCTGTAGGACCAAGGAAAATAAAAGAGCCAATTGGCTTATTAGGATCTTTTAATCCTGCACGATTACGTTGTATTGCTTTAACTACTTTTTTAATAGCCTCGTCTTGTCCAATAACTTTTCCTTTAAGCTCCTCGTTCATATTTACTAAACGTGCACTTTCTTTTTGTGCAATGCGTTGTACAGGAACGCCTGTCATCATGGCAACCACTTCGGCTACATTATCATCCGTAACAATTTGTCTGTTCGATTTTGTTTCTTCTTCCCAAGCTTTTTTAGCAACGTCCAATTGTTCTAACAACTGACGTTCAATATCTCTAAGTTTTGCAGCCTCTTCAAATTTCTGACTTTTAACAACTTTATTTTTTTCTTCTTTGATATCTTCCATTTTCTTTTCGATATCAAGAACATTTTTAGGTACTGTAATGTTGGTGATATGAATTCTTGATCCTGCCTCATCTAGTGCATCAATTGCTTTGTCTGGCAAATGACGGTCAGACATATAACGAACGGTAAGTGTAGCGCAAGCTTTTATTGCCTCGTCTGTATAGGTTACGTTGTGATGATCTTCGTATTTACTTTTAATGTTATGTAGAATCTGAATTGTTTCATCTATGGATGTTGGGTCAACCATTACGCGTTGAAAACGTCTGTCAAGCGCACCATCTTTTTCAATATACTGGCGATACTCATCCAACGTAGTTGCTCCAATGCATTGAATTTCTCCTCTTGCTAAGGCTGGTTTAAACATGTTGGAAGCATCTAAGGAGCCAGATGCGCCACCTGCACCAATTATAGTATGAATCTCATCAATGAATAAAATTACATCGGGCGATTTTTCTAATTCGTTCATGACCGCTTTTACGCGCTCTTCGAACTGCCCTCTGTATTTAGTCCCCGCTACCAGTGCTGCCAGGTCAAGCATCACAACTCGTTTGTTAAAAAGAACCCGCGAAACCTTTCTCTGAACGATTCTGAGAGCAAGGCCTTCTACTATTGCAGATTTACCCACGCCAGGTTCACCTATTAAAATTGGATTATTCTTTTTTCTACGACTTAATACTTGTGATACGCGCTCTATTTCTTTCTCACGTCCCACAATAGGATCAAGTCTGCCTTCTTCGGCAGCTTTAGTTAAGTCTCTTCCAAAGTTATCAAGCACCGGAGTTTTTGAGCGAGATTCACCGCCTTTCTTGGGATTATTACCATAGGAGGTATCGTCATCGTCATCATCTGCTTGAGTTGGAAATTCTGCTTTGGGATCAAAGAAGTCTGAGTCTGGATTCATAGTTTCTAATTTATCTTTTACCGATTCGTAATCGATATTAAATTTCTGTAGTGATCTAGTGGCAATGCTATCGTTATCTTTTAATATAGCCAACAAAAGGTGTTCGGTTCCAATTACAGAACTTTTCAATTCTCTTGCTTCAAGGTGGGTGAACTTTATCGCACGCTCTGCTTGTTTTACTAGCTGAACATTTTGAAGTTTAAAGTTGCTTTTCTTGCCTGGCGTGGCAATGGATATTTCTAAATCTTTTCTAAGTTCAGACAGATTTACATCTAACCCTTTTAAGAGATTAATAGCCATTCCAGTTCCTTCTCGGATCATTCCCAGTAGAAGGTGTTCGGGACCAATGTAAGAGTGTCCAAGTCTTAATGCCTCTTCGCGACTAAAACTTAGTACATCTTTTACTCGCTGTGAAAACTTTGCTTCCATGGGAGTTAAGTTAATGATTTTTTGCCAATACATCGTCTTATTTATTAAACGATTCTAATAGGTGAAATGTTATACTCTGTTAGCTTGCACGTCAAAAATACCTTTCGTTTAATACTAAGGCATTGAAAAATGAATCTATTTTTCAACCTAAAAATGTTGATAATTGATTAGAAAGTAAAACCCAATAGTAAACTGCCGGGTCTTATCTATGAAAATTTACATTTATTTGGGCCTTGCAAAGGTATATCGAGTAATAAATATTCCAGTGCTTTTGTCAGCAGCATAAACGCCCGTGCTTACAAATTTAAGTTCCCATCCTTGGCCGGTTAAACTGGAGACTTTATCTGTAATCATTTGATCGTTATCTCGGATGTTTTGGAAATTTATTCCAACCATGCTGAAAAAGTTTTCGAGCTTCACTTCATCCATTTTTCCACCTTCGCTGATTGTAATCAGGCGTGACCTGCCTAGTCCTCCTGGCACTACAGATTCTATAGCAGTAACTTGAAGGAATTCAGTTGAACCCGAAGCCGGCTTGGTAAAAGCATAAATTGAAATTAGAATTGCTAATACAGAAGTGGAAGCAAAAAAATAATTAAGTTTTGTTTTCATAAAATTTAATTTAGTGATTGTTTGATTTGTGCTAAAGTACAAAGACCTTGCCACAGCATAAAAGAAAAAACCCTTTCCAATTTTACTTGAAAAGGGTTTTTCTGAGTTAACTTATAGAAGTATTAATCGCCACCTTCCATTTCTCTTTTCAGTTTAGCTAATCCTTCCAAATCACCTAAGGTATTTTTACTAACACCATCCTGAATTTTCTTCATAGAATCTTTTTCATCTTTACGCTCACTTTTCTTTTGCTCTTCAGTAGCTTCCTGATGCATACGAGTGTGGGAAACAATAATCTTACGAGTTTCTTTATTAAACTCTAATACTTTAAAATCAAGTTGCTCATCTGCAGAAACATTGTTGCCATCTGCTTTAATCATATGTTTTTTAGGAGCGAAACCTTCAATTCCATATGGAAGACCAATAACAGCGCCTTTATCAGAAATGCTGGTTACGGTGCCTTTATGAACAGAGTCAATAGTAAATACGGATTCAAAAGCATCCCATGGGTTCTCTTCCAATTGCTTAACACCTAAGCTGATTCTTTTGTTTTCAGCATCTATCTCCATAACAACACAATCAATTTTCTCTCCTAGTTTTATAAACTCAGAAGGGTGCTTGATTTTTTTATTCCAAGATAAATCCGAAATATGAATTAAACCATCAATGCCTGGCTCTAGTTCTACAAACACGCCAAATCCAGTAATATTTTTAGCTGCTGCAGTGTGCTTAGAACCTTTTGGATATTTATCTAAAATTGTGCTCCAAGGATCGGCTGTCATTTGCTTAATGCTTAAAGACATTTTACGAGTCTCTTTGTCAAGCATCACAATGATTGCTTCAATCTCGTCACCGGCTTTTAGGAAATCGCCTGCAGAGCGTAAGTGCTGTGACCAAGAAATTTCAGATACGTGAATAAGTCCTTCAACACCTGGCATTACTTCAACAAATGCTCCGTAATCTTCAATAGCTCTTACACGGCCTTTTACTTTATCGCCAATCTTCAAATCAGCATCTAGCTTATCCCAAGGATGAGCCTTAAGCTGCTTTAAGCCAAGAGATATTCTGCGTTTTTCATTATCAAAATCTAAGATTACTACGTTAATCTTGTCGTCTAATTTAACAATCTCATCTGGGTGGTTGATTCTCTCCCAAGTAAGGTCTGTGATGTGAATAAGACCATCCACTCCTCCAAGATCAATGAACACTCCGTACGAAGTAATGTTTTTAACAGTTCCTTCAAGAACTTGACCTTTTTCCATTTTGGAAATAATCACTTTCTTTTGCTCTTCTATCTCTGCTTCAATTAATGCTTTGTGTGATACAACAACGTTGCGGAACTCTTGGTTGATTTTCACAACCTTTAACTCCATTACTTTATTTACATACTGATCGTAATCACGAACAGGCTTCATATCAATTTGAGAACCTG
>CAYZTB010000022.1:42449-45814 GCA_964481195.1 uncultured Bacteroidia bacterium | reverse complement strand
GAGTAATGGTATAACAAGTATCAAGGTCAGGATTGCAAATCCTGACCAGCCGGGGTTTTCACCTGACAAATATTATTAGAACTGCTATTACGTCAGGTAGGAAGACCTGACGACACTAAAATACTTGCTATTATGGGGACTTATCCTTCCTCTTAAACACCCAAACACAATTTTGATTTTTGGGATTACGTTGCGCATCAGCACCCCAATAAATGCTGCTGGGTCCTTGATCTGGGATATCAACTAAACCAACTACATTATAGTTCTCTTGTGAGTATTTTCCATACCAGTCGAATATTCTCATTGGAGAATCTGGCTTTGAAAGCCAAGAAAACGGAATGTTACAAAACACTAAGAACAAAGGCTTAGCGGCTTCAATTTCCGAAATCATCTCTTCCTGCATCTTTAGGTTATAGTCGTGAATCTCCATTAAGCCATAAGTATAAATATGGCCGGTAGCAGAACGCCTATCCGCATAAAAAGGAATTTGAGGCTCGGAACCTAAAACTGCAATTTTATCTTGCTCGGTAGAATTTGCTTTTATATATTTAGCAATTTCAACAGATTCTACAAATGGATTAGTGCCATATACTGCTTTGCATAATCCTACCGGATTTTCGGTGGAGTAATAAAATTTTCCTTTAGAGATGGTGCTGCTAAATAAAAAGAAAAAGATTAGAAGCGGAAGTGCTAAACCAATAACGTTAATCTTTATATGCTTATTCAAAAACTGTCCGGCATAATCGAGGGCAATGGCGGCCATGAGCGCAGCACCGGGAAGGAATACAACAAAATAATGTTGGCGGAAAAAGAAACCTGGTGTGGTTGCCAAAAAAGCAAACAAAGCAAAGGAAAGCGCAAACACTTTTTGCTTCACCGTAAATTTTGTAAGGACTACAATCACTGCTCCTGCAACGCCCAGCAACCAAATCCATTGGAACTCGTTCCATAATGGCGTGAACGTCATACTTAGCAACTCTTTACCCTGCGACCAAGGCACGCCCGATACATATTTGCTTGCATACTGAACGGTCCAAAACCAAAATTTATCAAAGGTGCCGGTAGCTAGCATAACCAGCAATACTAAAATATAAGGAATAAAAACGCCTACAGAAAACAATGCCGTGCGCACTGCTATGGAAACAAAGCTAATTGGCTTTTCTAAAAATTCAAACACCAAAAACACAATTCCTCCAAAGAGAATAAAATAAACTGCCTGCTGTTTCATTAAAAATGCCATACCTAACATAACACCTGTAAGCATGGCAAACAGAAAAGATTTTTTTTGATCGTATTTAGAAAAGAAAAAAAGGCTTAATGCAACAAAGAACACGGCAAAGTGAGTGGCGTGTGCAGCAAAACCAAGCACGTGCATACTCATACCCATTAGGCCATAAAATCCTGCGGTAAGAATTCCGGTTAATGGAGTGAAAAAGCGTTTGAGTGCAGCATAAAGCAAAATCATAGTGCCTGCATTCATCAACGTAAAGCCAATGTGAATGCCTTTATAGCTTTCTCCAAAAATGGCCATGATAAAAGCATACATGTAATAAATCCCTGGGAGCTTCATGTTATAAGCTTCGGTATATGGAGTAACCCCGTTTAATATAAGATGTCCGAAATAAGCATACTCCCCTTCGTCACGCTCCAGTGGCATATTGATAAACTTCCAGCGCACCATTAATACTACCAATACAACCAATCCAATTAAAACAGAATATATTTTACTGCTATTATCTAAATTTGAAAGAAATGACCCTTGACTTGATTTCGCCTTAGCCAGATTTGACTGAGAAGGGGTTTTCTTTTTAGAAATTTGCTTTTTCATTGGATTTATGCTGTGCAAACATAGAGATATTTTTAATTTTGCATCAAAGATCTGCGTTGAAAAGAATTACCCCCATATTGTTTAATGTGTTCTTCCTTTCTGCCATTTTACAGGCACAAGATTCTACCATTCAAAAAAAGACGCTTATCCATTTCTCGGCACATTATGGATTTATCATGGCTCATAACTCCAACATGAATTATTTGATTAAAAGTCATATTGGCGCTGGAGAGCTTTCTTTTATCCAACAAACATTTGGAGAATACAAATGGGAGCGCGTTTATCATAATCCTGAGAAAGGTATTGGTCTGTTTGCTGCTGAACTTGGCAACCCTCAAGAACTTGGACAGGCAATAGGGGTTTATCCCTTTGTAAATTTTCCTTTAAACCCCGGCAGGAAAATAAAACTGTTTGTTCGCACTGGCAATGGGCTTGGATTAATTACCAAGCCATTTGAAAAAACTAAAAATCACAAAAACAATATAAACGGGAGTTATATTAACCAATTTATTTATCTGCGCTTGTATACAACATTCCGCCCTTCAAAAAATTTAATAATGGACAGCGGAGTAGGATTAACACATCTTTCTAACGGAAATTTTGCTGTACCTAATTTAGGCATCAACTTAATGACGGTAAATGTAGGCTTGCGCTTTCAAAAGCCTAATCCTCTTGCAAATCAATTATTAAACCACAAGCTAGATACTACCTACAGGAAATATGACAAAAAACCATTCGTCACCGTAGTTACATCTGCTGGATTAAATGAAAGCAATTACAGAAACGGAAAAAAATATGGCGTCTTTTCTTTGGCTTTATCCGGATGGAAAAATGTTTCTCCCAAAAGCAGGTTTGGATTTGGCTTGGATTATTTTTACGACTATAGCAATATTGCAAAAGCTAAAGAGAAAGGCACATTTGATACAAACAAAAAAAGCAATAACCTACAAGCAGGATTTAGACTAGGGTACGAAATTGTGGTTGGAAAATTCAGCCTTCCCATGGAGATGGGAACTTATTATTTTTCTAAAACTACTACAAATGGCCCTTTGTATCATCGGGTTGGATTGCGCTGCTATCTAACGAATCAATTAATCATCAACTACACCCTTAAAACGCATTGGTTTACTGCCGAAGTAAGTGAATTTGGAATTGGATATAAGTTCTGATTTCTAGAAACTATCTCAGAATTAAGAAATCGGA
Source organism: uncultured Bacteroidia bacterium (assembly GCA_964481195.1). Lineage (GTDB taxonomy): Bacteria > Bacteroidota > Bacteroidia > Palsa-948 > Palsa-948 > Palsa-948. The sequence continues at coordinate 42,783 of CAYZTB010000022.1, read as the reverse complement.
AAGCCAGCCACAAATTTCACTAATTAACACGAATAAATTGCTGGGATTTTTATTATTTGTGGATTTATTTAAAATACTGTGATGAAGCAGAATAATGCCACTAATTAGCACGAATGAATTAGTAGAAATTCGTGTAACCTGCCGGCAGGCAGGCAGGTTCGAGGGCAGGAATATTTATAGCTTGTATCCACATTATTTTTGAGATTAATTTTATTTAAAAACTCGCTCCAACTCTGGGCTTAATTTTATTCCTCGTTTCAAAATTTGGTCTTTAGTCACTCCTCGCCTCTTCAATTCTGTTAAATAAAAAATTGCTTCCTTTTCGTTATTATTT
>CAYZTB010000022.1:0-42439 GCA_964481195.1 uncultured Bacteroidia bacterium | reverse complement strand
GCATAGAAATTTGCTAAGTTAAAATACCAATCTAAAGAATCGGGGTTGGATGAAATAACTTTTTTCAAGATTATTTCTGCCTCTTTGTTTTTTCCCTGCTGTGCTAGCGAAATAGCTAAGTTGCTGTAGGCATCGGTGTAAGTGGTATCTATTTCTGCTGCTCTTCTCCACAAAGCCTCTGCAGCATCCAATTGCTTAAAGCCGTAATACAAAATTCCCAAATTAAATAGCGCTTGCGTGTTTAGCGAATCATGATTTAAAATATTCACAAAAAGACTTTCGGCTTCTTTTGTCTTTCCTTGTTGCATAAGCGCTCTGCCATTGGCTATTTCATTTAAGAATAAATTTTTATTCCCATCACCTTTTTTTTCTTTTCTGGCATTTAATAAGCTTAAATTATGCAGCGCTTGTTTGTTTGTAGGATTCATTTCAACTTCCATCCTAAACTCTTTTGCTGCTAAATCAAACTTTCCCCATGTATCGTAAATCACTCCTAAGTTGTTATGAAGATCTTTTTCGTGCGGATTTAACATGAGCGACAGAACATACGATTCGGATGCTTCTTTTAGTTGATTTACATCTTGATAATAAATCCCCATATTCCGATGCGCTAAAGAGGAGCTTGGCGAAGTAGCTACTGCGTTTTTCAAAAATGAATAGGTGTTAGCAAAAGACCTGGAATGAATAATAGTTATTAAGAACAAAGCCATTAACACCGTAATTGAAACAGCTTTATGTTGCACTTTAGAAAAAGAAAAAAATTTCATCCAATCAAATTCAGCAATGAAAAGCAACACACCTACTAATGGTAAGTACATTCTATGTTCATACGATTGATGTACACGAAAAACACTAGTTTGAATAAGCGTAGGAAGTAAAAAAAAGATAAACCAAATACTAGCAAATAGCAACATCGACTTTCTTTTATTGGATGATGATTTTAGTGAATAGGCTATAATTATTAAAGCTAATCCGCCAAAGGTAAAATGCGTATCAGCAATTACAGGCATAACCGAAAGATTAAAAGGAAAAAACACTTTTCCAAGGTATTGCAAAATAGAAGGAATATTTACAAAAACAGAAGCTACCATCTCAAAAATATGTTTTTGATTTTGACCATCGAGAGAAGCCTGTCTCATTGCAAACCAAATAAAACCAACAGACACCCAACCTACTACAAACATTATCAGGCGAGTGTGAATTCCGTTCTTATGCTTATTAATTAAAAAATAAGCCACACACACCAATGCAATACATGCGGCAATTTCCTTTGTATAAAGTGCAAGTGCAAAAAACAAAATGTGTAAAAGAAAATCTTTCTGTTTTTTATTTTCTATGAAGTTTAGAAAAAACAGAAACGAAGAAATAGAGAAAACAGCTACTAAAACATCCACCACACCGGGTATCCATGCAACTGCTTGAGAGCCTAAAGGATGCACCAAGAAAATAAGAGAAAGAAGAAATGAAGTCTGTTCGGAGTTATGTAATCTTTTTAAAAGCACATACACTAAATAGGTAGCAATACAATGCAATAAGATTGAGGTAAAGTGATAAAAAAATAAATCGCTCCCTGCAACTTGTGCATTTAACATAAACCAAATAGTTTCTATTGGTCTGTAAAAAACATCAGTTCCTGTAATAAAAACTGTTCTTTTAAATGCATCAAAAAAGTTAGAGAAATCGCTGATGTATGCTTGATTATCCAAAATCAAGACATTGTCGTCAAAATTGCTGTAATCAAAAAATAATGATTGTCCGTACAATAAAAATCCAGTGGAAATTATAGCAATTATAGGGTGAAGCAATTTTACCTTTTGGGTCATAGTTTTCAAAGTTAAGCCTAAAATAAGAATTGTTGATTTCTCCAAATATTTTTACCTTCGCTACCCTGTAAATATGATTAACAAAAATTTGTTTAAATCAGTTTTCGCTGTAGCCTTCTGCAGCCTTATTTTGTATTCCTGCAACAAAGAAAGCCGGTGGGACTGTATTAAACGAACCGGCAAAGCTGCTACTGAAGTACGCAACCTACCTCCATTCAATAAAATATACCTAGAAGATAATGTAGATGCAGTGATCATTCAAGGCGCTGCTTATGAAGCAAGGGTAGCATGCGGCAAAAATCTAATTTCATTAATTAAAACAGAGGTTGACAGCGGTGTACTTCACTTGAAAAATGAAAACCGATGCAATTGGGCTCGAAGCTATAAAAAAGGCACTATTACCGTATTTATTACCTTGCCTACCCTAAGAAACATTTGGCATTTTGGAAGTGGGTTTATGAACAACCAAGGTCTATTAGTTTGCGACACACTGGATATTTGGGCTCATCAAACAGGCAATGTAGAGCTTACTGTAAATTCCAATGTGATGTACACCAACAGTCACACTACAGCAGATATTACTTTACATGGAAGTTCCGACCTCATGGGAGTTTGGCATACTGGAGAAGGTTACCTACGATGCAGCGATTTTATTACAAACCATACTTGGACAAATTCAAAATCTTCGGGTGATGAATATTTAAATCCACAAATTAGCCTTAGCGCAACCATAAATTGGGAAGGAAATATTTATTATAACGGAAACCCTTCCATTGCACTTTATGGTACGGGAAAAGGAAAATTAATTAAGAATAACTAATGCTCAGAGGGCTACTATATTTTTTAAAACTCACCCTTTTCTGGTTAGTGTTCTTCACTTTATATCGGCTCATTTTTATTATTAGCTACCCAAGCAAAATACCTACCGGCATGTTTGGCGAGGCATACACTACATTTTTATATGGCTTAAGGTTAGACCTCTCCACCATTGCCTATTTAATTACAATCCCTTTAATATTGTGGGCTATTTTGCAATTCTTCAAAAATAATATTTTAAATAAAATCAATCATGCCTATAACTTGGTTATGATTATAGCTGTTACCCTCTTGTCTATTTCCAACATTGCGATGTACGAAGATTGGAATGCACTAATCAACTACCAAACGTTGCATTACTTAATAGCTCCTACAAAAATATTTCCCTACATGACAACGTTAGAGCTAATCGCAGTATGTTTAGGAGTAGGTATTATTATTGCCATTTTTGTTTTATTATTTCGAATAATGATTTTGATGGTTCTCCCCTACTCAACCACCACTGCACAGCGCAAAGCATTGATCATTTCTTTTCTTTTTCCAATTGTATTTATTGTGATGCGTGGCGGCATTCAACAAGCACCTATTAACGAAACAGCTTCCTGTTATTCAACCGTAAAATTTATTGACCACCTAAGCATAAATCCTGTTTGGCATTTGGGCCGTATGACATTGCTAGGACTGCAAGAGCCAGAGGAAGTAAAACAATTGGAAATAATTAATCCAAAATGAAATTAACACTACTTCTTTTCTCTTTTATTGTCCTGCCCTTTTTAGCATATTGCCAATCTGACGATGAAGAATTTTATCAAAGCAATTTTTTGCGTTACGAAGACTTTATCTATAAAAAAACTATTAAAACGGTTCAGCTTCAAAAAGATGATTGGGAATTTACAGCGCCCGTCATACGACTAGGCACTCAGGAAAAATTAAAACTTACGTTTGACGACCTTGGTGCTGAATCTAAAACATATCGCTATACGGTTATTCATTGCGATGCAAACTGGCAACCCAGCGACCGAATGCTGCCTTCGGAATACATCAAAGGATTTTTTGATGACAATATTTATGACTACCGTTTTTCTAGCAACACTCTACAAAACTTTGTACATTATGAGTTGATTTTCCCTACAGAAAATCTTAGACCAACAGTTTCTGGAAATTATTTATTAAAAGTATTTGCAGATTATGATCAAAACGACTTAATACTCACCAAAAGGTTTATGATTATTGATGAGCGAATAAATATTATTCCCGACTATCATAGAGCAACAATTATCGAAGAATCAAACTTTAAACAAGAAATTGACTTCACATTACAAACTACAGGCTTAGTAATTACAAATCCATTTCAAGACATCAAAGTTGTACTTATGCAAAATGACCGATGGGATAATGCTATAGGAAATATAAAACCACTTTTTGTGAAAGATAATGAGTTGGTATATGATCACGATAGGGATAATGTTTTTGCCGGAGGTAATGAATTTAGAAATTTCGACATAAAGAGCTTGCGATGGAATTCTGAACGCGTAAAAAATATTACGTCCGACTCTTCTAAAAACTATCATGTACATCTTTTTCCAGATAAAAAAAGAAGCTATCTAAGATACATGACCGACAGAGATATTAATGGACAATATAAAATTACAAGACAAGAAAGCTCACGCAATGGCAGCGACATAGAAGCAGAATATGTTTACGTGCACTTTACCCTGCCCATGGAAGAAGCGCTAAGAGAAGGCAGTTTGTATGTTTTTGGAGAATTATCTAATTGGAAATATGGCAACAGCAATAAAATGACTTATAACAAAACCCTTAAGCAATACGAAGCAACCATGTATTTAAAACAAGGCTATTACAATTACCAATATATTTTTTTAAAAGATAATGAAAAAGCAGGTGATGTAACAGAGATTGAAGGTTCCCATTTTGAAACCGAAAACGATTATGTGATATATATCTATCACAAACCATTTACCAGCAATTACGATCAGCTTATTGGCATGAGACGGTTTAACTCTTCTCGCTTCTAAATATCTTTTAGAAAGTGAAAGCCTTTAATCACAAATCCTTCACGGAAATAAAATTTATGACCTGCTGCATTATGAGTATAGGCATCTAACATGGCAGTTTTACAACCTTCTTTTTTCGCAACAGCAATAATCCAATCACACAACATTTTACCTAATCCCATCGATCGATATTTCTTATCTGTGATTACGTTATCCAGCTCTACGTATTTCCCGGAATATATTTTTGTAGAAATCCAGAAGCCACTGATACCAACACATTTTTTAGTATCGTAAACTCCCGCCATTCTATATCCATGCTTTAACATATCCTTGAGCATAACCTTGAATTGAGATAACGTTAAATAGGGGCTAAGTTCTTTTAATTTGGAAAAATGAGAAAGCATCTCTTTTTCTGAATTAATTTCTCTGATCGTAAATTTAGTTTTCATGCACCAAATCTACATAAAAGAATAAATATTGCTTATTAATTTTACAATTAATCAAATTCAATTCTCTGTGCAACTCTTTTTTTCTCTGAGAACTCTGTGTTAAAAACTTCCAACACATAGACACAGTGGGCACAGAGTTACACAGAGATATCTGTATAATTTTTCCTATTGATGAATTGCCATGTACCTACTTTAAAAAATAGTAGTTGCCAATCCTACAAATAAGTAATTTTACAATAATGAATATGAAGACCTACAGAACTAAGTCAGGCTTGTTTGCTTTTTTTCTATCCCTTTTTGCATATTCCTCTTTTTCACAAACAGGAAAAACAGTTTTTAATGATAGTGCTTTACATGAGATTAGAATTATGTTCAGCTATGACAGTTGGTTTGATTCCTTAGATGCAGACTTTCAGCTAAACCTAAATGATCCGAATGACTTTTTACCCGAACGAGAGTTCCTCTGCAACATGACCTTCGACAATATTAGCATGGACTCAATAGGCATGCGGCAGCGAGGCAATCACTCAAATTTTTCAGCACCGCTTGCAAGTGCCAATGGACTTAAAAAACCTTTTAAGATAGTGTTTGATGCATTCAAACTACAAACATTTGATGGACTTAAAAGATTAAACCTAAACAACGGCACCGATGATCCTAGTTTTGTTCGAGAAGCTCTTGTATATAAATTGATTCGCGACCGCGGTGTTCCTGCTTGCAGAACATCCTATGCAAAGCTTTTTGTGAACGATGCTTACTGGGGCTTGTATGAACTGGTGGAAAATGTAGATAAAACATTTTTAAAAGATTATTTCGGAGGAAGTTTTAACAACGATGGAAACCTGTATAAAACCGATCGCAACGCAGGAGTTACGCTGCAATGGCTAGGTACGGATCCAACAGCGTATAAAAAACAAGGTTTACTTCTAAAAACCAATGAAGAAATTAATGATTGGTCAAAATTCTTTCATTTTGTAGATGTAATTAATCATACAAAACCCGGCAATCTAGAGAAAGAACTAGGGAATATTTTTGACGTAGAAAATTATTTAGAAATTCTGGCTATTGAAGTCTTATGTTACAGCTGGGATAGCTATTGGGGAGGCGGCAACAATTTTTATTTATATGAACATCCTGACGGAAAAATAAGATGGATACCTTGGGATTTTAACGAAACGTTTACAACCAAAAGCGGAATTCTGGGTTTGATATTGCCCAGACAAGGAGATGTATTTAACAGCACACGTTTTGACGAACGACCTTTACTAAAATCTATTTTCAGCGTTCGTAAGTGGCAGGATTTATATCTAGAAAAACTTTGCGACATAAGTTCCAATCAATATTGGGCACCTCTTATTGCTCCAACACTTACAAGATGGCAAAGTCAAATTAGAGATGCACTAGTTGCAGATACCAATGCGCTTGGAAGTATTCAATCTTTTGACCTTTCTCTCACAACAGATTACGACAATGCTATCAATATTCCGGGAAATAATTCAGGATTTAACATTAACATTCCTGCGCTACTTCCATACATCACCAAACAACGCAGCTGGGCAGTAGAGCAATTAAAAAAACAGGATGGACATTGCCCACTGGCTGATGCTGATCCGAAAGAATATCCAATAAAACTTTATCCTAATCCCGCAGTTGATCAAGTTACGATATGCTGGGAGCAACCTACTACCAGTGTGTATCAGCTTAAAGTATATAATACATTCGGAGAAAATGTAATTTCCTCCCCTTGGATAGTAAATGATGGAATTGAAAAAACATTAGGAATAGAAAAATTACCAAAAGGATTGTATATAATTCGCAAAATAGATGCAGATGGAAACTGGGCTGATGCTAAGTTTATTAAACAACACTAGAACCATGAACAAGTTTATACTCGCTTTACTTTTTAGCCTCTGTTGCCTTGCTACGTACGCTCAGCGTATTCATGGCTCCATAGGTTATCACATTCCTAGAGATAAAGTATTGCTACTGAATAAAGATGTAGAAACCGGAAAAGTTATTTATTCCGATTCCAGTAAAATTACCTTGCAGAAATTAGATTACTCCGAGAAAAATATCGAAAGAAAAGATATTGACACTATAACCGGACTATCCTACTTCACTTATTTCTGTGCTCCTTCCTTGGGCTACGAACATTGGAAGGGATTAATAAACCAAAGGCTGGATACGTTCAGTACAGATGCGTTTGCACTTAATTGCAAAGTTGGTTATATGCGTAAAAAACGTTTTGCTGCGAATATTGATCTGGGATTTAGAGGCGGCAACAATCATAACATTTTCAGAGGAGGAATTGGAATAAGAAGATATTTATTCTCTAACTACACCTGGAGAAAAGCTTTTTACTTGGGATTAAATTTCGGTTACAATTTTCCGAACACGAACATGAATCGTTTTTTTGATCTTGGCTGGGTTTTCGGTTATGAATTTCTTGTACAAGACAAAAACAGGTTCTTTATTGAATACAACACTGGCCGAGCTCAAAAATACGATCCTAGGCCAGCTTACAATTCACTTACTGCAGGAATCAGATTTAGCATAGAGTATAAAAATTATTATCGTAGAATTAATTTGAAGTAAAAATCTGAATTTATCTCAAAATTATTTCGCCACTGATTTCACGCCCGCCTGCCATCGAAATTATAAAAAGATGTCGGGCAGGAATTAGCACGAAAGAATTGGTGAAAATTCGTGTAATACCATTACTGATTATATATTAGTCCATAACATTTGGTATAATGCCGATCAAGTACAAATTATACTTGGACTAAAAGATATGAAGCATCGGCATAATTTGTGACCTTTATTGAGTTTGCGATCGGAGGTACGTTTAATTCTATTTCAAAGCAGAATTTTATTAATTATCGAATCGTTTTAACAAAAGAGCCAACTCCCCCTCTTAAATTATTTTCGCCTCCTATACATTTAATAAATGCCGATCCAATAATTGCACCGCTAGCATATTCGCAAGCTTTATTTAAACTTGCCTTATCTCCTATGCCAAAACCAATCATCAATGGATTTTTCAAATTCATCGCCTTAATTCGTTTGAAGTAACTTTCTTTATCCGACTCTATTCCTTCTTTAACACCAGTAGTGCTGGACGAAGAAACCATGTAAATAAAACCACCTGTGTTATCATCAATAAATCGAATTCTACTTTCAGAAGTTTGAGGAGTGATTAGAAAAATATTTTTCAAATCGTGTTTATCAAAAATCGCTTTGTACTCTTTCAAGTAAACATCCACTGGCAAATCAGGTAATATTACACCACTCACACCCACTGACTTAGCTTCCACACAAAAATTTTCTACACCAAACTGCAGAATAGGATTTAAGTAGCCCATTAGCAATGTTGGTACCTTTATTTTTACTTTACCCAATTGCTCAAACAATAATTTAAGCGTCATACCATTTTTTAACGCCACCTCACTGGATTGTTGAATAACTGGACCATCGGCTAAAGGATCAGAAAAAGGAATTCCAATTTCTATCATATCCACGCCTGACTTTTCAAGTTCTTCCAAAATGATTGAAGTGTCATCCAACTTAGGAAATCCTGCTGTAAAATAAATAGAAAGAATGCTAGTGCTTTTTTCCTTAAATAGCTTATCTAATGAATTCATGATTTAAAATTTTTAATATAAGTAGCTAAATCCTTATCTCCTCTTCCTGAAAGATTTACCACTACAATTTCGTTTTCTGTTGCTTTTAGCTTTTCCAAATATGCTAGTGCATGAGCACTTTCTAGCGCAGGTATGATGCCCTCAAGCTTTGCTAATAAAAATGCAGCTTGTAATGCTTCCTCATCCGTAGCAGAAACAAATTGCGCACGACCTGTCTTGAATAAATTTGCATGTATTGGACCTACACCCGGATAATCCAATCCAGCAGAAATAGAATAAGGTTCTGTAATTTGCCCATCATCTGTTTGCATGAGCATGGTCTTGCTACCGTGAATAATGCCCGGCTTACCAAGCATCATCGTAGCAGCAGAATGCCCGGAATTAATTCCCTTTCCTGCAGCCTCTACTGCAATTAGTTTTACTTTTTCATCCTCCATGAAATGATAAAAAGCTCCAGCCGCATTACTTCCACCTCCCACACAGGCAATTACATAATCTGGTCTTTCTTTTTTTACTTTAGAAATAATGTCACGCTGTATTTCTTTGCTGATAACACTTTGCAATTTCGCAACCATGTCAGGATAAGGATGTGGCCCTACAACAGACCCAATAATATAATAGGTGTTAACAGGATTATTTATCCAATCGCGAATAGCCTCGTTGGTTGCATCTTTTAAAGTTCGGCTTCCGGAAGTTGCTGGAACAACTGTTGCTCCAAGCATTTTCATTCTGGAAACGTTGGGTGCTTGTCGTTCAATATCTACTTCGCCCATATACACAATGCATTCCAATCCCATTAGCGCGCAAACAGTAGCTGTCGCAACTCCGTGTTGTCCAGCTCCGGTTTCTGCTATAATTCTTGTCTTACCTAAATGCTTGGCAACTAATATTTGCCCAAGCGTATTATTAACTTTATGTGCACCGGTATGCAACAGGTCTTCGCGCTTTAAATAAATATTTGTTTTATATTTTTCCGACAATCGTTTTGCGTGATAAAGCGGTGTAGGTCTGCCGGCATAATTGCTAAGTAAATCATTAAACTCAGTGTGAAATTTTTCAGAGTTAATGATCTTCAAATAATTTTCCCTTAACTCCTCTACGTTTGGCACAAGCATTTCTGGAATAAATGCACCCCCAAACTCTCCATAATATCCGTTACTGTCTGCCTGATAGTTCATTTTTCAATTGTTTTAATTTGTTTATGTCCTTAAATCCAGGTTTAGTTTCAAATTTTGAATTAACATCAAAAGAATAGAGATTAGAGATTGCAGTTTGCTGTTTGTTGACATCTTCTATATCCAGACCTCCACTTAGAAAAAATGGTTTATTGATTTTATTCTTATCTAATAATTTTTTGTCGAATTTAACTCCACTGCCTCCATACTCTTTTGATTTAGTGTCAAATAAAAAATAATCGCAACTACTTTCATAAAGTTTCAAAATATCAAAATCAAAATGCTCATCTACAGCAAATGCTTTTATTATTTGAATTGATTTCATTCTTAAATCAATACAAAATTCGGCTGACTCATCTCCGTGCAATTGAACAAGATCAAGATTGTTCTTCTTCACAATCCTTAAAATGCTTTCCTCAGATTCATTCACAAAAACTCCTACTTTCTTTATCTCACTTTCTATGAGCGGCATTTCAAAATTATCTCCTACATATCGCTTCGATAATTTATAAAATATAAAGCCCATATAATCAGGTTTCAGCAAAGCAACATCTTTAATATTTTCATAATGTCTCAAACCACAAACCTTCACCTTTATCATTGCTATTAAGATTTAATTTTTTTTACGCTTTGAACAAATTCAGCCATAGCAAGTTCTGGCTGATCGTGTTTCATAAAAGATTCGCCCATTAAAAATCCCTGATAGCCCACTTGACTTAGCTCTATTATTGCTTTTGCAGAATCAATGCCACTTTCCGATATTTTAAGCACATCTTTAGGAATATCCTTTATCAACTCAAACGATTGGTTAATATCAACCTTAAAATCTTTTAAATTGCGATTATTTACTCCTACGCAATCAATTAAAACATTTACCGCATCCAACTCAGATCGCTCACGTACTTCAAGTAAAATTTCAAGTCCCAACCATTTTGCTGTTGTAGAAAACTGCTTTACTTCCTGGGGTGTTAAAACATTTGCGAGTAGCAGTATTACATCTGCGCCAATCGATTTTGCTTCAACTATCTGATATTCATCTATAATAAATTCTTTTCTGAGAATAGGAATTTTAATTGAGTTCCTGACAGCAAGAACATCTTCCGTGCTGCCGCCAAAAAATTCTGAATCTGTCAAAATACTCAATCCCGCTGCACCTGCTTTTTCATAGCCCGATGTAGTTTTTACTACCGGAGCCCTATCATTAATAATGCCTTTTGAAGGGGATTTTCTTTTATACTCCGCAATAATTCCATAGTCAGAAGATTCAAGCAAGCTTTTTTTAATAGAAAGTACTGGCAGAGAAAAAAACGCAGACCTCTCTAGCTCTTTTACAGAAATATCTTTTTTTCTAAGCTCTACTTCATGTTTTTTATGTGCTATTATTTTATCTAAAATATTCATGAAAGAGGGATGAGTTTGTTAAACACGCTAAAAGCTTTTCCAGATTGAATAGATTCTTTTGCAGCAGCAAAACAGTCATCAAAAGATTTATTTGTTACACATTGAATGGCAATAGCTGCATTGGCACACACTACGTTGTTTTGCGCATCCGTACCTTCTCTCTTTAATATAGACATGAATATTTTAGCAGATTCTTCAACTGTTTTTCCGCCAATAATTTCTTCTGCTTTAACTTTTAACACGGGGTCAATCACTGCATCTCTGTTATTAGAAACAGTTTTATACTTCCCTGTCAGCGATATTTCATCGTACCCGTCCAAAGAATGAATTATAGAATACTTATGCTCCGTTTTCTGAAGCAGATAATTGTATAGACGCAATATTTCTAGGTTATAAGTCCCCAGCAACATATATTTAGGGTTACAAGGATTCACAACCGGACCTAAAAGATTAAAAAATGTACGCACACCAAGTTCTTTCCTCACAGGTGCAACATTTTTCATAGCCGGATGGAAAAGTGGCGCATGCATAAAACAAACTCCTGCTTCATTCACTTGCTTATTCAATTTACCTATGTCATTAGTAAATTTATAGCCGATTGCTTCCAATACATTTGAAGAGCCTGTAATGGAACTCACTCCATAGTTACCATGCTTAGTCACTTTTACTCCTGCGCCAGCTACTACAAAGCAAGATAAAGTAGAAATGTTAAATGTGTCTTTCCCATCGCCTCCGGTACCAACAATATCTATGCTATCCTGCACATCAAATTTAACAGGAACACACAGTTCCAGCATTGCTTCTCTAAAACCAGATAATTCATCTACTGTAATTGGACGCATTAAAAAAACAGACATAAATGAAGCAACCTGCGAGCTGTTGTATTTAGCCGAAGCAATGTTTACCAACACCTCCTTAGCTTCTGTTTTAGAGAGCGACTTATGTTCAAACAAATTATTTAATATTTTTTTCATCTTAAAACTGCATTCATTAACAATTGGCAATTCGTTTATTTGTAATTCGTAGTTATCCGCAAATTAGTAATTAGTAGTATTTAACTGTTAACCCAGTTTTTTATCATTTGCAATCCATGTTCCGTCAATATGCTTTCAGGGTGAAATTGCACTCCTCTAACATCATATTTAATATGCCTTAACCCCATTACAAATCCTTTTTCATCCTTACAGGTTATTTCAAGTTCTGTAGGGAAGTTTTTTTCATCTACCACCCAGGAATGATAACGACCTGCTTTAAATTTTTTAGGAATATCTTTAAACAATACATCTTCTTTTACAATTTCCATTTCAGTTGCTACACCGTGATAAACGGATTCTAAATTAATGAGCTTTCCGCCAAACACTTCGCCAATAGCCTGCTGACCAAGGCAAACACCAAGAATACTTTTATGAGGTGCGTACATTTTAATTAATTCTAATAATATGCCCGCCTCAGATGGCACTCCCGGTCCAGGAGAAAGTAAAATCTTATCGTACTTACCTACATCTTCCAGTGGAATTTTATCGTTGCGAATTACATCTATTTGCGCATCCGAAACCTGCTCCAAGTAATGCACCAAGTTGTAGGTAAAAGAATCGTAATTATCTAAAACAAGTATTTTCATATTTCTACAGCTGTTGATAGGGCCATTTTTAATGCGCCCAATTTATTATTTACTTCCTGCAATTCGTTTTCTTCTTTTGACTCAATGACTACTCCTGCTCCAGCACGATAAAACAACGTGTTGTTTTTACTTAAAAAAGACCGGATAACAATGGCATGGTTATAATCTCCATTAAAACCAATAAAACCAATAGCACCTCCATAATAACCACGAGAATCATTTTCGCAATCATCAACTACCTGCATGGCTTTAACTTTTGGTGCGCCACTTAATGTACCAGCAGGAAAAGTATCAGCAAAAACTCGAATGTTCTTAGAGAGATTTTTAAGTTTGCCAGTAACTTTAGAAACCAGATGAATTACATGCGAGTAATATTGGGTTTCGGCAAATACCTCCACTTTTACATCCGTACAATTTCGACTTAAATCATTTCGGGCCAGATCTACCAGCATAACGTGCTCAGAAAACTCTTTTTTATCGTTTCTTAATTGTTTTGAAAGTTCCGCATCCGCCTCATCATCGCCTGTTCTTTTAAAAGTACCGGCAATAGGGTGAATTTGCGCCTCACCGTTTTTGATAACTAGCTGTGCTTCGGGTGAAGATCCAAATATTTTAAAGCTTCCAAAATCAAAGTAAAATAAATACGGTGATGGATTTACGGAACGCAGTGCACGGTATAAGTTAAACTCATCTCCTTTAAATTTCTGGATAAACTCTCTTGAAAGTACAATTTGAAACAAATTACCTTTTTTGCATTCCTCTTTTCCTTTTGTTACCAGCGACAAGTATTCCTTATCGGTCAGGTTAGACGTTTCACCACCATCCAATGAAAAATTAAACAGCGCGACACTTCTATTACTAATCAGAGAAATAAGGTGATTCAATTGAGACTCTTCTTTTTCACCTAACAATTCAAATAAAAATATTTCATCTTTAAAGTGATCAATGGCTATTACATATCTAAAAAGCGAATAGTGCATATCAGGAATAGATTTTTCCTCTTTGCGTTTTGCTTTTATTTCCACATCTTCAAAATATTTTACAGCATCGTAGGCCGTATACCCATACAGTCCGTTCGAAAAAAACTTAAAAGGGGGTTTTTCTATATCAAACAGTTCAGAAAACTCTCTTAGACCTTCCGCAACTTGTACTTTTTCGGTAATAGATGTGGTGCGCTGTGTTCCATCAGGGTAATTTTCGACAATTTTTTCTTCCTGTAGGATAAAAGTTGCTAAAGGATCAGCACATAAAAATGAAAAGCTATTTTTTCCGCCTTGGTAATCGGAGCTCTCCATCAGAATACTTCCAGTAAATTTATCGCGTAGCTTAAGGTAAATGCCTACTGGAGTGTAGGTATCTGCCATCAATTTCTTATAACTTATTTTGAATTTATATTTCATACTTCTATTAAAATAAAAAAGCCCGCTGTGAACAGCAGGCCTTTCGGTATAGTATTGTTATAATAACAATTCAGCTGTTCATTGTCATGAATGCAGCCACCACCACTGGTTAGATGGGGTTATGAATTTATTATTTGTATTATTTCTCATTGATTAGTTAAGCAAATATATAAAAGTTTTGAAACTTGCAAAATTGTATAGAAAGACTTGAGCCCTCGTCCACCTAGGCGGATTTGAATCCTGTTTTTGTAGCGAGAGAGAGATTTGAACTCTCGACCTCAGGGTTATGAATCCTGTGCTCTTACCAACTGAGCTACCTCGCCATTATTTCAATTTCTTTCTGAACTCTCGTCCGCCTGGGCGGATTTGAATCCTCTGCTTCCTGCCTGCTCCAAAGAACTCCTTCAAGACTGAGCCCAGACGCTTCGGTCTGGATCCTGACAAGCTTTGCTTCGTCAGGACTACCTCGCCATTATTTCAATTTCAATAAGAACTCTTACCCCCTACACTAATTATAGCTTTTAGCCATATTTAGCTATTTGAGGTCGGCAAAGATATTAATTTCAGTTACCTGAAAAAGGTAATTTATTGTGGTAAATGATTTTTTTATACATTGCCCACACATTTATTATAGGTTATGCCAAAGAAGAAAGGATCCACGACCTCAAAAGTCAAAAATAAGATACCAGCAAAGAAGACTGCTAAGACTAAAACCAAGCAAACTACCCAGCCTACGGTGGTGGTTGCAGCTAAGCCTGCTGCCCCAGCTAAGCCAAGTAAGCCAGAGCCAAAAAACAAACTAGTTTTAGAGTATATCATTTACGCTTCACCAAAACTATTATTTGAGTTTATTACCACTCCCAGCGGTTTATCTGAATGGTTTGCTGACAATGTAAATATTCAAGGCAATCTTTATATTTTTTATTGGGATGGAGCAAAGCAAGAAGCAGAGGCGCTTACTGTCATAGAAGGTAAATCAATTCGCCTGCGTTGGACAGATAGACCATCGGACACTTACTTTGAATTTCGTATAGAGAAAAATGAGTTAACACATGAGTTATCTCTTGTTATTACTGATTTTGCCGAATCCGCAGATGAGATGAACTCCTTGGAAGTGCTATGGCAAGGTCAGGTTCAGCGCCTTATGAAAATCATTGGTTCAAAAGCGTAAACTTTTTGTTTCTTCTTTTAGTATGAAAATTATTCGGAATAATATTGCATTCCTTTTACCCTACTTTCTTTTCTTATTGGTTGCTGGTACATTTCTGCTCTTACAAAGTAAAGGCAGTGCTCATTTATTTTTAAACAAATACCATTTATCATCTCTTGATTATCTAATTTCTATAGTCACGCATATAGGTGATGGATTATTTGCTATAGCAATAATAGGTGTATTGTTTTTTGTAAAATACAGGTACGCATTTTTTGTTGGACTAAGCAACATACTTGCTTCACTTACTACTCAAACACTTAAGCATACCATTTTTTCTGACCAAGTTCGTCCTAAAAAATACTTTGAAGGCATTGCGGAGTTAAACCTTATCCCTTGGGTTGAAAATTATTCTTTCAATAGTTTTCCTTCCGGCCATACTACTACCGCATTTGCAACTTTTTTTTGCCTAAGCCTAATTACAGAAAATAAAATGTTAAAATTATTTTGCTTCTTTCTAGCCCTTACAATTGGCCTGACTCGAGTCTACCTTTCTCAGCATTTTCTAAACGATGTTTATGCTGGGTCAATCATAGGAACGTGTTTTGCATTTTTTTCTTATTTATTATTTTTTGAATTTACAAAATTTAAAGAAAAAAATTGGTTAGAAAAATCATTACTAAATAGAAGTTAAAATTTAACTAGAATAATGGATATGAAAAAAAATAAAGTAACAATGATGGATGCCTTTAAATCCTTCATTTGGCCCAGGTGGAAAATGATTTCGATCGGATTAGTGCTTATTGTCATTAGCAGAGCAGCAAGTCTAGTATTACCCGGTGCCAGCAAATACTTGATGGACGATGTAATTACAAATAAAGACATGCACATGCTTAAGCTTTTGCTTGGGGCTGTAGCAGGCTCTATTTTAGTTCAAGCAATTACATCTTTTTTACTAACCCGACTATTAAGTGTTGAAGCGCAAAATCTTATTTCACAATTACGAGTTAAAGTTCAAAAGCAAATTTTATCTCTTCCTATTCGGTATTTTGACAACAACAAATCTGGGGCTTTAGTTTCTAGAATCATGAATGATGTAGAAGGGGTAAGAAACTTAGTTGGCACAGGACTCGTGCAATTGGTTGGCGGAACACTTACATCCATCGTTTCATTAATTCTACTCATACGCATCAGTCCCATGATGACCTTTTATGTGTTAGTACCTGTAGCAATATTTGCTGTCATTGCACTAAAAGCATTTGGAAAAATTCGTCCTATTTTTAAAAAGAGAGGAGAAATAAATGCAGAAGTTACTGGTCGACTAACTGAAACAATAAGTGGCATACGCGTGATTAAAGGATTTAATGCCGAGCAACAAGAAAATATAGCTTTTGAAAATGGCGCAACCTTACTTTTTGAAAATGTAAAAAAATCGCTTACTTCCACGGCAATAATTACCAGCTCCTCAGCCTTATTATTAGGGTTAGCCTCCACGGCCATAATGGGGATTGGTGGGTATCGAATCATGGAAGGGCAAATGACTTTTGGGGAGTTTCTTTCTTTCACTTTGTATTTAGGCTTTATGATTGCACCCATTGTACAAATGAGCAATATTGGAAGTCAGCTTACGGAAGCATTTGCAGGACTTGACAGAACAGAAGAAATAATGAACATGGAACCGGAAAATGATGAATCAAAAAGAACAATGTTCTTAAAAGATATTCAAGGGAATATAAAATACGAAAATGTTTCTTTTGCCTATGAAGAAGGCAAAGAAGTAGTGAAAAACATAAGCTTTGAAGCACCATCTGGTTCTGTTACTGCATTAGTAGGAACATCAGGCTCTGGAAAATCAACAATAGCATCGCTTGCCGCATCTTTTATTACTCCTGATTCTGGAAAAATTACAATTGACGATAAAGACTTGTCGTTAGTAAACTTAAACAGCTACCGAAAAAATTTGGGAGTTGTACTGCAAGATGAATTTTTGTTTGAAGGCACTATTCGTGAAAACATTTTATTCCCCAGACCAAACGCTACGCTTGAAGAACTAAACAAAGCTGTTTCGGCTGCATATGTAAATGAGTTTACTGATCGGTTTGAAAAAGGATTGGATACACGTATTGGCGAGCGAGGTGTAAAATTATCGGGCGGACAAAGGCAGCGTATTGCAATTGCCAGAGCAGTTTTAGCAAATCCAAAAATTATTATTTTGGATGAAGCAACATCTAGCCTTGACACAGAAAGTGAGGCATTAATTCAAAAAAGTCTTGCTGAACTAATGAAAGGAAGAACCACTTTTGTAATTGCTCACAGACTTAGCACCATTCGTCAGGCTACTCAAATATTGGTTATTGAAAATGGTGAGATACATGAACGCGGCACGCATCAAGACTTGATTGACAAAAAAGGAAGATATTATGAACTATATACCTACCAGGCTCGCATCTAAATTGCTGCTAGCTTACACCAAATAGATTAAATTCCAGATCGGAATCCGTACCACCAAAAAATGTGTAGTCGCAGGTAAGCTCTTCTCCTGGGCTTATATCCCGCATTGCAAACGTGTGTCCCAGATCTTTATCAGCAACTTCAACTACACCTTCATCGGTACAATTAGGTGTTTTAGAATGATTCATAAATCGTGCATCATCCACACATAAATAATAGTTACCAAAATATTTAAACGAATATGTTTCAACAAAATTCTTTTCTAGCTTGTTCAATGCCTGCAATTCAGGCTCTGTATATACCCTATCTAGGTTAGGCGCATAGGTCCACATTACAGTACCCTTAGGTATGAATTCATCCGCGAACAAACCTATCCCGTGAATCCCGCTGAGCGACAACTTAGTTTTGACTTGTAACATGTTTTGAGGAAATTTAGCAAGTATACAAATAAGACATATTCGAAAATCAAAGAGAAGAAAAGATTTATTAGAAGCCATTTCAAAATTAATGAGCCAAAATACCGCCACTAATTTCACTAGTTAACGAATAATTGGCAGAAGTTTGTCTAATGCATGGCTAGATTTAGAATTGTGCAAACAAATCTTAACAAAATAATTAGTGAAAATTCGTGTAATTAGTGGCTAGAGCTAGAATTATATTTGAGCTCCGTTTTAATTCAATGCCCTCTTAAACTATAGAAACAACCTTTGAATCAAACTCCACCTTAAAGCCTACCTTAATTTTATTGCGCCTCCTAAGCTCCACCTCACCATTAACTTTCACCTGCCCTTCATCAATCAAGGCATTAGCAATCCCTCCACTATCGCACCAGCCCATTATCTTCAATAATTGATTTAACTGAATATAATCTCCTTTAATTTTAAAAGTTTCCATATTTAATATTTGAAACAAAATTATTAAAAAGAAGTATAAACACTTATATTTGTAAATATGAGCGAAGAAGAGCAATTTGATAAGCTTAGAGAGACGCTAAACAAGGCTACTACTTGGCCTACCATATATATGTTTAAGTTTATTATCCCTGCCGATAATAAACGTATAGCACTTGTTGAATCTAAATTTTCCGAAACTGCAATTATTTCACAGCATGAATCTGCTCATGGAAAATACATAAGCATTACCGTTAAAGATGTAATGATTAATGCTGATTCTATCATAGCCAAATACAAAGAAATGAAAGGAATTGATGGACTGATATCTCTATAACTATTATTTCAAAAAAATATTATTATCTTCCCATCTTATTATAAAACAACTAATTTGAAACTTAACGTTTGCTTTAAAATTTTCGGATACTTAATCATCACCCCTCTATATTCCTTTGGGCAATCGGCTCCTCAAAACGTTATTGGGTCTGCGGGCGACTTTGCAACCTCCTCCAATTATACTATGGCCTGGACACTTGGAGAAGTAATATCAAATCTTTCTGCTTCAGGAGGCTATCTATTTACGAATGGTTTTCATCAACCAGATACAGTTTTTGTCACTGGCATACTTGATTTCCAGTCAGAAACAATTTCAATTTATCCTAACCCAGCAACCGACCAAATAACATTAAATTTTTCTTCCCTTTCCGAACCACATATTATAGAGATTATAAATGCTACAGGACAAGTGATTAACTATTTTTCTTCTTTATTAAATCAAATTTATTTAAACATCCCTCTTTCGCATTTAGAGGGGGGAGTTTACTTGCTACGAATCCTGGACACAAACCTAGAAGTAATAGGCTATTACAAAATAATTAAAACGCATTAATTTTCATTTTCCCAATGGCTAAAAAAAACACTCTCGTTAGCATTTCAATATTACTTGCTTTACTTATATCTGTATGCTATTCATTTGCTCAAGCACCGCAGTCTTTTAAGTATCAATCCATAATTCGTAATGCAGGTGGTAATCCCTTGGCAACAACATCAGTCACTGTTAAAGCTACCATCCATGACGGTTCTGCGAGTGGCACAATTGTTTACCAGGAAACACACGCTACAATTACCAATCAGTTTGGATTGATAAATCTTGAAATTGGCAATGGAACTTTAATAGCAGGAGTATTTTCTGGAATTGTTTGGGGGAATGGCTCCAAATGGATAGCCATAGAAGCAGACTTTGGAAGTGGTTTTATTGCAATGGGAAACTCTCAACTCCTTAGTGTTCCATACGCATTACATTCCTCAAATGGTCCAGTTGGAGCTACAGGACTAACTGGCGCTACCGGACAGCAAGGAGTAGCCGGTCCAACAGGTGCAGCATCTACTGTGCCTGGACCAACAGGCCCTTCGGGTGGACCACAAGGAACTACAGGTCAGACAGGTTCGACAGGGCAAAATGGTGTTACAGGGCCAACAGGTCCGAATGGCACTACTGGTACAAACGGCATAACAGGAACTAATGGCGCTACAGGAACTACAGGCCCAATAGGTGCTACAGGTCCTGTTTCTGCTTTTGCTGTAGAATTCAATGTGGTTAATAGTGGTACATCTTCCTGGCTTATAGATAATGTCTCAAATTATAATTCTGGTTCAAACTCAAATCCCACCATTACTCTGTATCGAGGATTTACATATAAGTTTAATATAAACGCTGTAGGTCATCCATTCCGAATTGCCATAGCGCAAGGAGGAGCGGCATACACCGTGGCAATTACAAACAATGATGCTTCCTCAGGCACTATAACATTTAAGGTCCCTCAAGATTGTCCTGCATCACTCTTTTACTACTGTACAGCTCATCCAGCAAATATGAAGGGAACGATTAACATTCAATAGCAGAGTCTTTGCTTAATAGCATTTATTCGGCATCCTAGACCTCTGCTTCAAATTTAATCATAGGGAGAAAACAGAACGTTCTTTCTTTTCCTAAATTTGTCAACCTATGACAGAGACAACACCTTACATACCAAAAAATAAAATTCGCATCGTTACCGCAGCCTCTCTTTTTGATGGGCACGATGCAGCAATTAATGTAATGCGAAGAATTATCCAATCCAGCGGTGTAGAAGTAATTCATCTGGGGCATGACCGATCTGTAAAAGAAATTGTGGATTGCGCTATCCAAGAAGATGCACAGGCAATTGCCATTACCTCCTATCAAGGAGGTCATATTGAATTTTTTAAATATATGTACGACCTACTTCAAGAAGCAGGTTGCCGACATATAAAAATATTTGGAGGAGGTGGCGGCACTATTCTTCCTGAAGAAATAAAAGAACTTCAAAAATACGGCATAACACGGATTTATTCGCCAGATGATGGTAGAGCAATGGGATTACAAGGAATGATAAATGACCTGGTAAAAAAGAGCGACTTCCCTTCCGGAAAAAATGTGAATGGGGAAATAAAACTATTGGCTAAGAAAAATAATCGCGCCATTGCCCATATTATTTCGGCTGCTGAAAATTATCCTAAAGAATCAAAAAAAATATTAACCGAAATTGATAAGGCTGCCGCCAAAACCCAAATCCCTGTGTTGGGAATTACAGGAACCGGAGGCGCAGGAAAATCTTCACTAGTAGATGAACTAGTAAGAAGATTTTTAGCTGACTTTAACGATAAAACCATTGCTATTATTTCTGTCGATCCTTCCAAGAAAAAAACCGGTGGCGCATTACTTGGAGATCGCATACGAATGAATTCCATTTCGAATGACAGAGTGTACATGCGTTCCTTAGCAACTCGACAGGCCAATCTGGCACTATCAAAATATGTTCAGGAGGCAGTAAACATTGTAAAAGCTGCCGGATACGATTTAATTATTCTAGAAACATCTGGAATTGGGCAAAGCGATACTGAAATTGTTGACCACAGCGACTTATCGCTATATGTGATGACCCCAGAGTACGGAGCTGCTACTCAACTTGAAAAGATTGACATGCTAGATTTTGCTGATGTCATTGCACTAAACAAATTTGATAAGCGTGGCGCTCAAGATGCCTTGCGCGATGTAAAAAAACAGTTTAAGCGTAACCATAAAAAGTTTGACCTACCCGACAATAAAATTCCGGTGTTTGGCACCATTGCCTCCCAGTTTAACGACCCGGGCATGAATCGCCTTTACAAAGAGGTGATTGAGAAAATATCCGAGAAGACTGGCGTTAAATTTAATTCCAAGCTTTCTATTTCGGATGAGATGAGTGAAAAGGTATTTATCATTCCCCCTTCTCGCATTCGCTATTTGTCTGAAATTTCTGAAAACAACAGAGGGTACGATCAATGGGTGTTAGAACAAAGTGATTTAGCTAATAAATTATATTCTCTAGACTCTACCATTCAGCAGCTAACCAAATCAAAGATTGACGATAAAGATCGCATCATCAAAAAACTTAAAGAAGAAATATCCAGCTTAGAGCGAAAACTTCATGGTGATTGCAAAGCAATTTTAGATGGATGGAATAAAAAAGCAAAGCAATATAAAGACGAGTATTATATTTTTAAAGTTCGAGATAAAGAAATAAAAATTAAAACACATACCGAAAGCTTATCGCACTCACAAATCCCAAAAGTAGCAGTCCCACGTTACCAAGCATGGGGAGAAATACTTCGCTGGGTATTAAGCGAAAACTTTCCCGGGGAGTTCCCTTATGCTGCAGGAGTATATCCATTCAAACGCACCGAAGAAGATCCTGCGCGAATGTTTGCAGGAGAAGGCGGCCCTGAACGGACCAACAAACGCTTCCATTACGTATCTACCGGGCTACCCGCAAAAAGACTATCCACCGCATTTGACAGCGTAACACTGTATGGCAGAGATCCAGATTTACGACCAGATATTTATGGCAAAATAGGAAACTCAGGAGTTTCTATTTGCTGTTTAGACGATGCTAAAAAACTTTACAGCGGATTTAATTTAGCTAATCCAAAAACTTCTGTATCCATGACGATTAACGGTCCTGCCCCAACGATGACTGCCTTTTTCATGAATGCCGCAATCGATCAGCAGTGCGAAATTTACATCAAGAAAAATAAGCTTGAGAAACAAATTGAGAAAAAGATAAACGATATTTTTAAAAAGCGCGGAACCAAACGACCAAGCTACCAAGGCAAATTACCTACTGGAAATGAAGGCTTGGGGTTAATGTTGCTAGGGGTTACCGGAGATCAAGTGCTGCCAAAAGATGTATACGAAAAAATTAAAGTCGAAACTCTTAAGCAAGTTCGCGGAACAGTTCAAGCAGATATTTTAAAAGAAGATCAGGCACAAAACACATGTATATTCTCTACCGAGTTTTCATTACGTGTAATGGGAGATGTTCAGCAATATTTTATTGAGAAAAACATCCGCAATTTTTATTCGGTATCTATTTCAGGATATCACATTGCAGAAGCTGGAGCAAATCCAATAACCCAATTGGCTTTTACATTGGCTAATGGCTTTACCTATGTAGAATATTATTTAAGTCGGGGCATGCACATCGATGACTTTGCCCCCAACCTCTCATTCTTTTTTTCAAACGGAATTGATCCAGAATATGCTGTAATTGGAAGAGTAGCAAGAAAGATTTGGTCAAAGGCGATGAAAAATAAATACAAAGGCAACGAGCGTTCTCAAATGTTAAAGTATCATATTCAAACATCAGGCAGAAGCCTTCATGCACAGGAAATTGATTTTAATGACATTCGCACTACACTTCAAGCGCTCTATGCCATTTATGATAATTGCAATTCTTTACACACCAACGCATACGATGAAGCCATCACTACTCCAACCGAGGAATCTGTTCGCAGAGCAATGGCAATTCAATTAATTATCAATAAAGAATTGGGCCTTTCAAAAAACGAGAACCCACTACAAGGATCTTTTATCATAGAAGAACTAACCGACCTTGTTGAAGAAGCTGTGCTTACTGAGTTTGATAAAATAGCAGAACGAGGAGGAGTATTAGGCGCTATGGAAACCATGTATCAGCGAGGCAAAATTCAAGAAGAAAGTTTGTATTACGAAACCCTAAAACATACAGGGGAATTTCCAATCATAGGTGTAAACACATATCTTTCTTCGAAGGGCTCCCCTACGGTTTTACCTAAAGAAGTAATTCGCGCTACGGAAGATGAAAAGAAATACCAGATTAATATGCTCAAGCAATTACATAAGGGCAATGAAAGTACTGCACATAAACTATTAAGAGAATTGCAACTTGCATCGGTTCAGAATAAAAATATTTTTGAAAGTTTAATGGAAGCAGCTAAATATTGTTCATTAGGAGAAATTACAGCTGCTCTATTTGAAGTAGGCGGACAGTATCGAAGAAATATGTAATTAAAAAAATTACTATGAAAACAAATCACGAAATAGATTACAAGATTACCGGTGAGGAAATGCAATGCATAGAAGTTGAATTGGATCCTCAGGAAACGGTTATTTCAGAACCCGGCAGCTTTATGTTAATGGATGATGGCATTCAAATGCAGACCTTATTTGGCGATGGCTCAGGAAAAGAAGGCGGAATAATGGGAAAATTATTTTCGGCTGGAAAGCGTTTACTTACCGGAGAAAATCTTTTTATGACTACTTACACGAATGCAAGCTCCGGAAAAAAGCGAGTAACATTTGCAGCCCCCTATCCTGGTAAAATTATTCCACTGGATTTAAGTTTATTAAATGGCAGAATGATTTGTCAAAAAGATGCCTTCCTGTGTGCTGCTAAAGGAGTTTCGGTAGGTATTGAGTTTCAGCGTAAACTAGGAACTGGATTATTTGGTGGCGAAGGCTTCATCATGCAAAAGCTTGAAGGTGATGGAATGGCATTTGTACATGCCGGAGGACATATCATTGAAAGAGAGTTAAAACAAGGAGAGTTGCTTAAAATAGATACCGGCTGTATTGTTGCTTTTACAAGTGGCATCCATTATGATATTCAATTTGTTGGCGGAATAAAAAACACCATTTTTGGTGGTGAAGGTTTATTTTATGCAACACTTACAGGACCCGGAAAAGTTTGGATTCAATCTATTCCAATTAGCAGACTAGCAGATAGAATACTACAATTTAGCAGAGGATCAAGAAAAGAAGAAGGAAGTATTCTGGGTGGTCTAGGGAACTTAATTGACGGAGATTAGTTAACAATATTTTATATAAAACCTGCGCTACCTAGGTAGTAAAACTGCTTTGACTAAATAACTAATAATTTGTTTGAAAAAATAATTCAAATTGGAATTCATGACGGTTTAAGCTTCAAAGAGAAAGGGAAGCTTAGAATTTTTAATACTTCCTGCCTTACCGTTAGTTTTATCCTTATACTTTACTCCATCATGAGTTATATGCAAAATCGATATTTTGCAGCTACTTCAACCATGTTTGAGCTCATTGTTCTTTGCTTTGTTTTTTTCTTAAACTCTATAAAGAAATATATTCTTGCATTTCATGTTGGATTTAGCAGCGCTTTTGTATTCATCTTTTTCTTCACTCTGCTTTTTGGAGAAAATACACAATCTCATATATTTTTTCTTTTTATCCCTGTTGCTACTTTAATCGTATTTGAAAACAAAAAAACGATACTTACCTATTTCGTTTTTTCAATGATGCTCCTTACTGCTTCTATCATAATATTTAAATACCATGAACCGTATTTTGGCAACAATGAAGCTGATGAAATATTTGGCTTGTTAAATTTCCTCTTTACCGGACTGCTAATTTTCTTAGGAGTTAGTCTATTCAAAAAAGAAAACAACGAATTCAACCATAAGATCGATCAGCAAAAAAAGATGTTGGAAGAAAAAAATAAAGACATAACTGACTCCATCACGTATGCCAAAAGAATTCAAAAGGCACTTTTAGCTTCCGATTCAGTATTAACAAAAAATCTTCCCCAGCACTTTGTATTATATAAACCAAAAGACATAGTGAGTGGCGATTTTTATTGGGCAGAAAAAATAGACGATAAATTTTTATTGGCTACCTGCGATTGCACAGGCCATGGAGTTCCAGGCGCCTTCATGAGTCTTTTAGGAATTTCTTTTCTAAACGAAATTACGAAAGAGAAAAAAATTATACGCCCTGATTTAATTTTCAATGCGCTTAGAAAAAATATCATCAAGGCTCTTAATCCGGATGAAAATCAAACTACCGGTAAAGATGGGATGGATGCTGTGTTGTGCAGCTTTGATTTTAGCAATATGAAATTGGAGTTTGCCTGTGCTAATAATCCAATTTGGATATTGAGAAATAATGAATGGCTAGAATTTGCTGCCGATAAATTTCCCATAGGCATGTATATTCACGAATCACCCTTTAATTTACAGGAGATTCAATTACAAAAAGGTGACCTTATTTACACATTTACCGATGGTTATGCGGATCAATTTGGTGGCAGTAAAGGAAAAAAGTTAAAAAACAAAAGCTTTAAACAACTACTCCAAAAAATTGCTTCTCAAGAATTAGTTTCTCAGAAAGAAAGCATCGAAGAGCATATAGATGATTGGAAAGGAAGCCTTGAGCAAGTAGACGATATATTGGTTATAGGAATTCGTATTTAATTGCCAATCTACTATTTGTGATTTTGAACTGCCATGCTTAATGCTTTCTTAACTCGCGCATTGTTGGGGTCCATTCGCAATGCTTCATTCCACTCAACAAACATTAATGAATCTCTTCCAGTTTGCGCGTAAACCAAGCCTAAATTATAATGCGCATCACTAAATAAAGGATTAACCTCAAGCTCTTTTTTAAACTCTTGCTCAGCAAGTCCTGGCATTTTGTTCCGCGCATATACAATACCAAGGTTATTGTGTATTAATGGCTCATTCGGATTTATGCTTAATCCTTCTTTATAGATTTCGATTGCCTGTTGCGTTTCTCCGTTTTGCGATAAAGCTAAACCATAATTCATTCGCGCTAAAGCAGAATTATCTGAATTGGTAGCTGCCGTTTTCCAAAATTCATAGCCGCTTGAAAAAGAATTTGAATGTCGAACAGTTGCTATTGAAAAAGCTGCTATAACAACCAACCCTACTAAAACTTGTTTTGAATTTTTTAATGAAAACCTTTTCACTTCTGTAATTTCAGAAACTACTAACAATAAACCAATCATAGGCAGGTAAACCCTATGCTCAAAGCCAGTGAGAATATGCACTACAAAAGCAGGTAGCAAAAAAGCTAAAAACCATGTAAATCCAAATAATATAACTTTCCAGTTTTTGTCCTTGCTTCGTACAACAAAAAACATAAGAATTGCTAATAATGAAATACATAATAAAATATTAGTGTCTTTTGGAACAGATAATACAGAAAGATTGTAAGGCAATACAGATTTTTGAAAATATTGCAATACCAAAGGAAGGTTCTCTATAAATGACTTACTTAAACTAGAAAATGAAAGATCAGCTACTGCATGCTCCATCACTTGTTTTCTCAAAAAATACCAAGGAAGAAAAACTATTAAATAACCTGCAATGAGCGCCCATAAAGGTTTTACGAATTGCTTAGAGGAATACTTGAAAAACAAAAAGTAAAAAATACATACAACCGGAAAAGCTACTGCACTTTCTTTGGTAAACAAACTTAGCCCTATAAAAAGTATATGAAAAAATAAATACTTGTTATTTTGGCTTGCTAAATATTTTATTAAAAAAATAAATCCAGCTATTATAAAAACCGCCAATAAAGAATCATTTCTGCCTGGCACCCAGCCTACCGCCTGCGAAAGCATAGGATGTGCTGCAAAAAGCAATGCAAAGAAAAAAGCTAAATCTTCGTTCAGCTTAAATACTACCAACAACTTTAAAAGCAATAGCGTAGCAATCAGATGTAACAATATATTTGTTATGTGGTAATACTTAGGAGAAACACCTCCTAATTTAGAATCTAACATAAATGAAAGCGTCAGCATTGGGCGATAATACACATTGGAGCCACCCGCTACTTTAGGATTATAAAAAGCATGGGTTGTAAAAGCATTAGCAAGATTGGAAAAATCACTTATATAATCTATGTTTTCTACTATTAGCTCTTTATCATCTAATCCTATAAAATCATATTTTATTGTTTTTCCATAAAGGCAAACAATAAAAATCCCCACTATCCATAATCTGATTTTATGACTAAAAACATATTTATCTTTAAGCAATTCTTTCTTAGGCATTTACATCTAAATTTGTTTGTAAAAATATTAATATTTCAACTAGAATTATTATTGTACCTACATTGAAAATAATAACTTTGGCAAATAATTATTTAAACCTTATTAAAATGAAAAAACATTTACTCTTTATTTCTTCTTTCCTACTTGTTATTGGAGCTAATGCTCAATGGACTAGTCAGGCTACTGGGTACGCTACCGCTTCACGTGGAGTTCGTAATGTATGCGCAGTTGATGCAAACAATGTATGGATTGCATCCTATGATGGATCTGCTGGAAACGGAAACTCAAGTGACTTTTCAAAAACTACAGATGGAGGCACAACTTGGATACCCGGTACAGTAACAGCATCAGCTAATTTCAACTGGTCAAACATTTGGGCTATTGATGCTAACACAGCTTGGGGTTGTTTCTATGACGCTACCGGAGCTACTGGTGGTGGAATTTTTAAAACTACAAATGGCGGTGCAGCATGGACCCAACAAGGCACTGGCTCAATTTTTAATAACGCTGGCTCTTTTGCAAACATTGTTTATTTCTGGGATGCTAATAATGGATTTGCACAAGGAGACCCTACTGGACCAGGCACAGCATACTATGAACTTTATACAACTACAAATGGCGGTACAAGTTGGACAAGAGTTCCAAGCGCAAACATTCCGCCTCCACTTAGCGCAGGCGAGTATGGCATTGTAAATCTTTACTCTGTTTCGGGAAACAGCATTTGGTTTGGAACAAACCAAGGAAGAATGTATAAATCAACAGACAAAGGACTAAATTGGACCGTATCTGTAGTTTCTACAACTTCTACAGAAATGGTTACTGATGTTGCATTCAGAACCGCAAATGAAGGTATAGCTGTAGTAGCTGATGCCGGTGGCACAGTGTTTACTTTTTATATAACTACGAATGGAGGCTCTGCTTGGACCTTATTTACTCCTACTACAGGAACATTTTATCCTTCAGGGGATTTAGGGGTTATTCCTAACAGCAGCGCGTATGTTAGTACTGGCGCTAATGCAACTTCAGGCACTGGTTCTTCATATAGTGTTGATGGAGGAGCTAATTGGACGGATATAGACGTAGGGGTTCAGCACACTGCACAAGGCTGGGTGAATGGAACTACAGGATGGTGCGGTGGTTTTAATACCAGCTCAACTGCCGATGGTATTTATAAATATTCCGGCAATGCATTAGGAGTTAAGGCTTTAAACAACGATAATGCAAGAATGAAAATGTTCCCAAATCCTTCTAACGGACAATTCTCACTTCAAATTTCTGGCGCTGAAACAAACAGTGCAGTAGTTAAAATTGTAGACCTAATTGGCAATGTTGCTTTTGAAGAAACTATCAATAACAGCAACACAGCAATCAGACATGATGTAAATTTATCTACTGTAGCTAAAGGAGTTTACATTGTTACTGTTGAAAATGGAACTACTCGTTTTGTAAATAAAATGGTTATTGAATAAATATTAAAAAAACTATTAAAAGCCCTGACAAAATTTGTCAGGGCTTTTTTTATGCAAATTCAAAAAAGTACATACCTTAGTTTGCAATACAAACCATGGTGTTTCGTTAATGCGATGCTGAAATTAAATATGAAACACAAGTATTATTTTATGATAGCAATATTTTTTATTGCTAAATACGATGCCTCTTTTGCTCAAGAAAATATATTTACTGCTGGATTTCAGTACCGTCCAATTTTTATTAACTCTTTTTTCAATAAGGATGCAACCACTACCCTTGCTAGCGGTTTAGACTTTAATATATCGCAGAAAAGAGGATACAGTGCCGGCATGATATTACGAAGAGGCTTTACCAAACAGCTATCTATAGAAACCGGCATTAACTATACCCGAAGGAATTTCGACTTGACTATTACCGATACAACTTTTATAGGAAAATCAGATTTTGGAATTATTGGCTACGAAATTCCAATTCAAGGCATGGTGTTTTTAAGAATTGCAGAAAAAATTTACATGAACACCTCGCTAGGACTATCCATGGATATGTATGCTTCCAATATTTCTACAAAAGACACCTACTTCAGGCATTTTTCAAAGCGCAACTCTATTTTCCAATTTGCGGCATTAGCTAATCTAGGTTTTGAATGGAGAACCGAAAAAAGCGGGTATTTCTATTTAGGATCCTCTTACCACTTGCCCTTTTCGTTTTTCTATTCATCTTCAATCATGTATGAACCCAGCAAAGAGATAGGTAGGCTTAAGTTAAGTGGCACTTTCTTAACCCTCGACTTTAGGTACTACTTTCACGAAGAACCGTTAAAACCAAAAAAGAAAAAGAAAAAATAGAGCGCATCCTATTCATGTTGTGACCTACCCGAAACTTCTATCTTTGCAAAAAAATACCATGAAAAAAATTATTTACGCTATAGCTTCTCTAATTCTTTCCGCTTCACTTTTTTCTTGTGGAACAGGAACCGATAAAGCTGAAAACACGTACGAAGACAGTTTAAAAAATGCTAATCTTGATTTAAGCGGACAAGTGGTAGCTAAAGATTCTGCCATATTTGGATTTATCCGCTCATACAATGAAATACAAGAAAACTTAGACGTAATTAAAGAAAAAGAAAAACTACTAACCACATCAAGCCAGATGGGTGAATTAGACCAGAATCAAAAAGATAAAATCATTGGCGATATCCAAGCGATCTATGATTTGATGGTAAAAAACAAACAAAAACTCTCTTCCCTAAATAAAAAACTTAAAAGTGCTAATTTGAAAATTTCAGAGTTCGAAAAACTTATTGAGCGTATGAATACGCAAATTGCTGAAAAAGATGCTGATATATTTGAACTTAAAAAACAGCTTGAAAAAATGAATGTTGAATTGTCTGAGATAGCATTAAACTACGAAGCTTCTCAGGAAATGCTTACCCAGAAAACCGAAAAGCTGAATGAAGGATACTACGCCTTTGGAACATCTAAAGAATTAATTGATCAAGGAGTTTTAACCAAAGAGGGTGGGTTCATAGGTATAGGAAAAGCTGAAAAATTAAAATCTGATTTCAATAAAAACTATTTTACCAAAATAAATATTTCTGAAACAAACCACATAACGCTTGCTTGCAAAAAAGCAAAACTTATTACCACTCACCCATCAGGCTCTTTTTCTTTTGATGGCAAAGATGGCTCGATAGAAAAACTAACTATTTCTAATTCAGAAGAATTCTGGAGCATATCTAAATATTTAGTAATTGTAGTTGATTAACTTTTATCGTATGAAATTTCAACTACTTTGTTTATCAGGAATATTCTTTCTTAGCATTTCTTCATTTGCACAAACCAGTGGTGGTCCAGATAAGTATGGCTATGTGTGGACAACTAATTTTGACCCACAAGGTGCTGCATATAATTGGAAGGATATTAAGGATACCGCAAATTTAATCACCGGATTGAAAGATGACAATGCCTCTAAACCTATAAGCCTAGGATATTATTATAATTATTACGGAAAATATTATAATACGATATGGATTGGGTCCAATGGGTGGATTTCTTTTAATCAAAATGGGAATATATCCGCTCCATTCCCTACTATTCCTTCCACTTCAAGCCCAAACAATTATATTGCAGCATTGTTATCTGACTTAACATTTATTGATTCAAAAGATTCATTAATACCAGGTGCAGTTGCCTATTTTTGGAGCAATCAAAGTGATTCTGCCATAATCCAATATGATTCGGTTCCTTTTTGGGACTCAAGCGCTGTTGGTTATTCCGGAAGATGCACGTTTCAAATAATTCTTGTTGGGTCCGAGTATTCAATCAAACTTCAATACAAAAACATAATCAACAGCACTCCTCCTTACAATTTCAATGCATCCGGCTTGCGCATTGGCATTGAAGATACTACTGGGAGCGATGGCTTATTAGTGATGTCTGATACAATGCCTTCTGATAGTTTAGCTATAAAGTTTTATTCTCCAGGGACTTTTTCTACAAATAATTTAGAAAATGCAACAATATTTTTAGGACAGAATAAACCAAACCCATCTGTGAACTTTACTAATATTGAGTTTCGTACTCCAAATTGCCCAGCAGTAATTGTGTCTATTTATAACTCAGTGGGAAGCTTAATTGAAAGTCAGGTAATAAATAAATCAAATTCTTCACTTTCTTATTTTAGCTTAAACACTCAATATTATCCCAGTGGAAATTATTTTTATTCTATTTCTGCTTGCAGCTTAATTGCTACTAAAAAAATGATAGTAGTTAAGTAGTTTGTTTTCAATCACTTAATATTTAATATTGCACACTTCCCAAAAAAGGAAAACTTTTTTGGATGTTTATTATTTTTAAGTACTTTTGCCACCCTAAACAAAAACATTTAAAACTTATTTCATGAAACTTAAATTGGTACTTTTTTTAACCGCTTCCCTATTTATTGGGACACTAATTGCTCAAACTACAGGCGGACCTGATACCTATGGTTATACCTGGAAAAACCAAGCTGACCCTACAGGACCAGTTTATAACTGGATAGATATCAAAGGTCTAGGAACTAAAATCACTGGCTTAGGAGATGATAACTCTGTTGGACCATTCAACATGAATTGGAATTTCAGATACTATTGGAACGATTATAACAAAGCATTAGTAGGATCAAATGGATGGATGTCTTTTGAAGCTCTTGGAAACATTGCTTCTCCATTTCCTACTATTCCATCTGCTGCCGCACCCAATAATTACATTGCTGCACTACTTTCAGATTTAACTTTTACAAATGGGTCAAATGCACCAGTTCCAAATTGTTCTGGTTGGTATTGGACAAATAACTTAGATACTTTTATTGTTCAATATGATTCAGTACCTTTTTGGTCAGCTACAGGTCAAAAATACACTGGAAGCAACACATTTCAAATAATTTTAAGTGGCGTTGATAGCTCCATCACATTCCAATACAAAGCTCAAACTGGCTTAACGAATGGTACTGACATCAAATCTGGAATTGAAAATTTAACAGGTGCAATTGGGCTTCAAGTCCTTAATAACACATACCCAACTGCTAATACTGCAGTAAAATTTTATTATCCAAACCCTGTAACCTATCAAGTATTTGATGCAACTCCGGCTTGGAATCAAAATACTAAAAACGGTGGATTCTTTGTTTCTTCAAATGGCAAACCATTAAACTTAACTACTGATATTGCAAATACTGGCAACCAACCTATCAGCAATATCCCAGTAACTGGAACTCTTCTAGATGTAAATGCAGCAACAGTTTGGACTTCTACAAGGACTGTTACAGCTTTACCTGCTGGAGCTGATACTGTATTTACTTATCCTACAAACTACAATGCAAATACTCCGGGAACATTTAGGTACAGATCTGCTACTACTTTAACTGGTGATATGAATCCTGGAAATAATTCTCGTGAAGTAGAAATGGTAGTTGTTGATACTACACAATCATCTATAGAACTTTCTTACACTACTGCAACTTCCGCATCAGCTGGACTTGGATGGTCAGGTGGAGGGGTTAATGATGGAGCGGGCGTATATTTTGAGCCTCCGTTTTACCCTGCTAGTGTTGTTTCTTTAGATTACTTTATTGCTTCAGGAGCTACTGGAGGATTTACTGCTGAAGTTAGAGACGACAATGGAACTAATAATGGACCAGGAACCGTACTTTCTTCTGATACAATTATGACAGGAAATATTGGTGCATTTAATAATGTGCCAATGACCAAACCAATCGTAATAACTTCTGGTGGAATTTACGTAAGCTGGCTAATGCACCCTGATACCACTTGTAATTTAGGTGCTGATGCGGCTTCTCCTTTATCATTGAGAAATTATGAAATTATTGGTGGCAACTGGGCAACGTATCGTAATAACTCTGCGCAGGATTTAATGATAAAGACTACTATTTCAAAATATGATTTTGGAGCAATTACAACTTCAGTTGTAAACGATGCATGTCCTTCTAATGCAAGTGGTACTGCTTCTGTTTCTGTTACGCCTGGAACTTCTCCACCGTATACTTACCTTTGGAGCCCAGGTAATCAAACAACTACTAGTATTACTGGTCTAGCTGCAGGAACTTATACTTGTGCTATAACAGATTCAATTGGTATAACTAACAATACTATTGTAAACGTTTATAATGCAATTAGCGTTACAGCAGCAAGCACAGCCAGCGTAACTTGTTTTGGAAGCAACAATGGAGCATCTATGGCGACCATTGGCGGAACTGCTCCTTACACTTATTTATGGAGTAATGGTCAAACTACTCAAACAGCTACAGGGTTAGTTGTAGGTATTTATACTGTTACTGCTACAAACACTGATGGTTGCGTAAATATGGCTGTAGACACTATTGTTGGCCCTACTGCAATTGCTTCTACCCTTTCTGTAACTGCGGCTTCATGTGCAGGAAGTGATGGTACAGCTGCATTGACAATATCTGGCGGAACGGCACCTTATACTTTTTTATGGAATAATTTACAAACCACTGCTACTGCAACAGGCCTAGCTGCTGGTTCTTATACTGTAGCAGTTTCTGATGCAAACGGATGTACGTTTACCTCTACTGTAACTATTACTTTTGTTCCTTTTGCTTCATCTACTGCAAGTACACCAACAAAATGTTTTGGAAGTAGTGACGGTGTAGCAACATCGGTTGTTTCTACTGGCGGAACTACTCCATACACCTATGCTTGGACTCCAACAGGACAAACAACCCAAGTAGCTACTGGCTTAGCTGCCGGCAATTACACTGTGTTAACTACAGATGCTAAAGGATGCACTACAACAAAAACTATAACAGTAACAAGTCCGGTTGCAATTGTAGCTTCCTCAACCGCTCAACCTGCATCTTGCACAACTTGTACCAATGGAAGTGCTACAGGAAGCGTTACAGGAGGTACTGCCCCTTACGTTTATGCTTGGAGCAATGGAGTGACTGCTCAAACAATAACTGGACTTGGCCCAGGAAACTACACTGTTTGTGTTACTGATGCAAATGGATGTTCAGGCTGTGATACTGTTAATGTATTAATTAATGGTATTAGTGAGCACTATACCGGTGCTTCGGTAGTTATCAGTCCAAATCCATTTACAAGCTCAGCTTTTGTAAATATCGATTTTGTAAATCCAACTCACAACAATTTGCTATTCACAATTTTTGATATTTATGGCAAAGTGATAGAAGTGATTGATTTAAGTTCTTACAAAGGAGCAAAGATTGAGTTTAACTTAAATCGAGGTAATAATATTTCTAACGGATTGTATTTTTATAGATTAGAAGACAACAACACAATACTTTCTACTGGAAAATTATTAGTACAATAGTATAACAACAAAAGGGTGTTTTTAGCTAAATATCCTGCACCTTGATTTTTTAACTAAAAAAGGGCCGTTTCAAAGCAATTTGAAGCGGCTTTTTTTATTTCATTTTTTTTTGTTACTTCGTGCTACCGTTTTTATGAAAAAACTACTCTTCATTGTTTTCACACTAAGTTTTTGGGCTTGCCATGCAAGTTATTCTTATCCAATAAATTTTGGGAAAAAGACAAAAAAAGATAGTCTTCAAACTCATAAAAAGCCTTTCTTAAATTTTAAAAAAGACAAAAGGTCTCCTGTTATTGAAAAAATGAGCGATGAGCAACTTATGCTTCTTATCGATCATATGTTTGAAGCTTCATTCATGCCTCCAGATTTATGGAGTCAAGTAATGATGGAGACAGCAAAAAGGAATTTAAGCAAAATAACCAGAGATGGTTTTCAAATAGACCAAACTTGTTATCAATCTGTAGCGTTACATATTGAAAAATTAATGCCCGATTCTGTAGCACCACTTGCAGATCCAAGCATGATGTTTTTATTTCCTGCATCCAACTATTATAGCGATAATAATGAAGAAGATCTTACCACCTTATATAAAGATGAGTTTACTTTTGACGCTTCCTATACGCTTGAGCTAGAAAATTCTGAAGTTGGATGCTTTACAATGCCATCCTGGGGCCCTTTGTCTTCGCCATTTGGATGGAGGCACAAAAGATACCATAAAGGAGTTGATATTCAGCTTAGGAAAGGCGATACAGTAGTATGCGCATTTGGTGGCATGGTACGATTTGCGCAAAAAAAAGGTGGATATGGAAACGTAGTTATCGTTAGGCACTATAATGGTTTAGAAACCGTGTATGGCCATCTTAATAAAATTAATGTTGAAGAAGGTCAAGTACTTTCTTCGGGAGAATTAATTGGATTAGCAGGAAATACTGGAAAATCAACTGGCCCTCACCTACATTTTGAAGTTCGTTTTAAGGGAGCACCCGTTGACCCACAATATTTTATTTCCTTTGACTACGGTAGATTAATGTTTAATACAGTAACATTCAAAAAAAATAAAAGTGGTTTGTTAGCTGCATTTCACCCTGATACAGAATTTCACACCGTTGAAAAAGAAGACACTTTTGCGGGAATTGCTAGCAGGTATAATACCACAACCACTAAGCTTCGTAAACTAAATAATCTTTCTTCCAGACAATACATTCGACTAAAAGCAGGACAAGTATTTAGGGTACGGGAATTAGAAAACCAATTAGAATCTGCTTCTAAATAAGCAAACTACTCCCTTCCCGTTTTTGAACGTGATTTTCATTTATTTTCACAGAATAATAATCTTATTTTATCCAAGTGAATATTGGCTTTGATGCAAAGCGTGCCTTCTTAAACAAAAGTGGTCTTGGAAATTATTCTAGAACGCTAATAAGTTCCTTGTGCAAAAATCATCAGAATAACAAATACTCGCTTTTTACTCCAGAAAACTCCAAGAGTGCATTTAATGCTTTTGCCTCTTCTCAAAAAAATATTGAAATAATTACACCTAAAAAATTACTTGACAAAAACCTTAGTTCTCGTTGGCGTTCCTATGGAATTACTGATTTACTAACTAAGAACAACGCAGAGGTATATCATGGATTAAGTAATGAACTGCCATTTAATATTTCTAAATTTAAAGGAAAAAAAATAGTTACCATTCATGACTTAATATTTCTTCGTTATCCAAAGTTGTATTCGTATTTAGATCGTAAAATTTATGATAAAAAATTCAAAGCTGCAGCGCTACTAGCTGACATCGTAATTGCAACAAGCGAGCAAACAAAAAAAGATATTGTTGAATTTTATGCTGTGCCTGAAAATAAAATTAAAGTTATCTACCAAAGCTGTCAAGATAATTTTTACAAAGAAATTACAGCCTCCGAGGTGAGCCGGGTCAAATCAAAACTAAATTTGCCCAACAACTATTTGTTACACGTTGGCACCATTGAAGAAAGGAAAAATTTACTGACTATCATAAAAGCGCTTACTATAATTAAAGACATACCCTTGGTTGTGATAGGAAAGAAAAAAGATTATTTCAAAAAAATTCAGAAAATAATTATAGAAAATAACTTAGGGCACAGAATTAGAATCTTAGAAGATGTCCCAAATGAATTTCTTCCTGCTCTATACCATGGAGCAGAAATCTTTATCTACCCTTCCTTGTTTGAAGGATTTGGAATTCCCATTATTGAAGCTTTAACCTGCGGCACGCCTGTCATTACCACCCAAGGAGGTTGCTTTTCAGAGGTTGGCGGAAAAAACACCATATATATTGAGGCAACAAATCACGAACAGCTAGCTCTCGAGATAAATAAAATATTATCATCAACTAATTTGCAAAAGAAAATGTCTGAAATGGGATTAATACATTCCCGGAATTTCCTACCTGAACTGATTTCATCCCAAATAATGTCAACCTATAAATCATAAATGCCGATTGATATAGAAATAGTAAACGCTGTAAAAGTCCTTAAAGAGGGTGGTATTATTTTATATCCAACAGATACCATTTGGGGACTAGGTTGTGACGCTACCAATGAAAAAGCAGTAGGAAAAATCTTTGAAATTAAAAAAAGAACTGAATCAAAAAGCTTGATTATACTTGTCAGCAACGATGGAATGTTGAATCGTTACGTAAAAGAAGTCCCGGAAATTGCGTGGGAACTGATTGATGCAAACAACAAAGAAGATGATTCAAGCTCTAAACCCATCACCATTATTTATGATGGCGCTAGAAGCTTGGCTAAAAATGCAGTTGCTGAAGATGGCAGTATTGGCATAAGACTTATTCAGGACTCTTTAGAAGAAACTAAACATTTTTGCCATAAGCTTATTCATAAATTTGGAAAACCTATTGTTTCAACTTCCGCTAACATTAGCAATACCCCTTCCCCACCAACGTATTCAGATATTTCAGAGGAAGTTATTTCAGTAGTTGATTATGTTGTAAAACTACAAACACCCAACAACAACCCAAAATCACCTTCTTCCATAATAAAACTGAAGGCAAATGGAGAAATAAAAATAATCAGAGAATAGATTTTTTATCTGTTAATCCATTTTCAGCTAATTCTTGCTTACCCCAACCTCCATTTTCTCTTATTTTTGCTAAGTTATGGAGCCTAAACTCATTCATCCTATTTTTAAAATAGTATCTGCTTGCGCGGCAGAAATGAATGTACCTGCATTTGTTATTGGAGGGTGGGTAAGAGATGGTATTTTAAACAGACCGTGTAAAGACATTGACTTTGTATGCCTAGGATCTGGGATAGAGCTAGCTCAGCGTGTTTCAAAAAAACTTGGTTCAGACATTCCTGTCACCATTTACAAAAACTTTGGAACTGCAAATATCAAATTTGAAGATCTGGAATTTGAATTTGTTGGAGCCCGAAAAGAATCATACGATAGAGGATCTAGAAATCCAGTAGTAGAAGACGGCAGCCTGGAAGATGATCAGAACAGAAGAGATTTCAGCATGAATGCAATGGCAATTTCACTTTCAGAAAAGAATTACGGAGAGTTGATAGACCCTTTTAATGGCTTGAAAGACCTTGAAGATAAAATAATTCGCACACCGCTAAATCCTGATATCACATACTCAGACGATCCGCTTCGAATGATGAGAGCCATACGATTTGCTTCACAGCTAAACTTTAATATAGAAAAAGTATCATTTGAAGCAATTTCAAAAAACAAAGATCGAATTCACATTGTATCTAAAGAACGAATTTCAGATGAATTAAATAAAATCATCCTATCCCCTATTCCTTCAGTTGGTTTTAAACTATTATTTGATAGCGGTTTACTAAAATTAATCTTCCCGCAATTTGTGCTGCTTCAAGGCGTAGAATATGTTGGCAAACTAGGGCATAAAGATAATTTCTATCATACGCTTGAAGTGCTGGACAACATATCCCGCAATACCAATAACCTATGGCTAAGATGGGCTGCAGTACTCCACGACATTGCTAAGCCGCAAACCAAACGGTTTGAAGAAGGACATGGGTGGACATTTCATGGGCATGAGGATAAAGGATCGCGCATGGTTCCTAAAATATTTGCAGAGCTAAAACTCCCTCAAAATGAAAAACTGAAGTATGTACAAAAACTAGTACTCCTGCATCTACGACCTATTGTGTTAGCCAAAAATGAAGTTTCCGACTCTGCAGTACGCAGGTTATTATTTGAAGCCGGAGATGACATTGATGACCTTATGATGTTATGCGATGCAGATATCACATCAAAAAATCAGGAAAAAGTTAAGCGATATATTAGGAATTTTGAAATTGTTAGACTGAAACTAAAAGAGATAGAAGAAAAAGATAAAATAAGGAACTGGCAACCGCCCATAACAGGTGAAATAGTGATGAAAACATTTAATATTCCTCCTAGCAAAAAAGTGGGCATTATTAAGGATGCCGTTAGAGAAGCTATTTTAGATGGACTCATTCCTAATGAATATGAAAAGGCCTTTGAATTTATGATAAAAAAAGGAAAAGAATTAGGTTTTAAAATTACCTAATTAAGTGATAATTTTTATTCGATTATATAGTCAATTCCGTATTTTTGTTTTGCAGGTCATTCTGTAGTTTTCACACATTACAAATTATTATTTATGGTTTATAGATTTAAAGTTACATACGAAGATCACGAAGATGTATTTAGGTACATCGAAATTAAATCAACACAATCTTTTCTTGAATTACACTCCTCCATACAACAAGCAATCGGTTTTGACAACTCTAAACCTGCAACTTTTTACATGAGTGATGATTACTGGAGAAAGTCATCTCAAATTGCTACTGTAAATACTAGCGAAGAAAATACTAAAAAGGAAATTGCTAAAAAAAATACTAAATCAAACGAAGAAGACAATACTAAGAAAAAAACTATTGCAGACCATATCGACAATCCTCATCAGCGATTTGTTTATATTTTTGACCCCGAGAGAGAATGGACTTTTTTAATTGAATTACTTAAAATAATTCCCGTTGATAAAAATGCATCTTATCCGCAGTGTATAAAGAGCATTGGAAATTCCCCCAAACAGTATAAGCTCACTACACCTCCACAAACTATTGAAGAAGAAGAACCTTTACTGCAAAGCAAGACATCTTCTTCTGACAAAGAAGAACCAGCCATTGTATTGGAGCTCGATCCTTTGGATGAAGCTGTTAAGGGATTTATTCCGTTGGATGAAGATGGCATTGAAGAAACAGACTTAGATGACAGCTCTGAGCCCGAAGAAGCAGACGAAGATGACATGGATGATGAAGTAAATGATCAAGATCAAGAAGAAATGGATTCCGATAATTGAGCATGTAGCACTCATTTATTATTTGCTAAATAATATTTTATGGAAAAGAAGCACCTTATTGTCGTGTTGGGTCCTACTGCTTCTGGCAAAACAAATCTTTCCATAGAACTTGCAAAGCATTATAGAACCGAAATAATTTCTGCAGATTCCAGACAGTTTTTTAAAGAAACTGAAATTGGTACTGCCAAACCCTCCGCAACTCAACTTACTGAGGTTAAACATCATTTTATTAATTCATTATCCATTCAAGATGAGTATAACGTAGGCATGTTTGAACGAGATGCTCTTAACATTTTGGATGATATTTTTAAAAAAAATGACATTGCCATAATGGCTGGGGGCTCTGGTCTCTATATTCAAGCAGTTTGTAATGGATTTGATGACGTTCCACAAGCCAATGCCAAAATTCGAAACGAGCTTACCGAAACATTTAAAAAAGAAGGAATCGTTTATTTGCAAGAAAAATTAAAGAAATTGGATGAGAAGCATTTTCAAAATTGTGATATTAAAAACCCTCACCGCTTAATACGTGCTATCGAAGTATGTATGACTACCGGAAAAGCATATTCTGAATTAAGAAAAGGAAAAAAGAAGGAAAGAAACTTCCAAACTATTTTTATAGGGCTAGACATAGAAAGAGAAACATTATATGAAAGAATAAATAACAGAGTTGATCAAATGATGTCAGAAGGTCTTGTGGACGAAGTACAGTCAATAAAAATAAACATACCCAATGCCGAAAACCTTAACTCATTACATACCGTTGGCTATAAAGAACTCTTCGACTACTTGAATGGAAAAACAGACCTTTCCAGGGCGGTAGAATTAATTAAGCAAAACACCCGTAACTTTGCCAAAAGGCAAATGACATGGTTTAGAAAAAATGAAAAAATAAAATGGCTTGAACCAACAGACACCAATAGCATTCTTACTTATATAAAAGATAATATTGGTTAATCGTCCTTTCGTACAGACCAATTAAATCCTGGTCCTATAATAAATTGGAATACAATTATGTTTACACGTGCATGCCCTAAAATAATTGGAATATTTGCAAAGGAGCTATTTACTTTTAGTTCTGTATTTACAAAAAAATGTTTGCTTACTTTTATTTGCCTCGCTGCTCCTAAATTTACTGTTAAGCCCCTTAAATGATATCCGCCAAAATCAAATCCTGGCCCATTAGGGTACACCATTCCCCGTATTGTACTTTCCCCATGCACAATTGCAGAGCCTAGTCCAGCGCGTAAAATAAATTTACCCACTTCTCTACCATGGTTAAACATTACCATATTATAGCCATGAGAAATTCCGAATTTTTCAATTTCTGGAGGAAGATTAATCAAATAAAATTTGTGATGGATAGCTTCAAACTCTATACTTTTATTCTTAAACCATTTAGAAATCCTCCAATTCCAATATGGGGGATCGATGAGTGGTTCTGAATAAAAATTTGCTTTTTTTATTTTTATATCGGGATACCCTGCTTGGTAAAAAGTGAGTGGCAAATCAAGCGAATGCACTACACCAAACTGCAACTCAAAAGACCATCGAGTTTGAGAAAATATAGCGCCAGTAATAAAAACGAAAAAAGGAATTAATATTATCCTAATGCTGTTAAACATACTAATTTCTTTTATTTAATATCACTACTAACCGACTAATCATTTGAAGAAAAGCAGGTAGCCCGAAAGCTACCCACCTATTGCCGTAAATTTGTTGTTGCAAA
>CAYZTB010000021.1:0-46507 GCA_964481195.1 uncultured Bacteroidia bacterium | reverse complement strand
TAAAATCCTGTGGACCTAAACGTCCGTACGGGTTCGATTCCCGTCCCGAGCACAACTTAATAAATCCCCCACTCCGTTTTTATGAAACGAATTCTTGAATACCGAAAACTTTTTGGAATTACCAAAGATGCAAACTTAGCTGAGCTAAAAGTTATTTATAGAAACTTAATGAAAGAATGGCATCCGGACAAATACCAGGATGGGGATTCAAAAAAAATTGAAGCAGAACAAAAGGGTCAAGAAATAATTACTGCCTATCATTTTTTAGTAAGCATATCGCCCGAAACACATGCAAATAACAAAGAGGAATACGCTAAAACTATTACCACCACAGGAATAGATGATTTTCTATACAAAGGACAGGTATTGCGTGTAACTTTTTTGGATGGATGCATCTATGAGTATTTTGGAGTTCCAAACAATCTTTACAATAAGTTTTTAAACTCTTCCACCCAGGCACGCTTTGCACGCAGACATATTTTTGAGGCTTTTACCTACCGCAAGGCAATGAAGCAAAAGGAAGAATAAGTAAAAAAATGCAGGAGTATTCTTTACTCCATCAATGTGAAATATAAAAACTTTGCAAAGATGTCTGAGAAAAAAGGGAATGTAAGTATTGTTAACTAGCAACTAAAAACTAAGAACTAGCTAATTAATACCTATAATGCCCAATAATCTTGTAGCTAAACAAGCAATCTTCCAGCACCTGTCCACCACCAATGTTATGTACGATTTTATAGCGCTTACCATCAGTTGATTTTTTGTTTACCACTATGCCAATGTGTGTTACAGCTCCGTATAAATTCCAACAAACAATATCTCCGGGTAAATAGTCGTTGGCTATATTGGTAATTGGCTTCTCTGCTCCTTTTCTTTTAAAGTAGGTCATTAAGTTTGGCACCCGCCTATGGTCAATGTTGGTATCCGTTCCTTTTAGTCCCCAAATTTTAGGATACATATTAAAGTTTGCTTTCATATC
The DNA here is from genome assembly GCA_964481195.1 of uncultured Bacteroidia bacterium. GTDB lineage: Bacteria > Bacteroidota > Bacteroidia > Palsa-948 > Palsa-948 > Palsa-948. The sequence goes on along the minus strand of CAYZTB010000021.1, from coordinate 45,528 downwards.
CTCATGCACTTCTTTTTGGAGGTCTATTCCAAGCTTTCTACAAGCACGAACAACTACATCGGTACAAACACCTTTATCACTTGGCACACCTCCATTCGGATATGGAATTGAAAAATAAGTTGGGTCGTAGAGAACATCCTGTTTAGTTAGTTCAAGAGCTGCGGTACTTAATTTGTCATTTGTAGCCTGAGCAAAAACATTAGAAAAAATAAAAAGACTTATAAAATATAAGTAGCGCTTCATGAGCTCATAACGCAGCTAAAACAATATTATTATTTATGAAAAAAAATAGTGTAATTAATAAGTCATTTTTTATATTCGCAGGATACAAAACAGATGTCTATTTCTGCTATTTCAGACATCCAATTATTTACATATGACAAAAATTAAACTTCTTTTTAAGTGTGTGTTAATGGCAACACTTATTTATTCGAATTCTGCTTTTTCTCAGGTTGGATTTAACAACCCTAACCCACATGCAAGTTCAATTGTTGACCTAACTGCAAACAATAAAGGCTTGTTAGTTCCAAGAATGACATCAGCCCAACGAAATGCAATAGTAAACCCTGCCAACGGATTATTGGTATTTGACATTAGCTTAAAATCATTTTGTGTTTTTGATACTGTTTCAAATCCTGATAAATGGTTATTGCTATCAGCAACAAAAGCAGATGCTAATTCTTCGGGAAATGCAGAAACAGTAACTACAGGAAACTTTGGCATAGGAGTAACAGACCCGGTTAGAAAACTAGAAGTAAACGGAGCCATTAAAGCAAAAGATACCGTGTTCGCTCCGGTTGCAGTAGTTACAGGAAGAGTTATTGCAAATGAAATTTCCGGCAATGGAACTGTTCCCGCAGGTGCTATAATGATGTGGCAAGGAACAACACCTCCTACGGGCTGGGCAATTTGCGATGGGTCTAATGGCACACCGGATTTGAGAGGTCGTTTTATAGTTGGCTCTGGCACAAATCAAAACCCTGCCTCAGGAGATATTAATCCAACATATTCAAATGGAAACACAGGAGGAGAAAATCAACATCTTTTAATAAAAACGGAAATTCCTAAACACCAACATTCTGTTTCCAGCTCTGGTAATGATAACGGACAAGTTACTATTGCCAATGCTACAACAAACGATAATCATTTATTACTTGGGCCAGGCTCTCCTTTGTTTTTAGAAGCTGCAGCAGGAAATGAATATCATTCCATTACCAGTCAACCTACCCATACGCATTCAATTAACGGCACTACAGGCGATGGAACAACCGATGGAGTAAATGGACAAAGACATGAAAACCGTCCGCCATTTTATGCACTTACATACATTATGAAGCTGTAAAAAAATGAATAGAGCTCTTTCATTATTAATAATTACTTTATTAGCAAGAAGCTATGGCTTTGCTCAGGTAAATATTACCAATAATGGAGTTGTGATAACAAATCTTTCCGAGTCTATTTACATAGATGGCTCTTTAACAAACCAAACTATTGGAAATATTAATAATGCAGGCTCAATTACTATAGAAGGAGACATCATTAACAATAGCAGCACTGCCTTGTTTGACTCTGCATCGGGTATTGTGAATTTGACTGGCAAAAATCAAAAAATAACAGGAACAACTAGTACGGATTTTCATACGCTGAATTTAATTTGCCAAGACACGTTAATCCTGCAACAATCTATTCGAGTATTGGATTCTATAAGATTTAACACAGGCATAGTTAATTTAAATGGAAACAAGATTTCACTTTCCACTTCGGGCGGTTTATCAAATGAAAACAACAGCAGCCATATTTTTGGTTTATCCGGAAAAGTGGTTGCAAAAAAAACCTTTAACTCCCCTTCCCTAGCTAATAACATTGCGGGCCTAGGATTAAGCATTTCTTCAAGTCATAATTTCGGGTGGGCAACAATAGAAAGAGGACATAGTAGGCAAGCTGCAGCAGACTCAAGCATTTTTAGGCATTATACTATTTACTGTCAAAATCCTGGCATGCTGGATAGTGTTTCGCTTTCTTATTTCATCGATGAAATAACCGGCAATGAAACGGACTATAAAATATTTTATAAAAACTTAATTGGCAATGGCGGCTGGACTAACAAAGATGGCGCAGCAGATTTTGTAAATAAAAATGTACGAACTGGCATCAATGTAATTTTAGATTCGGCACAATTTACTATTGCAGATCAAAACTGCAAAACACTTCCCACGATACAAGTTACAGGAATTTCCAATTTAGTTTCATTAATGTCGGTAGATACCTTAACATGCACAAAAGATACGTTAAGCGTTAACGCATACTCTACCAATGCAAATTCTCTGATACAATGGAAAGATATGTCTGATAGTATTTTTGCAAATCCCTTAATTACTACCACGCCTGTTTTTTATAAAATAGAAATTACCGATGGCATTACGGGCTGCGAAAATTCAATGCTTGTAAATGTTTCTCAAAATATTACAACACCACAACTCGACCCACAACCAGATTCACTCTTTTTGAATTGCTCCTACCCCAGCACGCAACTTATGGCGAGCTCAAATGCTACCTTAAGTAGTTTAATGTGGAGTGGCCCAAGCTTAAACACAAGCAATCCTGCTACAACAAGCAAGCAAGGTTTGTTTATTGTAACAGCAACAAAAGCCGATAACGGATGCAAATCAGCTGATTCAGTTTATGTTGGCTACAAACCCGAAATAATTCTATTAAGCAGTAGCGATACTACCATTTGTAAAAGCTCTTTTGCTATCTTATCAACATCTGCAGCAGGGAATATAAACGGATTAACTTACTTATGGAGTAATGGTAGTATAGGCACAACAACATCGCTTCAAGCTGCCACAACAAATACATTAATTGTTCATGCAAGCGCCCCAGGTTGCAATGGCGTTGACACTATTGTAGTTACTGTACCTCCAGAACTTATTGACTCTGTAGCAACATACCGTCCTTGCGATGGAAGTACGAAAGGAACTATTTTATTATATGCTCAAGGAGGAATTCCTCCATATCTATATTCCATCAATAATGGAACTACGTTTGATACTTCTGGAACATTTTTAAATATTCCATTTGGCACTTATCCCGTAGTTATTAAAGATTCCATTGGATGCACGGCAACAAACACTTCCACCTTAAACGCCTCCAGCTTATTACCCATAGCTCAATTTATAGCAAGTACAAAAAATACAAAAGGCGATACCATTGTACTGGTAGATATCAGCACTCCACAACCAGATTCAATTAAGTGGGTATTGCCTTCACAAGCAATTGTAGTTGGTGGCGATATGTTTAACCTTATGATTATTATGCCTGACACAGGGGCGTTTCCTATAAAAATGACGGGCTATTTTGGCGATTGCGAAATGGATACTACAAAAATTATTTATTTCCATACTACTGATACTACGATAGCAACAGCATACAATAACAACGGTATAAAAAATATTTTACTATACCCTAATCCTTCTAGTGGCTCTTTCAGCATTGAAGTAGAGTTTTATAAAAACCAAAACGCTAGTATTCAAATTTGGGATTCATCACCAACCATTCATTATCAACAAAACTTTTCTGAGGTAGATAAAATAACTTTACCCCTAAATTTATCTCAACTGCAAAATGGCAACTACATCCTAAGGGTAATTGGGGAATACAATACCAAGCATTTGTATTTTATTTTGAGTAGATAATACGATATTCTCCTAATCTTTAATCAAATTTCGATAAATTAGAGCTTATTATTTATTTTTTGTATATAGGATTCTTCACTAAATTCGTAAAGGCATAATTATTGTAAGTATAATAGCAACTACTCGTCATTAGCAGTATAAAACGAAATACCATGAAAAAAATACTTAGCATAAGCTTATTAATAATAAGCTCATTCCTGCTTCAAGCGCAAGAAGTAAAATGGGAAACAAACCTTAATAACGCTATAGAGCTTTCTAAGAAAGTAAACAAACCTATTATGATGTTTTTTACTGGCAGTGATTGGTGTGGCTGGTGCATACGCCTGCAAAAAGAAGTTTTTTACCTGCCTGAATTTTCTGCTTGGGCAAACAAAAATGTAATTCCTCTTGAAGTAGATTTTCCAAAGCGAACTCCTCAAGCACCCGAGCTACAGCAACAAAACAACCAGCTTCAACAATTTTTTCAAGTTGGCGGCTTTCCCACTATTTGGATTGTAAATGCTACTACTGAAAACGGGCAAGTAAATTTTGAAAAACTTGGAAGCACAGGCTATGTTGCTGGCGGTCCTACTGCCTGGATTGCTACTGCCGATCAGATATTAAAAACAAAATAGTCTATCCATTTTGGCTTTGCACAATTTCTCCTCAAAGAAAAATTAAGCCTACCCTAAATATTTCAACCGATCCAATACAGGAGGGTGAGAATAATGCACAAACACATAGGCAGGATGAGGCTTTAAGTTGCTAAGATTATCCGAAGAAAGTTTTTTGAGAGCATTGCCCAGCGCTTCGCCACTATAGGTTTCTTTTGCATAAGCATCTGCTTCAAACTCATGTTTACGAGATAACACGTTAGAAATTATTCCCAATATTTCTGATAGCGGAGAATATAAAAGTCCAAATACTAAAATATCTAAATGAAAACTGCTTTTTGCTGCGCCTAATGCTTTGGACAACTCCGGATTGCCAAGAAAAAAAGACATAATGTACAGCATCACTCCCGTTTGAACTACACCCTGAATAGTTCCTGTAAGGGTATGTTTCTTTTTATAATGCCCTACTTCATGTGCAAGTACCGCAACAAGCTCTTCGGTAGTGTGTTTTTCAATCAAGGTGTCGTAAAGCACAATTGTTTTCTTTGCCCCTAGCCCACTAAAGTATGCATTGGCTTTTGCCGAGCGCTTGGAGCCATCAATTACAAAAAGGTTATTTAATTTGAATCCTACTTTTTTGCAGTATTCCTCTATGGCAATTCTTAGCTCACCATCTGGCAGCGGAGTAAGTTTATTAAAAATGGGAACTAAAAAGGTAGTGTAAAACATGGTAAGAAAAATAGTGAACAGGGAAATAACTGCCCAAGCAAAAATCCAAAAATAAGACCCTGTAGATTGATATATCCAAATGATGAGTGCAAATAAACCGCCACCTATAATCCCAGCCAATAAATATCCTTTAAGCTTATCAAAAATAAAAGTGCCGATGGTAGTTTTATTAAATCCAAACTTTTCCTCTATGACAAATGTTTGGTATAGCGAAAAAGGAATTCCAATAATATCAGAGGCAAAGCCAAGTGTTCCAAAAAAAATAATAGCTGCTAATATTGGATTTTGGGCATATCCCCAGGCTATTGAATCTACAAAGGCAAATCCATTGAGGAAAAGCATCAGCAGCATGGTGGCAAGCGTAAACACACTGGTTAGAGTTGAAAAACGATGATTTACTTTATAATATTCCTGAGATTTTTTGTATTTATCAGCATCATAAATTCCTTCCGCTTCTTTAGGAATGTTTGGAGATAAGGTACTTAGATTTAGATAGTCCAGAATTTTATCAAAGAAAAAATCAAAAAGAACTATCGAAACTATAATGACAAATAAAGTATTCATACAAATAAAATTAATAAGCACCGTTAATTTTTCTAATAAACCACTCCAGCGAAATTAAGATGAGCAACAAAAAGAAAATCCATTTTAAATTAATTAAGTCCGAAAGTTTTTTTTCTGAATGAGAAATTGGCTTTATGTCTTCGCTAGAAAGTAACACTTCGGCTAATTTATCAAGCTGGACTGGATAATACATGTCTCCCCCATTTTTCTTGGACAATGAATACAAGAGCTGATGATCTGCAACCGTATTGGTGATTTCCATTTGCAGTTCTGCTACGCTAAACTCTCCTTTGGAGGAAAATAAGTTTGCGCCCACCTTTGTCTTAGCTTCGTATTTATAGTTCCCAACCGGAAACACGCCCGCATCCAAGTGATAGGAGTTATTTGTTTTAGTAAACACAAAAGAATATTTTTTATCCTTTTCATCCGAAATCACTAAGCTCACCTCCGGGTCGTTAATCAGCTCGTAACTTTCATTGTACAGCTCTGCATCAAAAGAAATAGATTCATTTTCATAGTAATTATTTTTAGAAATAACTTTAAATAAACTTTTATCTTCTTTAACAGCTAAGTACTGAACCGTTTTTAATATCAGCTCATCAAACAATAAATGGTTTCCATGGTCAGCAAAATCCTGTAAGCGCCAGCGCCAAATTCCTTCCCCACACAAATAGCCTCTTTTTTGCACAGCTTCTTGCGAAAAAAACAACAAAGGAATATCGCTTTCTACCAATCCAATTTGCTGATAAAACAATACCGACTTAAGGGCGCTGCCTTTGTAATTTCCAAATGGACTTTGTAGCGGAGAAAAGCGTGAGGCATAGCTTCTGAGTTCATTGCTGGTAGTAAACAAGGAAAAATCTTTTGCCAGTACTGGCGCAACATCGTTCAATTTACCACTCGCAGCTGGTAGTTGAAGGTCGGGCTGGGCTTTATTAAAAGCCCCAACCAACGTTTGGCTGCCTAGAACAAAAAGCACGGGAATATTTTCTTTATCAATCTGAGCTAAAATATTGTCGATGTTATTTTTTGCGGAAGGTAGTTGGTGAAGAATTATTAAGTCATATCCTGCTACCGGCTTATTAAAATCTGCAGCAAGGCTTGATTGTACTTCGTAGCCTTCCTTTAACTCAAGCGAAGTTTTTATTGCTGATACATCGGGGTGTGGCGCATCGGCAAGAATTAATATTTTCTGACGACCATCCAACACATCTACAAAAATATCCCTGGCATTGTTGGCAATAGTAATTTCACCTTCTACAGATGATAAGCGTATTGAATATCGCTGCAAGCCAATCGCTTTTGCATCTAACAAAACAGGAATTGACAGATTGAATTTATTATTCGTAATAGAAATCTGCTGAGTAAACAACACCTCTCCTACTTTGCTCACGGTACAAGTGCTTGTCTTGCCCGATAATTCCTTAGCAGTAATCTGAATTTCTATTGGAAATTTATTTCCTAAATAAGCCAACCGATTATGCAAAACTTTAGCAAGTACTAAGTCTTTTCGTATGGTGGTATCGCCCAATGCAATAGTGTAAACCGGAAACTTATCTTTTAGTGATGCATAAACCGGATTTTGTCCTTTGTTGTACAATCCATCCGAAGCAATAACCACTGCTCCAACATTTCTGTTGGAGAATCTCGTTTCCAGCTCATCAAATAAGGAAGATATATCGGTTTGCTTATCCTTAAACTCAAATCCCAATCCACCATGTACTACATCTCCAAAAGAATAATTATTAGTATCGTATTTATCAGAAAGTTTTAAAATGAAGTCGGAGACGCTTTTGCGGTATTCATTTTTATAATAACTCGAATCCTTTCCAAAGACTACTGACTCTGAGTTATCCTGCGCAAAAATTAAGATTGGCTTTTCTATCGTTGTAGAAATATTTCTTAAAAGAGGCGAAAGAAGAAAAAATGCTAGAAGAGTAACAACCAAAAATCGCAGTATGGGAAGTGAAATACGAACCCAGGGCTTGGTCTCGTCAAAACGTTTCTCGTTTCGATAAAGAATAAAAGCATAAGCGGCACCTGCCAAAAAGCAAAATAAAATAAACCAAAGTGGATAGTCAGTATATAGCGAAAAATTCATTTTTGTGTAGAAAATTCAAAACCGTCTTGTAGCTTAGGTATGCATTCCACCACAGATTGAAACAACCTGCCCGGTGATGTACGAAGAATTATCAGAAGCAAGATAGGCTACCAGATTTGCAACATCTTCTGCGGAGCCAGTTCTTTTAAGCGGAATATCCTGAATCCAGCCCTCTTTAATTTTAGGATCTAAGGCAGCCGTCATTTCAGTTTCGATAAAGCCTGGAGCTACTGCATTGGAACGTATGTTTCTTGAACCTAGTTCCTGCGCAATTGATTTTGTAAAGCCAATAATTCCGGCTTTAGATGCAGAGTAATTTGATTGTCCGGCATTTCCTTCAATACCCACTACCGAGGTCATGTTGATGATGCTACCCTTCTTAGCCTTTAACATAGGGCGCTGTATAGCCTTCGTAAGATTGAATACCGATTTTAAATTTGCATTTATCACTTCGTCCCACTGCGCTTCGGTCATACGCATTAATAAATTATCACGAGTAATACCAGCGTTGTTTACTAATATATCTACCGTTCCAAACTCCGCTACAACGGCTGTTACTAAATCCTCACAAGCTTTTGCATTTGCAGCATCCGATTGAAAGCCTTTAGCTTTAACTCCTAAAGCAGCAAGTTCTGCCTCCAGCGCTTTGCCTTTTTCTACGGATGATAAATAAGTGAAAGCAATGGTTGCTCCTTCCTGAGCAAATTTAGTAGCAATGGCTCTGCCTATTCCGCGCGATGCGCCAGTGATGATTGCAACTTTTCCTTCTAATAACTTCATAGTATAAATTAAGCAGGTACTTTCTTTAAAACGCTTGCCATGGTTTTTCCAATTACTGCAGGAGAATCTACAACGTGAATTCCGCATTCACGCATGATTTTCATTTTAGCAGCTGCGGTGTCATCTGCACCACCAATAATTGCACCGGCATGACCCATTCTACGTCCCGGTGGCGCAGTTTGTCCAGCAATAAATCCTACCACAGGCTTTGTACCATGCTTCTTGATGTATTGAGCAGCTTCATTTTCCATGCCGCCACCAATTTCTCCAATCATGATAATTCCATCCGTATCAGGGTCGTTCATTAAAAGCTCTACTGCTTCTTTAGTGGTAGTGCCCGGAATAGGGTCTCCACCAATTCCAATGCAAGTACTTTGTCCAAGACCTGCTTTTGTTAATTGATCTACTGCTTCGTAGGTTAATGTGCCAGAGCGTGACACAACTCCAATTCTTCCTGGCTTATGAATAAAACCTGGCATGATGCCAACCTTTGCTTCGCCAGGAGTAATTACACCCGGACAGTTTGGGCCAATCAATCTACAATTTCTGCCTTTAATATATTCCTTAGCATGAATCATATCGTTAGTAGGAATGCCTTCTGTAATACAAATAATAACTTTTATACCCGCTTCGGCAGCTTCCATGATGGCATCAGCAGCAAATGGTGGAGGTACAAAAATGATAGATACGTCAGCTTTAGTGGCCTTAACAGCGTCTACTACAGTGTTAAAAACCGGCTTATCCAAGTGTTTTGTTCCGCCTTTACCCGGAGTAACTCCCCCTACAACTTGGGTGCCATATTCAATCATTTGCGTAGCGTGAAAGGTTCCTTCGCCACCAGTGAAGCCTTGAACAATAACTTTTGAATTTTTATTCACTAAAACACTCATAGAAATATTGGATTACGCGTTAATTATTATTCGTTGTATCTAAACTCCTTCAAAAATATAGTTTTTCTTCAATAATACTGTAGATTTCTTTTCATAATCTATGCACTATCAATCCTGTACCTAAAGATGTTTTCCGTTATATTTGTTATAAGTGAAAACTAGCCCTTTAAATAAAGAAACCATAGTAGCGCTCTCCACCGCTCCGGGAGTTGGTGCAATAGCAGTAATTAGAGTTACTGGGAAAGACGCATTAATATTATGCTCTAAAATTTTTAAAAAGAAAAATGCAAAAGCTACCGATCTTTCCAAACTTGCTTCACGTACTGCCCATTATGGAGATATTTTATTAAAAGATGATATTATTGACGATGTAGTATTAACGGTGTTTAAAGCCCCCAATACTTTTACGGGAGATGATATTGTGGAGATTGCCTGTCATGGTTCAAAATATATTCAGGAACAAATTATTCAATTGGTCATCAAGCAAGGTGCCCGACTGGCAACACAAGGTGAATTTACATTTCGTGCATTTTTAAATGGAAAGTTTGACCTAACACAGGCCGAAGCAGTAGCAGATCTTATTGCTTCTCATTCTGCCACTTCGCACCAAGTTGCTATTCAGCAAATGCGCGGAGGGTTTAGTAGCAAAATAAAAGTGTTGCGCGATCATCTTATTGATTTTGCTTCGTTGATAGAGCTTGAACTAGATTTTAGTGAGGAAGATGTGGAGTTTGCAAGCAAATCGGAGCTTTCAAAGCACGTACATTCTATGCAGAGTATTATTGAAAAATTAGTGCGTTCTTTTGAGCTCGGAAATGTGATTAAGAATGGCGTTCCTGTTTGTATTGCCGGAAGACCCAATGCAGGTAAATCTACTTTACTAAATGCTTTGCTGGATGATGAGCGCGCAATTGTGTCCGAAATTCCCGGCACTACCCGCGATACCATTGAAGATGAAGTTGTAATTGAAGGTGTACGATTTAGATTTATTGATACTGCTGGTTTACGCCAAACCAACGATGAGATTGAAGCTGCTGGTATTAAGCGAACGCATCACGCTATGCAAAAAGCTAGCATCGTAATTTATCTTTTCGATATTCATGAGCTCAGCAGCACCGAGCTTCAAAAAGAGTTGGATGAGTTACGGCCCCATATCGATGGCAGCGAATTAATTGTGGTAGGAAATAAAATTGATAAAGAAGACTTAGCATACACCACTACAGAATTCAAGCAATTTAAAAATATATTATTTATTTCTTCAAAGGAAAAACAAAACCTTGAACAGCTTAAAGAAAAACTGGTAAACATTTTCGATAATATGTCTGCCAACATTCCCGAAACAATTATTACAAATTCCAGACACGTGGAAGCTTTACAGCATACACACAACGCGCTATCTTTAGTCATAAAAGGATTGGAAAATAAATTATCTGGCGAATTACTTGCTAGCCACATTCGCGAAGCCTTACATCATTTAGGTTTAATCACAGGGGAAGTGTCAACAGACGATCTGCTGAAAAACATTTTTTCAAGATTTTGTATCGGAAAGTAGGAACGTAGATAAGATCAAATCTATTACGACCTTACCTACGCCTATATCCTTCCATCACTCTATTTTCCCTCTGGCCTATCGTACTTACAACATCCATGAAGCTTATCATACGTATCATCGGATGCTCGATGTTCCTCAGTGTCATACCCTACATACGCTATCTTCTTTTTTATATCATCCAAAGAAATCAGATGAGCATCAAAAGTGACTTCCATCATTTTCGTTCCTTTATCCCAATCCGACTTTGTTACACCTTTAACATTTTTCAAGGATCCTTGAACGCGACCAGTAGAACTCAATGTCTTCATCAAAGATGAGGTAGATGCTGCTAAATCCAAAAATAGACGAGCTACGAATAGATTTAACACCTGGTATACCTAACAAAGAAGTTGTAAGCGGATACGTAATCTGATCCTCAATGTCCTGAGGCGATCTACCCATCCATGGGGTGAAAACAATTTGTTGATTCTCTCCAATGTCTGGAATGGCATCTACCGAAACAGGATCGGAAGGTAAAAAGCCAATTTTCCATTCAAATGGTGAAGTAACAATACCCCATCCAAGAAATAATGCAATCAACAAAAATGTAACAAGCTTATTCTCTAGGAAATAACGAATGATTCTATTTAACATGTTTTCAGATTACAAAATGATAGTTTCATCGACACAAGCTCGCCTACATAGCATTGCAAATGCATTGCTATAAATCAAGATGTAATCTAAAGAAGGAGAGACTGAATCAAAACAGGGATGTTCTGAAACAGCAAAGGAGGGTATTCTAAATGGAAGTTAAATGAAAATGTAGTTTCTAGATATGAATATAGTGCATTAATTAAGACTACATCTGAAAGAAATTGAAGATTGGGTACGATAATATTATTCGTAGTTGGATTAAAGTCATCTTTCACTTCTAGCTGCAAAATAGTGTTCTTGCAACAATTCTTCGACATACTTGTAGAGGATTGAATTGCATTGTCGCACCCTTCTAATATGGCACTCATCCCGCAGCCTATAGACCCTTCCCCAATCGAAACTCCTACTTTACTGCTTTCCCACCACAATAATGTGTGGTTAATGCAAAGCCCATTTGGCTCGTTAAAACCAATAGGCTAAGGACTATAACTATGCATTTCTTCATTATATCATTTTATTACTTAAGCGAATTTACGCTTTTATATTAAAATGAAAAATATGATTCTCGTCAGTTCATCTTAAATTTAGATTATGACCAATAAAAGAAAGGGCAAAAACCATAACTTTACCATGAGTTATTGCTCATTAAATTATCATAACATTTTTTTATGAAAACCTATAAGTTATGTTTACTAGGAGTATTGACACTTCCTATCATCCTATTTGCGCAAAACCCACTTGCCATTCCCGATACGCTATCTGGATCTGCTATCAACTTGACGATAAAAGACAGCAGCAGAACTTGGTATGCGGGTTATTCAACAAATACGATTGGCCTGAACACTTCGTACCTAGGACCAACATTAATATTACAAAAAGGCACTCTCACACAATTCAATGTTCAGAATCTTTTAGCAGACACCACCACGATTCACTGGCATGGACTGCACCTTGCTCCAAGCAATGATGGAGGTCCACATACTACTATTGCTCCTTCTTCAATCTGGACGCCTTCCTTTCCAATTATGGATCAAGCAGGTACGTATTGGTACCACTCGCATCTTCACAATAAAACTGTTGAACAAGTAACCAAAGGCGAAGCAGGATTAATAATTATTCGGGATTCAATCGAAGCAACGATAAACTTGCCAAGAAAATATAACGTAGATGATTTTCCTATCATCATTCAAACAAAATGTTTTGATTCGAACAAACAACTGGCAGTAAATACAGCTGGAGATAGTGTAGTAATGGTCAATGGAACTTTAAGCCCTTATTTGCAAGTGCCTGCACAAGTTATCCGATTAAGATTGCTGAATGCTTCAATAAACAGGATTTTCAAACTCGGTCTTCACAACAACCAAAACATAATTCAAATTGGTTCCGATGGTGGATTGTTATCGCAACCCGTAAGCCTATCCAGACTGCAACTCGCTCCTGGCGAAAGGGCTGAAGTTCTTTTGGACCTTACCGGCATGCAGGGACAACAAATCAACATTAACAGCTATAGCTCTGAACTTGCCAACGGCATTTATGGTGCAGCCAACCCTTCTGCTATGGGTCCTGGAGTAATACCCGGTTATGCATCCAATCCCTTGAACGGAATTAATTTTAAGATTTTACAATTGAATATCACCACACCTACATCCAATCCAATAACTTCAATTCCAACCAATCTTGTCCCTGTTAATCCGCTCCCTGCTTCTTCCGCAAACCTTACGTTCCCTATCAGCATTTCCCCTCAAGCAATGGGACCCAATGGAATGCTCAATGGACCTTTCCAGTTAAACAATCAGTTGTTCAATATGCAAACGATTAATCACACCACAACATTAGGGAGCACTGAGATCTGGAGCATTACAAATAATACTGCAATTGCACACCCTTTCCATGTACATGGCTTACAGTTTTATGTTCTTGACAGAAATGGATTCGCTCCTCCGGTCAACGAGCAAGGAAGAAAAGACGTAATCATGGTATATGCTCAGGAAACCATTAAGATCATCATGCAATTTGAAGATTTTACGGATAATGTAATTCCATTTATGTATCACTGTCATATGCTAACACATGAAGAGGATGGGATGATGGCGCAATACCTTGTTTTAAATGCTACAGGAATAGATGATTCTAATATGGCATACAACGCTGTGTTAATCTTTCCAAATCCATGCTCTGCAAACGTTAATGTTCATTCTAAAAGTGAAATTTTACGAACAGAGATAGTAGATGTGCTGGGAAGAATAATTTATTCATCTAATGAGAAATACACCTTCAAGAATATCGACTTGCCAGAAACCCCTTCAGGATTATATGTTATTAAAACGTTTGGAAAAAATTCATCTACTACACACAGAATTGTAATCCAATAAAGAAAATGAAAAACATTTTTTCACGATCCATTCATTACATAATATTGATTTGCCTGCCTTTATCTACTTTACTTTATCAATGTAACACGGCACAAACGATCGATGCCTACTCTTACAACTTAGGAATTATTGGTGGGTTTAGCGAGTTAGTAAATGTTGGAGTAAAAAAACTAGCGCTTAGCGAAGCACTTCCACCGGAAGAAATGGACAAACTTGTTGCAGAAGCAGAAATTATTGCTGAAAGAAATCATGTTCATCTTTATAGGGAAAGCGATTTAATCGTTACACAGTTATTTCCTGCTGATGTAGCTGTAGGCAAAGATGTATTACTAATTTATAATGGCTCAACAAAAGATGAGTACCTCGCACTTAAAGAAGAAGTTAAGCAACACAAATCTAATTTAACTTATACTGATTCTGCTCAATATGTTATCAGCGTAAAATTCGGAAAAATGCTTAGCTATCCTCAGTCAAAAATCGAAGAACTAATTTCAAAAAAATAGTTCAGGGGGATAGTTACAAAATAATAATCAAGCTATTGTTTTATAAGTTAGTTTTCAAAAAAATACTTTCCCAACGCTATATACCACTTGAAGGCAAGTGGCAATAAAGTTATTTTCTGAAAAATCAAATTAGTACTGGACATTTATTAAACTAGGTAAATGCAAAAAGACAATATCCTAAGTAGGTAAATATTTTTTTATTTATAGCTTGATTATTTTTTTATTTGTGCTCTTATTGTTTTCCGTAATTCTTAAATAATAAATTCCTGGTTGATAATTTGAAATAGTTATTGAAGATTGATTGACCCATGTATCGGAGAAAATTTGATTTCCTAATAAATCAAACAATTCAACTTTAACTGATTTTATTAATCCTTTCAAATTAAAATAAATGATGTCTGAGCTCGGATTCGGATAGACAAGAATGTTGTTTTCAAGAATAGAATTTTCTTCAATTCCTATAACAGAGCCATTAAACTGAAGATTATCAATATAGATATAACTCCCATCTTTAGGATTGCTGCTGCTTGATGAAATTACTATCATAGCCGTGTCAGGTGCATCACCACTCATGTAATTTAAATAAACTCCTTCGGCAAGCCATGTATGAGCCATTGCATTGTAATAGCTTACACCGTAAGCAACTGTATCTCGCGTAAGCGTTGTATTGTCCCATTTAGTAAGCAATACAGATACACTCACCGAATCGGATGGATCATAAGGCATGTATTGCATAAAGTAGTTTAATTGTTGAGGTCTATTAATAAATGAGTAGCCACTAATTGGTTTATATGAAGTAGTATCAATTTTTCCTGACACCGCTCTCCCGGGAACAACTCCCTTTCCTTGAACATTCTTTGATATTAAAAACAAATAACTTGCTCCGGGATTTCCAGGCGTTCCCTGGTTACAGGTAAATACATTTTTATAATACGTAACTTGATTCAAATTATCCCAATCTACAGGTGTCGAATATCCGGGCATAGAAATCCAAGTTTCAAATCCGTTATTGGGAATTTGTCCAATAAGTAAATTTGAAATCAAGATAAATATTGTAAGCTTTATAGTTTTCATCATTCAATTATCAACTTACTGTGAATACTTTTATTGTTTTGCTTTACCTCAAAAAAAATAGATTCTTTTTCTCCATTGGCCAGAACTTATCTGAATTTTAATCGTTGCGCCTGCCAGCAGAAGACAAATCCTCAACTTACCCCTTTAAGACTAAGTTTCTACACCAAGTCCACACTAACTAAAAATCAACCTCACCGTTTTCTAAAATCTATTATTAATATTTTGTAAATCTAAAAATATTTCACGTAGAATCAATTCCTGATTTTAAATTGGGATAACACAGAATTCTAATAAATAAAGATGTGCTGATAATGTTAATTGTCAAATTTGGAAAGACATTGAATTAACCTGAAATAAAAAATTACGAGCTTATTACAAGTAATCACTATTGAGTTTTGGTAATTAAATTTTCTTAATGTATATTTGTAAATGCAATTCATTCGCATTCATTTTTTGTTAGCACAAGGCCGCAATTCGGTAATGCTTCTATTTTTTTTAGCCGCAAGTAAGATTTCATTTTCGCAATTTTGGCAACCAGTTGGTGGTAAAATGAGTTATGTAACCATGGCGATGGCTGAAGACACAGTAAATGGCACGCTCGTTGTAGGTGGTGGCTTTGATACGATTGGAACAAATTCTTATAAAAGTATCGCAACATGGAACGGCAGCGTATGGGATTCATTAGGGTCAGGATTGAACGGATATGTAAAAGGACTGGCAATTTTCAACGATACAATTTACGCAGGCGGTACGTTTACTAAATCCGGAAATCTGTCACGCAAATACTTCTCACGATGGAATGGCGCTTCATGGGATTCACTCTCTTTCACTACCGGAAATTGTGATGTACAGGCACTACAAGTGTATAATGGACGGGTTTATGTAGCCGGTGGATTTCCGGAAGCAGGTGGTAAAACTGTTAATAACGTAGCAAGTTTTGATGGATCTTCTTGGGATTCGCTTGGTTCTGGAGCAAATAATTGGGTAACCTGCATGACCGTTCATAACAACGAACTATATATTGGAGGTGCTTTTGATAGTGTTGGCGGAGTTATAGCCAACTACATTGCTAAATGGAACGGTGCTTCATGGTCGGCCGTTGGCACAGGCACAAACGGTGTAGTGACAGCCCTTGGAAGCTATAACGGAAAATTATTTGCAGGAGGAGGGTTTTCTATAGCAGGCGGAATCGCTGCTAATTACGTTGCAAGTTGGGACGGCAGTAATTGGCAACCCGTTGGCGGAGGAATGAACAATGCTGCTTCATCCTTTCACACTTCATCAGGAAAGCTGTACGCGGGTGGTAGCTTCACTATTGCAGGAGGAATACCCGCTAACAGAGTAGCTAAGTGGGATGGCACAAACTGGAGTGCGCTAGGCGGAGGGGTTGATAACATCGTTAATGTGGTAACTACTTTTCAAAATCGCCTATTTGCAGGTGGGCTTTTTAGTATGGCAGATGGTAATGTAGCCAAGTACATTGCTCAAAGGGATCTTTTAACTTCTACAAATTATCTCAATGTTCATTTTGATATATCATTATACCCAAACCCCGCACAAGATTTTATTCGAATTGATAGTGAAAAAAAAATCCGAAGTATAGCTATTTTGAACACCTACGGTCAAATAGTTTACTCGAACAATGAATTACTCAACAAGTTCATAATCCGCGTTGAAAATTTTCCCAATGGAATTTACTTGATCCGGCTGCAGGATTACGACAACAATTACATTAATACTAAACTTATTAAGAATGACTAAATATATACACAAAAGGATGTTTAAACTTATCGCATGCAGCATGCTGCTATTAACTTCAGCGAGTTCCTTTTCTCAGAAGGGAGAAAATCAAGAGCCTTTACACCTTGGAGCCTCCTGTGAATTTTCTGCATTTAACTTATGCTATGGCGATACTACAAACTTTGTGAATCATACTTTGAGAATGATGAATCCTACTTGGGAAATCTCGGATAGTACAGGAATCCTATTGGCTGACTCTTCTATCGATCTTGATTATAAGTTTCCATACCCTGGAATATTTAGGGTTAAGCTAAAGGCAGATAATGGCCATCCCGATTCAATAACGAAGCTAATAACGGTTGATAGTATAACAATGGCTAGTTTTTCCTTTCAACAGTGTAGCCAACGATTTATAAATATATCAACTTGCGCCTATAACTTTATGTGGAATTTTGGAGATGGAGATACTTCTACTTTACCAGATCCTATACACTTGTATTCGGATACAGGAATGTATTCAGTAAAATTAATTGTGAGCAATGGATCAGTTCGAGACAGTATAACTGCAAATATTAAAGTCTTGTCAAGAGGATTCACTACTGGGCAATTTACATACAACCAGTCAAATGACACAGTCTTTTTCTTTGGGGATACTATTGCAAATAATTATAACTGGGATTTTGGAGATAATAATTTTTCTTCCATTCAAAATCCCTTTAATGTATACTCTGATTCAGGATATTACTTAATAAATAGCATTGTCAGCAACTATTGCGGGTTAAAAATTTACTCTGAATGGATTTATATTTTTCCTGCTACAGCTGTTAATGAATATAAATCAGAATATAAATCATTAATTGTAACTCCAAATCCAGTATATAATTCACATTGCAATATTGCATTTAATGGATTTAGCATGCAGAAAAATAGCGTACTTGTTTATGACATCTTTGGCAAAGAGATTTACTTAAATCATAGAATACAAGAACATTCAATAACACTTTTTACTTCATTATTAACGAAAGGTGTTTATTTCATCAAAATATTAGATACAGATAATAATCTTTATCATGGGAAATTAATAGTTAATTGAATCTTCTTTTCATTTCCTGTAAAACTCCAAGTATCCACATTTTATCAACATATAAAACAAATGTGTATAAGTATAAGTATAAATATAAGTGGTATACAAAGCTAATTACGTATATTCGACTAGTTTTTTATGATTAATATAAATAAAATTACCATGATTAAAAAAACAATCTACCTAGCTTTACTGGCTATTCCATTATTTATAATGGCTAAGCTTCCTGAAAAATCCAGCTCTGGCGCACCTGCCGGACATACCGGGGCACCGGGCGAAGCATCTTGTGCAACAATTGGTTGTCATGATGATAATGCAACAAATTCGGGTAAAGCGCTTTTAGAAATTGACCTAGGAGGAGCTACGCATTTTGTAGCAGGCCAAACCTACCCTATTAAAGTCCGAATATCAGAAACTTCCATTGATCGTTTTGGATTTCAAATTGTTGCTTTAGCTAATAAAGATAATTCTAATGCAGGAAAATTTAATATTACTGATGCAGCAAGAACTCAAACCGTGTTTGGTGAATATTTATTTAAAGACAGAGAGTATGTTACTTACACCTATAATGGAACCGATGCGGTTTCTACCGGTTTAGGCGAATGGACTTTAAACTGGAAAGCTCCTTCAACAAGCACAGGCTCTGTTACTTTCTATGCAAGCGGAGTTTCGGCAAATGATGATGAAAGTGATCAAGGAGATTTTGTATTTACAACCAGCAAAGCATTTCAGCCATTTATAAAAGTAACGGAATCTCAAAAATAATATTACATGAAAAAAACTCATATACTAACATTATCAGTTTTAGCCTTATGTTCATACATAACGCTATCAAGCTTTTTAGTAAAAACAGCTGGCATGCACCCTTCTTCTACCGGTGCTCCCGGTGAGATGACCTGCGCCAATGCACAAACTGGTTGTCATGCAAACGCAATCGTAACAAACGACAACACAAATATGGTTAACACCTTAACCTATTCAGCTGCAGACTCTTCGTATGTTCCGGGTCAAAAATATACGCTTTTGCTTAAGGCGCAAAAATCCGGAATTAGCAAATTTGGTTTCGGCATGGTAGCGTTAACTACTAGCGGAAACGCGAACGCTGGAACATTTGCCATTACAGATGCAAATAGAACTCAAATTATTTCAGGCACAGGTTCATTGGCTAGCAGAAAATATGCAACCCATAAAACTAATGGCACACCACAAGTATCACCGGGTCTTGGACAATGGAGTTTTGATTGGACAGCACCTGCTACAAATGTTGGAGATATTAAATTTTACTATGCTTCAAATTGTACAAACAACAATGGCGCAAATACAGGTGACCAACTTTTTCTTTCTTCTTTCAAAATTCACCCTTTCGTTGCTACCTCAATAATGGAATATTTGGCTGAAGGTGACATGCAGGTAATTCTTAATCCATCATTAAATGAACTTATTTTGAATTACAACTTAATTAAAGATTGTAAATTCTCTCTAAATCTCTTTGATGCTCAAGGAAAAGTAATCCAAAAAATTGCTCCTGTACAAAAAGCATCCGGACAATATTCTGAACAAGTTAGCTTATCACAGGACTTAAATTCAGGAATCTATTTTGTACATGTTAATATTAATGATATGACATTAACCAAAAAAATAATGATTCAATAAGTTTTGTCTAAATCTGTTAAACACAAAAAGCAACTTATGAAAAAACTTTATATTTCATTATTTACAATTGTTACTTCTTTTACACTGGCATATGCTCAGCCAACTGTGGCTACTGACTTTACTATGAACGATTGCAATGGAAAAATGCATAATTTGTTCAGCGAACTAGATTCTGGCAATGTAGTTATCATGGAGTTTTTTATGACAAGTTGCCAATCGTGTATTGACGCAGGCAAAGACATGAAACCCATGCATCAGAGTTTAGTTAACCAATACGGGAATAAAGTACGTTTCTTTCAAACAGGTTTTAATAACACGTACTCTTGCGCTACAGTATTAAATTGGATAAATACCAATAACTTTATCTCCGTGCCCTTTGATTCAGGAGCATATCAAGTTGCATACTACGGAGGTATGGGAATGCCAACTATAGCGATAGCAGCCGGAAACACACATAAATTGCTGTTCCTAAATGTTGGTTTTAATACAAGTGACACAACTATTATGGGTATTGAAATAAGAAATTTTTTAGATTCTGTTTACGCAGGAGTTAATAACATTAATACTGTTGTTGAGTCTTCTGTTTTTCCTAACCCAGCAAGTGAGCAAATAAGCATTTCTTTAAACTCTAAAGAATCTGGAATATTAAAATTGGAATTGCTAAACTCAATTGGAGCACTTGTTTCGGATCTTACAGTTGAAAATATTTATGCCGGATATTGGAAAAAAACATTTACTCTTCCTCCTACTTCCGGAGTATATTTTGTACGAGGCTCTATAAACAATAAATCGTTTTACAAAAAATTTTCATTGATAAAAAATTAGAATATGTTTAAGCATCCTAGTGTCCTTTCTATATTATTAGCACTATCTATTACCAGTTTATCCTTCGCTCAAACACCCTTATTCATACCTGACACTTTAAGCGGTACTGTTTTCAACTTAACGGCACAAGTTAGCACAAAAGTCTTTTATACCGGATTTAACACCCCCACTTACGGTTATAATGGAAATTTTTTAGGGCCTACTTTAATTATAAAAAAAGGCGATAGTATTACCTTAAATGTAAAAAATAACCTTCCTGCAGCAACAACCGTACATTGGCATGGTTTTCATGTTGCTCCAGAAAATGATGGAGGCCCACACCAAATAATTGTCCCTACAGCAACTTGGAGTCCTAGCTTTAAGATGCTAAATGATGCCTCGACTTTTTGGTATCATCCACATGGTGAAGGCAAAACTGAAATTCAAATTTCGCGAGGTCTTGCCGGTATGATAATCGTTAGAGATAGCACCGAAGCAACATACGCTTTACCAAGAAGATACGGCATTGATGACTTTCCACTTATCGTTCAATCAAGAGCATTTGATATTTTAAACCAAATTGCAACAGCTACACACGAGGATAGTGTAATTATGGTAAATGGCACTATGGATCCTTACCTACAAGTTCCAAAACAAGTAGTTCGATTACGTTTGCTTAATGCTTCTGCTGATAGATCGTATTACTTTGGCTTATCAGACTCATCAAATTTTTATTTAATTGGAACTGATGGAGGATTACTTGCTCAACCATACACCACAAAAAGAGTTAGACTTTCTACAGGTGAAAGAGCAGAAATACTTGTTGACTTTAGCGCTGATTCAGTTGGACAACAAAAATATTTAATGAGCTACGCTTCTGAATTAGATCATGGAATTATAGGGGCTGATTCAGTTGGCACCAGCACTATACTAATTGCTGAAGGGTATTATGACAATCCACTAAATGGAGCAGACTTTAATATATTACGCTTTGATGTAATAGCAGCTACACCAAACCCTATAACATCCATTCCTACTGCCTTTGCTCCAATTGCTGCCATTCCTACTGCTTCTGCAACTGTTACAAGATCATTAAGGTTTTTTCCAGATACCGTTCTTAGTGGAAATCAAGGATATGTAGATGGACCTTTTTTTATTAATGATGAAGAGTTTCACATGGATTCTATAAATCAAGTTGTTTATTTAAATGATATTGAAATCTGGTCAATTATTAACCATACTATGGTTGCACACCCTTTTCATATACACGATATTTTATTTACCGTAGTTGATATAAATGGCATTGCACCTCCTCCTGAACATAGCGGATGGAAAGATGTAATGTTAGTTAAGCCAAACGACACACTAAGATTTATTACACAATTCAAAACTTTTGCAGATCACTTCGTACCTTACATGTACCACTGCCACTTATTACATCATGAAGATGAAGGAATGATGGGCACATTTTTGGTTATAGACTCTACACTAAACAGCATAACTGACTTTTCAATTTCAAATACAGTGCTAACATTTCCTAATCCAGCAACTGATAATGTTGAAATACTTAGCTCTAAACATATACTAAACTCAGTTGCACTATATAATACTTTTGGACAAAAGCTGGATTATCAAATCATAAATAATTATACAGCTAAATTAAATGTGCGAAATTACCCTGCGGGAATTTATTTACTATACATAAACACTCCAAAAGGAAATATTTCTAAAAAAATAATCATTAGCAATTAAGTTTGAAAAAATAATTTTCAATATTTGTTGCATTAGTATTCCTTTTAAGTTCTATTGGAGTCTCAATATCCTCCCATTATTGTGGCCGCAGGCTAAAGTCAGTATCAATAACCACTAAAGGTGTTGTTGCATGGCAAAATCTAAAATGGATATAAACTGCTGTAAAAATGAAGTAAAATATATTAAGATAAAAGACAATTTCTCTACTTCTTTTCATGCAAATATAGATTCACCTTTTTCGATAATAATTGATAACTTAACAAGTAGAATATACATATCTCCACCTTCACCTCTTCGGGTATATTATCGTGATCATGCTCCGCCTCCTAAGCAAGCAGATAGGGCTATTTTCTTTCGCTCAATACTTATCTAGCACTCTTTCTTTTATTGAAATGCATGCATGGCTTTCTATTGCTGTGCTCTAAATGTCACTAGAAATATTTATACATTAAATTAATGAAATCTATTACCATACAACTAAAAAACATGTGCTGTCAGCGCTGCATTGAAGCTGTTTATGATGAGTTAACGAAATTAAATTGTAAAAAAAATAAAAGCAAAACTTGGGGAAGCAAAATTTATTATCACTATTAAGAACATTACTTTGATTGAAAAATCATTAGCAAAAAGAGGTTTTATAGTAGTTCAGAAAGATGAAAATATATTAATTGTAAAAATCAAATCAGCTATTATTGAATTAGCTCTTTCTGATTTCGGAGATAATAAAGAAAAGTTTTATTTGCACCAGTATTTAGAATCCCCAAATGGACTATCCTACAGAATGCAATTAAAAATATTTAAAAAGCACGAGCATCATTCAATTGAAAAGTATTTCATACTTCAAAAAATTGAAAAAGTAAAAGAATTCATTGAGCAAAATAATCTTTCATTTTACGAAATCGCATATCAAGTTGGCTACAGATCCCCTCAACATTTATCATCGCAATTCCGAGAGCATGTAGGCGTAACTATGTTAAAATACAGAATTGATAGGATGAAAAAGAGAAAATTTATTGATACTATATAATTCACATCATTTATTTTGTTATTTGCTTCCTACCCAACAATTACGTACCTTTGTTTTTATTACTAAATATTGTAAAAAAACTATTTACGATGAAAAGAATTCTACAAGTAATGTTTTTTGCATCGCTACTATCGATACAGTCTTTTGCTCAATACGCTATATCCCCTAACGACACCTTAGAGAGAACTCTACCATTTTATTCACTGACATATGACAGCATACACCTTGCAAATACATCTGGAGGAAAGCTCAATCTAGGCTGGAAACTAGTTACCTACGACACATTAAACGGGACCTACTTTGACTTTTGTGCTTCAGGAAATTGCTGGCTGGGTGTTCCTGATAGTGGCTCCTTCCCCATGATAGACCCAGGAGATTTTGGCTGGGCAGGATTTCATTTTTGGGTAGGATCTTCTACTGCTACTGCGCGAACACGAATTTATGTATATGATAAAGATAATTTAAGCTCTTCGGGCGATACGCTCACTATTATTTTGAATGCTGTATCTGGAAATGGAGTAAACAACATATCATTGGAAAACCAAATTTTTGTAGGTCCCAATCCAACCAAAGGAATAATAGAAATTTCTAGTAAATCTATTCCAATAAATGCTGTTGAAGTGTTTAATTTAGTTGGGGAACGGGTATATTATTCTAAATTAGATTTTAATAATGCTATCCTAAATTTAACGGCCTTAAATGATGGAATTTACTTTACGACATTTCATTCTGGCAATTCAATAATTACTAAAAAAATTATTATAAATAAATAATATTACTAAGCTCTAAAACCTACTACACAAATATCATCAATCTGTTCAAGTTCCCCCATCCAATTCACAATCGTGTCATCTAGTATCTTTTTCTGTGCTTGCATTGACGTATTATTTATTGACAACAGCATGCTTTTAAACTGATTGTATTTGAATTTCTTTTTCTTGACACCACCAAACTGATCGGCATACCCATCCGAAAAGATATATACAGAATCATTTGCCTTTAACGTTACAGCGTGGTTAGAAAATTTCTTTCTATGATCAAAGGCTCCTATGGGCTGCTTATCTCCTTTCAGCTCAGACAATTCTCCTTTACTAATTATATACAAGGGGTTATTAGCTCCGGCAAATTCCAGCATGTTTGTTTTCCTATCAAATCGACACAGCGCGATATCCATCCCGTCATTAATTTGCGTATTATTTCCTTGTCCAAATGTTTCATCAACCAACTCATTTAACTTATCTAAAATTTCGGAAGGCTTTGTTAACCCAAATTCATTAACTGCTCTAAACAATCCATTGTTCCCTATTATGCTTACAAATGCGCCTGGCACTCCATGCCCAGTACAATCTACTACTGCAAAAAACACTTTCCCATCTTTTTCAGTCATCCAATAAAAATCTCCACTCACAATATCTTTAGGCTTGTACAACACAAAAGATTCTGGCAGCATTCTTTTAACAACATCCAGAGGAGGCAGAATTGCATCCTGAATTCTTTTTGCATAATTTATACTATCGGTAATGTGCTTATTTTTTTCAGAAATTACTGCATGCTGTTGCTTTATTTCAGTCTCCACACGCTTTAAAGCTGTGATGTCTGAGTCAATAGCTATAAAGTTGGTAATCTTCCCATCTGATCCCACAATAGGCGTCATGGTGGTTTGCACCCAAATATTACGACCATCTTTTGTATGATTCATTACCTCGTAAACCGAAGATTTAAGCAAATCATTACATTCTTGAAGGATTTGTTTAATGTTGGGATTTTCACTTACATCCAAAATGCTGCGTTTACCGCTTTGCATAAGCTCTTCCATGGAATATCCAGTAAGTCGAGTGTAACTTGCATTTACCCATTCTATGTTGGCTTGCGCATCAGCAATAATGATGGCGTTGTCTGTTTCGCTCGCAACAATTGAAAGTTTAGCAAGCTCTTCTTTTTGCTTTTCAATTTCTTTTGTGCGTTCTTTTACTTCCGCTTCCATGTTTCCATATAAACGAGCATTTTCTAATGCCGTAGATACGTATATAGCTAATGTTCTAATAATATCTAAATGGTATTCTGAGAATGAATTCTTTTTGAAACTCTGAAATGAAATAACCCCTATTTTTTTATTTGCTGTAGTTAAAGGATAATAGATTAACGATTCAGGCATTTCACCAGAGACAATGGGAGGCATTTCAATATCAGGAAAAAAGACAGGAAATTCTTTTTCAAAATTGTTTAATATTAGTTCCTTTTGATTATCAAAACACCAAACAGCAGGTCGTGACTTATCATTCAAATCATAGGCATACAGAGGTTGTTTTACCTTTCTTTCT
Source organism: uncultured Bacteroidia bacterium (assembly GCA_964481195.1). Classification (GTDB taxonomy): domain Bacteria; phylum Bacteroidota; class Bacteroidia; order Palsa-948; family Palsa-948; genus Palsa-948. The sequence goes on along the minus strand of CAYZTB010000021.1, from coordinate 19,661 downwards.
ATGGCTCCCGGCACTATCAATTGTTTTTTTTGAGCATTATATATTCCAATCAAAAATATAGGTGAGTCCATCAAGGTATTAACACTTTCGTATACTTTCTCTGTAATTTCTTCTACTTTTAATGAGGCAGTAATGCCTCTACCCATTTCGCTTAAAAGCTTAATGTTTCGGTACGATTTTTCTATTTCTTCTTTTTGTTGAACAATTTCTATCGTACGTTCTTTTACTTTTTGCTCTACACCTTCATAAAGAAGTGCATTTTCCAATGCTATAGAAATAAAGACAGATAAACTTCTAACAACACTCAGGTGATATTGACTGTACGCATTTTTTTCAAAACTCTGAATAGTTAGTATCCCTATTGTTTTTTTATCTTTTGAAACAAGTGGATACCAAATGGAAGATTCAGGCACATCACCAACCACTGCAGTCGGAATAACACCATTGGGAATGTAATTAAAATACTCCTGTTGGTAATCATTAACAAATACCTCTTTATTATTTATAAATGCCCACACCGGCAGTCTATTTACTTCAGATAATTTATAGTGAGCAAAAGGAAGTGTATTGCCTTTTTCAATTCCCATGGGGTAATCTAATTGCTGGTCTTTTTCATTGTATATCCCAACCCAAAATGAGGAAGCATCCATCAACGTATTAACGTTTTTGTAAACGTTCTCTATAATTTTTTCTACCGATAAGGAAGCAGTAATTTCTCTTCCGATATCACTTAACAACTTTGAGCTTTCATACGATTTTTCAATCTCCTTTTTTTGAAATGATATTTCAGCATGGCTTTGCTCTAGGGCTATATTTGATTTTTGCTTTTGTCTATACCCGCGATAAGCAAAAAACATAAGGCTAAATGTTAACAACACTCCGGCAATTGCAGAATAGGTTAAGGTGCGTTGGCGCTTTAAATTTGCTTCACTAAGCAATGCATCTTTGCTTAGTAATTCAATAGCCTTTTGATTTTTTTCATTTTCAATACTAAAATGCATTCTGCTTACTCGATCCGAATTTTCCTGATTAACAATAGTGTCACGCACTTGAGTAAATAATTTGTAATTAGTATATGCTTGTTTATAATCACCCAGCTTTTCATAGCAAGCAGCTAGCCCAGAGTAAGAATTTTTCATTTCATACAATACATCCATCTCAATTGAAAGCGCTAACCCTTTGCGTAAATGCTCTACCGCTTTAGAAAAATCACCCATGTTCAAGTACGCTTTTCCTATGTTATTATGCGCTTCAGCTACCCCACCTAAATCTTTTGTTGAAGCAAATATTTTCATGGCTTTTTTCGAATACTCAATTGCTTTTTCATAAGAGCCGAGTTCATTATAAATGATGCCTAAATTCCCAATGGGGTAAGCAGTTCCAATTTCATCTCCATCGGCTAAATAATATTTATAAGATTTTAATTGGTACTCTAATGCCTTATTAAAATCACCTACCAATTGATATCCCCAACCAACATTATTGTATGACAAAGCCATGCTACTTTTTTCTCCAAGTTTTTCTCTAATACTTAATATTTTCAAATAATATTCCAATGATTTAGGATAGTTTCCAGTTTTTTCATACAACGACCCAATTTCATAATAATCGGAAGCCATCTCTTTCAATTTATTTTGCTGATTATGAAGGTTAAATGATTTATTTAAATATTCGGCAGCCTTTTCGTAGTCACCTTCCTTCGAATAAAACACTCCTAACTTCTTATATAGATATGCACGAACACTATCGCTTGAATTAACTCTGGATAATTGTTGAACCTGCTCAAGATGAGCCGAAGCCTCTGTTAAATCACCTGTTTTTTTATAACATATATTCCAGAGCTCAATTTTAATATCAGTAATTAAAAGGGTGTCATGAAGCTCAATAGCCAATACTAACTGATCATTATAAGAACGTATTGCTTTAGAAAATTCACCAATCTCAACATGCAATTTTGCCAACTTGCTATAACAAGAAGACATTTTCGACTTATTTTTATTTTCAGTTTCTATTTGTAAAGCTTTCGTATATTCTTGTATAGCTTTTGAATAATTTGAATTAAACTTATAATAATCACCACTTCTTTTGTATAGTTCACCCAGCTTTTTAGTATGGTTTAACTTTTCAGCCAATAAAACACCTTCTTGGATATAAGGCAATGACTCTTCAAAATGATCCAAAAGATACATCTCCCAAGCTAGGTTAGATAAGATGTTTACTCGATTAGTATCTTGCTTGCTAGTTATTAGTGCATTTTTTAAGCTATCAATAACTTGCGCATTTGTGCTTGATGCCAAACAAACAAAAAGGCAAACAAAAGCAATAGCTTTAATCAGATATCTTTGAATTCGCTGCACTAATAATAGATATTTAAGTTAGACTTTTACTAAAAAAATTTCTTTCAGCTTAGCTAAGCAAAAATCAATCTCTTCTTTTGTGTTGTATTTGCTAAAAGAAAAACGAATAGAGGGTCTATTCATATTAGAATCAATTCCTTTTAAAACGTGTGAACCTTGATTGCTTCCGGAAGTACAGGCACTTCCGCCCGATGCCGCTATACCAGCAATATCCAAATTAAAAAGCATCATTTCGGCATTTTCAATACTTGGAAATAAAATATTCAGCACCGTGTAAAGCGAGCTGCCCTTGGGGTCACCATTAAATTCTACGCTTGGAATTTCTTTTTCTAACTGCTCAATCATATATGTTTTTAATCCCTGAATGTGTTTGTGATGAGCGTCCATATCCCGCACTGCTACTTCCATTGCCTTACCCAAACCAATTATTCCATATAGATTCTCTGTTCCTCCTCTCATATTTCTTTCTTGTGCCCCTCCATACATAAATGGATTGATTTTTATTTTACCACTTAAATATAAAAAGCCAACACCTTTTGGTCCATGAAATTTATGTGCAGCACCATTAACCATGTCAACATTAAAGCTTTTCAAATCTAAATTATAATGCGCCATTGTTTGCGTAGTATCTGAATGAAAAACAGCAGCATATTTCTCGCAAAGCTCCCCTACTCTTTTCATTGGCAAAAGATTACCAATTTCATTGTTGGCATGCATCAATGAAACAAGCGACTTTGGATTGGCTGCTAATAATTCCTCTAAATGAGCTAAATCAACATGCCCTAATTTATCAAGTTTAACATAGCTAAGTTTTATAGCTCCGGCATGTTCCAAAGCTTCCATACAATGTAAAACTGCGTGATGCTCAATCTTAGTTGTGATGGCATGCTTAATCCCTAGATCATTCACCGCACAACGAATTGCTGTATTAATTGCTTCGGTTCCTCCGGAAGTAAAAAATATTTCAGAAGGTGAAACATTTAAACTTTTTGCAATTGTTTTTCTTGCTGATTCAATTCCTGCTCTTGATTTTCTACCAAAAGAATGAATGGAGGATGGATTGCCAAAATGTTCATTAAAGTAAGGAAGCATCGCTTCAAATACTTCTTTGTCAAGCGGTGTGGTTGCTGCGTTGTCTAAATAAACTTTCATGTAATCTATATGTTTCGATTTAATTTTATTAGCTCTTTTATATCGGCAATAATTTTCTTAGAAAGATTATCTGCAGTAGATTGAGATTCACTTTCTGAATATATTCGAATAATGGGCTCTGTATTAGAGCGCCTCAAATGCACCCACTCTTTGTTAAATTCAATTTTAACACCATCAACAGTATTAATGGGCTGCTTTTTATATTTCTCCTGAATACCAACTAAAAGCTCACTTACATTTATGCCGTTTATTAATTCAATTTTATTTTTTGAAATATAATAATTGGGATAAGAGGCTCTAAGCATGGAACATGATTTTCCATACTTTGCTAAGTGAGTAAGAAACAACGCAACTCCTATCAACGCATCTCTACCGTAGTGCATCTCAGGATAAATAATTCCTCCATTACCTTCACCGCCAATAACAGCTTTGTGTTTCTTCATCAATTCTACCACATTTACCTCGCCAACAGCGGAAGCAAAATAATTTCCTCCAGCTTTCTCAGTAACATCTCTTAATGCTCGAGTTGACGAAAGATTTGACACTGTATTCTTACTCTTGGAATTTTTTAATACATAATCCGCAACTGCTACAAGGGTGTATTCTTCGCCAAACATTTCACCATCCTCACAAACAAAGGCCAATCGATCAACATCCGGATCTACGGCAATACCAAAATGCGCCTTATTTTTAATAACCGCTTTTGATAGGTCTCTCAAATGCTCTGGTAACGGTTCTGGATTATGAGCAAATTCTCCAGTGGGCTCACAATTAATAAGCACAATGTCCTCAACTCCTAAGGCTTTTAATAGCAAAGGAACAGCTATGCCCCCTGTAGAATTAACCGCATCTAAAGCAACTCTAAATTTCTTTTCTTTTATTGCTTTTACATCTACTAATTTTAAAGCAAGGATTTTTTCAATATGCCTCTCAATATAATCTTTGATTTCTGTTCGATGACCGAGCGCCCGCACATCTTGAAAAACGATATTCTCATCTTCAGCAATTTCCAGTACTCGCAAACCATCTTTCTCTGAAATAAACTCGCCTTTCCCATTTAAAAGCTTTAGTGCATTCCAATGACCTGGATTATGGCTGGCTGTAATAATAATTCCACCGTTAGCCTTTTCATCCACCACAGCAATTTCAACAGTAGGAGTTGTTGACAATCCTAAATCAACCACATCAATTCCTAATCCAATTAACGTAGAAGACACTAGTTCACTCACCATACCTCCTGAAATTCGTGCGTCTCTCCCAATAATAACTTTTGATTTTTGAGACTTTGTTTTAACACCCGATGCATTTGATTGATCTAATAACCAAACCCCATAGGCCGAAGTGAATTTTACTATGTCCGAAGGAGTCAGGTTTTCACCTGATTTTCCTCCAATAGTTCCTCTAATTCCAGATATAGATTTTATTAACACAAAAAGGGGGTTTTTAAGTATAGCAAAGATAATTTTTAAGAGCAAATAAGGGTAAAAAATTATGAACTATACTGTATGAAATACAATTTTCAGATGCTAAAATTCTTATAACTTTGTTTGACATGGAAAATGAAGATTTAATAAAGAAATTTGAGGAATTGCTCGCAACTAATTCAAGCAGTTTTTTTGATACGGATGAGTTCGACATTTTAATAGACCATTACCTGACCGTTAATCAATTCCATAAAGCGTTAAAAGCTGTTGACTTTGCCTTAGAGCAATATCCTTTTTCTATTGACTTTTTAATCCGTAAAGCTCAGTTGCTAAGCGCAAATAAAGAAACATTGCACGCGCTTGAACTTCTTGTAAAAGCCGAATCGATTGACCCTTTACACCCCGAAGTCTTTATGACACGGGGATCCATTTATAGCTTAATTGGTCTGCCCGAAAAAGCAATTGAAAACTTCAAAAAATCTATAGACTTAGCTTCAGACAACAAAGAAATAATTGAAGATGGATATCTCTATTTAGCTTTTGAATATGAAAACCTTGAGCAATATGATGATGCAATATATTGCTTGAAAAAAACTATAGAAAGAAATCCCGAAAACAATGCTGCTTTATATGAATTGTCCTTTTGTTTTGAAGTAAGTGGCAAAGACAATGAATCGGCAGAATATTTTAATGCATTTCTAGACAAACATTCATACAGCAACTGTGCATGGTTTAACCTTGGGGTAGTATACAACAGAATGGGTCTGTTTGAAAAAGCAGTAGAATGTTATGATTATGTAATAGCTATAAAAGAAGATTTTGCTCCAGCCTATTTTAATAAAGCAAATTCTTTAGCAAACATGAATGATTTGCGTGCAGCTATTACCTGCTACGAAGAAACATTTAAATACGAAAAGCCGGAGGCAATTACCTATTGCTACATTGGAGAATGTTACGAAAAGCTAAAAAACTTTGAGCAGTCGCTCATAAACTATAATCGAGCGACATCCCTAGACCCAAATCTTGCCGATGCATGGATTGGAATGGGCATTGTGCTGGATCAACAAGATAAATTAACGGAAGGAATTCATTATTTAAAAAAGGCTGTATCCTTAGATGCTACGAATGCAGATTATTGGTATGTGATTGGTGATGCATATCAAAAATTAGGGTTTACTGAAGAAGCAAAAGACGCATACAAAAAAGTAACAGAAGCCGACCCCTCTTTAGAAAATATTTGGCTGGATTACTCTAATTTGCTTTATGAAGATGGAGAAAAAGAAGAAGCAATTGAAATATTAAGAATGGGAATTAAGCATCACCCTGATAGTGCTGAGTTATTTTACAGAATGGCTGCTTGTTTATTATGGGCAGGAAAAAAACAAGAGGCGTTGACGCACCTCCAAAGTGCATTGCAATTAGATTATAAAAAACACAAAGAAATATTTAAGTTTATTCCAGAGTTGAGAAAAAACAGAACGCTTCTAGACATGATTAAATCCTATAGAAAAAGATGAACGTATCATTAACACATCTACCAAAAAGACCTAAAAAAACTCGCAAAAACGGAGTTACCATGGTTATGGACAAAGGTCTTAGCTTACGGCAAGCAGAAGATTTAATTGTATCAGCTGGAGAGTATATTGACTTTATAAAACTTGGCTTTGGAACTTCAGTCATAACAAGTAATTTGGCAGAAAAAATTAAACTTTACGCCAAAGCAGATATTAAAACATATTTTGGTGGTACCTTATTTGAAGCTTTTCTGATTCGTGATATGTTTGATGAGTTTTGTTCTTATTTAGATAAATACAAAATTGAAACAGTAGAAGTATCTGACGGTTCTATTGAAATAAATCACGATAAAAAATGTGAATACATTAGAAAACTTTCTGAAAATTTTACGGTTCTATCCGAAGTAGGCTCAAAAGAGGAAGGAGTAATTATTCATCCAGGCATGTGGATTAAAATGATGAATAAGGAATTGGACGCAGGCTCCTGGAAAGTAATTGCAGAAGCAAGGGAAAGCGGTACCGTGGGTATCTATCGTTCAAGTGGACATGCACACACTTCCTTGGTTAGTAAAATAACTGCTAGCGTGAAACAAGAAAGTATTATTTGGGAAGCACCAAACAAAAAGCAACAAGTATGGTGGATTAAACAACTTGGAGCAAATGTAAACCTTGGCAACATAGCTCCACACGAAGCTATTCCACTGGAAACATTAAGATTAGGATTACGTGGCGATACTTTCTTTACTTTTTTACCTAAAACAATATCCAAAAAAATATAAATACCATTAACTATGCAAGAAGTATCGGTAGCGGAACTAAAAAAAATGATGGACAGCGAGGAAGATTTCCAACTAATTGACGTACGCGAAGAACACGAAGTTGATGTTGCTAGCATTGGCGGTCAGTTAATTCCTATGGGTGATGTTTTAGATAACCTTGACAAAATATCAAAAGATAAAAAAGTTGTTGTTTACTGCAGAAGCGGAAACCGCTCAGGTGTAATTACTCAAGCTTTGGAAGGGCAGGGATTTAAAAACATTTACAACTTAAAAGGCGGAATTCTTACTTGGGCTACAGAAATTGATCCAGCAATGACTAAATACTAATCATGGATTACATTTTACAGTTCGTTGATTTCTTCTTACATCTGGACGATCATTTAAAAACAATGATTGAGCAATATGGAACTACCACTTATGTTATTCTTTTTCTAATCATTTTTATTGAGACTGGATTAGTAGTTATGCCATTATTGCCAGGGGACTCTCTTTTATTTGCTGCAGGTAGTTTTGCAGGACTGGGAATGCTAAACCTAGCATATCTCATGATTTTACTGTTCATAGCTGCTGTATTAGGTGATACGCTAAATTATTATTTTGGAAAAAAAATTGGATTAAAAGTTTTACAATGGAAAATCGGGAACAAACAAATTGTAAAACAAAAATACATTGATCAAACTCATGAGTTCTATGAAAAGCATGGCTCAAAGACTATCATCATAGCTCGCTTTGTACCCATCGTACGCACCTTTGCTCCTTTTGTAGCAGGGATTGGAGAAATGAACTATAAAAAATTCATCAGTTATAATGTAATTGGAGGAGGTGTTTGGGTAGTAGCCTTGCTATTACTTGGCTATATATTTGGTGGCCTTGAAATCGTAAAAAATAATTTCGAAACAGTAATTTTTGGAATAATATTTCTATCTATCCTGCCCATTGTTTTTGAACTTTTCAAACAACGAAATAAAAAGTAATGAGAACGTTTGGTTTAGTTGGATACCCTCTCACTCACTCATTTTCTCAAAAATATTTTACTGTAAAATTCGTAAAAGAGAATATTCAAAATTGTGAGTTCAAAAATTTCTCTATTGAGCAAATTGGCCTCTTGGATAGTATTTTAAAAGAACATCCAAAATTATCAGGCCTAAGCGTCACCATTCCATATAAGCAGGCAGTAATACCTTTACTGAACAGTTTAGACATAGCTGCAAAAGAAATTGGCGCAGTTAACTGTATCCAGATTAAAAGAGAATCTAAATCGTTTCAACTAAAAGGGTTTAATACGGATGTTTATGGATTTGAAAAATCACTAAAACCCTTATTGAAATCACATCACAAAAGCGCCCTTGTGCTTGGAACTGGAGGAGCAGCAAAAGCGGTATGCTATATTTTAGATAAGTCTAAAATTAATTTTAAAGTAGTATCAAGAAACATAAACTCATTTTCATATTCTGCCCTAAACAAGTCCGTGCTATCCGAATATTCAATTATTATTAATACAACACCACTCGGAACGTTTCCCAACACCAATACGTGTCCAGAAATTCCATACGAACACCTCACATCCGAACATCTACTATACGACCTTACCTATAACCCAGAAGAAACATTATTCTTAAAAAAAGGAAAAGAAAAAGGAGCACAAACAAAAAACGGATTGGAAATGCTACATCTCCAAGCTGAAAAGGCTTGGGAAATCTGGAATTCATAACTTTCTCTTTTCGTATATTCGCAACACTTTTTATTGGCAAGAATTATTTCTTTTATTATAAATGGATTTTAAACTCACATCTGAATTCTCCCCTACCGGTGATCAACCAGAGGCTATCAAGCAGTTGGTAAAAGGCCTAAATGACGAAATGCCTTTTCAAACTTTATTAGGCGTTACTGGCTCAGGAAAAACATTTACAGTCGCCAATGTAATACAGCAAGTAAAAAAACCTACGCTCATTCTGAGCCACAATAAAACTTTAGCCGCTCAATTGTTTGGAGAATTCAAACAGTTTTTTCCAAAAAATGCTGTAGAATATTTTGTTTCCTATTACGATTATTATCAGCCCGAAGCATTTCTGCCAAGCACTAATACCTTTATAGAAAAAGACATGGCCATAAATGATGAGATTGAAAAATTCCGTCTTAGTGCCACATCCGCTTTACTTTCCGGGCGCAGAGATGTTATTGTTATCTCTTCAGTATCTTGTATTTACGGCATAGGCAATCCTGCTGAGTTTCATAAAAATATAATATCTATTTCAAAAGACCAAAAAATTAGTAGGAACAAATTTTTGCATCAACTTGTCAGCTCCCTCTATTCCAGAACCGAGATTGAATTTCAACGCGGAAACTTTAGAGTAAAGGGCGATACGGTTGATATTAATTTGGCTTATGCAGACTACTCTGTTCGAATACTATTTTTTGGTGATGAAATTGAAGAGATTCAAACTTTTGAATCTTCTACAGGCAGAATGATGGAAAAATTTCAAGAGTACATCATCTACCCTGCTAACATTTTTGTGACCTCGCCCGATACCGTAAACAAAGCCATTGAAACTATTCAATTAGACCTTGGCAAGCACGTAGAATATTACCAAGAAATAGGCAAGCCGCTTGAGGCAAAACGTATTTACGACCGAGTTACTCATGATGTGGAGATGCTGAAAGAATTAGGTTATTGCTCGGGCATAGAAAATTACTCTAGATATTTTGATGGAAGAAAGCCGGGCACTAGGCCATTTTGCCTATTAGATTATTTTCCTAAAGATTATTTAATGGTAATTGACGAAAGTCACGCAACCATTCCTCAAATACACGCCATGTATGGAGGAGATCGCTCTAGAAAAGAAGTGCTTGTAGAATATGGATTCCGCCTGCCTGCTGCTATGGATAACAGACCTTTGAAATTTGAAGAGTTTGAAACTTTATTAAATCAAGCAATATTTGTTAGTGCCACTCCATCTGAATTTGAGCTAAATAAGTCAGAAGGGATTATTGTTGAACAACTGATTCGTCCAACCGGACTAATCGACCCATTGATAGAAGTTCGTCCTACATTAAATCAAATTGACGACTTACTAGAAGAAATACGGATTGTAACTGAACGTGAAGAACGCACACTGGTTACTACATTAACAAAACGAATGGCCGAAGAACTTTCAAAATATTTAGCTAATGCAGGTGTTCGTTGCCGATATATCCATTCTGACATTGACACCATGGAAAGAGTGGAAATACTAAGAGATCTTAGACTAGGACTTTTTGATGTATTAGTTGGCATAAATCTACTTAGAGAAGGTCTTGATCTTCCAGAGGTATCGCTCGTAGCAATTTTAGATGCTGACAAAGAAGGCTTTTTACGTTCGGAACGCTCGTTGGTGCAAGTGGTAGGGCGTGCTGCTAGGAATGTAAATGGAAAGGTAATCATGTATGGCGATAAGGTTACAGATTCTATGAAAAAGACTATTGACGAAACTACTCGAAGAAGAAAAAAACAGATCGAATATAATTTCAAACACAATATTACTCCTACCTCAATAGTAAAATCAAAAAATACCGTTTCATATCTTGGAGGAGGAACAAGTGGGTCAACTAAGTATGCATACATCGAAAATGAAACTATTGATTATGCTGCCGATCCGGTTGTGCAGTATATGAGCAAAGAGGCAATTGAAAAATCGATAGTCAGGTTGAAGAAGGAAATAGAAAAAACAGCTAAAGCAATGGATTTTATTGAAGCTGCTAAACTAAGAGATGAATTGTTTGCAATGGAAAAACGATTAGACGAGAAAAAATAATTGTTGATGAATCAAATACGCTTATTGCTTTCCATACTAATGCTGTTTCACGCATCTTCCTATTCTCAAGCTCAAACTTTAGTTATTCAGGATGATTTTAATGGCGATAAGCTAAACAGCTTTTATTGGAATACAAAACAGGAATTTGGGCCACATATTAATGCTGATTCCGACAAACAAATCTTCTTAGCCAATAACGTAGTTGTTGAAGAAGGGAAACTTAAATTGTTTCTAAAGGAAGAGCCTAACTGTTATGATACTTGGAGGTTTTGCGACTCTTCGTATTGCATTCCTGAATGCGCTAATCAATTTCGTGATAACAAATGTCAAAATCCAACAAAATGTGAGTTACAAGGAAAGAACTGTCTTTGTTTAGTACCCAAATATTACAAGTACACGGGAGGCATGTTAGTTTCAAAAGAAAAATTCAGCTTTGGGGTTTTTGAAATTAAGTGTAAAATACCCAAAGACTGCATGCCTGCCTTTTGGCTTTATGGAGATTGTTGCTCCGAAATTGACATCTTTGAGTTTTTAGGATGCGAGGAAGACAACGCCTCTATTACAATTCACCAATGCCCGAAAAAAAATTGCAATAATAATTTACAATGCGGAAAAAATTTCAATCAACTTAAAAATGCAATTAGGCATGACTTCTCCAACGATTTCCATATTTGGAAGTTAGATTGGAAAATGGATGGAATGACTATTTATGTTGATGACAACGAAATTTTCTCCTGTAAATCAAATGGGCTAGGTGCTTGTCTGTACAATACTTTCAATACTAGCGGGGGAAGTTGTACGATAGGAACAAACACGCTTTATCCAGACGGATCAATGAATTTGATTGTGAACTTGGCCACAAATCCAAACGATTGCATCCCACCTACTCCATCTGTTTTAGAAATAGAGCACATTAAAGTATGGCAATATCCCAAGTAGCCTAGTTTTGAGAAGAAAATAAGGAAGCAGAAAATGCATCTTTGTCAAATAGCTGAAGGTCATCAATACCTTCACCAACTCCAATGTATTTAACAGGAATTTTAAATCGGTCTGATATCCCAATTACTACACCACCTTTGGCAGTACCATCTAACTTTGTTAAGGCTAATGCCGAAACCTGTGTCACTTCCGTAAACTGCTTGCATTGTTCAATTGCATTTTGCCCAGTAGAAGCATCTAATACTAATAACACTTCGTGAGGAGCATCAGGAACTACCTTCTGAATAACTCGTTTAATTTTAGAAAGCTCGCTCATTAAATTAGATTTATTGTGAAGCCTTCCTGCCGTGTCAATGATTACAACATTTTTATTTTTGGCAACAGCAGAGCTTACCGTATCAAACGCAACGGCTGCTGGATCTGCGCCAGGCCCTTGAGAAATTATTTCTACATCAGAGCGTTTAGCCCAAACTTCAAGCTGCTCAACTGCTGCTGCACGAAAAGTATCTGCTGCTCCGAGTAATACTGTATTTCCTGCCTTTTTAAAATTACTGGCCAGTTTGCCAATCGTAGTAGTTTTGCCTACCCCATTAACCCCAACTACAAGAATCACGTAAGGACTTGTTGTCTCTTTTATAAAGTTGAAATCTTTTAGGGGATTTTCAATAAGTAAAAAAGCAATTTCTTCTTTTAAAATTTCATTTAACCTTTCTGTTCCAATTCGTTTTTCTTTTTCAAGTCTTTTTTGAATATTGGAAATAATTTTTAGCGAGGTTTCAGTACCTACATCAGAAGTAACGAGGATTTCTTCTAGGTTATCTAACACCTCATCGTCCACAATGGTTTTTCCTGTAATTATCTTGCCAATCTTAGAAAGAAACCCTTCTCGCGTGCGAAGCAAACCTGTGTCTAACTTTTTCTTAGAAAAAATATCGAATAAGCCCATAGGTAAAATAGTAAATCCCGTTTGGAAATAATCCAGAACGGGACTTCTTACATTTAATAATATTTTTTTTATTTATCTTTCAAAAAGTCCTGAACGTGATCCGTATGAACAATTTGTTCTCTGAAAGTATAAGCACCCGTCTTAGGTGATTTAACCATTTTAATTACTCTGGTAAAATCTTTACCAGATCCGGTTTTTAGTGTTGCAACAACTTTCTTAGCCATGATAGTTATTTTTAAAAACTGAACATACGTTCAATTTATGTTTTTATTTAATCTCTTTGTGAATTGTCATTTTTCTAAGAATAGAATTAAACTTTTTAAGTTCCATTCTTTCCGGATCGTTTTTTCTGTTCTTAACAGTAATATAACGAGACGTGCCCGGTTTTCCCGAAGCTGCATGTTCTGTGCACTCTAAAATAACTTGAATGCGATTACCTCTTTTCTTTGCCATAATTATTCGTTTTTAAGGAGTGCGAAGATAATTAAGTTTCCCATACTGGCAAAATCACTTTTTATATAGGTTAAACAGGCTTTCTTTCTTCATTAAAGCTTCAATTTCATCTATTTTTTTGGGTACGCAGCTTGATAATACTTCTGGTAAAGATTCAGTAATAAGCACATCATCTTCAATACGAATACCTATGTCCCACCATTTAGGGTCGCAGGGAGAACCTGCTGAAATGTAGATTCCAGGCTCAACAGTAATAACGCTATTGGGCTGTAGCTTTCCGTAGGTTCCAGCATCATGCACATCTAGTCCTAAGTAGTGCGAAGTGCCGTGAAAAAAATAGTTTACTGCTTCACCCGGTGCTTTAATAATTCCTAGTTCCATCATTCTTTTTTGCACTACTGCCATAGCCGCCTTATGTGGACCTCTAAAATACCCTCCAGGCTTGCAATGCGCTATTCCAGAATCTTGTGCTTCTAATACTATATTATAAATTACTTTTTGCTCAACAGAAAACTTTCCATTTACAGGCAATGTTCTTGTCACATCTGCCGTATATCCATGATATTCAGCTCCTACATCACACACAAGCATGTCTTTTGAAACAAGTTTTTTCCTATTTGTTTCATAATGCAAAATACAGGAATTTTCACCGCCTCCTACGATGGAGGGATAACCCACATCTTCAGCGCCTTTACTTTTAAAAACATATTCTACGATAGCTTCTATATCATATTCTCCCATTCCGGGTTCAAGCGCTTTCATTGCTTCACTTAATCCATCGCAGGTTAGTTTAATTGCTTTTCGAATTAATATCAATTCCTCTTTTGTTTTTATCTCTCTCAGCTTTGCCGTAAACTCTTTTATGGAGTATTCATCGGTATGCACAGCGTTAGTAGAAAGTTTTTTTAATAATAAAACTTGCTCATCACCCAATTGATCTTTCTTCTCGTTCGGCATATATATATTACGAATTGACGTTGAGTCAATTTTGAAGCCAGCAAGAGCCGACATAGGTAAAGATTTTTGAATGCCAAGCTTCTCCATTGCACGCTCTACACCTTGCACTTTACCTGTCCATCTTTCTCGTAGCGTATCACGCTCCCTAAGAAAAAGCACTTCATTTGTCAAAACTCCACCCACAACAACTTCATTTTTGAAAACAAACAATACAGCTTCAGGCTCATTTAACCCTGACAAATAGAAAAAATTGGGATCCTGATGAAATTCATAATTCACATCATTTGCACGATTTTTTACAGTGGCAGACAAAAATATTGCCACCGAACTATCTCCCATCAATTTACGCAAAGCACTCCTTCTTCCAGCGTGAAAATCTTTAGTCAGCATATCGCTATCATAAAGTGAAGCTGGATTTTGATTAAGCACCATTTTTTCAGGAAGTTCCTGCGACTTTGATATCGTGCATAAAATAAAAAACAATAAAAAAGCCCCGAATAATTTCGGGGCTCTATAAAATATTGGGGGCATTTTTAAAATTATCTTTTTATCAATCCTTTTTCTCTAGCTTCTTTCAAACAAGCTAATAATCCTTTGCGATTAATAACTTTCATTCCATGTGGAGATACTTTTAATGTAATCCACTTGTTCTCTTCAGGTAAAAAAAACTTTTTCACTTTTAAGTTTGGAAGGAACACGCGCTTGCGCTTATTATTAGCGTGCGATACGTTATTTCCAACTTGAACTCTTTTCCCAGTTATTTGACAAGTTTGTGACATGACAGTAGTTTTGTGTTTTTTAATTATCTATTAAAAAGGATTGCGAATATACAACAAATCCTTATATCTCAATATCTAGTAATAACGAAGGCGAATAACCTCAGAAAGATACTTTGCCAACCTGAAAACTTGCTTAGTATAACCATATTCATTGTCATACCAAACATAAAGCACAATATGGCTACCTTCTTCCGAAACGATGGTAGCCTGACTATCAAATACGGAAGGGCAAGGATTTCCTATTACATCAGTAGATACTAGCTCATTCGAATTAAAATATTGAATTTGTTCAACTAATTCACTATTTAGCGCTGCATTTCTAATTATTTCATTTACCTCTTCTTTTGAAGTTTTCTTTGAAATCTCAAGGTGTAAGATTGCTAATGATACGTTGGGCGTAGGAACACGAACTGAATTTGCAGTTAACTTACCTTTTAAAGCAGGCAATACTTTACCCACTGCGCTAGAAGCCCCTGTTTCTGTAATTACCATATTCAAAGGGGCAGAACGACCTCTACGGGATTTTTTGTGATAGTTATCTAAAAGATTCTGGTCGTTTGTATAAGAATGAATAGTTTCCAGGTGACCATTTTTTATCTTCAACGCATCTTCAATTACTTTCAGAATTGGAATAATACCATTGGTGGTACAAGAGGCCGCTGAAAATATTTTTTCTTTTTTAATATCAAATGCTTCATGATTAACGCCAAAAACAATATTGGGAATATCTCCTTTACCTGGTGCGGTCAATAGCACTTTGCTGATTCCTTTTGCTAGTAAGTGCTTCCCTAAACCTTCCCGATCTCTAACATGTCCGGTATTATCAATCAAAAGCGCATCCTCAATGCCATATGCTGTATAATCTACATCTTCAAATTTGCTAGATGCAATCATCTTAACAGTATGCCCATTAATAATTAGGGCCTGATTTTTAAAATCTTCAACAACGGTTCCAGGGAAAGGTCCGTGTACAGAATCAGTTCTAAGTAAATCTGCACGTTTTACTAAATCCGCATCAGAATAATTTCGGGTAACAATAGCTCTTAATCTTAGTTGCTCTCCCTTGCCCGCTTGTGCTATGAGTTCCCGCGCTGCAATTCGGCCAATACGACCAAACCCATACAATACAACATCTTTAGGCTTTAAAACAAGTTTATCTTTTCCAATAAAGCCTTTTAATTTATCTGTTATAAATTTTGTACTATCATTTCCGTATTTTGATTTTTCTAAAATCCATTCCGAAGTAAGTTTTCCAATATCAATTCGGGAAGGGGCAAGATCGAGTTTCTGAATTTCTTTTGCAATTTGGAGAGTATCTATTACAGTTATAGGCTGTTTTACAATATCTTTCGCATAAAGATGCAGGTTCATTAAAGCACTACTAGTTCTATCTGTAAGTTCATTATGAAAAAGTATAAGTTCCACAGATTTTTCAAACCAAAGTCCACCTACAATGCTGATGAGTTCTATGGCTGCTTTTTCCTGTTTTATCCAATCCTTAAGCTCTGTTTCATATCCATTTTTTGAAGGTGCAGTCATTTTAGAAGTTGTTTCTGAAGACATAAATATTTTTGTTTGGTTTATCTAAAAAAAATTTGCCGCAAAGATGAAATATTTGGTCTTTGCGGCAATGTTATTTATTCTCATCTTTTCAACTATCCCAGGTATGCTTTCAACAATTTACTTCGAGAGCTATGTCTAAGTCTTCGAATTGCTTTTTCCTTAATCTGCCTAACTCGCTCTCTGGTAAGGTCAAACTTTGCGCCAATTTCCTCGAGCGTTAATCCTTGAGGAAAATCTCCAATTCCAAAAAACAAACGCACTACATCCCGCTCCCTATCTGTTAAGGTTGAAAGTGAACGATCAATCTCTCGTTTTAACGAATCCTCCATTAATGAAAAATCTGCTAAAGGAGCATCATGATTCACCATCAAATCAGACATTGTGTTTTCTTCAGCATTTAATAAAGGAGCATCCATAGAAACATGACGACCAGAAACTCGTTGCGTATCCGATACTTTATCTTCATCAAGGTGCAACTCTTTCGCAATTTCGCTTATGGTTGGTTCGCGCTCATAAGTTTGCTCTAATCTAGAATACGTTTTATTCATTTTATTTAGCGCACCAATTTGGTTTAAAGGGAGGCGAACAATACGAGATTGTTCAGCTAAGGCTTGTAAAATAGACTGACGTATCCACCAAACTGCATATGAAATAAATTTAAAACCCCTGGTTTCGTCAAATCGTCTAGCGGCTTTTATTAGTCCAAGATTTCCTTCATTAATAAGGTCTGGCAAACTTAAACCTTGATTTTGATATTGCTTAGAAACCGATACTACAAACCGTAGATTTGCTTTTACTAATGCTTCAAGCGCTTCTTGATCATCTTCCCTAATGCGCTTAGCTAAGGCTACTTCATCCTCTGCAGTTATTAACCCTTCTCTTCCTATTTCTTGCAAGTATTTATCTAACGATGCACTTTCACGATTGGTAATTGACTTGGTAATCTTTAGTTGTCTCATGATTTATTTTTTTCATTCCTTTACGCAATAATTCAATCAAGGTTACATCATTCAACTATTTCGATTACTAACCTGTTTTTCAGTTAAACATATATCTAAATATTAAGTTTAAATAATACTTATAATATAATCAATATCAAATATTTATTATATTCCAAAAGCATAGTAAGCTTTCATTCCATTCGTGTAAATTCCTTCAATCAAAACACCACCTTCTTTATTTTCAAGTGCCGACTTTACATCTTCAAGTGTCCTGATTGGTTTCTTATCAATACTAGTAACAATAAAGCCTTCCCTAATTCCTGCTCTACGCATCTTTCCAGCACCCAAAGAAGTTACCTTAACACCTCCTTCTATACTCAAGTTACTTCTTTCAGAATTGCTTAAGTCGCCAAAACTTGCACCTAATATGGATAGCGCTTGACTCTTATCTGCTTTTGCAATTTTTGTATCGCCCGACCTACTTCTCAGTGTGACATTAACGAGCTGCTCTTCATTATCTCTTTTAATCTTTAAAGCAACTTTATCTCCCGGTCTATAATGACCAATTTGCTCTTGCAACTCAGGAACATTATTAACATTTCGATCTCCCACTTTAAGAATTATGTCGCCTTCTCTTATTCCAGCCTCGTTTGCCCCACCTCCTTCGGAAATACCTGTTACATAAATACCTTTCATATCCTCACTAAGCTTTCTTTCATCTTGAAGTTTTGAATCTATATCACGGATGCTTACACCTAAAAATGCTCTTTGCACTTTTCCAAACTCCAATAAGTCATTAACTACTTTTTTAGCAAGGTTTACCGGAACTGCAAAGGAGTAGCCAGTATAAGAACCAGTATTTGATGCAATTGCTGAGTTTATTCCGATTAGCTGTCCACTCGTATTAACAAGAGCTCCTCCACTATTTCCTGGGTTAACAGCCGCATCCGTTTGAATAAAAGACTCTACAGGAAACAAGTCATGAGATGGATCACCTTCAAGTATCCCCACATTACGAGCTTTAGCGCTAACTATTCCTGCAGTTACCGTAGATGTAAGATTAAAAGGATTGCCTACTGCCAAAACCCATTCCCCTACCCTTACATCGTCTGAATTGCCGTATAATAAATAAGGCAAATTATTCTCTTCTATCTTTAAAAGTGCAATATCGGTAGCAGGGTCCGTACCTATAACGTTTGCAGAATAGGTGCGCCTATCATGTAAAGTTACTTGAACCTTGTCGGCTCCTTTTATAACGTGGTTGTTTGTCACTATATAACCATTTCCTGAAATAATTACACCCGAACCAGGGCCCATCTGAGGCTTTTGCTGCTGCGGGGAATTCCAATATTGATTATTAAATGGGTCGTAATAGTAATAGTTGCTTTTTGCAGGTGCAGACTCCGTTTTTACGTGAACTACAGCCGGAAGTGACATTTCTGACGCCTTAATAAAATCAATTGATGATTCTGGCGTCATTGCCGGGTAGTTCACAAACTTGGCAGGATAATTTACGGGAGGATTGTACTGAGCAATCTCAGCATTTGGCATAATAAAGTGATTTAGGGATAAAGCCGCAGCACCACCTATAATCGCTATTAAGAGGATTGAAGCTATGCGTTTCATATGATATATGTTTTAGGTTAGTTTACTTGTTTTGCTTTCATAACGCAAATATTCTGCCAAAGTTGTTTTCAAGCAAATTCTTTAACTTTTTTTAACAGGAAATTATAAAATCAAGAAAACAAAAAAAAAGCTCTTGAACGTTCAATAAAAATCAAAACATCTACTTACTAACACTTGTTAAAAACTCTTGAATTAAGTCCCCTATTTAAATAGATTTGCAGGTATAGTAAACTAACGTAAAAATCTGCAGAAAAGTATTGCTAAAATGTCCGCTTCAAATAGGTCTTTGTTATTTTTTTTAGGATTGGCAATTGGGTTGTTAGGCGGTGCAGGATTTTTTATTTTTAAAATGGATGAACTGATAAAAAATGGAAATATTTTTAATTCAAAAAGAGATACTTTAATAATTCAACAGCAGAGCCCAATAGATAATCCAGCAG
>CAYZTB010000020.1:0-46682 GCA_964481195.1 uncultured Bacteroidia bacterium | reverse complement strand
CTCTGTTTAGCTACACTTTTCAACAAAATAACAGGTTTGAGTGAACCCTAAGTAATTCTGAATTGAAGCAAAACTATAAAAACCGGAGCAATATCGATCCGGCTTTTTTATTTGCACTATTCCACCTGGCTCAGCCTAAGCATGTTCGTCCTGCCTTTTTCCACCAAGGGCATGCTTGCTGTATTAATAACTAAATCATCCGAATCAACAAAGCCTTCGCGCTTTAAATATTTTTTTAAATCTTCCATGGTTTTATCTGTGCTCTCGTATTTGTCGTAATAAAATCCTCGCACTCCCCAAACTAAACTTAGTGTGGTAAGCAAAGAATGATTATCAGTAAAAACAAAAATATTCGCCATAGGCCGATGACTTGAGATTTTGAACGCGGTGGCTCCCGAATTGGTCATGGTAACAATAGCCGCCACATTTGCGTGCTTGGCCATTACGCAGGCGTTATAACATATAGAATCAGAAATAAAGGTCTGTGTTTTCAATGAAGGTGAATGCTCGCGGAAATAAATTCGTGTTTCTTCTTCTACTTTGCTTGCAATCTTTTGCATTACCTGAATAACTTCCACCGGGTACTTTCCAACCGATGTTTCTGCGCTTAGCATAACTGCATCTGCTCCATCCATTACTGCATTGGCTACATCATTCACTTCGGCTCTCGTAGGAGTAAAGTTCTCGATCATGCTTTCCATCATTTGAGTTGCAATAATTACCGGTCGCGAAGCATTGATGCATTTTTCAACTAGCATTTTCTGAATTAGTGGCACTTGCTCCATCGGCATTTCCACTCCTAAATCTCCGCGGGCTACCATTATGCCATCTGCTAAATCAATGATGTTGTCGATTTCTGTTAGCGCTTCTGGTTTTTCAATCTTGGCAATAACACGGGCGTGCTTTTTCTTCTCCTTAATTTTTTCTTTCAAATCAACAACATCCGTTACAGAACGAACAAAAGAAAGTCCAATCCACTCAACATTATTATCTAATGCGAAGTTAAGATCTTTATAATCTTTTTTTGTAAGGCAAGGCAATGATATTTTTGTGTTGGGAAGGTTTACACCCTTATTAGATGACAAATCCCCTCCCTGAATAATAAGGGCTTTTACAGAATCTTTTTTGTTGGTGGCCGTTACTTTTAATAAAAATTTGCCATCGTTGATGAGCACATGGTCTCCTACCGAGACATCTGCCGGAAAATGCTCGTAATTAATATATAATTTAGTTTCGTCTCCTATGCATTCCTTAGAAGTAAAGGTGATAGTTTTTCCTTCTTTTAAAAGAACGCTATTATTTTTTACTTTTCCTATTCTAATTTTGGGCCCTTGCAGGTCTGCCAAAATACCTATGTTGGTTTTATGTTTTTTATTTAGGGAGCGGATGGAAAGAATAACTTTTTTGATTTCATCGTACGAACCGTGCGAGAAGTTTATTCGAAAAATGTCCACTCCTGCTTTTATCATTTTCTCCAGAATCTTTTTAGGAGCGGATGCAGGACCTACCGTAGCAATAATTTTAGTTTTTTTATTGATTGTCATTTAGAATACAAAGTTTTCTTTTGATTTTACTTTTTTGGGGTCTATTTCAAATGCGGTTTGCACAAAGTTCACTTCTTTTATTTTTTTAAATATCTCGCTCTTATCCGAATACGGAACTCCTCCTTGTACCATGAGCAAAAAATCTGCTTGCTTAAATTCGGGTATAAGCACTTTACTATTTGCTTTATTCACAATGATACGATAATCTGTAAACATTTCTTCATCGTGATAAGAAAAGACCGGAAATTTGTATCCTGTTTCATTTTTTTTTTCGTGAACTTCCATGTCCTTGCTTTTTGAGAAAGTAACACCTAGTAGTGTGTTTAAAGCTGAACATAAACGGTATGCCTTTTCCGGACAACTAATTCCAAAAAGAAAAAAATCATAGTCGTTTTCTATGAGAAGTTTTTTCTTAGCCATTTTAATATCCTAATTTCGCTCTTACGCGTTTCAATACCGGGTGTGCAATTTTTCTTGCTTTATCTGCACCAAGCAGTAATTCTTTATTCAACTCTGCTTTGTCGTTCATAAAATTAATAAATGCTGCCCTTTCATTTTTATACTTATCCATGATAAGCTCAAACAAGGCAGTCTTAGCATGACCATAACCATAGCCACCGCTTAAATAGTTGCTACGCATTTTATTTACTTCTTCTGCACCAGCAAGTAATTGATATAATTTAAATGCATTGCATGTATCCGGATTTTTTGGCTCTTCCAAGGGAGTGCTGTCCGTAACAATACTCATCACCACTTTTTTCAACTCCTTTTCAGGTAAAAAAATATTTATGAAATTATTGTAAGACTTACTCATTTTTTGACCGTCAACTCCGGGAATTACCATTACCCGTTCATCTATCAAAGGTTCGGGCAATACAAATGTTTCTCCGTATTTATTGTTGAAAGCGGAGGCGATATCACGCGTCATTTCCAAATGCTGTTGTTGGTCCTTTCCAACAGGAACAAAATTTGCATCGTACAAAATTATATCCGATGCCATTAAAACAGGGTATGTAAAAAGTCCTGCGTTTACATCCGACAAACGATCCGATTTATCTTTAAATGAATGTGCGTTGGCAAGCATGGGAAACGGAGTAAAGCAAGATAAATACCAAGCAAGCTCACAAACTTCTGCCACATCGCTCTGACGGTAAAATGTATTTTTTTCGGTATCAAAACCAAATGCCAACCAAGCTGCTGCGGTAGAATAGGTGTTTTCTTTTAATAGCGCTGCATCTTTGATAGTTGTTAAAGAATGTAAATCGGCTATGAAAAAAAATGAATCGTTTTCTTTCTTTTTAGAAAGTTCAATTGCAGGAGCAATGGCTCCTAAAATATTTCCCAAATGTGGAACTCCGCTGCTTTGTATGCCTGTTAAAATTCTTGCCATAAAAACCTATCCTAAATCCTCTCCAATAGAGAGGGCTCGTATTACTATTTATAGTTAACTGTCTTGATCAATATATAAAATTTCATTCTTTAAAAAAAATGTTACTTCATGCTGTGGCCTTCTTTCCAAATCTGATTAAATGATTTGGGTGCTACTTTAGGAAGTTGTCTTTTATCTCCCCATTGCTTTTTAAAAAATTGTCCTATCATAAAATTCTTAAGCTTAGCGCCTCCCTTATCCATGGTGCTGCGCTTCAACATTGCTTTTTTCCAAAATACCCAAGTAATATTTTCGGTAGAAGTAGAAAGTTTCTCTTTCACTGAATCCCTACGATTATATAAAAGCAAGTTATGAAGATCAATTTTTACCGGACATACTTCGGTGCATTTACCGCAAAGCGAAGAGGAATAGCTTAAATGTTTAAACTCTTTCATTCCCCAAAGCTGTGGCGTAATTACGGAACCAATAGGTCCGCTGTAAGGAGATGCATATGCGTGACCTCCTACCCCCTGATAAATTGGACAAGCATTTAAACAGGCTCCGCAGCGAATGCAGTGTAATGCTCTGCGCTGCTCGGGCTGCTCCAGTAATTTAGTTCTACCATTATCTAACAGTACAACATACATTTCCTCCGGCCCATCGGTTTCTCCATTTTGGCGTGGGCCAGTAATGATAGAATTGTATACCGTTACATTTTGTCCGGTACCGTGTGTTGCAAGTATGGACCAGAATAATTCTATATCAGCAATGGATGGAATAATTTTTTCAATTCCCACAATGGCAATATGCACCTTTGGAAATGCCATGGACAGCCAGGCGTTGCCTTCATTTTCGGTTAAGGCGACAGCACCTATATCGGCAATTAAAAAATTTCCTCCGGTGATGCCCGCTTCGGCAGTCACATATTTTTCTCGTAAATATTCTCGAACGTAAGCTGTAATTTGCTGGGGTGTAAAATCGATAGGCGTTCCTTTTATTTCATGAAATGTTTTTGCTACATCTTCTTTTGAAAGATGCATAGCGGGAGTTACAATGTGATAGGGCGCTTCCTTGCGCATTTGCACAATCACTTCGCCCAAATCTGTTTCTAACGATTCTATTCCTTCTTTCTCTAGCGCATCGTTAATATGAATTTCTTCGGTAACCATGGATTTAGATTTCACCACAGTTTTTGTATTAAACCTGCGCAATATTTTAATAATTTCTTCTTGTGCTTCTTGCGCATCGCGTGCCCAAATTACTTTGCCGCCTCGTTTAATAAAGTTGGCCTCAAATTCAATGAGGTACTTGTCTAAATTATCAATGGCTTTCGCTTTTAGTGCCGATGCGCGTTCCTTTGCCAACTCTAAATTGCTGAACTGTTTTTTTCCTTCAACTACTTTTTTATCGTACTGCGAAATGTTAAATGAAAGTTTTCTCCGGTGCTCGGGGTCGAACACTTTCTTTTCTGCAGCTTCTAGATATTTTTCAGCGGTGGTTGACATTTACAATTCAAAAATACAGAGGATATATTATTCTACACTACGAATAAGAAGGAGTTATTAACAGAAGGGGTACAAAACGAGTCTTACTCAGGCTTAACTTCAACTTTCTCTATACGTAATCCCATGTCCATCACAAACTGAATTTGTTCGGCACGCATGGCCTGTTCGTACTCGAAAATATATTTTCCGGTAATTGGAAATTTTACATTCGACTTCCAAAGAATCTGATTATCCCAAATATCGCCCATTCCCTCGCCTTTCCACTGACCAGATTCATCGGCAAGTTTACACTCTAACGTGTCCTTGGCAATTTTTTCATTAGGAAAGTTGATAGTAATAAAAACAAAAAGGTTTGCATATTGGTAATGACTGGCATGGCGAACATTTACATAAAAATTATGTAGGCTAGTAGTATCTGTAACATCAACTTCAAATGAAAGTTTGTTTTTTACATCCCAATTGAATTCAGGAATATCAATGTTGTCTTCAAATACGCGGTTAGGGTCACAGGAAGAAAATAAAAAAACAGATAACGCTAAGAAGATGAATAATTTTTTCATTTCGCAGGTCTGTTTCTGTTGCGGTTTCGGTTATTATTGCGGCCCTGCTTATTTCCTTTGTTTTTACTTCTGTCGAAACGTGAAATGCTATCCTGACCAACCACATTTTGATAATCAAGATCTTTTACAACTGGGGCTTTAATCTGTGCTTCAGAGCGAAGTTCATCTGGCTTTTTGCCGGTACGATTCAAAGCGATAACTTCTTTTACTCTATCTACTGTAAGTTCTACAAATACTCCTCTTGCATTTTCGTATACATACCACATCTTGCGTCTGAAAATATCCGTTTTCATATGAAAAGCAAGACCTTGGGTAGTTTCTAATTTTATTTCAGGATTTGGGAAATCTTTAATAGCATCGAGGTATGAATCCAATTCATAGTTCAAACAACATTTTAATTTACCACACTGTCCGGCTAATTTTATTGGATTTATGGACAGTTGCTGATACCGTGCAGCGCTGGTATTTACAGCTCTAAAATCTGTTAGCCAAGTAGAACAACATAATTCTCTACCGCAATCTCCTATTCCGCCAACACGGCTAGCTTCGTAGCGAAGCGTAATCTGTTTCATTTCAATTCGCACTTTAAAAGTACTTGCATAATCTTTTATCAGCTGACGGAAATCTACGCGTCCTTCTGCGGTATAATAAAATATGGCTTTGCTTTTATCGCCCTGATATTCAACATCGCTAATCTTCATCGCAAGTTTTAAATACCTGGCCATGGTTCTTGCCTTCATCATGGTATCCTGCTCCAGCTCTTGGGCTTCTTTCCATTTATCAATGTCTCCTTGCTTTGCTATACGATATACTTTTTTTATTTCGGGAGAATCTGTTTTAACATTTTTCTTTTTCATTTGCGCCCTCACCAACTCCCCGGCAAGTGCAACAATGCCAATATCGTGACCCGGTGAAGCTTCAACAGCTATTACATCTCCAACTTTTAAAGAAAAAGGGTTACTGTTTCTATAAAATTCTTTACGTGAATTTTTAAAACGCACTTCTACACAATCAAAAACTTGCTGCCCGCCAGGCAATTGCATATCGGCAAGCCAATCAAATACATTGAGCTTGTTGCAGCCACCAACGCCACAAGAGCCATTATTTCGGCACCCGCCCGGTAACTGTCCGCTGGCAGTACCACATCCTCTTCCTGTTGAACATCCGCTACAACTCATAATAGAAAACACTGCCCCTCTCTAAACTTCTATTTGGAGAGAGATTGAGGCATTGTTATTGCGAATTTAGGAAAAATACCGTGGTTGCCATAATGTAAATTTCTATTCGATTCAATGAATGGCATTAAAACGAATCTAAATCAATCGGTCTCATTACCCCAAACCATTTTAATGATTTTTCGCCAACACCAGGAACTTCGATATGTATTACATATACTCCGCTTGAGACAGGAATGCCAGCTATGTTTTTCAAATCCCAATCCATAGAGCCATCGTGCGAGTAAGAGGAATTATTTAGGCCTTTGGGACTAAGGCTAGCCATAGCACCTCCCTTATTATATCTCCGTATGAGGGTTCCGCTCAAGTTAAAAATAGATACTGTACATACTTCGGGTAGGTTTGTAATCTTAACCCGACTATCCAGATTACTTGTTTCATAGTTTGAATATGCATAAT
Organism: uncultured Bacteroidia bacterium; assembly: GCA_964481195.1. Classification (GTDB taxonomy): domain Bacteria; phylum Bacteroidota; class Bacteroidia; order Palsa-948; family Palsa-948; genus Palsa-948. Next base: position 40,070 of record CAYZTB010000020.1, on the reverse strand, counting down.
ATGGATTAGGGACTACGCGTATGTTGTCTAGTGCTTGCACCGCTATATTGTTATCTCCAGCTTGAGTAGAAATTCCTTTTGTATCGAATGTATACATTGGCAAGTTTCTGTTTTGACCAAAAGCAGTTGTTGCAGTATCAGAGTAAAAAGTGTTTACCCCATCAATCCAAAAAGCTGAAGAGTAACCTTTTTTATAAGGTTTTGCGACACGTAGTTTTACGGTTACATCTGTTTCTAGTAATGAGTGACCAGCAGCAAGGAGTGGAATATTTACCCACATGGCATCTTTAAATATTTCTGCCTTTGCTTTTGAGTCAACTGGGTTATTATTATCCCAACTTAAAATATCCCGAATCGTCCGACAGCTGTCGTAGCGGGGAATATTTACCAGATCATTGGGCGTGTTAATTACTGCTGTTGGGTCATTATCTCTGTTGTGACCAAAACATAAATATAATGCTGGCCTCCGAACACAGGGCTGCCAAAGTGTTGTCCGATCGTATCCCAAGGGAGATTGTATGTTTTTGCGGTTTGGTTGCTGGTTGGATTCCACAACATGTCGTTTCCATTTTCGTTTACAAGTCCTGAATTTTCTCCGAATGCAATGTTTAGTCGCTCCCCCGTTTCTACATTGATGGCATATCCCGAAAACCATCCCATGCCAGTTGCAAAATCATTATTGTCAGAGCCCGATGTTGTGTTTCCATATTTATCTACCGATAGTCCTCTTCTGAAATCTAGCTTTCTAGCTTTGGTAGCAAGTCCTGCTGAATTTGCTGACCATGCAGGGTCCTCACATAGCTCAAGAACCACACTTCGGGTCCACTTACTTTTATCTGCAGTTAATACAATGTCTACGCTTGCAAGATCTTTTATTTGCACCTGCGACATTAAGTTTAATTTATATCCAGGACCAGTGTAATATTTTGTGCTATCAAACTTAGCGCTCAGTTCTGTTGCTGCACATAATCTGTATGGTGCCCATGTACCTCCAAGAACTCCTTCGTAAATCTGATCATTATCTATATTTGCATAATCATTCTGAAATCCCGAAATATTACTTATCGTTCCGGAACGGATCCAATTTGCAAAATAGGGCCCGTCTTTATCCGCAAGCGCTGACAACCAATTTTTACTGGGGTCAGCAAAAGTTATGCTTGAAGAAATGTATCCGTTGTTATTGGAAGAAGCGGATCCTACTTCGGCTATCTGAACAATAGAAATAGATAAACCCCATTTCAAAAACAATTGTTCATTCAGCATTTTTATTGTTTTATCAGAAGTTATTGTTTCTGATGTAGTATTGTTGGTAAGCTTCCATTTGGAATTCGCTATGTCTTCGCTTTCGAATGCTAGCGTGAAGTTATGTCCTTCTGGAACGTTAAGTGGGTCAATTACGTGCACCTGAATTGGGCCTTTCCCATATTCGTAAGTAGGTGTTTTTGTTCTGTGATCCTGGGAAGAAAGAATATCTACTACAGACGCTGCTGTTAAATCTAGTTGTAACCCTCCATTTCCATTTCCTTCTATTCTTGTTATTCTTGGACCGCTTCCATATTCTGATTGTAAATTTGTGCCACCTACATAAGGAGAAGACATATGCGGAATGGCTGAAATAGATATTACATTTTTTCTGCCTTGTTTGTATGGTTTCTTTTGTCCACTGCTAGCGCCCACCGATGAATCGCACATCGATGAAAGTGCTGGCGGAACATCTTGTAAATATTTTTTATACTCATTGTACCCATAAGCTACTGCCATAAAATAGTAAGTCTGATGATTGATAAGGCTGGGATTTCCTTTAGCAAATGCATCTGTAGTAATTTTTATAGAGTGTGCAAGCCCGGCATCAGCTCCATTTACTTTTTCTTTTGGAATACCCGCTCCCAAGGATTGGTCAAACTCATAATTTATAAGTCTGCTTACTCCATTTTTTAAATCGCATTGATACACCATTTGTGCTTTGTTGGGGTCGTCTAAATCATTAGAGGAAACTGTAGCATTTTTCAGTTGATAAATTTTATATCCTTCAAATTTGTAAAATCGATTTACATTGGGGCAAGGATTTCCGTTTTCATCCACCAAGGAAATAAGTGGATCTAGCTCGGTATAGTTCTCATTAAAATTATTTGAGTTCGGGTCTGTATTTGATAAATATAATATCAACTCTTTATCAAGCTCTTGAATGGAAAGATCTGGTGCGGTAGGTCCATCCAATACCTTAAAGCAATTATCAAAAAGAGCCTGAGCTTTATCGTCTACAATCTGTAATAATTTTACTGATGCCTGCGCCCCTCCTGCTGTTGCGCGAGCCCACACAACTCCGGTTGTAATAACATTTACTGCGCCTGGCAAAAGAGTGAACGGTCCGGCAGATTGTAACATTCTTCTGTCTGCAGGAGTGTTGCCGGCAGAAGCTTCATCCCAAGCAGGAAGAGTGGGGCTAGTTGCACAAGTTCCTCCTATGCCCCAATCATGATTATCTGTTGTAGGGTTTCCAGGATACATAAACTGACAAACAGGCCCTCCAGAATTATATCCATTTCCTCCGTATGTAACCGGCTTACCATCTCCCCATTTCATTTTTAAATAATTGTAATAATGTGTGGCGCCCGAAGGATTGCCGAATGGAACACCATTAATGTTATCGTAATATAAAAACCCGGACATAATAACTTGCTCACACGATTCATCTATCTGACAGTTTCTGTCATTATCTTTCCCATCGCCCGGGTCTGCAAGAGGCCCACGAAAAAAATCTATCCCTACCGCTGGCGGGTTAAGTCCATAGCCGAGCGATTGGCAAGCTACATCATCATCATTATCTCCATTGTATGTATAACCCAGCCCTCTTTTAACATCGCATCCTACGTAGTCATCCGTAGGACATCCAAGGTCCGCATCGCACCAGATGCCAAAATAGGTAGAGTCCACTTGAAATGTTGATCGATTATAAATCCGATAGTTGTAAAAAGTCATGTTATTAATTTCATCATCTGTAAAAAATCCAAAAGCTTGAGTTCGAATCTCTAAGCCAATGGGCTGCCCTCCTGTTTCTCCATGTATATTTCCTCGATCATTAAATACCCACCAAATTGTTTCGTCTCCAAATAATTGATCTACCGGCACACAGTTGTTCAATTGGCAATCCCCGTATCCATCTCCGGCAACTAAATCATATCCCGGATAATCGCCAGAAGAAGGGTCATATATTCCATCTGCATCTGCATCAAAAAAGGGAGCAAGATTTTTTGATTGTCCTTTAGATTGGTCTCCATTCCCCGGCCAATTTATTATGGCAGGAGTTTTAACTCCAGTTGCAACAAATGTTTCCACTTCTTTGCGAGTTATTCTAAAATGCTTGTCGTATTCAGAGCAAACATCTGTGCTTATAGATGCGTCCGTGGTATTTAAAGGGCCGGGCCAAAAATCATTTCCTGTTGAACGATAAGTTTGGGCTGCTACTTTCAACTGGCCTCCAACGTCAATTCCACCAATCCATAGTGATCCTGCAAAAATTGACATAACGCCACCTCCCTTCGGAATTTCATAAGCTCCATTTTTAAGATCCCACCACATATCACCCATTAAAATTCTGCATCTAACATTATTTACTGTAAGGTCAGATTGTACCGTTGCTTCTGAACAAGCAGCATTCACAGTTGGAGGGCTAGGTATTTGTTTAGTAGTTGGGCTTTCTTTTGCAAATAGCTTAGGCGTTAGTGTTATTAAGATGAAAAGCAAAAAAGTTCGGAAGTAGTGGCTTATATTCATAAGATTGGGTTTATATAACCAAATATACGGGTGGTGGTTTGGAATAGCTAACGCATTTAATTAAGTGGCGGTAGAATTTTAGTAAGTGGTAGGATAACCGGGAAAAATGGAATAGTCAAATCAGTGATTTTTGAAAGTATTTTGCTAATTGTTTGCTTTTTTACTTTGCCACATACCTAAAAATAGGTATCTTTGTAGGGTAAATAAACAATACAAAATTATGATAACAGTATCAGAAAATGCAAAGCAAAGAGCCCTTTCTTTAATAAAGGAAGAAGGCAAGCCTGCAGATACTTTCATCCGAGTGGGTGTGGAAGGCGGAGGATGCTCTGGACTTTCCTACAAACTTGAGTTTGACAACCAAATGAAAGAAGGGGATCAAATTTTTGAAGACAAAGGCATGAAAATCGTAGTGGACAAAAAGAGTTTCTTGTATCTGATTGGTACAGAGCTTGATTTTTCTGGCGGTTTGAATGGAAAAGGATTTGAATTCAAAAACCCTAACGCTTCTCGTACTTGTGGTTGCGGTGAAAGTTTTGCAGTGTAAAAAGAGCGGATTTTTTTTGCTCTTTTTTTGAAATTAGAATGAATCTAAATAACAATTAGTGATAATCTGTTCAATCTGTAGCTAATGGCTGAAAAAAACGAAATACTAGAAAAACAAATTTCTTCCGAATATAAATACGGATTCACTACCGATATTGAAATGGATACTGCCCCGATGGGGCTATCGGAAGATATTGTTCGCTTTATTTCTAAAAAGAAAAATGAACCGGAGTGGATGTTGGAATATAGATTGAAGGCTTATCGCCACTGGTTAAAAATGGAAGAGCCGCATTACTGGGCACACCTGGACTATCCAAAAATAAATTATCAGAATGTTATTTATTACGCAGCTCCAAAAAAGAAAAAGGAGCTTGCCAGTTTAGACGAAGTAGATCCTGAGCTTTTAAAAACATTTGAAAAGCTTGGCATCTCTCTCGAAGAACAAAAAAGATTAAGCGGTGTTCAGTCAACGATTGCAGTAGATGCGGTGATAGATTCTGTTTCCGTAAAAACGACTTTCAAAGAAGTGCTGGCAGAAAAAGGAATTATTTTTTGTTCTTTTTCCGAAGCTGTGCAGGAGCATCCAGAGTTAATAAAAAAATACATGGGCTCCGTAGTCCCTTATACTGATAATTATTTTGCTGCGCTTAACTCTGCCGTCTTTACCGATGGGTCCTTTTGCTACATCCCCAAAGGGGTGCGTTGTCCGATGGAACTTAGCACTTACTTCAGAATAAATACTGCCGGCACCGGACAATTTGAAAGAACGCTAATCATTGCCGATGAAAATGCTTACGTAAGTTATCTGGAAGGATGCACCGCTCCGCAGCGCGATGAAAATCAATTGCACGCAGCAGTGGTAGAAATTGTTGCACATAAAAATGCAGAAGTAAAATATTCTACTGTACAAAACTGGTATCCCGGAGATAAAAATGGCAAAGGAGGCATCTATAATTTTGTGACCAAACGCGGAATTTGCCTGGAAGAGAATTCTAAAATATCTTGGACGCAAGTAGAAACCGGCTCTGCAATTACTTGGAAATATCCAAGTGTGATTTTAAAAGGAGATAATTCGGTTGGAGAATTTTATTCTGTTGCTGTTACCAACAACAAACAACAAGCCGATACCGGAACAAAAATGATGCACATCGGGAAAAATACGCGCAGCACTATTATAAGTAAAGGAATATCAGCTGGATATAGTAATAATTCCTACCGTGGCTTGGTTCGTGTAGCCAAAGGTGCAAAAAATGCGCGCAACTTTTCTCAATGCGATTCGCTTTTGATGGGAGATAAATGCGGTGCTCATACTTTTCCTTACATAGAAATTAAAGATAAAACTGCCGTGGTAGAACATGAAGCAACTACATCCAAGATTGGAGAGGATCAATTATTTTATTGCAAGCAGCGCGGAATAGATAATGAGAAAGCAATTGGATTAATCGTGAACGGATATTGCAAAGAAGTATTAAATCAACTGCCGATGGAATTTGCTGTTGAAGCACAAAAATTATTGGCGGTGTCTTTAGAAGGAAGTGTTGGATAATGCGCCACGAATTACACTAATTAATTAGTGAAATTCGTGAAAATTAGTGGCTAACTATATATAAAATTGAAATTATGTTAAGTATAAAAAATCTACACGCAGGCATTGACGGAAAAGAAATCATCAAAGGATTTAACTTGGAAGTGAAGGCCGGAGAAGTGCATGCCATCATGGGCCCTAACGGATCCGGGAAAAGCACCTTGTCAAATATATTGGCGGGCAAAGAAGATTATGAAATTACTTCCGGTGAAATAAAATACAAAGGCAAAGATTTGCTTGAAATGAGTATTGAAGACAGGGCCCGCGAAGGGGTCTTTCTGGCATTTCAATATCCGATAGAAATTCCTGGAGTGAGCAATATTAATTTTTTGAAAACTGCCATCAATGAAATTCGCGCTTACAAAGGGCAAACTCCCATTGAAGCAAAAGACTTTTTGAAGTTAATAAAAGAAAAGCAAGCATTAATTGAGCTACAGGGCACGCTTGCTAATCGTTCGGTGAATGAAGGATTTTCGGGTGGAGAAAAAAAGAGAAATGAAATTTTTCAGATGGCTGTATTGGAGCCTATACTTTGCATATTGGACGAAACAGATTCAGGACTAGACATTGATGCGCTGCGTGTTGTCGCAAACGGAGTAAATAAATTACGTTCCAAAGAGCGTTCATTTGTTATCATCACGCATTATCAGCGATTGTTAGATTACATCACTCCTGACTTTGTACATGTATTATATGATGGAAAAATTGTAAAGTCTGGGCCCAAGGAATTAGCATTGGAGTTAGAAAAGAAAGGATATGATTGGATAAAAGAAGAATTAGCCGCAGTAAAATAAAAATACGTTCTCGAAATAATATATGTTAGCAACTTTAGAAAATAAAAAAAAAATTCCTGCTCAATTACAGGGAGAATTCAATTCTCTGCTGGAAAACACGTTTGCTTCAGAGCCTGCCTGGTTGAAGGAAAAACGCAAGGAAGCATTTGAAGTATTTTCTACCGAAGGTGTGCCTACACGAAAGGATGAGAATTATAAATATACAGACGTAAAGAAAATATTCGACAGTAAATATACTGCGACACATAATAAATTACACAAAGGAATCGCGATACCTCCTCCGATAGCGGAAGGAAATATACAATTGGTATTTATCAATGGATGGCTTTATAAAGACTCTACGCTAAGCGCCAAGCTCCCAAAAGAGGTAGTTGTTGGAAATATGGCTACCGATGGATTGGGAAAATATTCTGAAGTGCTTAAGAAGCACCTAAGCTCATCTGGCGATGCCTTATCCCAATTAAATGCTGCATTATGGACAGACGGAGCATTTATTTATGTTCCTGCAAAAATTATTTTGGAAAATCCCATTGAGATTATACATATTGCTACCGGGAATAATGAACTACTCGCATCTCCAAAGCATCTATTTGTAATTGAAAATAATGCCGAAGCTCAAATCATAGAGCGAAGTATTTCCGTAGAAGCTGAAAAATATATAATTGTAAATTCTTTTGCCGAAGTAGTTGTGGGAGAGAATGGAAAGCTACAATACTATCGGATTCAAAATGATTGCAAAAACGTTTCTCAAATATCAAACATATACACTACACTAGATAAAAATTCTCATTTTGATACCAACACTATTTCTTTAGGAAATGATTTTGTAAGGAATAATTTGAATATAGCATTTGAGGGAGAAAATTCAGAAATACATCTCAACGGGTTATTTGTTGTTTCAGGCAATGAGTTTGTAGATAATCATACTGCAGTACAACACAATAAACCACATTGCCAAAGCAATCAACTTTACAAAGGCGTGCTAGATGAAAAAGCAACTGGTATTTTTAATGGAAAAATATTTGTGGCCCGCGATGCACAAAAAACAAACGCATACCAAAGCAGTAAAAATATTTTACTGAGTGACGATGCCACCATAAACACCAAGCCTGAGTTGGAAATTTATGCCGATGATGTTAAATGTTCGCACGGCACTACTACCGGACAGATTAATGAAGACTCGCTATTCTATCTGCGCGCTCGTGGGTTAAGCGAAGAAAGTGCTAGACGTTTGCTTTTGGTAGCATTTGCAAATGATGTATTGGAAACTATCAAGATTGATGCATTAAGAGCTTATTTGGAGGAATTGATAAATAAAAAGATTTCTCACAACAGATGACACTTAATGCTACAAATAAAAAAATCTGTGTTCATCTGTGCAATCTGTGGTAAAAAATATAATGAGTATTGATATTGAAAAAATCCGCAAGGGCTTTCCTATCCTTTCCAGAAAAGTAAACGGAAAGCCTTTGATTTATTTTGACAGTGGCGCAACTGCTCAAAAGCCTAAGGAAGTTATTGACTGCATTACAAATTATTATTCCTGTCAAAATGCAAATATTCATCGTGGAGTGCATCGCTTAAGTCAGGATGTAACTGTAGAATATGAAAATGCAAGAGGAATTATTCAAAAATACATAGGCGCTAAACATCCTCACGAAATTATTTTTACCAGCGGCACTACCGCCTCCATTAATCTGGTTGCAAGTACACTTGGAAAAACCATAAATGATGGAGATGAAATTATCATTTCCGAAATGGAGCATCACAGCAATATTCTGCCATGGCAAATGCTCTGTGAAGAAAAAAATGCGGTGCTAAAAATTATTCCTATCAATGAAAGTGGAGAGCTGGTTCCTGGCGAATTTGAAAAGCTGCTTTCTAAGAAAACTAGATTAGTCGCCATAACACACGTTTCAAATACATTAGGAACAATTAATCCAATTAAAGAAATCATCCAAACTGTACGCGCTCATTCCTCTTCCCTTGGGGGAGAGAACAGGAGTGGGGTGATAGTCCTTATTGATGGCGCTCAAGCTGTTCCTCACATGCAAGTTGATGTGCAGGAGCTAGACGCTGATTTTTATTGTTTCAGCGGACATAAAATGTACGGACCTACAGGTGTTGGAATACTATATGGCAAAGAAGATTTGTTGCGCAAGCTTCCCAACTATCAAGTAGGTGGAGGAACAATAAAAACTGTTTCATTTACAAAAACAGAGTACGCTGATATTCCTTTGCGCTTTGAAGCTGGCACACCACATATTGAGGGTGGTATAGGTTTAGCTGCTGCAATAAATTATTTAAATGCGATTGGGTTAGATAAAATTTCTGCTTATGAACACGAGCTTACTTTGTATGCAACTGAAAAGCTATCTGGCATTCAGGGGCTAAGAATTATTGGTACTGCTAAAAATAAAGCCAGTGTACTTTCATTTAATGTGGAAGGTATTCACCCCTACGATATTGGAGTGATTCTAGATCAGCTGGGAATAGCAGTTCGTACAGGACATCATTGCACGCAACCCATCATGGAAAAATTTGGCGTTAAAGGAACAGTGCGCGCTTCGCTAGCATTTTATAATACGAAAGAAGAAATTGATGAATTGATAAAGGGAATTTTGAAAGCAATACAAATGCTGGAATAAAATTCGACACAGATTGCACAGATGAACACAGATTGTTTTGTACTAATTAGTGGGAAAAATAACAAAAGACAATACACCTGTTTGCTGTCTGTGTAAATCAGTGTAATCAGTGGCAAAAAATAAGATGAAAATAGCAGAGATAGAATTAGAAATTATTGATGAGTTTTTCATGTTTGAAGACTGGATGGGGAAATACGAACACATCATTGAAATGGGCAAGTCGCTTCCGATGATAGATGAAAAACTAAAGACAGACAATCGATTAATTAAAGGTTGTCAAAGTAAAGTGTGGTTGCATTCAGAATTGAAAGACGGAAAAATATTTTTTACTGCTGATAGCGATGCCATCATCACTAAAGGGTTAGTAGCTTTGATGGTGCGTGTGCTTTCTGATCATACGCCTGATGAAATACTGGAATCGAAAATGGATTTTATAAAAAATATTGGATTGAAAGAACACTTGTCACCAACCAGAGCAAACGGACTAGTAAATATGATTAAACAAATGAAGTTGGATGCACTGGCCTTTAAAACTAAACTATGAGCGCAATTATAACATCTCAAAATGCAGCCCTGTCTCAACAGGTTATAGATATGATTAAAACTTGTTTTGATCCCGAAATTCCTGTTGACATTTGGGAACTTGGCCTTATATATGGAATTGATTTAGATGATGATAATAATTTACTTGTCACCATGACTCTTACTTCGCCTTCCTGCCCAGTTGCTGAAACATTGCCCCCTGAAGTAGAAGATAAACTCAGAAATATAGTGGGAATTAAATCTGCAAAAGTAAAACTTACTTTTGAGCCATCTTGGGAAAAAACAATGATGAGCGAAGTGGCGCAAGTAGAATTAGGGTTTATGTAGCCCCTCCTGGCCTCCCCAAAGGGGAGGAGAAAAACTATTGAATGGAAAACGAAATAATAAATAAAGTTGATAAAAGCGGATTAACAGAATTTAATCTGGAGGATTATTATCCTAAAGGAGAGCGCGTATTGTTTGATATAAAAAATCAACTATTTCAAGGGCTAATATTAAAAGAAAAAGATTTTAGGGAGTTTGTAAAAAATGAAGATTGGAGTAAGTACAAAGATAAGTTTGTAGCTCTCACCTGCTCTGCCGATGCCATTGTTCCTACCTGGGCGTACATGTTGCTTACTTCTTCTCTAGAGCCATTTGCAAAGAAAATTGTGTTTGGTGATTTAAAAACGCTGGAGACTATTATATTTCAAGAATCACTTTCCAAAATAAATACTGAAGACTTCCGTGATAAAAAAATTTGTGTGAAGGGATGCGGAAAACTGCCCGTCCCTGAATCTGCCTTTGTGGAGATTACCAGACTATTTTCACCTATTGCCAAAAGTATATTTTTCGGGGAGGCTTGCTCTACGGTGCCGATTTTGAAGCGGAAGGATTAATTTCTAAATTTCGTATTGCTCCAATTAAAAATTACTTGTACTAGTTTAACACAGAGAACACAGAGGCTAACGAGTTTCACAGAGAAACACACCTCTGTGGGGCTCCTAAAACTTTGTGCTCTCTGTGTTAAAATTTTTGAGCGAATGTCTTATTCAAATATTTCTTTTTTCATCCCCAACCATTCCAAGGCTGAAGCGTGAAGCAAGTGCTGCTTGACTTCATCCGAATATTTCATCTCCCGAATAAGTTTCCCAGGTTCATTTTCGCCCAGCGGAAAAGGATAATCACTCCCAAGTGCAACTCGGTTAGCACCAACAAGATTTACGATGTAGTCTAACATGGGCGCATCGTGCGTAAGAGAATCCAACCAGAATTTTCCTAAATACTCGCGCGGATTTATTTTATTATCAATAGCCACTAAGTCGGGCCTGGAATTAAAGCCGTGCTCAATGCGCCCTATGGTGGAAGGAAAAGATCCGCCTCCATGTGCAAATGCAACGCGTAAGCTTGGTAATCGCTCTAGCACTCCGCCAAAAATCATAGAACAAATTGCCAACGAAGACTCTGCAGGCATTCCTACTAACCAAGGCAACCAATATTTGTTCATCTTATCTTGCGCCATCATATCCCAGGGGTGAACGAAAACAGCCATATTCATTGCTGCGCATGCCTGAAAAACAGGAAATAACTCCGGAGCATTTAAATTCCAGTCGTTAACGTGTGAGCCAATTTGTACACCTGCTAATCCAATTTTTTTGCAGCGCTCCAATTCTTTGATTGCTAAATCAGGCGCTTGTAATGGTATGGTGCCCAGACCAACAAAACGTTTTGGATATTTTTTTACAATATCTGCAATGTGGTCATTTAAAAAAACAGAAACTTCCAGACAATCTGTTGGTTTAGCCCAGTACGAAAACATTACCGGAATAGTAGAGAGCACCTGAACGTCCACCTGATGATGATCGCATTCTTTCATTCTGGTTTCTGCACTCCAGCAATTATCTTCAATCTCTCTGAAAAATTTATCGTCAACCATCATGCGTGCACAACAAGGCCGGTGATGCTCTAAGTTTATAAAGCCCCCATAGCCAAACTTTGTTTTGAAATTCGGAATATGTTCGGGGATAATATGTGTATGAATATCTATTGTTAGCATGGTATCAGCTTTCAAGTTCTGGTTTTACAAAAAGTTCGTGCTTAAAATATTCAATGATGGCTTCCTTCACTAAAATCTCTTGTTGCATAGGCTTTAAAGGAGGAAGTTTTTCGTTCAGCTTCCAATGAGGCCAGCCTTCCTCATCTCTGCCACTAAATTCATAGTATCCAAAAGACTCCAACAATTTACAAACTGCAATATGCATGAGCTCTACTTTTTCGTCCTTGGCGAATATTTTGTATCCTTTGCCTAGCTCTTGAACTCCAATTAAAAATAATATGCCCTGCAAATCAAGGTCTTGATCAAATTGCAAAGAGAGTTTTTTGCAAATGTCGTTCCACTGCTTTTCTTGTTCTAAATCCATTGCTACTAAATTACGAATTTACTAATGTACAAACCTGGTATAATAAAATACTGTAGTGAGTCAGTTTAAACGGTTATTATTTCTTAGTGGGCTTTGTGTATTGCATCTTTATGTGCTTTGTGGTAAAAGGCTGCCTGCCCAACATCAAATATTAGGGTTAGACGGCAGGTGGGTTAAAAATACAGAAACCACAAAGACACCAAGAAAATGCAGCACAAAGAAAACAGAGAACTGCCAAACTGACCCTCTACCAAAAATTATTCGTAATAATTGTAGTCAAGCTGCGCCTATCTATGGTAAGCTCTAATTTGCACCACAGATTACTCTGATTTTCACAGCGCCTTGTTCATTAACAAATTAAAAAACAAATTTCCCACCTCCCTAAATCCATACTTTAGTCCTGATTAAAAATTTATAGCCCATGAACTATGTAGATATTATTATTGCTATTCCCTTGCTTTGGGGACTTTATAAAGGATTTACGAAAGGACTTATTATTGAAGCCTCTTCTATAGTAGCTCTTGGATTAGCCATATGGGCAGGAATTAAGTTTTCGGATTTTTTAGCAAACTACATTCAAGCAAATTGGGGCTGGGAAACAAAATACCTTTCCATCGTATCGTTTGCAATAATTTTTTTAGGTATTCTAATCGGCATGTTCCTGCTTGCTAAATTTTTGGAACGCATTGTAGAAGCTGTTTCCTTGGGCTTTGTAAATAAAATTGCTGGTGGAATTTTTGGAATGTTAAAGTTTGGGTTAATCAGCAGTATGTTCATTTTTATTTTTAACGCAATAACGTTAAGTTTTGTTGCTGAGCCTCTACCGGTTACCGAAAAATCATTGCTTTATAAGCCTGTTGGGAAAATAGCACCACTTATTATACCCGGGTTAAGGAATAGTAAAATGGGAGAGATGATAAAAATTCCTTTTATGGATAACAAACCAACTTCAGACTAACTGCATACAAGTCCTCCCCTTCGGGGAGGATTTAGGTGGGGTCTTATTTCTCAATAGCTGCTACTCCAGGTAAATTGCCACTTTCAATATATTCTAAGAGTGCTCCTCCACCTGTAGATACGTAGCTTACCTTATCTCCTAATTTATATTTATTGATGGCTGTAACAGAATCTCCACCTCCAATTAATGAATACGCCCCTAGCGCAGTAGCTTCTACCACAGCATTGGCAGTAGCTTTAGTGCCATGCTCAAAGCTGCTCATTTCAAAAACGCCCATGGGACCATTCCACAAAATGGTTTTTGATTTTTTTATTACGTCAGCATAAATTTTTTCTGTGCGTTCCCCTATGTCCAGCCCCATCCATCCATCCGGAATTTCCCTAATATCCGAAGATTTGTTGGTAGTATTATTAGAAAATGTGTCAGCTACAATAGTGTCCACTGGAAGATAAATATTTACATTTTTTTCCTTTGCATCGCTTAAAATTTTTAACGCTATGTCCAGCTTATCTTCTTCTACCAGCGAACTTCCAACTTTGCCTCCCAATGCTTTAATAAAAGTGTAAGCCATGCCGCCTCCAATGATGAGGTTATCAATTTTGTTTAGTAGGTTTTCAATCAGCAATATTTTTCCAGAGACTTTGGCTCCTCCAATAATTACCGTGAATGGTTTTTCAGGGTTGTTCAGTACTTTTTTAATGCTGGATAATTCATTTGCCATTACATAGCCAAAGCATTTTGCATCAGAAAAAAATTGAGCAATGATAGTGGTAGATGCATGTGCGCGATGAGCTGTGCCGAATGCATCGTTTACATATACATCGCCTAATGAGGCTAGCTCTTTGGCAAAAGACTCAGTACCTGTTGTTTCTTGTTTATGAAAACGAAGATTCTCTAGTAACAACACTTCTCCGGGCTTAAGGTCAGAGGCAACTTTTTTTACTGCTTCGCCTACGCAATCGTTTGCAAACTGAATATGAACCCCTAAAAGTTTTTCAATTACACCCACAATGTGCTTTAAGGAAAATTTTTCCTCATAGCCTCCTTTGGGCCTTCCTAGATGTGACATAAGTACCACACTCCCTCCATCATTGAGAATTTTTTTCAGTGTTGGTATGGCAGCACGAATACGAGTATCGTCAGTAACACTAAATTGCTCGTCTAACGGAACATTAAAATCCACTCGGATTATGGCTTTTTTATTTTTGAAGTTTATACTATCTACTGTTTTCATAAGCTTTGGAAGAAATTCGATACAAAATTAACAGAATAGCGCTATAGAACAAATGATATTTCTGATAGATTCTTAGCATTCTGTGGCTATATTTGAGGTATGCTTTTCAAGGATATTATAGGTCAGAAAGAAGTCAAAAAACGTCTGGTACATTCGGTGGAAGAAAACCGCGTGAGCCATGCACAATTATTTCTTGGAGCTGTAGGATCAGGCTCACTGCCGCTGGCAACTGCCTATTCTCAATTTATTCTTTGTAAAACACGCAGGGGTGGTGAAGCTTGTGGCCTATGTGCATCCTGTATAAAAAATTCAAAGCTCGTTCATCCCGATGTACATTTTGTGTATCCGATCGCTATTAAAAAAGGGGAAGTGGAAAAAAGTACCGATGTTGCTACTGAATGGAGAGAGGCATTTTTAGATAACCCCTATTTAAATTTATCGGATTGGTTTTCCCACTTGGATGCGGAAAACAAACAGCCCATCATTGGCGTTGAAGAAAGTGCTGAGATACTACGAAAATTGTCGCTCACTACCTACGAAGGAGAATTTAAGATCATGATTATTTGGATGCCTGAAAAGATGCATCATTCCGCAGCCAATAAACTTTTAAAAATTCTGGAAGAACCTCCCGATAAAACACTTTTTATCTTAGTGTCTGAAAATGAGGAAGCACTGCTTCGTACCATTTACTCTCGTACGCAACTTGTAAAAATTAACCGTCTTGCTGATGAAGTAATTAAAGAGGCCCTTATAGAGCATCATCAACTATCAGCAAAAGATGCAGGACGCATAGCCTACTTGGCAGACGGGAATTATAATGCAGCCTTAAAATTATTGAATGAAGATCCGGCAGAAAATGTATCGTTGCACAAATTCAGAGAGTGGATGCGAATGATCTTTAAAATTAATGTGATATCCGTGATTGGCTGGGTTGAGGAAATAGCAAACTCCAAAGTAGGAAGAGAAAATCAAAAAGCATTTTTGCTGTACGGACTAAATATAATTCGGGAATGTGTGGTGGGCATGTATGGAGATAAAAAATTACTGCGAGTAGATGGAGAGGAGTTAGAGTTTGTACAAAAACTTTCTACTTTGCTAGACGGCAATCTTTGCAAACAATTAGCGGATGAATTAAACGAAGCAATCATTCACATCGAACGAAACGGAAGTGGAAAATTAATTTTTACCGATCTTTCTATTAAGTGCATGCGTATCGTAAAACAGAAGACCCCACCCCTGCCCTCCCCAATAGGAAGGGGGTAATGTTGCAAGTCCTTCCCTTGAGGAAGGACTTAGGATGGGTATTAACAATATGAATAAACATAAAATCATAGTAGGTATTACAGGTGCCAGCGGAGCAATTTATGCAAAAGTGTTGCTGGATAAATTACAACAATTGGAATCTCAGATAGAAGAAGTAGGCATTGTAATGAGTGATAATGCTAAGCAGGTTTGGGAAACGGAATTAAGCCCCACCCCTGTTCCGTCTTCAAAAATTGAAGATGCGACTAATTTGAAAATTAAATTTTATACCAAATCTGATTTCAACGCACCTTTTGCTTCGGGCTCTGCCAACTTTCGCACCATGATTATTTGTCCTTGCTCTATGGGCACTATGGCAAGAATAGCAAGCGGGATGTCCAACGATCTAATTACCCGTGCGGCTGATGTGATTTTAAAAGAACGCAGGAAATTAATTTTAGTGCAGCGCGACACTCCTCTTAGCCTCATTCATATAAACAATATGAAAACCATTACCGAAGCCGGTGGAATTATCTGTCCGGCCTCGCCTTCCTTTTACAGC
Organism: uncultured Bacteroidia bacterium; assembly: GCA_964481195.1. Classification (GTDB taxonomy): domain Bacteria; phylum Bacteroidota; class Bacteroidia; order Palsa-948; family Palsa-948; genus Palsa-948. The sequence goes on along the minus strand of CAYZTB010000020.1, from coordinate 23,785 downwards.
AAACCAAAAGACTTTGAACAACTCGCTGCTACGGTTATAGACCGTGTGCTGGATTTATGTGGCTTAGATATTAAGACTTTTCGTTGGGGAGAGAAATAAGTTGAAAGTTCAAGGTTAAAAGTTTCAAGTTAGGCTATTATCAATCTGTCGTTATCTATGTAATCTGTGGTGAATACATTTCTTGCCACAGATAGCACAGGTTTTCACAGATAACAGCCAAAAATTATTGCAAGACAATTTTTCTCGTAGCTGCTTTACCTTCTGAAAATATTTTGACAAAATAAATTCCTTTGGGGTAGGGCGATAAATCGAATGTTGGAAATTGTGATTGCAAAATATGCCTTCCGAAAATATCATAAACAGAATATTGAATTTTTCCCTTGCTGCTGATATTTACAGTTCCTAAAGTAGGGCTGGGGTTAACATTTAATATTAAAACATCTTTATCTGTTTCTTCGGTGGCAGTTAATAGTGGATTGCAATTCGTAATAGTGTCTGGGTAAAGTGTTTTTCCATTCTGACTAAAACAAGAAATTTCATAGCTGGATTCATCAATAATACAGCCCGGAGATTTTTGAATTAATCCGTAAATAAACCCAATCCCTTCTATTATCACTAATGGTTGATTTAGACAAAGGTTAATATTCCATCTTTTGCGGTAATTCTTTCCTATTTAATACTGAATCGATTTTCTGTACAACATCAGGCTGTGGACTAAACGTTGAAATAAATCCCTTTATCGTGTCTCCTATTTGTAGTGCGAAATCATACAGTAGTTCTTCGGTATTAGACAAGGGTGGAATAATAAAGACTTTCTTGTTAGAAACATCTTATCGAATTGCTCCTTTATACCCGATAGATTGCCCTCCATTACAGTTTCCAATCGAATTATCTACTCGATAAGGGACGTTTAACTTGTGATAATTCTGACTATTAATTACTGTATCTCCTACTATTTGTATAGTATATTCCACATTCGCATACCCACTAGAAAAACAATTCATGTTGAACCATACATTCCATACCGCATATGAATCCGGAAAAGGATGATACATATTTGTTTGTGCGTATAAGCGAAAAGAGCTAAGAAAAAATATAACGAGTAAAGCTTTCTTCATTAAAATTAATTGGAAGGCTAAAGGTAAGAATTAGAAATGACATTGCAAAAAATCTGTGCTTATCCGCGTTCTGTGGTGAATCTTGCCACTGATTACACAGATTATCTCAGATAGCAGTCAAAAATTACTATAATACAATCTTTTTTGTAAAAATTTATTTTCTGAAATTACTCGGAAATATATGTTCCTATACAAATTCCAAAAATCTGTGTTCCTCTGTGAAATCAGGGGTGAAATCAGGGGTATCAGGCACTCTTAAACTGCTCCAAAAACCTCACATCATTCTCGTAAAATAAACGTATGTCGTTAATCTGGTATTTGAGCATGGCAATACGCTCTATGCCCATACCAAAAGCAAAGCCGGTATATTTCTTTGAATCAATTTTATCCCGAAGGGATTGAGACCAACAATTCTCCAGCACTTTAGGATGTACCATGCCGCAACCTAATATTTCTACCCAACCACTGCCTTTGCAAATGGAACATCCTTTGCTGTCGCAGATGAAACAGGAAATATCTACTTCCATGCTGGGCTCTGTAAAAGGAAAATAAGAAGGACGCATTCTGATTTTTGTTTTCTCGCCAAACATTTCCTGAGAAAAATAAAGCAGCGTTTGTTTTAAATCTGCAAACGAGACATTTTCATCTACATACAATCCTTCTACTTGATGAAAAAAGCAATGTGCACGAGCCGAAATATTTTCTTTCCTGAATACACGTCCGGGAAAAATACTGCGTATAGGAGGCTTGGTATTTTCCATTATACGTATCTGAACGGAGGAGGTGTGGGTGCGTAGTACAAAATTTCCACCCCTCTCCATCTCTCCCCCAAGGGGAGAGGATTGTGCTGCTTTGGTTTCTCCCCCTTTTGGGGAGACGGAAGAGGGGGTGACAAAAAACGTATCCTGCATATCTCTTGCCGGGTGATCTTCTGGTAAGTTCAAAGCAGAAAAATTATGCCAGTCGTCCTCTATCTCGCGATCTTCTTTTATGGTAAATCCGATGCGGGAAAAAATATCTACAATCTGACTTCGTACGATAGAAATTGGATGGCGGGAACCTAACGCAATGGGCTCGGCCGGACGAGTAAGGTCTAAATCGGAAGATGCGGTCTCTTCCCCTCCCTCAAATTTTTCTTTTAATAAATTAAATTTTTCTTGCGCCTTATTTTTCAAATCATTAAGATGCTTACCTACTTCCTTGCGTTCTTCATTGGCAAGAGTTTTAAAATCATCAAACAGACCGGTAAGGATTCCTTTCTTAGCTAAAAATTTTAATCGGTACTCCTCAAGTTGTTCCTTTGTTTCAACTTTAAGGCCCTCAACTTCGGCAAGAAGTGTATCAATCTTACTTTTCATTTTTCAAAATTACAAGGTTTCTCCGTTCAGGATAAGGTCGTAGCTTATTTTTGCTCCCGCTAGTCTTAGTGTTTTTTCTACCGAACAATATTTTTCGATGGATAGTTCTGCTGCTCGTTTTGCTTTCTGCGGATCAATGTTTCCCTTTAGCATAAATATAGCTTTCACATCGGTAAATACTTTTCCTTGGTTCTCCAGTTTTTCCTGCTCTCCTTCCACTTCTACCTGAAAATCTTCTATTACCTGTTTTTGTTTTTTCAGAATACTAATAATATCTATTCCGCTACACCCAGCAAATGCCATTAGCAACATCTGCGTGGGACGAACACCCTGGTTGCGACCGCCAATTTTTTCTGCTGCATCTATGAGCACGGTTCTGCCATCCTCGTTCTTTGCCTCAAAATTAAAGGCATCGTCTATTCTTTTTAATGAGATCTTCATGATGGCCAAAGGTAGGGAAAGATTTATATTTGTGGTCTCCCAAAACCCCTCCAAAAGAGGGCCTAAGGGTAAAATACCATGAGTAAGCATTTATTAAAATATGGCCACTCTTTTTCTCTTGAAGCTGGGGACTCACTCCCATCTATAGAGATTGCTTATCATACCTATGGAACGCTGAATAAAAAAAAGAATAACGTGATTTGGATTTGTCATGCTTTGACAGCCAGCTCTGACGCAGCAGACTGGTGGAATGGTTTGGTTGGTGAAGGGAAAATTTTTGACACCAATAAATATTTTGTTGTGTGTGCAAATATTCTTGGATCCTGCTATGGTTCTTCGGGGCCGCATAGTATCAATCCTGCAACGGGTAAAAAATATTATAGCTCCTTCCCTTTCATTACCATTCGGGATATGGTAAATGCGCACATAATTTTAAGAAAACATTTAGGAATTGAAAAAATAGCCATTGGTGCAGGTGGCTCTATGGGAGCTTATCAGCTTTTGGAATGGGCAGTAATAGAGCCTAAACTATTTGAAAAACAAGTACTTATGAATACTTCGGCCAAAGAATCTGCTTGGGGAATTGCTATTCATACGGCTCAGCGCTTGGCAATTGAAGCAGATGCAAGCTGGTCAAGCGATGCTGACAATGCCGGAGCTGGTGGACTAAAAGCAGCACGCGCTATTGGTATGCTCACCTATCGTAACTACGAAACTTTTGCTGAGCAGCAAACAGAAGAAGATTCAGAAAAAATTGAAAATCATAAAGCGAGTTCCTACATAAATTATCAGGGCGAAAAATTGGTTAAGCGATTTTGTGGGCAATCATATCGTATACTTTCCAAATCTATGGACAGTCATAATTTGCTAAGAGGGAGAAGTAAAAAATTAAAAATTAAAACCCTTGAAAGCGTACTAAAACAGATTAAAGTAAAAACGCTTGTCATTGGCATGAGCAGCGATATTCTTTGCCCTTCAGCCGAACAAAAATTTCTGGCTAAAAATTTATCGAATGCTAGACTTAAAATTATTGACTCCTCGTATGGGCATGATGGCTTTTTAATTGAATGGGAAAAAATCACGAAAGCCATAAACTCATTTCTAAAAAAATAATACTGCGAATGAAAAATTTACTTTTTGCATTTCTTTTGCCTACTTGCATTTTCGCACAGCCTACTGTAGAGTGGGAATCTTCTTTTTCAAAAAGTTTATATGATAGGCCTTATGGGTTGTGCTCTAATTCCATGGGCGAACTAGTAATATGTGGAGCTACATATAATGATTCAAACCAGACGTATGATGGAATCATTATAAAAATGGATTTTCAGGGCAATAAAATATGGCAAAAAGTTTTTGGATATGGAAATTCGGACGTACTTTCAAGTATAGTTGCTCTTCCTGCTGGTGGTTATGTTGCGGCAGGTCGCACGGATTCCAAGGGCGAAGGGGGGCATGATTTCTGGATTATTCAGGTGGATGAAAAGGGAGAGTTGGTTTGGGAAAAAACGTACGGAGGAAAATTTGATGATAAAGCAGAAAATATTATTGCTACAAAAAATGGTGAGCTGATGATTTGTGGAAGTAAAATGACGGTTTCCTCCAGCACCATCGAAGCCTGGGTGATAAAACTAAATTCTTCCGGAGAAAAGGTTTGGGATAAGCAGTTTGGAGGTCATTGGAGAACGCATGCCAATGCCATTACCGAGTTAAACGATAAACTAATTATTGCAGGATACTTTGAGCCCAGCGGAGAGGATAAATACAAGGATGATATGGGACTCGTGATGGCGCTCGATGAAAATGGAAATAAGATTTGGGAAAAAATATATGGCGGAGAAAAAGAAGACTCCTTTAATGATGTGGTTGTAACAAATAAAAATGAAATTCTAGTAAGTGGAATCGCAAATTCAAAAGGAAAAGGAAGCGAAGATTTTTGGACCTTGCTCCTAAATGAAAAGGGAGAGTTAATTTGGGAGCAAACATTTGGAGATATTTCTAAAGACATAGCCCAAGGCATTGCAATTGCAGAAGATGGTTATATTATTTGCGGACAAACTAATTCACGCGAGACAAACAGCGATGATATTGCTCTTGTAAAATACGACTATGCCGGAAAAATGATTTGGTCGAAAAATCTTGGGAAAGAATTAAACGATCGTCCTTATAAAATAATAGCTGCTGCCGATGGCGGCTTTGTATTAGCTGCTGAAAAATGCACGCCCTATAATTACGATTCAAAGCCAGTGAAGTGCGGCATGAATATCTTAAAACTTTCAGGCACACCGGAAAAGAGTGTGGCAAACTACGTATCCATGAAAGTAAAAGCCTGGGAAAAACGTGGTGAGTTTGAAAAAACAGAGGCGTTTCAAAAAAGAGTGAATGAGGTAAACAGAAAAAATATTGTTGAAAAACATACCCGCGAGGCCGTTGCCTATTATGCTGGGCAGGCCATTGACTTAAATACGGCAACATTAAGTAATTACGATGCCGATAAAGAGGAGTTTAATATTTCTATTATCGGGTTAGGTAAATTACGTGTACGAGTTTCTATGGACGATGCGCAATCTTTTAAGGAAAGTTTTGGTTCTGTGCAATTTGAAACCCCAGAATTTGATATTATAGATGGCGGTTTTACACTCGAAAAAATAATAATGGTTGTAGGAAAAAATGAATTTCTTTTTCTGTCCAATCGAAAAACTGGCGAAAGCGATCGCATTCCAAATGTTTTTGTAAAAAATGGGGAGCGTGTAGTATCTGAAAAAGATGTGTATAGGGGCAGTGGCGATCCACTTAAGGGACTTAATGTTACTAAAAGCAAAACTACTATTGGTACTGGAAAATTTTACTCGCTCATTATTGGAGTAGATAATTATAAGGGACAATGGAGCTCGCTTCAAAATGCAGTGCGCGATGCACAAGCCGTAGAGTTGTTGCTAAAAAATAAATATCGCTTCGACCATTTCAAAACATTGTATGACGAGCAAGCAACCCGCGAAAATGTAATTAACGCCATGGTATGGCTGGTAGAGAATGTCTCCGAAGATGACAATGTGTTCATCTATTATTCCGGACATGGAGAGTTTAATAAATCCCTTAACAAAGGATACTGGGTCCCTGCCGATGCACAAACAACTTCGGTGGCTGCATACATTTCCAACTCCGACCTTCAAACTTTTTTAAGTGGGATAAAAGCAAAGCATACGCTTCTTGTTTCTGATGCATGTTTCAGTGGAGATATTTTCAGAGGAAATACGGTTGCTGTTAAAATGGACTCACCAGAAAAATATTATTCTGAAACGTATAATCTAAAATCCAGGCAAGCCATGACTTCCGGAGGCATTGAGCCCGTAATGGATGGAGGACGTGACGGGCATTCTGTATTTGCGTATTACTTTTTACAGGCGTTACGAAATAATCAAGGAATTTATTTTGATGCATCGCAAGTATTTGAAAAACTTAAAATTCCTGTGGCAAATAACTCAGACCAAAAGCCCATTCTTCAACCGGTAAAAAACGCAGGCGATGAAGGTGGGCAATTCATATTCATAAGAAAATAATACAAAAAGTCCTGATCGAGTGAAGCGAGCATCAGGGCAATTTATTTTTATTCGTAAATAAAAAAGACCTGCATTTCTGCAAGTCTTTTTATATTACTCGTTACTTGCTTGATTAGTACACTACTACTTTCTTTAGCATTTCATTTTTAGAATTTGTAATGCTAAGCATATAAATTCCTTTCCCGAACGTAGCGATGTCTAGTGTCTTTTTATACTGTCCGTTGAAATTGTTTAATGCCTCCTCATAAACAATCTGCCCTACCGTGTTAGTGATTTTTACATTGTAGTTGTCAAGCTGTCCTACTGTGAAGTCAACAACAAAGTGCCCGTTGTTAGGGTTTGGGAAAACATCTAACTTTCCGTATAAAGAAATGTCATTTATTCCTGTTAACGAGCAGGTGTCTGTTGCAGTTACTGGAGTTCTTCCTGTGTTACAAACAATGTTTGTGAATTGCCAATCGTAAAAATAATAATAGTATCCCGCTGATCCTGCATTACTATTAGTGATTGTAACTGCATTACTTCCTCCATCAATATAAGGGTAAGCTGGACCTGATGAATTTCTCCAGCAATTTACCGTTCCTCTAAATTTGATGAAGTAGTTATTACCAGGATATACTGTTCGGTTAATTGTAACCGTTGCAGGAGTTGTAGGACTGGCAGGAATATTGACTGTAGTGTCAGAGACCATGTTTCCATTTTCGTCTATGATTTCAATAGTTCTCACCCCTGCAGATTGTGCATATACTTTTACGGTGTTAATTACCACTGGCTTTGCTACATCAAAATACAATCCACGAATGTCGCTTGCGGTAAAGTATGCTCCTGCACCAATAGAGTTATCTTGTGCTCCAACAAAGTCAATACCTGATGCGGTGAATGCTTCATCAACATAATAGGTGGTTGTTCCCCAAATGTTTGGCGAATACGTGTTACCTGTAGCTACAATATTTCCTCCTGCAGGTTGATTCCACCAACGCACTGTTCCAGGTGCTGCGGGTGTTGCGGATAAATTAGCAACTCCTGGACCACAGAAAGAAGTTCCTGTTGTAGTTGGTGCTGCATTAGGGCTTGTACTGATGGTAACATAATTGGTAAACGATTGAACATCTGTTCCATTAGCGTTTGTTACAGATAATGAAACTGAATAAGTTCCTGGTGTGTTATACGCTACAAAAGGATGCTGCGCAGTTGAGGAAGAAGGAGATCCTCCGGGGAAACTCCAGCTCCAAGATGTTGGTGATCCAGCAGAATAATCTGTGTATTGAACTCCTAATCCCGGGCATCCAATTAAATTATTTCCAGTAAAGTTTGCATCTGGCGCATAAGCTCCCGGTGCATAAAGTGTAGATTCCCACATTCCTCTTCCATACGTAGATGCTCGTATTTTAGATCCTGCATAATAAATATCAAGCTGAGTTATAATAACATTGGGAAGCCCTCCAGAAAATGGCTGCCAAATATTCATCGTAGCATCTTTAAAAAATCCTCCAATATCAGTACCAATATACAAGGCATCGTTACCATTTTTGTCAATGGTAATACAATTTACAGGTACGTTTGGAATTGATCCGGATAAATTAGTCCATGAAGTTCCTTGATTAGAAGTTCCATAAACTTTAATAGAGTTTGAAAATCCCGAAAATGATACCCAAGCTTTATTTACATCCGTAGGATGACAAACGATATCTGATATATTGCCATTTGCTATTCCTCCTCCTACAAGCACCCAAGTAGATCCCCCATTTGTTGTCTTGTAAAGCTCTCCTCCTTTAGCTGCCCAAATTACTTGTCCGTTTGTTGTTGGCACTGGAGCTATAGATTGTACGAATACTGTTCCAGAACCTATTGTTCCTAGCTTAGTCCATGAAGTTGCTCCGTTTGTACTTTTCCATACGTTACTAAATCCGCTATACAAAGTACTAGCAGCATCAGGGTCTTCTACAATTTCTGTTACCCAAGGGGCAGGTGCGTTTCCGCCATTATATTCCGTTATTCCAGAAGTTCCGGTAGAAAATGATCCGCCAGTATTGGTACTGCGCATAATACGCCCGTACTGCGAAGTACCCCACATATTAGCATTTGAATTCCAGCTGATGAGAGCAAGCATCCCATCTCCTCCAATATTGGTAGCGTTCCAAGTTCCTGAATAAAGATTAGTGCCATTATCCTGCCATCCTTGAATTATTAAATTTGGATTAGAAGTGGATTGTCCGAATCCATACATCTGCGCAATTGCGAGTCCGTTACTCAAGTTAGTCCAAGAAGTACCACTATTGGTAGATTTCCAAACACCTCCATCACTAGCTAAATAGCAAGTGGCTCCAGTAGTATACATTGCATCATGGTAATCTACGTGAGTTGACCCCGCAACATTTGACCATGAAGTTCCGCCATTAGTAGATCTCATAAACTGAGTTTGTCCTCCAATTAATACTTCCTGTGCATTTGTTTGATTTACTCCAATTGCTAAATCGTACCACTGCTGTGTTCCTATATTAGGGGTGCTAAGTTTTGAAAAACTTGTACCACTTGTGGTAGATCTATAAAACCCTTCGGTACCATAATTGGGACCTGGCAATCCTACAATCATATAAATAATTGTAGGGTCAATAGTTGACGTAGCAATTGCCATACGACTTACATTGGAAGCAGCAGGTAAGCCAGAAGTAACTTTCAACCAATTAGCTCCTCCATCTGTAGATCTGTAAAATTCTGAACCACAAGCATAAACTGTGTTAGGATCTCCTGGCTTGAACTCCATATCTTTAAATGAGCCAGAAACAGGAAGCGCTGTTGATGAGTTTATTGCAAGTGAAAAAGTAGCTCCTGCATTAGTACTTCGATAAATCCCTGCAGAAGTTGCTACAAGAATAATATTGCCGTTGTTGGGATTAACAAGAACTTTACTCATCATCCTTCCTACTCCCATCGCAAAAGTTAGTCCGGTTTTATTCCAGGTAACAGCACCATCCGTAGATTTTAATAATCCCACTGTGTAGTTATCTCCCGCATCGCCATCACCTGTTGCCATATATATGATGTTTGGATTTGTAGGGTCAAAGGCAACATCGGTACAGCCAATTACATGTTCTAAATTATCTGTGTTGGTAGTCCAGCTTGTGCCACCATTTGTAGAAATCCAAAGTCCGCCAGCAGGTGTACAAGCATATAACTTATTAGGATCGGTTGGATGTACGCGAATGGCATTTACTCTTCCTGCTCCCGACATGCCTCCAACAGTTGAAGGGCCAATAAATGTCCAATTACCTGCTCCGTGCACGCCCATGCCTTTTTTATAGGTTTCCATCGCCCTCCATGCTACATCGGGTGCGTAGCGCTCTCCCGTTGAAGAAACGCGAGGGGCATTAAACCATTCCCATCTTTTATATATTTTTTCACCTGGAATGCGAGTAGGCTCGGCTCCATTTACTTTTTTATAATTAGAAACGTACTCCGCAGAATACTGATTAAATGTTTTTTGAATTTCAAAAAAATTCACATTCGGGTCTTTCATCATACTTACCCAATCTTGAGCAAATATTGCCGGGGTAATAATTGATGTAATAAATAGTAAAAGTGCTTTGAGGATTGATTTTTTCATTAGATAAAGTTTATAAGGATGTAGTGATTTTATTCTTTTCTAAAACAGGGTTAAAGGTAGACATTATATTTTTAAAATCAAAGTATTTGAGGCTCGATATTAGAGCAAAAAAAAGGGTCTCCAAATGGAGACCCTTTTAATAAAAGATAAATTTAAATTAATGAACTATAACTTTTTTAATCGTTTCGTTTTTAGAATTTGAAACACTTAACATGTAAACTCCTTTTCTGAATGTAGTAATATCAATATTTTTAGAATATTTACCACTGAAGTTTTCTAGTTTTTGCTCGTAAACTGTTTGGCCAATTGCGTTAACCACTTTCACAACATAGTTGTCAAGTGTAGAAGTGTTAAACGACACGGTAAACAAACCTTCATTTGGGTTGGGATACACGTCTAACTGGTTGTTTGCAAATATTTCGTTAACGCCAGTTAAAGAGCATGTGTCTGTAATAAGCACCGCTGTTCTTCCCGTGTTACAAATAATATTAGTGAATTGCCAGTTGTAAAAGAAATAATAATATCCTGGAGCACCTGCATTGCTATTTGTAATTGTAACAGCGCTACTTCCTCCATCAATATATGGATACGCTGCTCCATCGCTGTTCCTGTAACAATCTACTAAGCCACGTAACTTAATAAAGTAATTTGTACCAGGATAAACAGTACGATTAATAGTTACAGTAGCTGGAGTGGTTGGGCTTGCTGGAATGTTAACGGTAGTATCTGTAACCCAGTTACCATTTGCATCCAATATTTCAATTGTTCTCATGCCTGCAGTTGTAGCATATACGTCAACAGTATTAATAATTACTGGTTTTGCAACATCAAAATAAAGACCGCGAATATCATTTGCTGTAAATACTGCTCCGCCACCTAATGTGTTGTCTTGAGCACCAACAAAGTCAATATTTGCAGAAGGGAAAGACTGATCTACATAGATTGTTTGAGTTCCCCATAAAGTTGCAGAATATGTATTTCCAGTACCAATGATGCTGCCACCTGCTGGAGCATTCCACCAACGAACCGTTCCTGTTCCAGAAGAAGGTGTAGCAGTTATAGACACAGGTGCGGGTCCACAAATTGTTTTACCAGCTGCCGTAGGTGCTGCTGCTGCAGAACTTATGCTGATATAGCTAGTAAATGTTTGTGAATCTGAACCATTTGCATTTGTTGCAGTTAAAGAAACAGAATATGTTCCAGGTGTGTTATACGCAACGAAAGGATTCTGTTGTGTAGAAGTTGAAGGAGAACCGCCAGGGAAACTCCAACTCCATGATGTAGGAGATCCTGCAGTATAATCAGTAAACTGAACTCCTAACCCTGGACAGCCAATCAATACACTACCTGCAAAGTTTGCATCAGGAGGGTAAGCTCCTGCAACATATAATGTAGACTCCCACATGCCTCTGCCATATGAAGAAGCGCGTACTTTATTTAATGAATATTGCATTTCGATTTGCGAAATATTTACGTTTGGTAATCCAGTAGAAAAAGGCTGCCATACGCTAAGCGTTGCATCTTTAAAAAAGCAACCTGCATCTGTACCAATATATAGGGCATCATTACCATTCTTGTCATTTGCCATACAATTAACTGGAATGTTTGGCAAAGAGGCTGAAAGATTTGTCCATGTTGTACCACCGTCAGCAGTTTGTAAAACTTTTAATGAGTTTGTGTATCCTGAAAAAGAGATCCACGCTTTGTTCACATCAGTGTTATGACAAACAATATCCGTGATAGTACCGGATGGTACCGCAGTTTGTTGTGTCCAAGAAGTTCCACCATTAGTAGACTTATATAAGGCTCCGCCCTTTGCTGCCCACATGGTTAGACTATTAGCTTTAGATACTGCAATTGCAGTAATAGAAACTGTGCTTGTACCTGCTACATTTCCTGAAAGTTTAGTAAAAGTTCCTGCAGTTGCTTTCCAAACGTTGGCGCATCCAGCGTAAACCGTTCCTGCAGTATTTGGATCTTCGTTCCACTCTGTTACCCAAGGACAAGCTTCAGATATGCCACTCATTGCAGACCAAGATCCGCCACCATTTGTAGAGCGATTTAATGAGCCATTGTACTGAGACCCCCACATGTTACTATTAGAACCCCAACTTACAAAGCAAAGCATCCCATCTCCTCCCATGGTATTTCCCCATGAAGCGCCATTATATAAATCTGTTCCATTATCTTGTCTTCCTACTATGATAGGCGATACTGCTGTAGCAGAATGGCCAAATCCATATTTTTGAGAAATATTTAACCCATTACTTTTGTTTGTCCAGCTTGTGAATGTACTGCTGGATGATTTCCAAACACCACCATCGCTAGTTACATAAGCTGTTGTACCATTGGTATAAACAATGTCGTGAAAATCAACGTGCATGCTGCCAATTGCAGTAGTCCATGCTACACCACCGTTAGTTGATTTTAAAAACTGCGTTTGTCCACCTAATAATACTTCATTGGCATTAGTTGGATTTGCCGCAATACACAAATCATAAAAACCTTGAGTTCCAATATTTGGAGTACTTATTTTAGCTCCAAAGCTAGCTCCGCTGTTAGTAGATTTATAAATTCCTTCCATATCATATGTAGTAGCTTTCATAACTACAGCATATAAAACGTTTGGATCTGCAGCTGTAGTAGCAATAGCAATACGTTGAATACTTGCAGCAGCAGGAATACTTCCTGTTGCTTTTGTCCAAGTAACACCATTATTGGTAGATCTCCAAACTTCTGTTCCGCTTGCATAAATTGTAGCAGCAGTACCTGGCTTAAATTCCATATCCTTAAAAGCTCCTGCCTGAACCATTGTCCAAGTTGCAGCAGCATCTGTACTGCGATAAATCCCTCCTGTAGTAGCAGCAAGAATGTTATTCCCATTTGCCGGATCAACTAATATTTTACAAATTTGTCTATACGCTGAGGTTTTGTAAGAAAGCCCTGTTGTATTCCAAGTTGCAGCTCCATCTGTAGATTTTAAAATACCTACCGTATAATTGTCTCCACCCCATCCATCGCCAGTAGCCATGTACATGGTGTTTGGATTAATAGGATCAAAAGCTACATCCGTGCAACCAATTACACTAGGTAAATTATCGGTGTTAGTTGTCCAGGTACTTCCATCATCATTAGAAATCCAAAGCCCGCCAGAAGGTGCGCCAACAAATAATTTGCTAGAATTGGTAGGATGTACTCTAACAAAGTTAAGTCGTCCTGCACCTGCAATGCCTGATACTGAAGAAGGTCCAAGGTTTACCCAAGCACCAGCCATTGGCTTGTCATATCCTTTTTTGTAATTTTCCATAGCACTCCAAGTAGCGCCTGGAGCAGGAAGCTGACCAGTTGCAGAAGCACGAGGCGCATTTAGCCACTCCCAACGTTTGAATATTTTATGTCCAGGTACTTTTACCGGTTCAGCACCGTTATTTGCAACTTTGTAACTAGCTACATATTCGCTTCTGTATTTTTCAAATGCTTTTTGAACATCAAAAAGATTTGCCTCTGGATCTTGCATTAGTTTAGTCCAGTCTTGAGCGAAAAGCGTTGTAGAGAAGACAACCGCTAATAATAAAATTGCATTTTTGAGTAAGTGTTTTTTCATGACGTATGAATTATAATATTAAAGATTTATTTGTTTGATTCATTAAAAAAGGTTTGTAAAGGTAATACTTACCTTATAAAAGTCAAATTTTTTAGTTGTTATTTTCAGCCTTCAAATTCTTTAAAATTTACAGCTTTATGAATAAAATTTGCCAATTTTTTTAAGCATTTTCTTACATGATAAAATGAGCACTTATAGATTCGTGGCTCAGTACTTTATCTATTACGTTAGCAAAAAGATCAGATACAGAGATAACTTTTATCTTGGAAGATTCTTGTTTAAGTGGAATGGTATCTGTAACAATCATTTCTTTCAGTTTTGATTTCTCAATTTTTTCATAGGCTTTTCCTGAAAGTACCGGGTGTGTGCAAATGGCGCGTACGCTTAAGGCTCCTTTATCCATTAGCAAATCGGCCGCGGTGCAAAGAGTGCCTGCTGTGTCTACCAGATCATCCACTAAAATAACATTTCGTCCTTCTACTTCGCCTATCACAGTCATGCTGTCAATCACATTTGCTTTTTTGCGCTGCTTATGACAAATGGCAATTTCAGAACCTAAATACTTTGCATAAGCATTTGCTCGTTTGGACCCTCCAATATCCGGAGTAACAATAATCAAATCGGATAAGTTCAGGCTCTTTATATAAGGTATAAAAATGGTTGATGCATATAAGTGATCAACTGGCATTTCAAAAAAGCCTTGTATTTGATCTGCGTGAAGATCCATGGTCATGATGCGTGTAGCTCCAGCAGCGGTTAATAAATTCGCAACTAGCTTTGCGCCAATGGGAACACGTGGCTGGTCCTTTCTGTCCTGACGAGCAAATCCAAAGTATGGAATTACAGCAACAATATTTTTTGCTGATGCGCGTTTTGCTGCATCAATCATCAGTAATAATTCAAATAGATTATCGGTAGGGGGATTAGTAGACTGAATCAAGAAAACATTGTTGCCTCGAACTGTTTCTTCAAAAGAAGGGGCAAACTCCCCATCGCTGAAACGATTCATGGAAACTTTTCCAAGTGGTTCGTTGCAAGCTTTGGCAATTTTCTCAGCTAATACGCTAGAGGCGGTGCCGGAGAAAATTTTAATGTCGGGAGTTGTCATGTTTTTTGAAGATTAGTAGGCTGTAATAGGCAAACAAAGATAGAAAATTTAAATGCATATTTTTTATTATTACCATTCGTTTTTCAATAATTACGGGAAAAATATAAACAGTGAATCTCATTCAAGGCTATCCTTTGTATATTAGCAGCATAAAATTCATCTAGTGGCCGAAAAAAGAAAATCCGAAAAGAATTTGCTTCCCAAAAATAAACTCAGGAGATACCTGCTCCTCTTGTGGGCATTCGTAGTAATCCCTTTGCTATCTATCTTCTTATTAGTTTTTTCTGTTTCCATGGAGTGGATGGGGGTCTTGCCACACGTGGAAGACTTGCAAAATCCAAAGATGAATTTAGCAACAGAAATTATTTCTTCCGATGGGATGATTCTTGGAAAATATTATGCCGAAAACAGAGTGAACGTTAAATTCAGAGAGCTCAGCCCCTCTCTTGTGAATGGCTTGATAGCTACCGAAGACGCTCGATTTTTTGAGCACTCTGGCATTGACTTGCGTGGATTGTTTAGGGTGCTATTTCGAACGGTGATAGGTGGCGACCAAGGTGGTGGTGGTGGCAGCACGCTGTCTCAGCAATTGGCAAAAATGCTTTTCCCCAGAGAAAAAAACCAAACTAAGTTTCAGCTTGCTTTTCGAAAAATAAAAGAGTGGGTTATTGCCGCACGCTTGGAGCAGCAATATACTAAGGAAGAAATTCTAACCATGTATATCAACAAGTTTGATTTTGTAAACTTGGCAGTAGGAATAAAATCGGCAGCAAAAATTTATTTTAACACCACGCCCGATTCTTTAAAAACCGAACAGGCTGCCATGTTAGTTGGCATGTGTAAAAACCCAGCCTTGTTTAATCCATTGCGAAGAGCAGATACAACTATGCAGCGCAGGAATGTTGTTTTGAATCAAATGGTAAAATATAATTATCTGGATCAGACAAAATATGACTCACTTAAATTATTACCTCTTGGAATAAGTTTTCAAAAAGAAGATCATAACCTTGGCCTTGCCCCTTACTTGCGCGAGTCGTTGCGCGATAACTTTTTGAAAAAATGGTGTGCCGAAAATCTTAAGCCCGATGGCACGCAGTACGATGTGTATCGCGATGGACTAAAAATTTATACCACCATCGATTCCCGTATGCAGCGCTATGCCGAAGAAGCCATGGAGGAGCACATGAAAGAGGTGCAAATAAAATTTGCCAAAGAATGTGCGAAGAAAAAAAATGCTCCCTTTGATTGGCGACTAACAAAAGAAGAAATAAAATCTATTATGGCATCGGCAATGAGGCGCTCCGAGCGTTACCGGGTTTTAAAAGCACAGGGACTATCGGCCGAGGAAATTGAAAAAGATTTTAATACGCCTGTTCCCATGACGGTATTTTCTTGGAAAGGCGAGTTTGACACGGTGATGTCGCCCATGGACTCTATACGTTATTACAAAACATTTTTGCGTTCTGGATTTATGTCCATGGATCCTCACACAGGATATGTAAAAGCTTGGGTGGGTGGAATCAACTACAAACATTTTAAATACGATCAGGTAAAAACAGCAAGAAGACAAGTAGGTTCTACCTTCAAGCCATTTGTTTATGCGTTGGCAATTATGGAAGGTTGGAGTCCATGCCAAAAAATTCCGAACGTTCCTGTAACTTTTGAAATTCCAGATCAGCCCGCTTGGACGCCTGCCAATTCTTCGGATGAAAAATACAATGGCAAAATGCTCACGCTGCGTTTTGCGCTGGCGCTTTCCATCAATTCCATTACGGCCTATATCATGAAACAGTTTGGTCCGGAGCCGGTGGTGCAGCTTGCAAGAAGGCTGGGCATTACTTCGCCAATGGATGCGGTGCCTTCACTTTGCCTGGGCACTGCGGAAATCTCCCTATACGAAATGGTGGGCGCCATGAGTACGTTTGCAAATCAAGGCACACGAATTGAGCCTTCCTTTGTAATACGAATTGAAGATAAACATGGTCGTGTAATTTCTGATCTCCGTCCGCACACCGAAGAGGTGATGGATGAGGAAAAAGCATACGTTATGATTCAGCTGATGAAGGGAGCTGTGCAATTTGGTACTGGAGTACGCTTGCGCTATCGCTATAAATTGCTACAACCCATGGCAGGCAAAACAGGCACCACACAAAATCATTCCGATGGTTGGTTCATGGGCATTACTCCGGATTTAGTTTCGGGCGTTTGGGTGGGTGGCGAAGACCGA
Organism: uncultured Bacteroidia bacterium; assembly: GCA_964481195.1. GTDB lineage: Bacteria > Bacteroidota > Bacteroidia > Palsa-948 > Palsa-948 > Palsa-948. The sequence continues at coordinate 6,768 of CAYZTB010000020.1, read as the reverse complement.
AGCATACATTTTTCTGCACTCAACGAAGGACAAGGCGCTGCACTGGCGTTACCAGTGTTTGCCTACTACATGCAAAAGGTGTATGCCGATAAATCTATAAATCTATATCAAGGAGATTTTGAAAAGCCTGCCAAAAAAATTACGGTGGAGCTGGATTGTGAGAAATACGAAAAAGAAATTGAACAGGGAGCCGGAGGCAGCGAAAATAAAAGTTGGGACGAAATTTTTTGATACTATACTCGTATGAACAAAACAATTAAAAACTCGGAAGAAGCGGTAAAAGATGTAAAAGACGGTATGACCATTGCGCTAGGCGGCTTTGGTCTTTGCGGCATTCCCGAAAACTGCATTGCCTCGTTAGTAAAATTAGGAGTGAAAAATTTAACCTGCATCTCCAACAATGCCGGGGTGGATGACTTTGGATTAGGACTGCTGCTTCATAAAAAACAAATTAAGAAAATGATTTCTTCTTACGTAGGAGAAAATGCGGAGTTTGAAAGACAAATGCTCAGTGGCGAATTGGAAGTAGATTTAATTCCTCAAGGAACGCTCGCTACCCGAATGCTGGCCGGAGGTTACGGCATGCCCGCCATCTTTACTCCCGCAGGCGTTGGAACAGAAGTTGCCATCGGAAAAGAAGTCCGCAAGTTTACCTACAACGGACAGGAAAAAGAATATTTAATGGAGTACGCCTTCGAGCCTACCTTTTCGATGGTAAAAGCTTGGAAAGGTGACACACAGGGGAATTTGGTTTTTCGCATGACCTCCCGAAATTTTAATCCGCTGGTAGCCATGGCCGGGAAAATTACCATTGCCGAAGTGGAAGAGCTGGTACAGCCAGGAGAGCTGAATCCCGATCATATTCACGTACCAGGAATTTATGTGCATCGAATTTTTCAAGGATCAAATTACGAGAAACGGATAGAACAACTTACTGTTAGAAAAAAATAATCCTTTGCGATCTCTGCGAGAACCGTTTCACGCAAAGACGCAAAGTTCGCGGAGCAAGGAGACCATCTTCAAATTAACCAATTATCAAATTGATATGTTAGATAAAAATGGAATCGCAAAAAGAATTGCCAAAGAAATAAAAAGCGGCTACTACGTAAATTTAGGAATTGGCATCCCTACCCTATGCGCAAACTACGTTCCCGATAACATTGATATTGTGCTGCAATCCGAAAATGGACTATTGGGAATGGGCCCCTTCCCTTTTGAAGGCGAAGAAGATGCAGACTTAATCAATGCAGGAAAGCAAACTGTAACCTTATTAAAAGGTTCCTCCATTTTTGATTCCGCCATGAGCTTTGGAATGATACGAGCACAAAAAGTAGACCTGACCATATTAGGTGCCATGGAGGTAAGCGAGGATGGCGACATTGCCAACTGGAAAATTCCGGGCAAGATGGTAAAAGGCATGGGCGGTGCCATGGACCTAGTAGCCTCTGCAAAAAATATTATTGTTGCCATGCAGCAAGTAAATAAAAAAGGAGAGTCCAAGCTGCTTCCAAAATGTACGCTTCCCATTACCGGCATACGATGCATCAAAAAAATTGTTACCGAACTTGGGGTATACGATGTGTTACCTCAAGGCGGTTTCAAATTACTCGAGCGCGCGCCCGGAGTTACCGTGGATCACATTCGCAAATCTACACTCGGTAAATTAATTGTAGAGGGCGAAATTCCGGAGATGGAAATTGACTAGTACACGTAATTGCGAGGGAGGCGCGACCGAAGCAATCTCATGCTAATGAAACACAAAGGCTTTATGTACATCATGACTAATAAGAACAATACTACCTTATATACAGGAGCTACCTCTGATTTAAAAATTCGTACCCATAAGCATAAAAACAAATATTATCCCGATTCGTTCTCCGCTCGCTATAATTTACATAAACTTGTATATTATGAATGCTTTCCACGAGTTGGTGATGCATTTGCAAGAGAGAAACAAATTAAAGCCGGATCAAGAAAGAAGAAAATTGCACTCATAAATTCTTTGAACCCAACGTGGAATGATTTATATGAAGAGGCATTAGAATGGTGACATTAATAAAAATAATTGCGGAGTGACTGGTCCGCTAATAATAGTACGTAAATAAATTATGGATCTGTTTCACCCTGACTGGAGCATCAGCATGGGCAATCAAATCAGGTAGAAATGCAAATTGGATTAAATAGTAATAAGTAACAATAATTATGGGATTGCTTCTCGCTGATCAAAGCATCAGCGCTCGCAATTAGTGCACACAATGAAAATATTATCAATTATAATTCCCGCCTACAACGAAGAAAAAACCATTCATCTTATTTTGGATAAGGTGCTGGCAGTAAAGCTAGTTGGCGAGATGCAAAAAGAAATTGTAATTGTAAACGATTGCTCCAAGGACAGCACCCAAGAAGTAATAGAAAAATATATTGCAACTCACCCAGAGCAAAAATTTAATTTTTTCTCGCAAATACAAAACCAGGGCAAAGGAGCTGCTATACATAAGGGAATAGAAATTGCTAGTGGAGATTGTATTATTGTGCAAGATGCCGATTTAGAATATAACCCCGAAGAATACAACATACTACTCAAGCCTATCTTAGATGGCTTTGCCGATGTGGTGTACGGCTCGCGCTTTATAGGAGGAAAACCGCATCGTATTTTATTTTACTGGCACTCCATTGGAAATAAATTACTCACCTCCCTTTCCAATATGTTTACCAATTTGAATTTGACAGACATGGAAACCTGCTATAAATTATTTAGAGCAGATATCATTAAAAATATAAAGCTCAACGAAAAACGTTTTGGCTTTGAGCCCGAAGTAACTGCCAAAGTTGCGCGCGTGCCAAACGTACGCATTTACGAAGTAGGCATTTCCTACTACGGCCGCACCTATGCCGAAGGAAAAAAAATTGGCTGGAAGGATGGCTTCAGAGCGATTTGGTGTATTCTGAAATATGGATTACTAAGAGCCTGAAAATCGAAATCAAGCAATTTTTGACAAATCCATCTTTATGGAATATCCCACAATTTTAAGCAAGAGAGTTCCAGAAATTTCTTTTGTTATTATCATTTGTGTGCAATAATTTCATTTTCTGTTACTTCAACAAAGGAATTTATTTCGAGCAATTCGCAAATTTGTTTTATGTTGCTGTCGAATATTTTTAACAGAGCGGGGTTGTCTATATTGCCTGTGCTTATCAGCAGCAATTTATCAGGTTTATTGGTGATAAGATGCGAGACAATAAAATCATTGTCTTTTGTGATAAGTATCCTGCCTTCTGATTCAATAGTTTTAAGAATTGCATGGTCGGGTGTTGCGTTTTTTGCCGGAAGATCCAGAGGATGAATTGAATCATGCCCTTTCTGTGTCAGAAAAAGAGAAAGCAGGCGAGGAAGCTACGCATCAACAAAAAATTTCACGAAGCAAGTTTATAAATGCTTTTGAGATGAGTGCGTTTTGCAGCATATTCAAGGCAAGCCAAAAAATCTTCCTTTTCCAGATCGGGATAATCCTTAAGGAGTTCATTTATAGTCATCCCTGAAGCAAGGAGCTCCAGCATATTCTCAACAGGGTAACGCAAACCCCGTATGGTAGGTTTCCCATGGCAAATATCCGGTTTGGTTGTTATTCTGTTTATCAGCGATGGCATCTTTAAATCTTTACATAAAGATACTTATTTTTTTCTTTCAGGAAAAAAGCACTTCCAGGAAATCATTTGCGGATTATTAGGGATGGTTTTTATCCTCTGGGATAGTACAATTATAGCATATGATTGCTATATCTGTACTATCTAACAATTGATGCAAATGAAAAACCCCTCTCCCGATAGCTATCGGGACTGAAGGGTTTTTACTGTTTATATTAAAACTTTTATCTATTGAGTCAAAATCATTCTCTTGCTATCCACTTCTTTTCCATCAGCAATTAATGAATACATAAACATGCCTGCGCTGAGCTCATTTGCATTAATTGTTAAGGACGCATTTCCAAAGCTTGTAACTGCGATTGTTTTAACTAATTTGCCTTGCATATCAAAAATCATTAGCGAAGCTGATTTAGTGTCTGTAGGTAAGTAATACCCTATATTAGTTTGCTGGCTAAACGGGTTAGGATTGTTCTGAAGCAAGCGGGCAACATTATTTGTTTGCCCTGTACCATTGCCGGGATTAACACCCGTAGTATTAGTTTCTTGCTTATTAGTGCAGCAATATGAAAGCTGGGTTTCAAGGTCGGTTATTTTTTTGTTTTGTTCTTTAATTGAATTAATTAAGATATAGGTGATTGCATTAGGGTCAAAAATCAACGTTTTTTCTGACGATGAGTTATCGAGGGGATTCATATTCATTTGTACTTCACTAACAGTATATGGCAATACCTTTTGTATTTGTTGGGCAACAACGCCAACATATGATTCTTGGCTTGTGATGCCAGCCTTGCCATTGTACCTAAACATCACAGGGTTTATTTGTAACAATTTATCCAACCCGTCATTAAAGGGTTGTACGTCTTGTTTTAATCGTGAATCCGAAAAGACTGTCCAACTACCTCCGCCAACTTTATTGGCAGCACCATTCACACTTAACAAAGCAGTGGGAGATGGTGTTCCTATACCAAGATTACCCCCTTGCAATCTCATCCTTTCAACTCCCCCTACGGTAAACCCCATGTTAAAACTTGCAGGATGGAACAGCCCTGTCTGATCCTCGTTATACCATGTATAATCAGGGGTTGTTTGTGTAGAAAGTGCCCCATTACATCGGATCATCGCAGCCGAAGTAGGAGTTTGACTGGATGAGAAAAGTGCACGATCCCCTAATACTTGTAACTTATATATGGGTCCTGTTGTTCCAATACCAATATTTCCAGATGGGGTAATTTGGAATTGCGCCTTTATTTGTGTTGCAACTAAAACAGATGCTAAAATTACAACTGCAGTAATAATTTTTGTTTTCATTTTTATTTAAGGATTATGGGCGTTTGTTTGAATTTTAATAACATGGATTAACATCTAAGTACAAAGATGAGCCGGGTGGAACATATAACGATGTTCCCGATGGAACGCGTATACTGTTTGTCGCTCTTAATATCCCTGTCGTAGAACTTGGAACAGAGACTGTTCCACTAAAATTTATATTCATATTAATATCACTATAAACATATGGTGTTGGGGTCGAGATCGGGGGATTCGACCAGTTAAAAGAGGTTGAAGTGATAGTAAAAGTATTTGTATTACTACAACCACCCGATTTCCTTACCGAATAATATTTTACCTCTTTAATTTTCATTTGTGTTCCGCTGGCATTATTTATTGAAGTGGGATTTATGGAGGTGTACCATGAAGGAACATTATAGTAACTACTGTTCGGTGCAGGATTTGGAGCAATAGCAGTAGGATATAAATTGTTGTAAACACAACCCCCGCTCTGATAATTAAGATTAGTACATACAGGTGGCGCAATACCACTTACCCAATTCGAGCGTACAATAGAGGATAACGCCAAGTTTATAATTATCTCCATGGGCTCGTTTATTTTACCAGGAACTGTAGGGGCGGAATTTGAAAAGCCAGGGTTAATAGTGTTTCTGTACACTTTTCCATCCATATAGTATATAAGTTTTGAAGGCGTCCATTCAACCCCATATGTATGAAAAGCACTAGCATAATTAGGGTCAAGAGGCAGGTATTGGATTTATTTGTGGGTCAGTATCAGGACCCTTACAATTAAGGGTTTGGCTGATATCGCAACCCCGATTTGAAGTCAGAGTATTTTGGTTATGGATTGTGCCATACAGGGGTTGCGTAGTATTGCTCTGAGTATTCCCGGGGATAACTTCAAAAACATCTATTTCATTATAATGATTATTCGGTGAATTACAGGACCAAAGCCAAAGTGCCGGAAAAAGACCATAGTTATTTGGCACTTGAATTGTTGCTTCAATATATCCATACTGAGTATACCTTGTACCAGTAGGACTAACATCCGGGTACATGTGAATTAATCCGGACGAATAGTAATGAGGTGACCATTTACAAGGGGTACAAGTTACCCCAGTTTCGGGTTTCTGTGTAAGCACAACCCCCTCCGTTGTATTTATGGTAACATTTGCATTCAAATATACTTGCGGCTCTCCTCCATGATCATCGTTGTGCCCAGTCCACCACACGCTAGAAAGATAAGGTAGGGACTTGGTTCTAAAATCGTCCTTCCATTTATATGCGCCATAATGGGGGTCATTGCCAGGATATGTTTGCGCAAAACCAGACAGTGCACACATAGTCACATAACAAAATATGAAATAACTTTTATTTAAAATCATTTGTCACAATTTAATTTGAAGGCAAAGTAAAATGAAAGCAGCGGGTCTAAAAAATAAAATGGCGCAACATTTTCAATGTATTTTTTACATGATAAAATGTTGCAACAAAAAAAAGGGGGGGGGGGCTAATTCATCAGCAGATCAGCTTGGGATTCGGAAAGAATGATGACATTAAAACTCTTAGGATGATGCCGCTTAAATTTGGCTACTATTTCTTTGTCTAAGGTACTGGACAAGTTGTTTTCACATATTTTATCCCTGATAAAAATGTCATAGCAATGTTTTTTTTCATTGTATTTTACAAAAAGTAAAAACTCCTCAAAAGTATATTTTGAAACTTTTCTTACATCATGGATGTAATACCCATCAATGGTTGTACGAAAAGCCTTCTTCTTTAGCGATGGATTCATATAAGTTGGTTTTGTATTACCTCAATTACTCTCTGAAAAAA
>CAYZTB010000019.1:0-48796 GCA_964481195.1 uncultured Bacteroidia bacterium | reverse complement strand
GGGTGGGGCTTTAAGCACTTATAACCTCTGCTTCTTTATTTATTTTCTTAACCAAACCTTGTAATACTTTACCGGGTCCCACTTCAACGTAAGAGTTTATTCCATCAGCGGTCATGCGTTGAATGGTTTGTGTCCAGCGCACGGGTGCAGTTAGCTGAGCTATCAGGTTATTTTTTATTTCAGCAGGCTCTGTAACCGGGCTAGCAGTAACATTTTGATAAATCGGACAAATTGGTTTTGCAAAGTTTGTTGAATTGATGGCTTCGGCAAGTTCTTTTTTTGCAGGCTCCATGAGCGGAGAATGAAAAGCCCCACCTACTGGAAGTATTAATGCGCGTTTTGCACCTGCAGCTTTTAGTTTTTCGCAAGCAGTGTTAACGCCAGCAATGGATCCGGAAATTACTAGTTGTCCGGTGCAATTATAATTTGCTGCAACTACTACTTCGCCAGAGTTAGTAATCTCTGCACAAATATCTTCTACGATTTTATCATCTAAGTTTAGGATTGCTGCCATCGTGCTTGGGTTAGCTTCGCAAGCTTTTTGCATAGCCATGGCACGTTTGTATACCAGTGATAGCCCGTCTTCAAACGTAAGTGCATTTGTTGCTACCAATGCAGAAAACTCTCCTAAGGAATGTCCTGCAGCAGCGTTGGGCTTAAAAGTATCTCCTAATGTTTTAGCTAATATAACAGAGTGTAAAAAAATTGCAGGTTGAGTAATGTTAGTTTGCTTTAACTCTTCGTCTGTACCGGCAAACAGGGTATCGGTAATGCGGAAGCCTAAAATGCTATTAGCTTTTTCAAAAAGCTCTTTAGCTAAAGCAAAATTTTCGTACATCTCTTTGCCCATGCCAGAGAATTGAGAGCCTTGTCCGGGAAAAATATATGCCTTCATAAAGTGCGAATAACGAATATTTTTACGAATTTACGAATACCAAGTTAAAAGAATGTGTGGTTGACGAAGGAATTTGCTAACAACAGGGTATGTAAACTAAAATTTGAATACAGCCAATGGCCTAATCTGCTGTTTCTTTCCTGCCCGATGAGGAGTTGATTTATTTTTTTAATAAATATAAACTTTCCTGACGTTCGCAAAGCTCAGTCAGGAATCAGAATTATTATTTACGAATAAATATGAACTGCCCACCTTCATCCCCGGTATCTTTGATTGGAGAGAGCTTTGGCGTTTGGTCGGAATTGTTTACTACCGGAATCTTTATTTTGTTGTAGAGTTGACCTGCATCAAAATACTTATCATTGTTTTCTTCCAGTGATTTTAAAAAATAGTATGCAAAAACAGAATGTCCATTTTTACCACCATCCATAACAGGTTCTATGCCGCCCGAAGTCATAGCCTGACGAGAAGATAGACCATGTACTTCGTTATAATATTTTTCTGAGCTCTCAAAAGGTACAGAAATAGTATTGCCTCTAAAAATATCTCCGCTAAAGCACGCATCGGAAACTAACAGTGTATGTTTGGACTTAATGCCTGTCATAAATGTTTGAATATCATTATTGGAAATATAATTAGCCATCGAAGCAGTTTCGGCATCTACAGGAACCCAAAATCCTTTATTCATATCTTGTTTAAATTCTCCATGACCGGAGTAATAAATAAATACATTGTCGCTAGGTTTTGCGTTTCGCGCTAACCATTCAAGTTCTGCTATGATAGATTTCCTGGTAGCCTGTTCGTTATATAGTATTCTGAAATTATCAAATTTGTATTTGTTTTTTAATGTTGTTTCAATTGCTTTAGCATCATTCACTGCATTTTTTAGTGGTATCCAGCTGCCTTTGTATTTATCTATTCCAATGATTAAAGCATAGTAATTCCCAATATTCATTTCTTTTGCTTTAGCTACGTTTAACCCTTTTAATGGATCTCCGCTTCCACGGTAAGGTGAAGTTTCTGGTTCACTATTGGAATTTTGTGATACGTTGCTGCTAGATGTAGTAGAAGTTGAATTTGTAGATGCAGTAATTTTATTTTTAGAAAATACAGAAAGAGAGTATTTGCCTGGTTGTTTCTCGGTATTTGTTTCAACAGGTTCACTTCTGCGGGTTGAAAATATTTCCTTGCTCAGCTTCCGAATACTTTCATCTAAATTTGAGCTTTCGGTATATTTAACGGTATAGGTAACTTCCTGGCCTGATTCAAGCTTTATTTTATCGGTAAGCCCTTCGTAAATAGAATCTTTAAATTGAATATAGGTGGAGTAGGTGTCAGGATTTAGATTTTCCACTTTTACATTTGTCTGAGGAATATTGTTGTAAGAAATGCCATTCATCATTAGTGTAAAGGGTTGCCTGTTTTCGGTGAAAAAAATGACATTTGATTTTTGTCCAAAAGCAATGGAGGCTGAAAATATTAATGCAATGGTTAGTTTAACATAGTTCATAGGATGGTATTTTATTGTCTATAAGCAAACATCGTGCTAAAGATAAAACATTTAAATGCGCAAATATTGACTAAATTTCAAAATAGATTATATTGTTTCGATCTTCGGGCTTAGCCTTATGTCTGCGCTTATTTTTGAATATATTTATTCTTGGGAATATATGTTTTCTCACTTTCTGATCTCTGCTCTTTGATTTTATGGTTCTTTCTTTTTTGGTTCTCTTTTCTTTCTTTACCTTCTTTTCTTTTTTTGTTTTAGTCTTTTTCTCTTTTTTCTTTACCTCTTCGCGGTTTACATTGAATTTACTTTTGCTTCTTGGATTTTTATTTTTCTTTTTAAATTGAATATGCGGAACTTTTAACATCACATGCATATCTACTCCATATACATCTCGTTTAGATATTATAGGGAGAACATCGGCCATGCCAACGATAAGTGGTCCAATACGTGCGCTGGCACCTAAACGCATATGAGAATATTTGTTGTAGGATATGGGCATATAAAAACCTAACCATTTCCAATCCCAGCGCGGAGTGAGGCTGATGGTAGATATTTCGTGGATTTTATTTGAATTATTTTTGAATTGAAAAGCGTAGTTGATGGTAGAGTTGATGTAAATATTTTTCCCAACATAATAATCGCCTTGTAGGCTGGCCAAGGTAGGTAAGTTCATTCTGTACTTGTCATCACTAGCATCCATGGGATATTTTTTATTTAGCGTATCATCAATGTCTGCAAGTGGAGTTTCGCCAGAACCTTGTAGAGAGCCAAAATCTAACGTTTGATCAATGTTCATTGCAAAATTTCGGGCATGCTCCGGCTTCAGAAATTTTATCCACCCTAAATCTTGAAGCGAAAATCCAATTTTGTATTTGTAGTCGCGCTGCAAGGGACTCGCTTTTGATTCGGATGACATTCTGGAACGTACATCTGTTAAGGCATGAAACTCATAGGTAGCTCCGAGGTCTAAGCCTAACGAAGGTCTGCCGCCAAAACCAAACTTTATAGCATTTGGATTAAATTCTAAGTTGCTTGAATGGCCATAATTCACTTGGGATGTAAGTACGAGTATGCTGTCTTTTTCGTAAAATTTATAATCTACATCTTTAATGTATGCATACATGGAATAAAGTCCTTGCAGCAATTTCACTCTACCTGCAATATTCAGTCTTTCATTTTTAGTTTCCATGGCAGTTTTTCCATAGGTAATTCCATATTCATTCCACAGCATAGCTTGAACGCTAATTCGAGTTCCGGTAAGGTCTTGAAAAAAGTAAGTGCTGTCAGTGCCGCCTGTAATTGCCATTTGAGCCAAGGCTGGATCTAGGCCATCAACGTTTACATAGGTTCTGGATTTGCAAGTAAATGCAAAAGCATCTTTATGTTTTTTGCGGGTAAACATAAAAGATGGAAGGGTGAGGTTTAATCCAACGTGAACGGATATAGGCTTTTTTAATTTTCGCCTAGTCATGAAATCATTTACAAAATCATCGCTGTTATTAAATGCTGGGTAATCGCCATACAACATAGTTCCTGTATGCTCCAGCGCTCGTTTTTGAAAGCCAAGATAATTGTTGGCAACACCAAGATTAAGACCAAAGACGGTTACATCCCATTTGCGGTGATTGCCTACAATGGAAGCGGGATTAACATCGATGCCATTTACTCCTGCAAAAGCAGAGTTAGCGAATCCAAGATAGTCTTGTGAGTAGGCGCTAATTGCCAGAAAAAAAGAAACTGAAAAAAGGAGTATAGATTTTTTTATTCTGTAAAACATTTTTCTAATGTAGTTTTCCGGATATCAGGTTCATGAATTCTTCTCTTGTTTTAGGGTCTGTTAAAAACTCACCAGTAAATGCAGAGGTTGTTGCTACGGAATTTTGTTTTTGGATTCCTCGCATTAGCATGCACAAGTGTTTTGCTTCTATCACCACTGCAACGCCATGTGGATTTAAAGTTTCCTGTATGCAATCGCGAATTTGAGTGGTTAATCTTTCTTGAACTTGTAAGCGCTGAGAAAAAGCATCTACTACGCGAGGTATTTTACTTAAGCCAACTATTTTGCCATTGGGAATATAGGCAACGTGCGCCTTGCCGAAAAAAGGTACTAAATGGTGTTCGCAAAGAGAATAAACTTCTATGTCTTTGATCAGAACCATTTGATTGTATTTTTCATTAAAAATCGCTGAGCGTAATAATTCTGCTGGATCAATACAATTGCCATGGGTGAGGAACTGCATTGCTTTGGCAACACGTTCAGGAGTTTTTTCAAGCCCCTCTCTTTTTACATCTTCACCAAGAAGAGTTAAAACTTCTTTATAATGTTCTGCTAACTTTTTGGTAACAGTTGGGTCGTATTCTTCCGTTTTTTTGTAGGTGCTCATGAGTTATTAGTTTCCAAAGTATTCTACGTAATTATTATCGGTTTCCTGAATTTTTACACTATGTAATTCGCATCCCAATTTATTGATGGGGTCTTTAATTTGATTCCAAATTTCAATGGCCAACGTTTCTGTTGAAGGGAGTTTTCCTTTCATGAAATCTACATCGAGGTTTATATTTTTATGGTCGAGCTTAGCAATTACCTTGCTGCGCACAATCTCGCTAACATCAGTAAGGTTTACTACAAAGCTGGTATCGGCATTTTGTTCGCCCTTCACAGTTACCCATAAATGGTAATTATGACCGTGCCAGTTTGGGTTTGCACATTTGCCAAATACTTCATGATTTTTTTCGGCCGACCAATCTTCGCGCGATAATTTATGCGCGGCAGAAAAATGCTCTTTGCGTGTGATATATATCATTTTATGCTGCTAAATACTGTTTTTTTAAGCGTCTTGATTTTGAGTCGCAAATATAAAAAACTCTACTCCATAAGCCCTCTTTCATTTGTATATTTGATGCATGAAAATATTGCTTGTTTCTGCAACAAAATTTGAAGTTTTACCTTTTGCAAAGATGCTTTCAAAGAAACAAGGAAATCTTTGGACTTGCAAAATAGGAATTCATAAAGTAGATGTACTAATTACAGGTGTTGGAATGACAGCAACTGCTTTTAGTCTTGGAAAATATTTGAATAGAAAATATGACCTTGCTTTGAATGTAGGTGTAGCAGGTTCGTTTAACAAGAAATTCCCAGTAGGATCTTTGGTGAATGTTGTAAGTGATTGTTTTGCTGATTTAGGAGCAGAAGATGGAAATAAATTTATTGCTGCTGATAAGTTGGGACTAGGCGTTTCCAATTTTCAAACAACAACGCCTATGCATTTTGGAAAAAACAAAATAAAATTATTGTCTGGGTTGCCTAAAGTAAACGGAATCACAGTGAATATGGTTCATGGTAATATTTCAAGTATTAAACGAATCGTGAAAAGTTTTAACCCTGATGTGGAAAGCATGGAAGGTGCGGCTTTTTTTTATGCTTGCAAAGAGAGTAATATTCCTTCACTACAAATCAGAGCTATTTCCAATATGGTTGAAAAGAGAAATAAAAAGAAATGGAATATGAATCTGGCAATTAAGAATCTAAATAATTATCTAGAGCATTATTTGTTATCGTTTTAGCTCTAAAAGTTCAGCCAGACCAAATTGTTGCACTGTTTTTTTCGAACTACAAAATCTAGGCTTATTTTTTAGGACTTGCAAAATCCATAACGCAGGTCCACTTTTCTTTTTTATGCTCTTGAATAGATACACCTACGTATTTCAAGTTTTTATCTAAAAGTGTTTTTCTGTGCGCAATGGCAGCTTGACCTTCATCAATCAATAAGTGAATTACAATAGATAAAGCATCTTGCTTGCCATAGTCGCAATTTTCTGCTGTTGATCCATAGACGGATTTAAATTGCAACATTCTTACCGCGTAACTTTTATTATCTGAAGTAAAGTGCCCCATTTTTCCTGACTTACCTGTGTCTTTTGCGTGGCTTTTAGCCTCCTCCGATAAATCTTCCTTAGGAGTAAGTATGTCCATGGGCTTAAATCGTGTGCTTAGATCGTTTGCTAGTGATCTGGTAAAAGAAGTAGGCTTTGTTTTGGTAGAGTCTATATAATGGGCATAATATGTTTTTTCAAATAGACTAGGGTTCATACGTACCAGGTTCGTGTAATACACCACTTTTTTTTCTTCATCGGTTAAGTAAGAAGCATCTTTTGCTGAATTTGCTTTTTCAAGAGTAGCAGCATCCCATTTGTCGAATGGAAAATCACCGCCAGGAAATTTAAAGCAAAATAATAATGTAGTGGTGGCAAGGAGTGCAAAAATCTTTTTCATATTTTTTATTTTTTAGGGTAAACCAATTCGCCATTAACAAAGGTATGTGTCACTTTTACGTTAGGAACTTCATCGATATTTATTTTCATGATGTCTTTTTCTAGGATTACAAAATCGGCTAACTTTCCTATTTCTATACTTCCTTTTTCATTTTCTTCAAAGTTGGAATAGGCAGCCCATCGGGTCATGCCTAGCAAAGTTTCTTCTCTGGTCAACGCATTTTCCATTTGAAAGCCACCATCCGGATATCCTTTTAAATCTTTCCTTGCAACCGATGAATAAAACGTGTACAAAGGATTAATATTTTCTACAGGAAAATCTGTGCCAAGCGCTACCATTCCAAATGCATTTAGCAAATCTTTATAAGCGTATGCTCCTTTTACTCTTTCGGGGCCCAGCCGATCCTTTGCCCAATACATATCGGATGTTGCGTGCGTTGATTGAACGGAAGGGATAATAGAATAGTCTTGAAATTTTTTAAAGTCGTTAGAGTGAATTACTTGTGCATGTTCTATGCGCCAGCGTTTATCATTTTTTCCTTTTAGTACATGTCCGTACAAGTCCAATAAAAATCGATCAGCAGAATCACCAATGCAGTGGGTGTTCATTTGAAAGCCGTTGGAATACATTTTTTGTGCGTTTTCAATAAAATATTCAGGCTTACTTAATAAGAATCCCTGTTGATCAGGTTTATCTTCATAAGGATGTAATAAGCATGCGCCCCTAGATCCCAAAGCGCCATCGGCATAAAATTTAAAAGAACAAACATTTAATCTATCAGTTTTATAAGTTCCGTGTGATAAATAATAATCTAAGTTTTCTTTATTATCAGTCAGCATAGCATACACTCTCATTTTTAGTTCTCCCTTGCTTTGTAGTTCGTCTATTAAATCTACAGTTTGCTTTTCCAAGCCAGCATCATCTACCGTTGTGATACCTACTTCGAAACAATATTTTTGTGCAAGCATAAGTGCTGCAATGGCTTCGGGGCGGCTTGAAGTAGGAATTTTATTTGCTACCAAATCAACGGCATTATCTACTAACACACCTGTAACATTACTGATAGAGCTCATTTCTCCTTTTATCGAGAGACCGGATTTATAATGTTCAATTTTACCGCCATCCACATTTGTTTCGTTAGTGATACCGGCTCTGCGTAGTGCTTCTGAATTAACTAATGCAGCGTGGCCATCTACTCTTTTTAAAAAAACGGGTGTGTTTGGAAATAAAGAATCAAGTTTAGTTTTGTCAGGAAATTCTTTTGTTTCCCAGTCGTTTTGATCCCAGCCCCGACCTGTAATCCATTCTCCTTTTTTAGTTTTAGCAAAATCTGTTACACGCTCAATTACTTCATTAAAAGAATTTGTGCCTACTAGATCAGCCTGATAAAGCCCTTTGCCATAATTATAAAAATGACAGTGTGCGTCTATAAATCCTGGGAATAGTGCTTTCCCTTGAGCGTTAAATTTTTCACCGTCAAATTCAGAGAAGATGGAATCGGAAGAGCCTACTGCAATAATTCTTCCATCTTTGATTGCAAAACATTCTGCTATAGAAAAAGTAGAATCGGCCGTATAAATTACGGCATTGTGAATAATAAGATCGGCTTTTTCTTTTTGTGATGAAGAACAAGAAAAGAAAATAACAGCAATTGCAAGAGAGAGTATTTTTTTCATTTTCATTTTCTGTTTACCACATAAGCATTAGCTTGTGCGGTAGGGGTTATTACTACATCGGCAATATTTACATGTGCTGGACGTGAAGCGGCCCAATAAATCACCTCTGCTATGTCATCAGCAGAAAGTGCTTTTATGTTTTCATAAGTTTTTTTGGCACGCGCTTCATCCCCTTTAAAGCGTACTAAGGAAAACTCTGTTTCTACTAATCCGGGGGCAATATTAGTAACACGAATGCCATGTTCAAGCATATCTAAGCGCATGGCTTTGCTAAGTGCATCTACTGCAAACTTGGTTGCGCAGTATACATTTCCATTGGGATATACTTGCTTGCCGGCAATGGATGCAACGTTGATAATGTGGCCGCTATTTTTTTTAACCATTAAAGGAGCAATGGTTCGAGTCATGTAAAGCAATCCTTTGATGTTGGTGTCAATCATGATTTCCCAATCATTAATATCTCCCTCTTGAATAGTGCTTAGTCCCGATGCAAGTCCGGCATTATTTAAAAGCACATCAATATTTTTCCATTCACCCGAAATGCTTTCAATATTTTTTTGAACGTCTTTTAAATTTCTAACATCAAAATTTAAACAGAGTGTTTTGATGTTGTATTTTTTTTGTAAGTCAGCCGCAAGTGCTTCCAGCTTCTCTTTTCTTCTGCCAGTTAAAATAAGGCTCCATCCGTTTTTTGCAAAAAGCTCGGCCGATGCTTTTCCGATTCCTGCAGTGACTCCTGTAATAAGTGCAATCATGATTATATATAGTAGATTCTTGTAATTAAAGTATTATTTAGTTTGATTAGTTTCTGAGAGCATTTTAATTTTTATTTTAAATGCTGCAAAAAGCAAAGTCATAAATGGGCTTACGTAATTGAATACAGCATAGCCCATGTAATCGAATGTGCTAACTCCTAAAACTCCAGACTGATATGCACCGCATGTATTCCAAGGTACAAGCACAGAAGTTACAGTTCCTGAATCTTCTAATGTTCGGCTCAAATTTTCGGGAGCAAGGCCTTTGTCTTTAAATGCTTTCGAAAACATTTTACCTGGAACAACTATTGCTAAGTATTGATCAGATGCCGTAACATTTAGTGCTAAGCAACTTGCAACAGTGCTGGCAAACAATCCAAAAATTGAAGAAGAAAGTTTAAGTAGTGAGTCGCTAATTCGTGCTAAAGCGCCAATCGCCTCCATGGCGCCTCCAAAAACCATAGCACAAAGTATGAGCCATATTGTGCCAAGCATACCTTCCATTCCCTTAGATGAAAAAAGGTCATTAAGTTCTGAGCTATTAGTTTGGATAGATGTTTTAATAGTAATTGCATTTATCACTCCCTTGTAGGCAGACTCGAAATTTAATGATTCAGCTCCCGTAATGCTAGCTACAACTTGAGGTTGAAATAGTATTGCAAAAATTCCTCCAAGTAAAGTGCCAATTAGCAATGCAATTAAAGGTTCGGTTTTGCGGATGATGAGTGCAATTACTATTAGTGGTACAAGAAACACCCATCCTGTAATATTAAAAGTTTCTTTAATGGATGCTAGAATATTGGCAGAATCAGCAGATCCAGTGGTAGAAATATTTAGCCCTAGTATTGTAAAAACTATAAGTGTTACTGCTAGCGTTGGAGCAGTAGTTAATACCATGTATCTGATGTGTGTAAAGAGATCTGACCCAGCCATAGCGGGTGCTAAGTTTGTAGTGTCAGACAAAGGAGACATTTTATCTCCAAAGTATGCTCCAGATATTACAGCGCCAGCTACCATTCCTACAGGCAGTCCAATGGTAGAGCCAATTCCTACCAAAGCAATACCTACCGTTGCTGAAGTAGTCCAGCTGCTTCCTGTTGCTATTGATATAATGGAGCAAATAATTACGGTTGCAGGTAAAAAGATAGTAGGGTTAAGTAATTGTAATCCATAATAAATCATGGCAGGAATAATTCCACTAATTAACCAAGTGCCGGAAAGTGCTCCTACAAGCAGTAGTATGATTATTGCTCCTGTAGTGGATCGCACATTATCCGAAATATGGTCGATAATTTTTTTGTAAGAAACTTTATTCCAAAATCCAACTACGGCAGCTACTGCGCCAGATATTAGAAGGATAAATTGGTTTGAGCCTGAAATTGCGGAATCCCCATAAACATTAACATTATATGCAAGCAATCCAATTAATATAATAACAGGTATGAGAGCTTCGTATAATGAGAGTTCTTTATTTTGGGTTATGTTAGTTTCCATGAGGGTGATAGATTGATATTTGGAATAGAAATACGAACAAATGTAGAAAATTTATCAGGCAATTATTTTTTTGAGAAATGGAAACTTGTTCAAGAGCTTTTGTTTGTCTAGGATCAATAATAATCCTATAGCTAAAAATGGCAGTGCGGGTATCTTATATCTTACTGCTGCACCCAGTATCGGAGTGGTAACGCCAACTAGTACGAAAAGCATGATGGTAATAGTTAAGCAGAAATATAATAAATGCCTGTTGGGAATATTTCGATAGCAGAAAAAAATACAAATTAGGGCAAAGAAGACAAGAAAGCTGTTTTCAAGAGCCGCTAAAATCATAAAAGGTTTTTTTGCCTCGTATAGGAATGGACGAAAAAAAATATTTGAAAAAGCAGCAGGAGCATTATTTACGATGCTTAAAAAAGAACCGTTGAGCATAGGGATTTTTATGTAACTGCCCGCTGCTGCTTGATCGTAAAATACCCAATAGGTATTAGTATCGCTGGAATGCTCAATGTAGGTGCTATCTAAAAATGTTTGCAGATCCCAGGATACATACGAGACTCCTGAATTTATTTTGCAGTAACCTGGCTTATCGGCAATGGGAGTTATTCGGTTCTCGGTTTTGGGGTCTATATAAACAAACCTATTTATTTGATGATTTGCTAAGTAGCTTCCTCCCTGCGCCATATTAACAGCCTGACGTTGTTTTTCCATCAGCATAAATGGAAAATCGTAATTTGGAATTAAGAGCCCGGCTGTGAAATAAGATATAAGGACAACTAAGTATTTTAATTCTGAATATTTATTTTTTGATTTAGAAATCCATAAGTGGGCCATCATAGCCGGCAGAATAATAAGTACTATATATAGTTTAGTGATAGATAAAAATGCGAGCGATATCAGCAGCAATATAAAATGAATAATGTTAAATTTTTCGGATATAATCCTAAAGTAATAATAGATGCTCATCCCCAAAGAAAACAGTATCAAGCCTTCTTTTAAAACTCCAGATCCCCAAAAAAGTACAGAGGGCAGTAGGAATACTGCTGCAAAAAGTTCTTTGCTCTTATCTTTCAGATAAACAGAAAAAGCCTTGAAGATTCCCATTAATCCCATTGTGGAAAGGAAACACATGAATACCGTGTGGACATGATAGCTTCCAAAGGAAAAAATGTGAATCAACGCATTAAAGCGTATAAGTGTTCTGTTTTCATTATACAAGCCTTGGTTAAACTCCCTGGACCAATGCCGCATATCCTGATAGTAGTGTAGCAGGGAAGGGTCGTTTATTCCCAAAAGCATTTTGAAATAATCCATTGGATTAGTAAATAGAGAGTCGTAAATAACTTTTCCATCGTCAAAATATTTAAAAATATCCGCAGTTAATCGGTCGGTATACAAATGGGTGTAAATAAGCCATAGCATGGTACCGGCAATTATCTTGATGATAAAAACAGCTGATACAATTTTACGGGAAATTTGATTGGAATGAAAAAAAGATAATTTCTGAATTATCAGAACAAAAAGTAGGGTGTATGCAATACTTACTATTACTCCTAACATGAAGTAAAGATATACTAATACATTGCTCTTCAAAATGACTTATTTTTGTGCGCAATCAATACCATGAAGAAGAAAGTTTTTCTATCTGTTACCAATGACCTTACCTCTGAGCAGCGAGTTCATAAGGTGTGTTTATTTTTAGTTCAAAATGGGTTTGAGGTGACGATGGTTGGCAGAAGGCGCAGAAAGAGTTTGCCGCTAGATAAGAGGACGTACCAAACAAAAAGACTTTTCCTTTTTTTTGAAAACGGGCCATTGTTTTATGCCGAGTATAATTTTAGGTTGTTTATTTATTTGTTATTTAATAAAGCAGATATATTAGTTGCAAATGATTTGGACACGCTGCTTGCAAATTTCCTAGCATCAAAAATTAAGGGTAGTAAATTAGTGCACGATAGTCATGAATACTATACCGGTGTTCCGGAGTTGGAAGGAAGGCCAGTTGTGAAAAAAGTATGGAAAAACATTGAGCAGTATATTTTTCCAAAACTTTCATTTATATATACGGTTAATGATTCAATTGCCAAGCTCTATGAAGAAGAGTATGGCGTGAGCGTAAAAGTAGTGCGCAACTTCCCGGTTCTCATAAAAGATAAAAACTGCACGGCAAAGTCAAAAAAAGAATTGAGAATACCAGAAGCGGGAAATATAATTTTATATCAAGGCTCTATTAATGTAGACAGGGGTTTGCTTGAAGCTGTTGAGGCAATGCCATACACGCACGATGCAACTTTACTTATTGTGGGAGATGGTGATATATTGGACGAAGTGAAAAGGAACGTAAATAATCTTCAGTTAAATGATAAGGTTGTGTTCTGTAAGAAAGTTCAATTTGAAGATTTGTGGAATTATACAGCTCACGCAGATTTAGGAATTTCACTTGATAAGGACACCAATATAAATTACAAATATAGTTTGCCAAATAAAATATTTGATTTTGTGCATGCAGGAGTGCCTGTATTGGCTTCAAATCTGGTAGAAATAAGAAAGATATTTTCAAAATATGAAATAGGATTACTCATTGATAGTCATGATCCAAAACATATTGCAGAGCGAATGCAACTCATGCTCAGCGACTTAGAAAGACGAAAAGTGTGGATCGAAAATGCTAATCTAGCTTCCAATGAGCTTTGTTGGCAAAATGAGGAGAAAGTGCTTCGAGATTTTTATCTTTAATACAGCCTAAAATATTTAAAAGATGTTAGTAAATGGTGTGCAAATAGTACTATGAAAACTTTATATTTGAACCTCACTTTTACAAGTATAAAATATGTCTGCCATCGCAAAAGAAAAAGAAATTGAGGTTACAGTTGAAACAGCTAAAGAGCTTGGTTTATTACCTGAAGAATTCGAAAAGATTAAAAAAGTGTTGGGCAGAACCCCCAATTTTACGGAGCTAAGTATTTACTCGGTCATGTGGAGCGAACATTGCTCGTATAAAAATTCTATTAAGCTTTTAAAAACGCTTCCTAAAGAAGGAAAAAATATTTTAGCAAAAGCAGGAGAAGAAAATGCTGGACTAGTAGATATTGGAGGTGGTTTAGCTTGTGCTTTTAAAATAGAGTCGCATAACCATCCTTCTGCCATTGAGCCTTATCAGGGTGCAGCAACGGGTGTAGGAGGAATTAATAGAGACATTTTTACCATGGGTGCACGCCCCATTGCGCAGTTAAACTCGCTGCGATTTGGAGATATTAAATTAAATAAAACTAAGTGGTTGGTGAAGGGTGTGGTAAAAGGTGTAGGTGATTATGGAAATGCTTTTGGCATTCCAACCGTTGGTGGAGAAGTTTTTTTTGATGAGTGTTATAATGTAAATCCATTGGTAAATGCCATGAGCGCTGGTATTGTGAAAGTGGGAGAAACGGTTTCGGCAACATCACATGGAGTTGGAAACCCAGTCTATATTGTTGGTTCTGCAACTGGAAAGGATGGAATACATGGAGCTGCGTTTGCATCTAAAGATATTACAGAAAATTCTGCCGATGATCTTCCCTCAGTTCAAGTAGGAGACCCATTTCAAGAAAAAATTCTTTTAGAAGCAACGTTGGAAGTTGTAAAAACAAATGCGTTAATTGGAATGCAGGATATGGGAGCAGCGGGAATAACTTGTTCTACCTCAGAAATGTCGGCAAAGGGAGAGCATGGCATGAAAATTAATTTGGAAAAGGTTCCATTGCGTCAACAAAATATGACTGCGTGGGAAATCCTTTTGAGCGAGTCACAAGAAAGAATGTTAATGGTTATTAAGAAAGGACAGGAAAAGGCAATAGAACAAATATTGGAAAAGTGGGATATTCCGTACGCAGAAATTGGCGTTGTTACAGATACGAAGCGTTTGGAATACTTTATGAATGGAGAACTTATTGCAGATGTGCCTGCAGAATCATTGGTGCTAGGAGGAGGTGCGCCCATCTATACACGCGAAAGTAAAGAGCCTGCTTATTTTTCCGAGTCTAAAAAGTTTTCTGCCGAAAAAATTAAAGAACCTAAAGATTTAAAAGAAGTTGCAAAGTTTTTGCTTTCACACCCCAACATAGCATCTAAGCGTTGGGTGTATCAGCAATACGACTCTATGGTTGGAACGGTAAATCAAAGCACCAATTCTCCTTCGGATGCAGCTATTATAAATATTAAAGATACAGACAGAGCTATTGCTTTAAAAGTGGATTGCAATGCACGATATGTATATGCCGACCCAGAAAAAGGAGCAGCCATTGCAGTTGCTGAAGCAGCGCGTAACATTGTTTGTTCCGGTGGCGAGCCATTGGCAATTACAAACTGTTTGAACTTTGGAAATCCCTATAATCCTGAAGTATATTGGCAGTTTACAGGTGCGATTAAAGGAATGGGGGCCGCTTGCAAAAAATTTGGCACACCAGTTACAGGAGGTAATGTGAGTTTTTATAATCAATCTTCTTACGAAGGGCCAGTATTCCCAACACCAACTATTGGAATGTTGGGATTGGTAGAAAAGAAAAACATAATGACTCTAGATTTTAAGCAAGAGGGAGATTTGATTTATGTGATTGGAGAAATGCGTGATGATATGGCATGTTCTGAATATTTATATTCTTATCATAAAGTAAAGCTTTCGCCAGCACCTTTTTTTGAGTTAGATGAAGAGCATAAAGTACAACAAGCAGTAAATGCTGTTATTAAAAAAGGCATGCTTCAGTCTGCGCACGACTGTTCCGATGGGGGCTTATTCGTAGCCCTGGCGGAATCTGCAATTCATAGCGGTAAAGGATTTGACATAAGCACCGATGAATCTATTCGCACCGATGCATTTTTGTTTGGCGAGGGGCAGAGCAGAGTAATAGTAACTGTACGTCCCGGAAATGAAGATGCTTTTTTACATGAAATGATGAAGCGAGATGTAGATTTTTCAGTTCTTGGTGCAGTGATGGGGAAAGAAATGATTGTAGATGAAGAATCATTTTTTAAAGTGGACGAGGCTGCTGCTTTGTATAATAATTCTTTAGGTGCACTTCTAACTTAAATCAGATTATTCATTACATAATTGATAGCACACATTGAATGTAAAATGAAAAATGTTTTCATTCTAACTTTTATTTTTTTCTCTTTTTTCTGGAATTCTGCTCAGGTGATGTGTTACTCCCAAAACACACATGTAAATTCTCTTCACATAGCGAAGCAAAAGGAAAATGCTGGCGATTACCAAGAATCCATAGAAGAGTGCACTAAAGCTATTTCACAAAAAGCTGATTATGACTCTGCTTATTGCCTTCGCGGCATTGCCTATTTGAAATCTGGAGACTTGAAAAATGCTGTAGATGATTTTAACAAGGCAATAAAAATAAATTCAAAATATGCTGATGCTTTTTTTTACAGAGGAATAACAAAAGCTACTAAGCAAGATTTGATTGGAGCTGTAAAAGACATGAGTAGAGCGGCTGAACTAGATCCTCAAAACCCGAAGATATATTACAACAGAGCCATTGCAGAAGCATACATGGGTGACTACAGTGATGCCATAGATGATTTAGGGAAGGCCATTGAACTTAAGCCCGATTATACAGAAGCTTATTATAGTAGAGCTTATTGGCAAGACGTCAGTGGTAGTTACTATGAAGCAATAGCCGACTATAAAAAAGTTACCGAACTAGATCCTAAAAATATAGAAGCGTACATTGGAATGGCAACCGTTAAGTATATGAACAAGGAAAAAGAATCTGCCTGCGAAGATTTGAGTAAAGCTATTAAAGTGGGCAGCATAAAAGCCGAAGAATTAAGCAATGTATTTTGTAAGTAAATGAATGCAACTATTACCATAAAGAAATTTTTCAGAAACATAGCAGCTTGTGTTGTGTTAAGTATTTCTCCAATTCTTACTTTCTCTCAGTTTACAATTACGCAATCCATCTCCAATGTGCTATGCTCAGGAGATACTACCGGTTCAATTTCGGTAAATGTTTCGGGAGGTCTGTTGCCTTATACTTACCAATGGCTGCCGGATGGGCAGACTACCCCCTCAATTTCATTTTTAGGAGCAGGGACCTATTCTCTTATTGTAACGGATAATGCCTTAAAGGATTCAACATTTGTATTTCAAGTGTTAGAGCCATTACCCATTGACGATGGAGAGCAGATTAGTTCTCCATTTTGTACCAACAATGGAAATATTGTCCTTTTGCCAGCCGGAGGAACTAATCCTTATTCTTTTGCCTGGAGCACAGGTCATACCACCCAAGTTGTAGCACAGGCAGTTGCAGGCGCGTACTCTGTAATAATAACGGATGCAAATAATTGCTCTGCAAGTTTTGCTTATACTTTAGAGGAAGAAGGATGTTTCGTAAAAGCTGATCCATATTTTACTCCTAATGGAGATGGATTTAACGACACTTGGTTTATTGCAAACAGTCAGTTTTTTCCGGATGCACACTTAATAATTTTTGATAGATGGGGGACGAAAGTGTTTGAGCATAAAGGAACTTACGAAGGTTGGGATGGGAAAAGCTACTTAGGATTACCTGTGCCTGATGCAGTGTATTACTATTTTTTTTATCAGGATAAAGATGATAAGCAGAAGGCTTCAAAGCGAGGAAGTGTTACTGTGGTGAGATGATAGTTATTAGTTAATAGTTAATAAGTGAGAACAAAAAGAATATGGAAAATAAATATTTAATTTGATGATAAAGAATTTGGTCATTTTTATTTTCTGTTCCCTTTTGGCTAATGGCTATTCGCTTTTATTAGCCCAGCAAACTCCTCAGTACACGCAGTTTATGTTAAATAATTACGGCATTAACCCTGCTGCATGCGGGGCATACAATAATAAGTTAGATGCATTGGTAGGTATGCGTAGGCAATGGGTAGGATTTGAAAATATGCCTGTAACATCTTTTATTAATTTGACAACTTATTTTGGAAGGCGAGGAGGGGGATTGAACTCTGGATGGCATGGCGCAGGGTTTGCTTGGCAAGGAGATAAGATGGGCGCTAAAATTAAAGTAGATGATTTTTATGGTTCTTATACTTATTTAAAAAGAATGGCGAGGGCAGGTTTTATTTCATTTGGAATGGCAGTTGGCGCAAAGCGGTACGGACTAAGAATAAATGACCCATTAGATCCAGTACTTTCCGCAAGGAATGTTTGGCTTTATCCTGATTTTATTCCGGGCATAAAATTTTTTAATAGCGTTTGGACCTTAGATTTATCTGTAAGGCACTTATACAAATACAATGTTAAGCAGGGTTCTAGTATGATAGGCTCCCCAACTAAGTTGCAGCCTCATTTTTATTTTTCTGCTTCGCGTAAGTGGTGGCCCAAACCACATTTGTTGGTGCTGCAATCGTTGCAAGTGAAATATAATGTTGCCACGTTGCCATCATTTGATTACAGCATGGTTGCCTATTTAAATAAAAATTTTGCAGTAGGCGGAATGTATAGGCACTTTGATGCCATAGCTGCCATTGTTCAATATAGGTTTGATAAATTAGTGATTGGTGTATCGTACGATTTTAGTATTGCCCCCTACCGAGTAGGGTTTGCAAATACCCAGGAGTTTATGTTAGGGCTTTCGCCTTCCCCATTTAGCAGTGCCGATGATATTGGAGGATTTAAAACGGCCCAGTGTCCTACGTTTCATTATTAATTTAGAAGAAGGATTCCCTAATAAATTTGGCCAACTGTTGCGCATCGATTTTGTCAATAGGGTGCGGAACTCCTTCCAGTATTGCTATTTTCCCATTTGGTAAAAAGTTGCAAACCATTTCTGATTCTTTGATACTTACCATGGTATCTAATTTTCCAATGCCAATAGTTACTTCGTGATTTATTTTTTTAAAATCATCATTCGTGATTGCTTTTCCTTCAGATAATCCTTTCATGAGTTGTGAGGTTTTATTTACAACCTCTTTCCAATTTTCCGAAGAATGTTCTTTTTTTAGTTTTTCGGCAAACTGCGGAATTTTTTCTTCAATCTTTTCGGGATTAAGCATTTTAATTTCTTTTAATGCAGATTCAGGACTCCATTCAAATTTAGTGCCCAGTGTTACAATTTTATTTATTCTATTAGGGTATTCTAAGGCAGAATTTAATGCTACATATCCACCCATGCTATAGCCAAATATATTTACTGAGTTTATTCCTTTGGTATCTAGCAAGCCAATCACATTTTGTGTGAATAGTTGAATTGAAAAATCATTGTTGGATATTAATCCGTCATGCCCTTCAAAATTTAAAGTTATAATTTCAAAATCCGAATTCAGAAGTGGAATAAGAGCTTCGAATTGTTTTGCGCTGCCCAGTGCGCCATGTAGTAGGAGTAATTTAGATTTCATGCTCAGATTATATTTGTTTTAATGAGTTATTGTTAAATAAATATACTACTCTTTGTGTTTCTTTGTCCGATCCTAAGCTTCCTATCGAAAAGGACTCTCCGAAGGAGACCTACGGAGATTTAGAGACCCTTTGAGACTTTGTGCCTTAGTGGCGTATTTTTTGCCACAAAGGCGCTAAGACACGAAGTTTCACAAAGTTATTTTTATGTATCTGTTACATATTTATAGTCTGATTTACTAATGAAGCTAATAACTTACTTTTGTAAAGTGAAAAACTTTATCAAAAGGATTCTTCATTTTATTAAGCGCTTCTTACTTTGGTTTTTTGCAATAAGCATTTTATCGGTAATTGTATTTCGTTGGCTACCAATTCCAATTACTCCTTTTATGGTTGTGCAGGGAGTAAAGCAAATTGCTGATGAAAAAAGAATATTTAGATTTAAAAAAGATTGGGCTTCAATAGAAAATATTTCTCCCAATCTTCAATTGGCAGTTATGTGCTCCGAAGATCAAAACTTTTTAAGCCATCATGGGTTTGATTTAGATGCTATTGAAAAAGCATTACAACATAACGAGAAAAGCAAACGCAAGCGTGGAGCAAGTACAATCAGTCAGCAGACTGCCAAAAATGTTTTTCTTTATGACGGCAGAAACTGGATTCGAAAAGGATTGGAGGTATATTTTACTTTTTTAATTGAATTAATATGGAACAAAGAGCGAATCATGGAGGTTTATCTAAACGTAATAGAATTTGGCGATGGTATTTACGGAGTAGAAGCTGCTTCTCAGCAATATTATAAAACATCAGCAAAAAAAATTACACGGAGCCAAGCCGCTTTGTTAGCAGCAGTATTACCTGCGCCCAGAAAATATTCCGCCATTAAGCCTAGTAGCTATATATTGAAGCGCCAATCTTGGATATTAAACCAGATGAATAATTTGGGCGGTGAATTAGTTTATTAATGGTTGATGGAATTATTTCTATATAGTTAATAAAAGTATAGAACTATGAAAAAAACTATCTAACTTTTTACGTTGGTAATTTTTACAATACTTACAATGGATGCCATGGCGCAGCTTGATAAGGGAAGTTGGATGGTTGGGGGAAATATGGGCTTTCAATCTGCAAATAGCCGCAGTACTTTTTATATTAATCCCAATATTGGATATTTTTTTGCTAATAAACTTGCAGCGGGAATGGCATTTTCATATTATAATGCTTCGACTTCTTTAGTAAGTGTGGGACCCTTTATGCGCGCCTACGTAAAAATAAACGCGGTATCGCTTTTTCTGCATTCTCGTTTTGTATACACCAATACTACTACCGGCAGTATTAAAAATGATCAATTTGGTTTTGGTGGTGGCCATGGTGTTGGAGTCTTCTTAAATGAATACGTAGCGCTAGAAGGTTTGTTGGATTATTGCATTCCG
The DNA here is from genome assembly GCA_964481195.1 of uncultured Bacteroidia bacterium. GTDB lineage: Bacteria > Bacteroidota > Bacteroidia > Palsa-948 > Palsa-948 > Palsa-948. The sequence goes on along the minus strand of CAYZTB010000019.1, from coordinate 28,395 downwards.
GATTTAGGGGACAGCAAAAATTCCTCGCTTGGATTTAATATAGGGCTGCAGATTTATTTCCCTAAAAAATAATTTTCATAAATTGTAAAAAACACGCAGAGCCAGTGTGTGCTGAAGTTTCATCTTAGGGTTTTCGCCAATGTTTATTTTTTCAACAGAAGGTGAATAAACCAGCTGCATGTTCCAGTTTGGATTAGCAGCAATATCTACACCCAATCCAGCAAAAGCTCCAAGCCCCATTCCTGTTAGGTATTTAGCTCTGTACGTTGTATAAAATGATTGAGTATAGTATGTTCCTAAATCAATATGAAGGTTATTGATTGCAAGGGAGTTTCCTAAATATTTTGTAAAATTTATCGAAGGGCCTCCTTCAACAAAAAAATTTACAATATCATCATCCCCGAGAATTTTTCGGTAACCAGTTTGAATAGTTAGTCGTTGTTCGTTGCCTTTAATTTCAAAAGCCTGAATATTTTGATAGCCCGGTTGTTGAGGGCCAATGGGTGGGGTGGTAATAACAATAGAAAAATTTCCCGTTAACGAAAGTCGGATTGCGTTAACGTTTAAAAGCAAGGCATCTTTTTTTGAAACCGGGAAACTCAGCTGTAAGCCAAGCACAAAAGCGGGATTGTATTTCACTCCTTGGGGCATATCGGTTTGGTCAAACGACCATTCGCCAGGGTTTACGCCTAATGCCTCTGCAATTTGATCGGATTGACCAAAGCCTCCACCATATTCCACCACAATTCTGCGGTACATGAAGCTGTTGATGAAATTATTTTTTTTTCCTTCCTGGTCGTACCCGTACCCATCGTAGAGCGTAGTAGAATATTTATTTGCAAAAAGGGATCCAACCAAAAGCCCGGCTTGAAATTTTATTTTCTTTTTTTTAGGCTTTTCGCTCTCATCTTGTGAAAAAGAAAAGTTTGTGAATGATAAGGAGAGAAAAATAAGTAAACTGTAAACTTTCATCCGATTAATCTGCTACTATTTTTATAATTTGTTGCCCCGATGCAGTGTTTATTTTTAGAAAATATATCCCGGAAGGCATATCTGCTCTTTCTATTTTCACTGATGAATTGTTTGAGGAAATCTGTTGAAGTCGTTTTCCTAAGACGTTGTAAATCTCCACTTCTATTTCAGATAAAGAAAGATTCGGACTGTTGAGCGTGCAAGTGATTTGCTCACTAAATGGGTTGGGGTAAGCTGTAAATTTTATTTGATTGCTGGTTTGTTCCAATCCGGTTGTTAATACACAGTTCCATATTGCTCGCCATCCGGGTTTTTGTATGCCGTTATCAGATGCCCAACGTAAAGTTATTGCCCCTCCTGTCGAGTTTATAGTGCCGGGCGAATTTGTTCCGGTGTAAGCACCTATTAGTGTCGAAGAAGCAGATGGCCCATCATAGATCCAAAGCGTGTCAAAATTTAATTCTACATCAAATGCAGAAAATGCAAGAGTGAGAGATGTGGCGCCAGAAGGAGCGATCGTGTAGGTGTAGTTTTCATTGTCGAAATAATCTCTGCCCGGTCCGCCCATGTCAAATAGCGTATCGGAGCAGGGAACTGTTCCGCAATCCGATAATTTTTCCCGTATCCGGTTCCAGAAATCTGTATAACCATCATCGTATCCCAGTGCCCAAATTCCTATTCCTCCTATCCCAAACTGATTGACAATATCCAATCGTTTTCCAAGGCTGTAGCCGTTGTTGATGAAACATTGATTCCAGTTTCCGGTGTTGAATGCAAAATATGGTACGTATGCTAAGGGATCCCATTGCTGATTTATATAATTTCCGCTCGTATTATTTTTAACGAAACTAAAAGTACGCGTAGTGCTGTTTGGTGGAGTAAGCACGGCTGTAGGTATAGAAGCGGAGGTAGTAACATACTCTCGGCCATAATAGGGGAGGCCAAGCAGCAATTTTGCTCTTGGAACATTTTTATTCAGGTAATAGGTTATAGACTTGGTGAGGGTATATTTATATCCAGGATCAAAATTGTATAGCGGATCGGTAGGGCCCGCAGTTGTGCTTCCGTTCCAGTAATAATCGTAACCCATAATGATAAACAGATCTACATAGCCTACCATGGCATTTACATTGTAAACTGCACTCCAATCCACAGCAGGAAGAGCAATTGAAATCTCGGAGCCAGGCAAGGCGGCATGCATTTGGTTGCAAAGATCTATCATAAATGCGGTGAAGTTTGCGCTTTGCGACAGAGGCACCCCTTCAAAATCAATGTTACACCCGCTGCCACCACGCTGCTGAACCATTGATATAATATTTGTGATAAACGCTTGCTTTGCTGTTGCGCTTCCTAAAAAAGTTGCATGATTGCTGAACAGTGTGGCGCACAAACTTACCTTAACCCCATTGGCCTTTGCAGCTGTAACAGCAGCATCGGTCATCCAAGCATGGGTGGTGCTTGCATTTCCTGTGCTTGCATCTACCTCGTAGGAAAAATGGCATAGATCTGAGATTAGATTCCAGTCGTAATTCTGGTACGCGCTTCCCATCCAGTAGGGATTCCAGCCATATACTTTCTTATTCAGGTTACAGGCAAAGGCTAAAGTTGTTTTTTCGATTCTTTCTGCTTTGCCATCCTTATGATAGCGTAGCGAATCCCACAGGTTTTCTGATTTCAGATCGTAGTTTGAGTAATATAGGGATTGCTCCTGATGAACAGATATGAAACTACCTTGCGAAAAGGCATGTTCCGCTGAAAAAAACATGAAGAGATAAAAAAGATACTGTTTCAATTGAAAGAAAATAGAATTAGCAAAGATAAGAATTATATTTATTTTTGTAATTAACACAGCAACATGTCAAAGCCTTCAGCCAAAGAGTTAATCAGCAAAGCATTAAAAGAGAGATCCTCTCTCAAGCAAGATGTTTTTCAGAACAATATTCGAATATTTAAAGAATTGAAATCTGTTATTAAGGAGGTGGTTAGTGAAGTGAAAGATCAATCCGAGCGAATTGATAAGCGAATAGTTGTTGACTCCAGAGAAAAAGGCCCTTTTGAAATTGAATTAAAAGTTGCTGGCGATGTGTTGTTTTTTCATATGCATACTAATGTTTTTGATTTTGATAAAAGCCACCCTATGTGGAAGACCTCCTACGTGCGAGAAAATCCTTCGCGTGCCTATTGTGGGATGATTTATGTATATAATTTTTTAGCAGATTCGTTCAAGTATAACCGTGGAGGCGATGTAGGTTATATGATAGCACGACTATTTACTAATAAAGAAAATCATTATTTTGTAGAAGGCAAAAGGCAGCTAGGCTTTTTGTATAATGACTTTCCAAACAAAATATTAGATAAACAATCGTTGAAAAATATAGTGGAATCCTCCATTTTATATGCTCTTGATTTTGACTTACTTAGCCCACCATTTGAAGAAATGCAAGAGGTTAGTGTTTCGCAGATACTTGAAGCCAGCGAGAACATGCGTGTTAAGACAGGCAAACGCTTAGGCTTCCGCTTTCAGGCAGATTCGGATCAGATAGATTAAGATAGTACAAGGTGCCAATTACTAAGTACTAAGTATTAGCACTTGGAAGCTATTTTTTTTTATTTTCGCACTCCCTTTTAGCTGTTGTTTGATTTAAAAGGAAAATTGTTCATTAGAGATTGGTTTTATTGTTTTCGGCTGTTAAATCCGAAATCTGCAATTATCAATCTGAAATTATTAGGCCCATTCGTCTAGGGGTTAGGACGCCAGGTTTTCATCCTGGAAACAGGGGTTCGATTCCCCTATGGGCTACTAAATAAACCCTTGATTTCATTTGAAGTCAAGGGTTTTTTTTCTTGTGCTGTGGCAGCACCTGACGGCATTACAACCTTTTCTTAAATCAAGATAATATTTACTTTGGTTGAAAGTACTGAACTAGCACTCCCCCTTATTTTCCCTGTCACGGGCATGGTGTATTCAAAGTTGCTGCTTGATGCAACGGGAATATGCGCGTTGCCTGTAAGGATGCCGTGGCTAGGGTCAAGGCCAATCCATCCTGCTCCAGGCAGGTAGGCTTCTAGCCAGCCATGAAGCTCAGGTTCATTTTTTTCATCGGGAATAAAAAAGTATCCACTCACAAATCGAGCGGCTATTCCAATTTGTCGTAATAGTTGAATTTGCATCCAGGCAATATCTCGGCATGAACCTTTTTTAAGTTCAAATGTTTTATCGGGCTCAAACGGTGATCCTACTTCTCGGTATTCTACCGTAAAGTCTGCATGAATATTTTTTGTAAGTGCAGTAAGAAAGTCGACTGTATTTGATTTAGTGTTTTTGATTATTTCTTCACTGTATTTTAAAAGTTTATCCGACACATTCAAAATTGCTAGAGCAGACGAAAGAATATTTTTTAAGGATGCCGAATATTGAAAGGGTATTTCTAAAAATTCTGCTGGGTAAAGAATGAAGTTGAATGGGTTGCGTTCTTTTACGGCTACAACAGATTCGGCCACTACAGTAAATTTATTTTGCATTCCATCAAACCAACATAATTGCACCTGATTGTTTTCTGCATCCAGATGCTCGGAAATTCCGGTAGGAGTAGGGGATACCTGTACGTTAAACGACTCCAGTGTGTTAGCGGGAGTTGTTTGTGGTTTGAGCCTTAAGTAATGTGGTTCAAGAAACACATCATCGCTAAACTGATAATTAGTCTCGTGAATTATTTTGTATTTCATAAATGTATAATATTCAGCAATAAATTTTTTCTTTTTATTTGGCTACAGGCAAAAACTTAGTCATTAGATCGTCTGGCAAGTTATGTATGGAATCACTTAGCATCTTGCCCCAAAGATTTGCCATTTCTATTAATTCGTCTTTGGAATATCTTTTTTCAATAATGTTAAAGGAGTCTTTGGCATAATAAACTACATCTATGGGATAGTCCACATCATTGGCACTGATGCGTGTTGCCTCAAATGATAGGAAGCCAGCTTTCAATCCAAATTTTAAAGTAGAATCGTAACTAACTGCACGATCCAAAATAGGTTTTCCATAGCCGTTATTACCAATAATTACAAAAGGCGAGCCTTCAGAAACTTCTACCCAATTTCCTTCGGGGTATAATAAAAATAATTTATGCTCTTCATCATCTTTTAATTGTCCGCCTACAATGGCAAAAAGATTAAAGCTTAATCCAGCATCTTTTAACGAATCTTTGTCTTCGTTAGCAGCCTTTTTAACCTGCGCGGCAAAAGCGTTTACAGCTTTATAAAGTTTGTTGTAAGATTCATCGTTCTCGTCAATGGTTTCTTTAAAATAAGTAATTGCCTTATCTCGTACGGATCGCAAGCCGGAAGTCATAATAAAAAAGGAATGCTTTTCCTTATTCACTGTAAAAACTTTTTTGGCCTGCGTAGTTTCGTGTCCCGATGTGATGCGTGTGTCAGAGATTCCTACGAATCCTGTTTTTAATTTCATGCCAAGGCAGTATGTCATATATCTTTAAATTAATTAAATTATTTTTTGTCAATTACATCATCAAAAGAATAGATTGTGTCAAAGATAATGGCAGAAACGTCATTTAGCTTTCCTTGAAAATTTTCGAGATACTCGTGAAGCCCGCTAGTAAATATATTGTTTACATCCGCAAATTCTAATTGAGAGCGTAACATGCCTAGTTGTTTTTCGGAATTGTTTGAATTTCCCCCATTGCTTCCGGATATCTTCTTTAAAGATTGTTCGGCATTAATTAAGCATCGAAGCATGGATCGGGGAAATTCTTTATCCAGTATCAAAAAATCTGCAATACCTTGTGAAGTTAACTTGCCATTTTTTTTACGGTACATATCATACGCACTGACTGATTTTAACAAGGCAGACCACTGTACTAAATCAAGCGGTGATCCTACTGCTTCGGGTGCAGGCAAAAGGATATGGTATTTTACATCTAACACTCTCGATGTTTTATCGGCACGCTCTATCATCTGACCAATTTGCCCGAAGTGATATGCATCGGTTCTTGAAATAGTGGCTGCAAAAATTCCGTAGAGCAATTGGCAGCCTTTTTTGATTTCAATAAAAAATGTTCGAGGATATTTTCGTTGCCAACTTTTCTTTTCCTTGCCCTCTTTAACTAGGTAAAACAAATAATTTATTTGCTCCCATACTTCTTTGGTTATTTCCGGACGTATGGCACGCGCATTTTCACGTGCATTTAGGATGCAGTTATATATTGAGTTTGGGTTATTTTCATCAAAGCCAAGAAAGTAGATGGCTTTATTTTTGTCTATTTTACCGTGTAATGATTTGTATAATTCCCAGTCGCCTGTTGTGACTACCAGTGGTTTCCACTGCTCCGAAACATCGGGAGGAAGTTCTAGCGATAGGTTAAAGTTCACATCCATAAATCGAGCATAGTTTTCCACCCGTTCGATGTAACGATTCATCCAGTATATAGAATCTGCAACTCTGCTTAACATTTTTACAAATTATTATTTCCTAACACCCAGGTATCTTTACTGCCACCACCTTGCGATGAATTAACTACGATGGATCCTTGCTTTAGCGCCACCCGAGTTAATGCTCCCGGAATTATTTTAATTTCTTTTCCATACAATACATACGGACGTAAATCTACATGCCTTCCTTCAATAGCACCACCCGATAATGTTGGTACGCGCGAAAGGTTTATCATAGGTTGAGCAATGTAATTTCGTGGATTCTTTTTTATTTTTTTAATAAATTCAGTTTGTTCCTTCTTAGTAGATTTTGGACCTATCAGCATTCCGTATCCTCCTGAAGCATCGGTTTGTTTAACTACGAGATTCTTAATGTTGTCGAGCACATATTTTAAATCTTTTTCCTCATCGCAAATGAAAGTTTGAACATTTGGTAATATAATATCTTCTCCTAAAAAGTATTTTATAATTCGAGGTATGTATGCATACACTGCTTTATCATCTGCTACACCGGTGCCGGGTGCATTTACCAAAACCACATTACCTTTTTGGTAGGCTCTAAATAATCCGGGGGTGCCCAGCATAGAATCTTTTCTGAATACTAATGGATCTAAATAGTCATCATCAATCCTTCTATAAATAACATCTACACGTTGAAGCCCTTTCGTAGTTATCATGTATACAAAATCATTTCTTACTACTAAATCTCTACCTTCAACAAGTTCTGCACCCATCTGTTGTGCTAGGTAGGAGTGCTCAAAATAGGCAGAGTTATTAATGCCCGGACTTAATACCGCAATGGTGGCAGGATGGTTGGGAGAAAGTGAATCAAGCATATCGCGTAACACATGCGAATAGTCATACACCGTACGAACATTTAGTTTTTCGAAAAGCTCAGGAAAGGTACGTTTTAATATTTCCCTGTTTTCCAACATGTACGAAACGCCCGATGGGCAACGCAAATTATCTTCAAGCACATAAAACTGTCCATCATCCCCTCGGATTAAATCTGTACCCGTTATATGACACCAAACATTCTCGGGTGGTTTTAGACCAATACACTGCTTTAAATAAGTAGTGCTTGAAAGCACCAGTTCTTTGGGGATAATTTTATCTTTTATTACTCGCTGCTCGTTGTATAAATCATCTATCAGCAAATTCAGCGCATAGATTCTTTGTTTTAATCCTCGTTCTAAAAAATCCCAGTCTTTGCTATTTATGATTCTAGGAATTACATCTAAGGGTAAAATTCGTTCAATGCCCTGGTTGTCGTTGTAAACGTTAAAAGTCATCCCGATAGAAAGCTGTGCTCTATCGGTAGAATGTTGCAAAAAGTTTAATTTCTTCTTTCCAATTTGTTCTAAACGTTCTTTGAAAAGCGCATAATGTGGTCGAACATTATTATGCTCGTCAAACATCTCGTCATAATAACCTTTTGTATCGTATTTGCTAAAACCTAATTTAGACATAGTTAAGTAATCAAATTTTTTTGTTTACAGTCTGTAGTCTTTTAAAAGATAGACTGTTTTGTTTTTGTAGTGAACAACTCCAAAAACTTCATTCCTCGGTATGAATTACCCATTTTGTTTAATAGTGGACTCCACACTGTGATACAATATCCGCCTGGATGAATTGCAGTGATTCCTCCTCCAACGCCACTTTTTCCGGGCAACCCAACTTTAAATGAAAATTCTCCTGCTTGATCATAGAAACCACAAGTAAGCATTATTGCATTTAGCCTCTTTGTACGGCTTTCATTTAAAATTTCTTGATTGGAAGCAATCGTTTTTCCGTTGTTAGCAAGATACAAAAAAGTTTGAGATAATTCCCTACAATTCATTTTAATTGAACATAAACTGTAATAAAAATCTAGCACTTTGTCAACTTCATTATGGATGTTGCCAAAGGACTTGATAAAGTTTACCAAAGCCGCATTTCTAAAGCCTGTAGATTTTTCCGACTCAATAATTTTGGTGTCGTAGTCAATAGTATTGTTGCCAGATAATGATCTTATGAATTCAATCAACTCCTGTTTAGGGTTTTTCAATTGACTGATAAGAATATCGCATACTACAATGGCTCCGGCATTAATTAAGGGATTTCGTGGTATGCCTTTATCTTTTTCTAGCTGCACCAAAGAGTTAAATGGGGTTCCGGAAGGCTCAACGCCCACGCGTTCCCAAATTTTTGGGCCATTCATTTTATAGGCTAATGTAAGCGAAAGCACTTTGGCTATACTTTGAATAGAAAAAGGTTCGTTCCAATCCCCTGTACTGAAATGCTCGTTGTGAATAGTAGAAATATTTACTCCAAACTTAGACGGATCAACGGTGCTAAGTTCTGGGATATACGTAGCTACTTCCCCTAAACTTTCAAGTTTATTTATTTCAAGAAATGTCTCGTCAATTATTTTTTGAAAATCAGGTGCGATATTTTTCGTGTCGTTCAAAATGAGAAAAATTTTATTGATTGACAAAGTTAGTTAATTGATTGATGAAATTTGTTTTTTCTGTCAATAGTAGGATGCGGTTTTATATAGGTAAATAAGCTAGAAATAAGCAAAACATTTTTATAAAGAAGAGTAAAGAAAAAAGCCCTTCATAATTTGTGAAGGGCTTTTTATTAAATAGTATTCGATAACTACCTAAATTTTGGGTTAAACATGGGAGTACCTTTTAAGCCTGACAGTTTAAGCGAAAATTCAAATGCACCTCTTCCTCTGGTATAATCATTAAGTGAGGAAGTATTTAGGTCGTAGCTAAAAGCTATTTCATGTCTATCGTATTTCATTCCTAATGTAATAATGAAAGCGTCCTTATTTCGGTAGTTAAGCCCTCCTAAAATAGTATATTTGGTATCTTTAAGCAAATAACTTCCAGTAGCGCCAATCATTAGTTCATTTGCTTTAGCTTGATGCATTAAGAGGATGGCAGGCTTTAAATTTACCTGTTCGTTTATTTTATAATCAGCACCTAAGTTATAAACCCATCGCATGGGTAGTTTATCTTTTCCAAAACCTGAGAAGGACTGATTGGGTCTTGTTAAGTTGTAAACTGAATAACCAAAGAACGGATGTGCTTTCCAGTCAGCTTTTTTGAACTTATAAAATGCACCCATGTTTGCCTCAAATCTCACTAGGCTGACCTTCACAAAGTTTTCTCCGCTTGAAATGTTTTGGTCGAAAACGGTAGGGCCATCCGGTGTGAATTGTGTTTCGTAGGTGTATCTATCCGGATCATAGCTATTGTATATGATTCCCATTTGAACACCTGCTGTCAGTTGATGTTCTCCATCTTTATCTTTAGTAATGCGATATGCCCCTGATGGCATAAACTGAATGCTGTTCATGCCGCCATTTCCGTTTCTGTTGCTAATCAAGTATCCGCCTACGCCAAATTGTTCTTTTAGTGGCATATCGTATCCTAAATAAAAAGTTGAAAAAGGTTTTATGCCAAACGATCTCCACTGACTACGGTAGTCGGACGTAATACGATAATCCATTTTTTCGCCAAAATACATTCCAGATAATGCAGGATTCATGTAAAGAGGTGCGGAGTTGTATTGCGACAAATGAAAATCCTGTGCCTGTATCACTCCTAGAGTTGATATAAGCGCAAACAGAATGATTAATATTTTTTTCATAGTTCGCTATTTTTACCTTACAATACTTATTTCGCCTTTAAAATCTATTACATCTCCGGATATTGTTGTGCCTCGAAGTGTGTATACATATCTACTAGCAGGTTGTAGTTTTCCTTTGTAGGTGGCATCCCAACCCATACTTTGATCAGTAGCATGGAAAATTAAATTTCCCCATTCGTTATATATTCTCCAGTCCATTTCCTGCATAGGACCTCCTAGGATGTGTAACACATCATTTACTCCATCTCCATTAGGGGTAAATGCACTTGGAACACCTACAGTATTTGGATAAATTTTGAACGGATAACTTACTGTATCGGCACATCCATCTTGATTCATTACAACTAAAATGACTACGAAGTTTCCACTCTGCTGATACGTGTATGATGGGTTTTGAATATTATCCGTTCCTCCTTCGCCAAAACTCCAAGCCCAAGAAAATGCATTGGCTGAAAGATCTGTAAAGTTTATGTTTTCGCCTTTGTAGTAGGTTGCTCCCGATGGAAGAAAGTCAGCAACAGGCAATGGATTAATGGTAACTACACTGATAATTGTATCAATACATCCACCATTAGTAGTAACTACAAGCTGAACAGAATAGGTGCCTGATGCAGTATATGTTTGTATAGGATTTTGAATGTTGCTGGTGTTTCCATTTCCAAAATTCCAACTCCAAATAATAACAGTATCGCTAGATGCCAAAACAGAAGTATCAGTAAACTGTACATTGAATTGGCAATCTGTAATATGACTAAATGCTGCAACTACATCTTTGGCGCTGATTATTGTATCGATAAAAGTAGAAGTACATCCGGAGTCTGAAGTAACCACAAGCGTTACAATGTAAGTACCTGTAGAGTCATAATAATGTACTGGGTTTTGTAAGTTGCTTGTATTGGTATCTCCAAAATTCCAGTTCCATGAAATAATATTTCCTGTTGATACAGTAGAGGTGCTACTAAAGTATACAGAATCTAACGCGCAAGTAGAGACAAACGTAAAGGATGCTTGTGGAGTTGGATTAACAAGAATTACTAGCTGTGCAGTATCTGTTGCGCCCGAATTGGTAACCACAACTAAGGAAACCGTGTAAGTTCCGGATATTAAATATGCATGAGATGGATTTTGTAAAGTATCTGCTCCTCCATCACCAAAGTTCCAGCCCCAAGTAGAAATACTATCAATACCTGCTATCATAGAGGTGTCTGTAAAATTGACTAACTGTCCTGAGCAAATAATTGCAGTAGCAGTAAATCCTGCTTGAACAGAATTGCAGGTTTTAACTGTATCAGAGAAAGTAGAAGTACAACCTGAATCTGAAGTTACGGTAAGCTGTACGGTGTAAGTTCCTGCAGTAGTGTATGAGTGTGCAGGGTTTTGTACAGCGCTACTATTTCCATCACCAAAATTCCAGTTCCACGAAACTATATTTCCGGTTGGAACGGTTGATGTATTAGTGAATAATACAGAATCAACTACACAATTTACAGTGTACGTAAACGCTGCTGTTGGTCCTGGATTGATGGTAATTATTTGAGTAATCGTATCTGAACATCCAGTATTTGTAACAACAATTAATGTTACTGTATCAGTACCTGCTGTTGGATAAGTATGCGAAGCATTTTGTGTTGTTGTACTTGTGCCCGCAATTGTCCAATTCCAAGAAACAATAGTATCAGCTACGCTTATAACAATTGAAGCATCGGTAAATGTGGTTAGTTGTCCAACACATATAGACGATTTTGTAAATGCCGCAACAGGTTTTTTGCCAATCAGTAGTAACACGGTATCAGAAACAGGAAGGCATTGTCCGTTTCCGGTAGAAGTTAGAACTAGCGTAACAATCGCTGTATCGTTACTTCCAGGCGTGTATGTTGCATTTAACGTAAGGTCATCTGGCGTAAATGTTCCATTACCTGAAGTAGTCCACTGTCCTCCGGTAGCTATGGAAACAGACCCATTTAACACAACCGGACTAGAACCACAAATTCCAATGTTTGCTCCAGCAAATACAGTTGGTGCTTTTGTAATTGTAATTGTTATGGAATCTTTAACTGGACGACAGCCGTTTGTAGAAGTAAGCATTAAAGTAATTGTTCCCGAAGCAGTATCCGCAGCACTAGGAACATACGTTCCATTCAATGCAGAAGAGTCAGGTAAAAATATTCCAGTTCCGTTGCTTGACCAATAGCCTGTTGTAGAGCCTCCAGCTACAGTACCACCGAGTGTTACTGTAGCATTATTTGCACAAACTGTTTGGTCTGCTCCTGCAGAAACATTGGGAGCTGGAGTCATAATTAAATTTACGGTATCCGTTGCAGCAAGGCAGTTTCCATTATTTGTTGAGGTAAGTACAAGTGCAACATTTCCTGATGCTGTATCTGCCTGACTCATTAAATAGGTTGCATTTAGTGAAGTGTTGCTTGGTACAAAAGTTCCAGTTCCTAATGTTGACCAAACTCCAGTCGAAGCACCACCAGAAACAAATCCGTTAAGTTGAGCCGATGTATCTCCGAAACATATAAAAATATTAGCTCCTGCATTTACCGTAGGTGCAGGTGTAAATATTATTTGCAATGTATCGTTCACTGCGGAGCAACTTCCGTTTCCGGTAGATGATAATACAAGCATTACACTTCCGTTGGTTGAATCTGCACTGGTAGGTAAATAGGTGTTAGTTAAAATAGTATTTGCTAATTGGAAAGCGCCAGTTCCTAAACTGGTCCAAGTAGCTCCTGTAGCAAATTGAACCGTACCGTTAATAGAAACGGAAGAATAATTATTTGAACAAATTGAAATATCAGAACCAGCATTTACTACTGGACCTGGATCTACTTGAATTACAACAGTATCTTTTGCAGCTGTACAACCACCGTTATTAGTAGAAGTTAGTATGAGCAAAATATTTCCTGCTAGCGTATCATTAATAGTAGGTGTATACGAAGCATTCAGCGCTCCAGTGTTTGGAGAAAATGCTCCTAGCCCGTTTGGTGTGCTCCATATTCCTGTACCAGCACCTCCTGTGATAATTCCATTTAATGGTGCCGGATTATTTGCACAAACCGTTTGGTCAGTTCCGGCATTTACAGTTGCAGGAAAAGTTATAGAAACTGTTTGTGTTGATGTTGCACTTACACAACCGTTTGCTATTGATGTAGTGACAACAGAATAGGTGCCTGTTTCTGAAGTTGTCACATTGTTTATAATAGGATTTTGAGTTGTTGAAGTAAAAGAGTTTGGGCCAGTCCAGCTATATGTTGTTCCAGAAATTAAACTAGCTGTTAATGATAAATTATCACCTACACACAAAGGGCTATTGCTACTTACTGCAGGTGCTGCAGGCGAAGGATTAACTGTTGTTGATGTGGAGCCGATAGGGCTGGTACAACTACCAATCATAACATAAACAGAATATGTTCCAGCAGCATTTGTAGGAGTATTTACTAAGACTGGATTTTGTGAAGAAGAAGTATAACTATTAGGGCCAGTCCAAACATACGTAGCGCCAGTAATAGTTGAGGCAGTTAAACTTAAATCATATCCTGAGCATATAGGAGAATTACTTCCAGCAACAGGCGTAGTAGGAGGTGGGGCAACAATTAATGATGTAGTTCCAACCGCACCGGAGCAACCAGCAACAGTTACGGATACAGAATACGTACCAGCATCAGAAGTAGCTACACCAGCAATCGAAGGATTTTGTAAGGTAGAAGTAAAGCTATTTGGTCCTGACCAAGAATAGGTTGCTCCTGAAATAGTGTTAGCGCTTAACAATAAATTATCGCCTACGCAAAGTGGTCCATTGTTTCCGGCAACAGGTGTTGATGGTATAGCATTTACAGTAACTGATGTTGTACCTGCAAGTCCAGTACATCCGTTTTCTGTAGCAGTAACAGAATACAAACCGGAATTTGCAGTGGTCGCGCTAATAAGAACAGGATTTTGTGAAGTAGAAGTAAAACTACCCGGACCAGACCAATTATACGTTGCACCTCCTACTGTGCTAGCTGTTAAGCTAATATCGCTACCCGAACAAATTGGTGAATTATTACCTGCTGTAGGTGCGGCAGGTGTTGGTAAAACAGATACAGTAACTGTTCCTTCTGGGCTTACCGGACAGCCAGGGACATTTGCTGAAACAGAATATGTTCCGGAAGCTAATGTTGTAATACTTCCAATTATTGGATTTTGAAGTGAAGATGAAAAACTGTTAGGTCCAGCCCAGTTGTAAGAAGTTGCTCCTAAAATACTTGATGCTGTTAAGCTTAAAGTAGTGCCCGAACAAATTGGCGAATTATTTCCTGCAACTGGTGCAGTAGGAGGAGGATTAATATTAATGGTAATTGTTGATACAGGACTAGGGCAACTATTTTTGGTTGCAGTAAGTGAATAGGTGCCAGCTTCTGCTGTGGTAACACCAGTTAGTACAGGGTTTTGTGTTGATGAAGAAAAACTATTTGGACCAACCCAAGCATACGTTGCACTTCCAACAGCACTTGCTGCTAAGCTTAGATTATTGCCAGAACATACAGGGCTGTTGCTGCTCAATATTGCAGCAGCAGGAGTTTGCGAAATAGTAACTGCTACAGTGCCAGTGGGGCTCGTACAACTGCCTATCATAACAAATACGGAATAAGTTCCAGAAGCATTTGTAGATGCACTTAGAATTATTGGATTTTGTAAAGTTGATGTAAAGCTATTTGGTCCAGACCAAGAATAAGCTGCACCGGAAATTGTATTTGCTGTTAAACTTAAATCGTTACCGGAACAAATAGATGAGTTACTTCCTGCAACTGGAGTAGATGGTGGAGGAGCAACTATCACCGAAGTAGTTGAGGTAGATCCTGTACAACCTGAAACCGTAATAGCAACTGAATAGCTTCCTGCATCTGAAGTTGCAACACCAGCAATTGTAGGATTTTGTAAAGATGAAGTAAAGCTATTTGGCCCTGACCAAGAATACGAAGCGCCAGAAACTATATTGGATGTAAGTGATAAATTATCCCCTATGCAAAGTGGCCCATTGTTTCCTGCAATTGGAGGAGCGGGGATTGAGTTTGCCGTTACAGAAGTTGTTCCAGCAATTCCGGTACAGCCATTCTCTGTTGCTGTTACAGAATATAATCCGGTGTTTGCTGTAGTAGCTCCAACAATAATTGGATTCTGAGAAGTGGAAGTATAACTTCCAGGACCAGACCAGTTATATGCTGCACTTCCAACAGTGCTTGCCGATAAACTGATATCACTTCCAGAGCAAATAGGTGAATTACTACTTGCGCCAGGAGCAACAGGGGTTTGATTTATTGTTATAGAAATTGTACTTGTCGGACTAATGCAACTTCCAACTTGTGCAGAAACAGAATATGTTCCGATAGCAAGTGTTGATACACTTCCAATTGTAGGATTTTGTAAAGAGGAAGTAAAAGTATTTGGACCGATCCAAGAATAAGTTGCTCCAGAAATTGTATTTGAGGTCAAGCTCAATGTTTGTCCTGAACAAACAGGAGAGTTGCTTCCTAAAGTGGGTGCAGTAGGAGGAGGAGTTATTAGTACAGACGTAGTTCCGATAGGGCCTGTACATCCATTAACAGTCGCTGCAACAGAATATGTGCCTGCTTCCGAAGAAGTAACGCTTGTTATAGAATTATTTTGAGTTGAAGAAGTAAATGCGTTTGGTCCTGTCCAGCTGTAAGTAGCACCAGTAATTGTACTTGCATTTAATGTAAGATTATCTCCTAGGCAAAGTGGCCCATTGTTTGTGACAGCTGGAGCAGGTGGAGTTTGATTAATAGTAACAGACGTAGTTCCAATAGGACCGGTACAACCTCCTACGGTTGCGGATACAGAATAATTTCCAGTAGCTAATGTAGTTACACTTCCAATAATTGGATCTTGTACTGATGAAGAAAAACTATTTGGTCCAGACCAATTATAACTTGAAGCTCCAGAAATTGTACTTGCAGTTAAGCTCAAACTATTTCCAGAACAAACTGGAGAATTATTTCCAACTGTAGGGGCCGCAGGTGGAGGTGCAATAGATACGGATATGGTTCCAGCAGGTCCAGCACAACCAAGCGCTGTGGCTGAAACAGAATAGGTACCTGCTTCAGCTGTTGTTACACCTGCTATAGATGGATTTTGGACGGTGGAAGAATAACTATTTGGTCCTGACCATAAATAGATTGCTCCCGAAATTGTACTTGCTGTTAAACTTAATGTGGTGCCTGTACATAGTGGGCTATTGCTTCCAGCAGTAGGAGCAGTAGGAATCGCATTTATAGCGACTGATGTAGTTCCGATTGGTCCAGCGCATCCATTCTCAGTTGCAGAAACAGAATATAATCCCGCATTTGCAGAAGTCACAAAAGTTAATGTTGGATTTTGTGAAGTTGAAGTAAAACTTGCAGGCCCAGTCCATGAATAGGTAGAGCCGCTAATAGTGCTTGCAGTTAAACTTAAATCACTTCCTGAACAAACCGGAGAATTACTTGAAGTAGTAGGTGCAACAGGTGTCTGATTAATTGTTACTGAAGCAGTTCCCGCAGCACTTGTACCACAACCGGGTACAAAAGCGGTTACAGAATATGTTCCATTTGATACAGTTGAGATTGAACCTATAGAGGGATTTTGTAAGCTTGAAGTAAATCCATTGGGTCCATTCCAAGAATAAGAAGTTGCCCCGGTAATTGCTCCAGCTGTTAAGTTTAAAGTTGAACCTGAACACACTGGTGAGTTACTGCTAGTAGTTGGAGCACCAGGTGGTGGATTAATAATTATTGCTACTGTAGAATTTGTACTTGTACATCCTGCTACAGAAGTCGCATTTACCGTATAAGTTCCGGCATCAATGGTTCCAATTCCACTAATTACAGGATTTTGAGAAGTTGAAGTAAATGAATTGGGGCCACTCCAATTATAAGTAGCACCCGTTGAAGAAGCAGTTAAACTTAAATTATTTCCTACACAGTTTGGTGTAATACCACCCGCAGTAGGCGCAGCCGGAGTTTGATTTATAGTAACAGCAACAGAAACAGTAGAAAGCGGAGGACAACCCGTAATGGTAGCAGTCATCGAGTATGTTCCATTAGCAGCAGTAGTTACAGCTGCAATAGTTGGATTCTGATTTGTGGAAGTAAAACTATTTGGTCCAGTCCAGGAATAAGTAGCCCCCGCAAGTGTACTAGCTGTAAGCGAAAGTATTTGTCCAGAACAAACAGGAGAACTACTTCCAAGAGTTGGCGCAGCAGGCGGAGGGTTTACAGTTGCAGTAGTTGTTCCAGCAGGACCAGCGCAACCAGCAGCAGAAATAGCAGATACAGAATACGTTCCGGAATTTATAGTACCAGCAGAAGAAATAACAGGATTTTGTAACGTAGAAGTAAAGCTATTTGGACCACTCCAATTATAAGAAACACCAGTTGCAGTTGCTGTTAAACTTACATCAACACCCACACAAACGGGTCCACTATTGCCCGCTACAGGTGCAGCTGGAATAGGATTTATAGTAACAGCAGATGTAGCACTTGCACTGGTACAACCAGCAGCCGAAGTAGTAGTAACAGAATATGTTCCAGCATTTACACTCGTAGCAGGAGTGATTACAGGATTTTGATTTGTTGAAGTAAAACTATTTGGCCCCGTCCAAGTGTATGTAGTGCCAGATCCACTTGCTGTTAAACTTAAATCACTTCCAGAACAAACGGGTGAGTTGTTTCCCGCAGTAGGCGCAGCCGGAGTTTGATTTATAGTAACAGCAACAGAAACAGTAGAAAGCGGAGGACAACCCGTAATGGTAGCAGTCATCGAGTATGTTCCATTAGCAGCAGTAGTTACAGCTGCAATAGTTGGATTCTGATTTGTGGAAGTAAAACTATTTGGTCCAGTCCAGGAATAAGTAGCCCCCGCAAGTGTACTAGCTGTAAGCGAAAGTATTTGTCCAGAACAAACAGGAGAACTACTTCCAAGAGTTGGCGCAGCAGGCGGAGGGTTTACAGTTGCAGTAGTTGTTCCAGCAGGACCAGCGCAACCAGCAGCAGAAATAGCAGATACAGAATACGTTCCGGAATTTATAGTACCAGCAGAAGAAATAACAGGATTTTGTAACGTAGAAGTAAAGCTATTTGGACCACTCCAATTATAAGAAACACCAGTTGCAGTTGCTGTTAAACTTACATCAACACCCACACAAACGGGTCCACTATTGCCCGCTACAGGTGCAGCTGGAATAGGATTTATAGTAACAGCAGATGTAGCACTTGCACTGGTACAACCAGCAGCCGAAGTAGTAGTAACAGAATATGTTCCAGCATTTACACTCGTAGCAGGAGTGATTACAGGATTTTGATTTGTTGAAGTAAAACTATTTGGCCCCGTCCAAGTGTATGTAGTGCCAGATCCACTTGCTGTTAAACTTAAATCATTTCCAGAACAAACGGGTGAGTTGTTTCCCGCAGTAGGAGCAGCCGGAGTAACATTAATAGTTACCGTTGTTGAGCCTGTTCCTCCAGCAGAACATCCTGGCACTGTAACTGAAACAGAATAGGTTCCAGCAGCATTTGTATTAACACTTCCTATAGATGGATTTTGTAATGTTGAAGTAAATGCATTAGGTCCTGTCCAAGAATAACTTCCGGAAGTAACTGTTGCTGAAGTAAGATTTAGAGTAGCGCCAGTACAAACAGGGCCATTATTTGAAGTTGCAATAATTGTTGTTGGCGAGGGATTAGCTGCAACTAATACAGTTCCTGCATTTCCTGTACATCCATTCGATATTGCAACAACAGAATAAGTGCCTGCATTTGCTGTAGACATTCCTGCAAGTGTTGGATTTTGTAGTGTTGAAGTGAAACTGTTTGGGCCAGACCAAGAATACGTTGTTCCTGTTGGAGTAGCTGTAAGGCTTAATGTATTTCCAACACAAACCGGACTATTACTTCCTGCAACAGGAGCATTAGGAGTTTGATTAATTGTAACACTTGTTGATCCCGATACTATTGAGCAACCAGTCACTGATGCATTTACAGAATAGGTACCATTTGCTAATGTAGTAACAGCAGGTATAGTAGGATTTTGAGATGTAGATGTAAATGAATTTGGACCCGTCCAAGAATAAGTTGCACCGGTAACAGTACTCGATGTAAGGCTTAACGTATTTCCTGAACATACTGGAGAGTTACTTCCTACAGTTGGAGCAACTGGACCAGGATTAATAGTAACACTTGTTGTTCCTGCTGATCCTGCACAACCTCCTACTGTTACAAAAACAGAATAGTTTCCGGAGGCAGCAGTAGTTACACTTGCAATGGTAGGATTTTGTAGAGAGGAAGTAAATGTATTTGGCCCTGACCAAGAATAAGTTGCACTTGCAATTGTGTTTGATGTCAACGATAATGTTTGTCCAGCACAAACAGGGCTGTTGCTCCCTGCAGTGGGTGTTGCAGGAGGTGGTGCTACAGTAACAGAAACAGTTCCGGCAGGACCAGTACAACCATTTGTTCTTGTAGTAACAGAATATGTTCCTGCATTTATTGTTCCTACTCCCGAAATACTTGGATTTTGTACAGATGAAGTAAAACTATTGGGCCCAGTCCAAGAGTAAGTTGTTCCAGTTGCACTTGCTGTAAGATTTAATGTGGCTCCAATACAAAGTGGACTATTACTTCCTGCAGTTGGTGCAGCAGGTGTTTGATTTATTGTTACAGATGTTGAACCGGCTAAACTTCCGCAGCCACTTGTTGAAACGGTTACGGAATAGGTACCATTTCCGGCAGTGGTAATTGATGAAATGGTTGGGTTTTGCACCGATGAAGTAAATCCATTCGGCCCTGTCCAGGAATAAGTTGAGCCTGTTGAGTTTGCCGTTAAACTTAAAGTACCTCCCGAACAAACAGGTGTATTGCTCGAAGGTGTAGGCGCTCCGGGTGTAGGATTTATTGTTACAGCCGTGGTGGTTGATGTACTCACACAACCTGGTGCTGAAGTAGTTGTTGCGGTATACGTTCCTCCAGCTGCAGTAGATACACTTCCAATAGTTGGATTTTGTGCTGTAGATGTAAAGCTGTTAGGACCTGACCAATTATAGGTAGCCGAACCAGTTGCTGTTAGGCTCAATGTTGCCCCAGAACAAACTGGTGAATTACTTCCTAAAGTTGGAGCATTTGGTCTAGGATTTACAGTTACAGAAAAAGTTCCTGGTGTACTATTACATCCTGTAACGTTAACTACAGCAGAATAAGTGCCTGATGCAGCTGTTGTTACATTTACAATAGTTGGATTTTGTAAGGTAGAAGTAAATCCGTTTGGTCCCGTCCAAGAATATGTTAATGTACCAGTATAGGTTGAGGACGCAGTTAAGCTAAGTGTTTGTCCAGAACATACCGGATTTGAATTACTCATACCCATCGTAGGTGCAGAAGGAACAAAGGGAGGGCAAGTAACTACGTTAGCCTGGAAATCTTGAACAACTTCACTTAGTAAAATGCCATTCCTATACTCCGAACATTTTACTCCAAATACATATTGCCCTAATGAGTTAGCTACACCTGTCATTATTCCTGTCGAAGAGTTCAGGGTAACACTTGGACTAGGAGAATTAAAAGGAGAGTTAGCTGAATAGCTAGCCGAAAAAGTTACTGGAGAAAATGTTGCAACATTTTCACTATAGCTTGGAGGAGGATAAGGAGTTGGAAGTTGTGCGTTATCATACGGTGTGTACATTGAATACACCAATACATCTCCATCAACATCAGTTGCAGAATAGTTTATTGTAAACGTATTTACCGCACATAAATATAAAGGAGGCGGAGAGCCAAAAACGGGACTATTATTGGTAAGAAAAGAATTTTCATATACCGATATCATGTCTAGTCTATAGATTTCGCTGCTTGGGGACACAAAACTAAACACACCTCGTATAAAAATTTGAATAGTATTTCCAAAAATACCAGTTGCGCTAGCTGTAGATGGTGTGGTAAAGTTTCCTAATAACTGCCCGTTGGAAGTAAAGGCAGTTAGCGCGCCTCCATTTAAAGAATAAAAGAATTTCAGGGAATCTCCAGCTTCCATTGTACCTCCACGAGAAGCAATAGCGCGAACAGTTACGCCAGCTGTATAGGTAGATATGTTTATTACTTCGGATGCCCAGGTTGCACCAGCATTTGCAATCACTTGAACATCATCCCAAATGTGTTTTTCGTTAGCTGGAGAGGTAGCATTAAATATTGATCGAATAACGATTTGAATTGTATTTCCAATTAATCCATCTGAACTGGCAGTTGATGGATTAGTAAAATTCCCTAATAATTGTCCATTAGTAGTAAACAAAGTAAGTGGTCCACTATTAAGTGAGTAATATATTTTTAGTGAGTCGCCAGCTTCTAAATTTCCAGCGCCTCCGTTACTTCTTGATGCAGTTACTCTAAGAGATACTCCAGTTGTATAGGTAGAAATATTTATTACACCAGATGTCCAGGTTACCGTTGCGCTATTGCTTCCTGCTACTTCAAACTGATTTCCTTGTACGGAAGCGCTTGTGGTAGGTATTGAACCTTGCGTTATAGACCAAGCAGTAGGGCCTGCATCATTGGTAGTTCCATCTGCTAATGTGAAGTTTTCGTTCCATATATGTAAACTATCAGCACCTCTTATTTCAAATTGCTCATTTAAAGTTTGAGCGGAAGTAGCTGGATGAGGGCCTAAACTTCCAGTCCATTTAGTTGCTCCAGCATCTGAAGTTAACCCATCCGCTAATCCAGAAAATCCTTCTACCCATTCTCTTTGGTATCCTGGGATAAAAGCATAAAATGATTCACCAGCAGCACCGGGTGAGGTAATATTAGTAATAGAACCATTCCTGCAACACAGTTGATAAAATAAATGAATTCCAGCTGGAGAAGGAGCAAGAACAACGGTTCCTCTATAAATTCTCTCTTCTACGCATGGAGGTGTTCCTGGTGCAGAAGCGCAAGGTGGTAATGTAGCGGCAAGTGTTGTAGTGCTTATAGTAGATAGCGTTACCGTTGATGGAGAATAATTTGCCCCATCACCTCTTCTTATTTCAATTGCAGGGCTTCCAGGAAATGCAACAGCAGAACCACAATCACGATACATTTTTAATGTAATAGTATAGGTGTTACCTGCGCCTACTTCGTAAGTTATTGATCCCCCAACAATATGAGTTGCAAATCCAGATATAGGAAATAACAGAGAAACAAAAAAAACTGATAAAATTAATTTGTAAAATTTATTCATAAGGTAGAGCCAGTAGTTGAAGTGAGTATCTCAAGTCATTTTTACGAGAAAATCCTAATAAAGTTTCGTATTTATTAAATGTATTTTGAAGTTAATTGGGATGTAAAAAAAACTAAAAAAATCATTGATTTTACCCTAATTTGACAAAAATAACTACTTTCTTAATATAAAAGCAGTAATAAAAAATCTTATTAGATACTTATAAAATATAAGCAATAGCTGTAATTCAAATTTATTTATAATACACTCCATTAGATATAGTTAGAAAAAAATGACTTAAGCTAAAGGATATCCTTCAAGGCCGACAAATCCAACAAAATATGATTGTCAAATTTCTTTTTCTTGTAAGAAAACATAAAGAAAGCACTAATAAAAAAAACACGAAGAAAGTGGTCAAATATAAATTATATAATAGCGACTAAAATATTATTTTTTTCCTTAATAACACCAATGCTTTTAAGGTCTAAATCATATTTTATTGACAGGGAAATAAATTCATTTTCATAAACAGGATCCACTGCAATTAATAAGCCCCCACTAGTTTGCGGATCGCACAAAGTAAAGAGGGATTCAGCTCCTATTCCTGCAACTTTTTTCTCATACCCCTTCCAGTTTTTCATGGTGCCATCGGGATATATCATTTTTGAAATATAATGAGAAACATTCTTTAATAAAGGAATTTTAGAATATTCTATTTCAGCAGACAGTCCGCTTCCTTCACACATTTCTATTAAGTGTCCTAGTAATCCAAATCCTGTTACATCTGTCATTGCTTTAACATACTCTAGTTTTCCAAATTCGTAACCTATGGAATTTAATTGGCTCATGGATTTTATTGCAGCATCCAAGTCGTCTGGAATTGCCAAGCCTCGTTTGTGTGCAGTAGCAATCATGCCTACGCCCAAAGGTTTTGTTAAAAATAATTTACAACCCTCAGTAGCAGTGGAATTCTTTTTGATATTTTTTATTTCTATTTCTCCTGTAACAGCAAGTCCAAAAATTGGCTCCTGACTATCAATGCTATGTCCGCCTGCTAGTGGAATATTTGCTTCCGCACAAATGCTGCGTGCGCCATCTAAAACTAATTTAGCAATATCTGTTGAAAGTTTTTCTATTGGCCAACCTAGTATTGCAACTGCCATAAATGGCTTTCCTCCCATGGCATAAACATCGCTGATTGCATTCGCTGCAGCTATTCTTCCAAAATCAAAAGCATCGTCAACAATGGGCATAAAAAAATCCGTAGTAGAAATAATAGCTTGCCCATTTCCTATATCATATACCGAAGCATCATCCTTGGTGTCGTATCCAACTAAAAGATTAGGATTTGCTTTTTGTGTAGCGCCATGCAAAATTTTTTCAAGCACATCGGGTGCTATTTTGCAGCCACACCCTGCAGCACGGGAGTATTGAGTGAGTTTAATTTTTTCAGTCATTGTTAGCTGGTTGAATTTGAATCTGCATAATCAATTATTTTTTTTGCATTCACTAAAGGGTCTGCGGAATTACATTCAATTACAAACACATCTTTCATCATTCTTTTTTCGTGATTGTAATTGTAGGCTTTGTCGTAATAATTCAGCGTAATATCTGCCACTACATCTAAATTATTTTTTTCCAGTTCCTCTAGTGCATGTGCTACGTGTTGTCCTCCAAGGCGTTTAGAAATTTTTAACACACAAGCCTTTAATTCATCTTTTGAAAATGTCCCATAATCTTCTACCAGCCGTTTTATGCGTAATGATTTTGGAATGGAAACTCGTAATATCGGAGACTTTTTCATAGAAGCCCAAAGAGCAGCCGGAATATGAACTTTCCCAATATTTACAGATTCGTCTTCCAGCCAAATTATTTTTTTAGAATTCATCTTCAGGAATTCTGCACATAAATAGTTTTCAAATTGCTCCGTAGTAGGTTGTTCAATTTCGCCCAATGCTCCAAAAGCCGATCCTTTGTGGTTTGCTATTCTTTCCAAATCAATAACCTGTTCTCCGGTTTGAGAAATATGTTTTAGGATTTCAGTTTTTCCACTTCCTGTTTCCCCGCCAACTATCATAATATTAAAATCATTATTAAAATATTCTAAGGTGAAATTTCGGTAAGCTTTATACCCTTTGATAAGCGTGTGAGTTTTATACCCATTTTTTACGAGCAGGTCGGCAAAGTTTGCACTCCGCATGCCTCCTCTCCAGCAGTGAACAAGTATCGAGTTGGAATTAGAATACGAAGAGCTAATGAGTTTTATTTTTTGTAAAAAGGCGTCAATCTTTGGATTTGCAATTTCATACCCAATTTTTATAGCAGTATCTTTGCCAATTTGCTTATAGGCAGTTCCAATGCGGGCTCTTTCTATATCATCAAATAATGGAACGTTAATTGCATTAGGAATGTGACCTTGTGCAAACTCAGAAGGTGAACGAACATCAATAATAGGAGAAGTATTTGCTTCCTTAAGAAAATCATTAATTGGCAGTGGAATGTTCATGTTTTAATCTGTAACTAGGCTAAAATAGGTATTCCAATCCCATTCGCCACCGTAAAAACATCCATCGTAATAATAAATAATATTCATATTAATAAATGCGCAGATTAAGCAGAAAGTAAAAAAGCTAAACCATGCTACTTTGTTTTTTATTTGTGAAAGCAGTAATGTAAACGGATACATAAAGAGGGAGTAGTACTCCACAAAGCTTCTAGCTCCTAGGGCGCAACCAAACCAGTAATTCCACCAACTTGAAAAAATATAGCTAGTAAGAAGAAACATAAATAAAATTAAAATGCCATTGCTATTTTTCTGAAGTAAGGCAGTAATCATTCCTATCACACTAATTATTAAAATGGGTGCATAGGTAAATAGGCCGTTGTTGGTGCTAAACCAAACTAAAATAAGTTTTGGGTTTAGTAAAAACGAAAAACCTTCATCTCCATAAGAATATACAATGGCACTCCCATAGCTTTGTTTCCAGTAAATAAGCTGTGGGATAAATACTATCAGAGATAATAGAGCAGGAAGAATAAAGTGTTTAAAATTACTTTTTAAAAATACTAACCGGTCTTGAAAATTTGTTTTTACGTCAAAGCATAAAACAAATATTAACAGTACCACATTAGTCGGACGAATAAGTATTGCCAGTGATAATGCAAAGAAAAAAGGCAATATATATTTTGTAGTAGGCGTCTCGTAAATTTTTGTTGTAAGCCAAGTAACTGCAGCTATTAAGAAAAATGAATACACATGTAAAAATCCAGAGGCATCTAGCGTATAATAGTACAAGTTGGTGCAAAGAAAAAATATTCCTACCGTTAATAAAGATATTTTTTCAGAAAAAAACCTTTTCAAAAATAAAAATGAAAATAGTAAACCCAATAAGCCATAAAGAGCTCCTACAATCATAATCGCTCCATGATAGATAGGGCTAAAACCATTAGGTTCAAAACCTAGTGGAGCAGCTAAGAGATGTGCAGTTAAAAAAAATGGAGCTTGCAAAATTGCAACGCCCGATGTGTATTTGGTAATTATTCTTTTAGTGTTTTCGTTAAATGAAAACCCTGTTCCGGTTTTGTAATTAACGCTATCAGGCATTTGCGAACAATTATTTCCATAAATAAACCAGATAGGGTTGTATACATGATAGCCCGATGCATCGGCCCACAGCACACTGCGATAGCTGCGATAGTCATCTTTGCTATGTTTGTTGAAGGCAAGGAATAAAAAAAGTGCAAATAGTAATATGCCAGCAGCAATTCTTTTCATCCTATCAATGTCTGATAATTATTTTACCGAAAGCAATACGCTGCGAGTTTTTTAACTGAATGAAGTAAATGCCATTTGGTAGCGTAGTGGTGTTAACAATATTTTTTCCTTGATTAATAGTTTCAGTAACTAGCGTTCTGCCAAGTGGATCAATTATTTCTAGTGTTGATTTTTTTGTTTCTTCTATAGTAAAATAATCAGAAGCTGGATTAGGATAGACGCTAATCGTTTCATGGGGGGTTATATTTTCTTCCGTACTTACCACAATCAAAACGGTGCCTGTAGAAATTAAATTGCTACCTGTTTTTAAAACATAAATATTGGGTTTGCCGTCTCCATAGCTTTCGGTTACTCCAACAACAACATAACCACCATCGTACGTTTGTTTTACAGAAAACGCATTTTCAAGTTGCTGTCCACCATAATTGCGATAGTTCTGAAAAATTCCAGCTGCATCGGTTTTATACAAATACATGTTGTACTCAGCAGAATTATCATCATGTCCGGTGTAAATATACCCTCCATCGGAAGTTGTGGCAATAGAAGTAGCAAAGCGATTGAACGAAGCAGTATCTCTGCGCGTCCACATCGAATCGCCATATGAATCGGTACGAATCATCCAGTTTTCGTAAAACCCTTTTGGAGAAAAACTATTTGAAGAACCTATCACAATAAATCCACTGCCTGTTGTAAGCTTGCTTTCGTTTCCAACGTCATTGGCGGTGCTACCATAACTTTTTGACCAAAGCTTATTGCCATTTAAATCACTCTTTATTAAATAAACATCAGTACCGCCTAGCCCAAAACTTTTAGTAGTTCCTGTAACCATATACGTACCATCTGCTGCCTGACAAACAGAATTTCCTACATCTTCTAGGGAGCCACCATAAGCGGAATCCCAAAGCAAAATCCCATCTGCATCTGTTTTTAATAAATATACATCGCCATTTCCATTCCCATAGCTGTAGGTAGTCCCTGCAATTACGTAGTTGCCCGTATTTGTTTCTATAATACTGTTGCCAAAGTCCCAATCAAATCCTCCATAGGTATTTGACCATAGCAAATTGCCGCTAGAATCTGTTTTGGCTAGATAAACATCATAGCCACCGTTGCCTGAGCTGTTGCTGTATCCGGTAATAGCAAACCCTGAATCTTTAGTTTGTATTAGTGAATTACCTTTTTCAACTCCCACTCCTCCTAGACCATGCTGCCAAAGCACTTTTCCGTTTTTAGAAATCTTAGTAAGGTATACATCCGATTGCCCACTACCTAATCCGCTGGTGGAGCCCACTACCACATATCCACTGTCGTACGTTTGTACCACGCATTTTGCGTCATCATATTTATTAGTGCCTGTAATAAGTTCGAAATTAACACCCTGTGCGTGAACGGATGTAGAAAAAAGTATCAAGCAAGAAGATCGTAGAAATCCATTGATTAAAAAATTGCTAATTTCGGAATATCTGGAGGTGGTTTTCACTCGTGAAATCGTTTCTTCAAATATACAGAACTTTTGACTTATAAATTTTGCTTAATAACTTAGCTATATGATACATAAAGAAGGAATTCCAACAATTATTATCTCCATACTCTTTGTTTTGCTTTTGAATGGCATAATTTATTTATGGGGATGTAAAGATGTTGTAAAGTGGGCAGGATATATTTTTTCAGGTTTGTTAATGGTTATTGTTTTGCAGTTTTTTAGAAATCCTACCCGAACTATTCCGGTAAATGACAAACATATTCTTTCTCCTTGTGATGGAAAGGTTGTTGTGATTGAGGAAGTAATGGAAGATGAGTATTTTCACGATAAACGTTTGCAGGTTTCTATATTTATGTCTCCTATTAATGTACATGTAAATAGATACCCCATGGATGGCTCAATTGCTTACTATAAATATCATCCAGGGAAATATTTATTTGCATGGCACCCAAAATCATCCACCGAAAATGAACGCACAACCATTGTTGTGAAAAACGAAAAGATGCCAGTTTTATTTAGACAAATTGCGGGAGCGCTAGCTCGTAGAATTGTTTTTTACGGCAAAGAAGGTGAAGCGGTTAAACAAGGATCTCAATGTGGATTCATTAAGTTTGGTTCACGTGTAGATTTGTTTTTTCCAATCGGCACAAAGTTGAATGTGAAATTGGAAGATGTTGTACAGGGTGGAACTTCGATAATTGCCGAAGTGTAATTTTATCATCTTTTTTAAACTAAATAAGCCCACTTAATTTCTTAAATGGGCTTATTCTTTTAATGAGAACAAATAATCAACTTATACCATTACTGATTATATATTAGTCCATAACATTTGGTATAATGCCGATCA
>CAYZTB010000018.1:0-51929 GCA_964481195.1 uncultured Bacteroidia bacterium | reverse complement strand
CATGGTTGCAGGTAAGTTGGGCATAAGGTTTGCCGTCAGGTCTTCCGACCTGACGCTATTTAAAAAAATATTTACTATTTTTAATCGTTTGGTTAAGTGCGCTGCAAGCACTAATAAATAAAATGTGCTACTTAATATAAAACTCCATGAAACTATTTGAAACTAAAATGACTTACAGGCTTATTCTTTTCTTGCTCATTAATTTTGGAGCACTTGCTATAGGAGGTTTTTTTACGGGCAAAGGTGTTCCCTCCGCTTGGTATGAAGGATTACAAAAAGCGCCATGGACTCCACCTGAATGGGTATTTGGATTTGCATGGACAACAATCATGATTTGTTTTACTGTTTACATGGCCTACTTGTGGCCCTTAACTGAAAACAAAAGTCTCTTGCTCGCTTTATTTAGCGTTCAATGGGTATTAAACGTTGCTTGGAATCCAACTTTTTTCCTTTACCACCATGTAGTTGCTGGTCTCTTCCTAATAACGGGCCTTACCTTACTTGTTGGATTTATCTTTTTCTATTATTGGCCAGCACTTAAATTAAAATCTGTATTAATACTTCCGTACTTCATTTGGTTGCTAATTGCAACATCTTTAAATGGATATATTTATTTAAAAAATTAAAGAGGGGTTTATGCCGGGCAGTCCGAAAGACTCCTAGGGAGAAACATCTAACAGCACTTTAACTGGATAAATTCTTAGCAAACCAAAGGCAAAATAACAAAGCGTCAGGTAGGAACACCTGACGACACTAAAATTGGCAAATTAATATTTAGATGTACCCTTACCACAACAAAATAAAACAACGAATCAATAACCATGAGCTAAGCCATTATGAGTATGTGGCTAGTTACAAATCCATCAGTCCTTGTTTGTTATTGTATTTTAGCACAGTTCCTAAAATACGTCCCATACGAGAACATCGCTTTAAAGAATATGAGGAGCTGTTAAATAAAATAACAAAAAAGTGAAACCTATTGTATTAATCACTGGAGCAAACGGGATGTTGGCTACACATTTAGCCAAAGTGCTGGAAAAGAATTACACGCTAAAATTTTTAACCCGTATCGTAAAAAGCAGCAACGAGTATCTGTGGGATTTAAAAACGGGTTTTATCGATCCTCAGGCGCTTAAAGAGGTGAATCATATTATTCATCTAGCGGGCTCTTCTATAGCAGATAAGCGCTGGACTCTAAAACGAAAGCAACATATATTTTCCAGTCGGGTTGATAGTGCACAGCTGATCCTGGAGCAATTAATAAAAAATAAACAAGTTATAGATACCTTTATTTCTGCATCGGCCATTGGGTATTATGGTGCAACTACTACTGATAATATTTTTACCGAAGAAAGTCCTGCTGGAAATGATTTTTTAAGTACGGTATGTAGTAAATGGGAACAAGCAGCATATTCATTTGTAGAAAATAATGTAGCAAAAAGAATTTCGATTGTACGAATGGGAATTATACTTGCTAAAAACGAGGGCGCATTAAAAAAAATAGTTCAGCCCATCAAATTAGAACTAGGCTGCGGCCTAGGAACCGGAAAACAATGGATGCCCTGGATACATATTGAGGATTTATGCAATATGTATAAATTCATTTTAGATAATCAACGCCTGCAGGGAACATTTAATGCTGTGGCTCCAGAGCATCTTACCAACCAGGAGCTAACACTGGAAATTGCTAGCAGACTTAATCGAAAAATTTATCTTCCCAATATTCCTGCGTTTATTATTCGGCTGTTGTTTGGCAAAAGGGCAGTTATTTTATTGGAAGGGAGCAGAGTATCGTCAGGAAAAATAATAAGTACTGGTTTTGTTTTTGAGTATACTGCGGTTCGAAAAGCGCTAAACAATTTGTTGTAGACCGAGCTGGCTGTCAGGTGGGCCGTAGGACTCCTACGGAGAAGCGCCTGAAAGCACTTTAACTGGATAAATTACTTAGCAAACCAAAGGCAAATGGCAGAGTTATTTTGAACCACACCACAAAACATAACCATACATCTGAAACGAGTATATAAAGACATTAAAATGCGTCAGGTGGCAACACCTGACGACAATATAAATTGCTTAATACCGATGCGACATATCTTTTAGTCCAATTACAATGGAATATGTCGATTGGTATTATACCAGAATATTTTGAACTAATTTTTAAAGAGTAATGGTATAACAAACTAGATAAAAGAAAAATACTCCCTCGTCTCAAAAATAATGCAGACACAAATTATCACTAATTAACACGAAATAATTAGTGACAATTCGTGAAATTCGTGGCTTTAGTTATGTGAAAATTATTGTAGTTCGCATGGATAATTCATATGATGTTGCAATGACGGAAGAGATGCAAAAGGATGGAACGGGATGTTTGATAAGCTGAACAAGATGGTATGATATAAATTTGATATTCGTCAGGTCGGAAGACCTAACGACACGACAAAAGCTGAATAAAGTTTAATTTTTTGATGAAAAAAACCAGTACTACTATTTTCATTTCTGCTTTAGAGGCTGAGTTCAGCAAAAAAGCTAACGCAACTGTTGCTGCCGGACAAAAAGCCTACATGCGCAATCAGTTTGAATTTTATGGATTAAAAACAGAGCTGCGCAGAGCAATACAAAAACCATTTTTAGTAAAAGAGTTTTTGCCTTCCAAAAAAGAAATGCATGTGATTGTAAAAACGCTGTGGAAAAAACCACAGCGAGAGTTTCAATTGTTTGCGCAGGAGCTGGTAAGTAAATATGTAAAACAATTTGATAAAAATGATATCGCGCTATTGGAATTTATGATTACCCATAAATCTTGGTGGGATACGGTAGATTTTATTGCGGTGAATGTTGTAGGCAAATATTTAAAAATGTTTCCCGAAGAAATAAAACGCTGCGTAAAACACTGGCTGGCATCCAACAACATCTGGCTGCAGCGCACAGCACTACTCTTTCAACTTAAATATAAAACGGAAATGAACACCGCGCTTTTAAGTGCAAACATTAACGCACTGTTGGGCTCCAAAGAATTCTTTATCAATAAGGCTATTGGCTGGGTGCTACGCGAATACAGTAAAACGAATCCTGCCTGGGTGTAATTTTTTGTAGCGAAAATCAAATTACATCCGTTGAGTAAGCGTGAGGCGTTGAGATTAATGAGAAACTAGTTAATAGTTAACGCCAAAGGTCCGAAGGACTCCTTCGGAGCGTCCCCTCGGGATAGCCATTAGGGATTAGGGAACAGCCAGAAATTTCTTCTGAAACGGGCGCAGGGCAAAAATCCAGTAAACGTCCTTCGACTCTTCGAGGCCCTCAGGGTTCTTCAGGCCTCGAGTTAGGCAAAAATTTGTGGGCTGAGCTTGTCGAAGCCCGCATAGGAAATTGATGCGACCGGAAAAATGTCATACGTCTTTCTGAAATCTTCTTGGCTGTTAAACTATTCGCTATTAACTATTTGCTAATTCCTCATCCCTAGCCTAAGAACTACTCGTCTTCTTTAATATCCACATCCGGTTCTGAGTTCAACACCTCTTCGTCTTTCATAGATTCTCCTGGCATTTCGTTTTGCAATTCTTTATCCAGCTCTTCATCCGAGGGGTCTCCTTTCATTGCATCTTCATCTTCTTTTGAAAAACGCATGTCGTTTGTCTCTTGTCCTTTGTTTGCTTTGATAGCAAGAATAGCTAGTTGCTTAGCTCTGCGTGATTGGTGAATGGCTCTATAAAACTTTGCGCTACGGTAAAGTTTGCGGGCAAATTTTTGATGTGCGATTGATTTGGCTAAATTGCCGGTATATACTTTCCCTTCTTTTACTTTTTTGTGTGCTATGCGAATCACAACTGCTGTTCTTCTAATTACACGCTTAGCTTGTAATTTTTTTACTGCCTGCTTTTTTTCTTGCGGTATAGCAGATGCATCGGAAATAGAAAATAATGCAGGAAGCAATAAAAGAAAAAATAATTTTTTGACGGTCTTCATAATAATAAAATTTAGTGGTTAGATATATGACGGATTAAGCATAGGCAATGTTACTTGAACGTCCCTCAAAAATAAGATAGATGCCAACTGCCAATACACGATTATTAATTAAACCACGAATTACACAAATTTTCACTAACTCTTTCGTGTTAATTAGTGAAATTGGTGGCTAGGTATTCTGACGCATAAATTTAGAGCTGCTTCTAGAAATACAATTACTATACCAAAAAAATTCCCTTGATACCGAAGCATCAAGGGAACTATAAAAATAAACTCCAATATTATTTGCTAAAACTAGCCTGACTAAACAAGAATGGAGCAGGATTTAAGAATCGTAAAGTGATTTCTAAACCTCCACGACCAGAACTCACCGTTTTAAGACCTGATAAATTTAAGTCATAGCTTACGCCAACTCCGTAACTTGAAAATTCATACAATGCTGCAATAACAAGTGCATCGCTGTTTCTGTAGTATCCTCCAACAGAAATTGAAGATCCCTTCACAAAGCCTGTATATTTAGAATCTTCTTTCAACATATATCTAAACATAGATCCTGCAAAAATTTCTTGATTAGGTCCTTGCTTCTGAATCATAAATCCAGGCACAATGGCTAAGCTGGTATTTTTAATTCCAATTTTACTAACTCCATGTAATACCATACGAGGATATAATTTTTCGGTCGAGCCTAAAAAAGAATATTTAAATGGTGCTGCATGAAACATGGCTGCTCCAAGCGTAAGGCTCATCTCATCTTTTCCGCGCATGTAGCGTTCGTTTTTCTTATAGGTATAAATAATTCCGGTACTTAAATCCGGAATGATAAAACTATTATCGCCTCCTGCTATAGCTAAATCTGCAGGCAAAGCAGTGTTATATCCAGTAGAAGAGTTTGGGTCATATTGAGTACCCCAATAAAGCTTATCAAATTTTATGCTGCGCTGCATGAATCCACCCTGAAAGCCAAGTGCTATCATACTTTTTTCTCCCGTCACAATTTGATACGCGATGGAGCCATTCAAATTAAGTGTTCCCATGCGTCCATCGCCTGCGCGATCGTTATATACATTTATTCCCCAGCCAAATCCATTATCGCCCGACTGTCTGTACCTTTCTGTTTCTCTGCCAACTTTTACCCAACGCTTTTTTGATTTAATATCAAACGATGCGCCAACGGTATTGTAAGGAACTGTAACCGCCTTCCATTGTGTGCGATAAATCAATCCTGCGCGAATCCAAATAGTAGTGCCTGCAAGTGCGGGGTTTACTGTTAATGGCGATTCGTTAAATTGTGAAAAGTGAATGTCCTGAGCCTTTGTAACATCAACAAATGCAATACTTATTGCAATAAATGCGGCTAGGGTTAATTTGGTTGTCTTCATGCTGCAAATTTAAACAACAAAGTAAACAAAAAACTAAAACGCTGCAACCATTTAATCGATAAATTTTGTATAAAAAGGTGTTAAAAATCAAGCTATTATTAGGAATCAGAGAATACATGAGGTTAGATAGCAAAAAACTTAAAAAACCCCGACATGCCTATGTGGCAGTCAGGGTTTGCTCTGTTTAAAGATGCCTGAAAGGACGTCAGGCGCGTTAAAATCCTATTGTTATTCCGGCTGTTAAAGGGTATACGTTTGGTCCTTTTTTGTATTCAAACAAATTGCTGAGTCCATAATTAGCAAATACGGTAAAATAATCGCCATATCCTACTCTAAATACGGTGCTATACTTAAAGTCAGCGAGGTGATAATCATCTCTGCGTGTAGTTTTATAGTCATAGCCATTGATTTCATATTTCTGCTTGGTTCTGGAACCTATTTTATAAGCAAACTCAAATCCTCCTGAAATATGAAAGGAACGATTAGGATTTTTGTTGTTGGTGTTAAATTCAAAAATCAATGGAACTTTTAAGTACGTAACTTTTAATTTATTTTTAGAAAACTTGATGCTATCTGGCGCTACAGCAGTATTGGATGCGCTTATATAAGGAGCATCGGCATCCAGCGTGATGTTTTTATTAAAGTTATAGCTGTTCCACTCCATGCCCATTCCTGTTTCCAATATCACATAATTTTTATAGATGCGTATGTTTTGCTCTATCAGGTTTAAGGAAAAATGTAGCGACTTGCTATAATTCAAATCTAAAAAAGTATTCATCTGTGTGGTGTCCACTTCGTCAGATAGAATAAATTTATTATCGATGGTAGTGAGCATAGAAACACCAAAGTCCAGCCCTCCCCAATGGGTGAAATCATTTTTGCTATAGCTGGGTTCTTTCTTGGGAGTGCTATCTATTTGAGTAGCAGATTTTTCAGCATCAAATATCCAAATCTTGGAATTTCTCCATTTAATTTTTAATGTGTCGTTTTCTTTTTCCTGAGCTTGTGCCAGAAAAAACATCGACACTGCTGCGAATGTTAAAGTAATTTTTTTCATAATATTATTTATTTGTTTTCTGATAGTATGACGATTGACTAATAAAAAAGTTACAGTCCCTTGCCCTGCTTAGGAACTGTTTTGCTGATTGAAAAATTTCCTGCAGCAAATACATACTCCACTTTTTTACCCTCGCTATCGCATACTTTTTCAACGTCTACGTTTTTGCTGCCAATTATTTTTTGTATTTGTCTTTTTCCTGCCATCGCCACATCCCATAATTCTATTTTATCCGAAGCTTCGCATTCAGTAGATTTTTGAATACCAAATAGCGCACGTAATTTTTTATTTACAGCAGAAGCAAATGTTTGATATTCTCCGTCCTTGGCAGGTGTGTTAATCACAGCAACTACGGCTTCGTTTTCAGAAATAATACTGTTACTGCTATCTTTTATCTCGGGCTTTACGGATAAAGCAACTGTATTTTCAGGCGCTATCAACTTCACAATTTTTTCTTCTGAGTTATTTGCTAATAGAGGCGCTTCTTCCGATTCAACAACTGGAGTTTTAAATTCAGGCGTTGCGTTTTTTACAGGCTGCTTAATACTTTTTTTGTTTGCGGAAACATTGCCGGTCTTAACTTGAGCATCATTAGAGGTTGATGCTAGCATCGTTGATTCGGTTTGTTCTTTTATAATTACCTCCGGTGCTTCCCGAACAACTGGTGCTGGAATTACAACAGCAGGAACATCTGATTTAGATTTATTTGCCAGTAGCAGTACGTCTGAATTGTCATTCTTCAAAAAGAAAAATAACCCCGCTAATAAAATCACCGAAGCGGCTGCCGCATAATATAAGTTCTGCTGTGAAAAAATAGAAATGAAAATTGGCTTTCTTTGTTTTTTCTTTAGCGCTGCTTTGTTTTCAAATACGATTGGTTCAGCAACAAGAACTGTTTGCTTAAATAATTCTGCTTCCTTAATATAGGTAGGGTTATTTTTTAAAAAAACATCCAATTGCCTTTGCTCGGCTAAGCTTAAATCATTTTCGGCAGCGCGAATAAAATATTCTTCTCTGTTTTGTGCTGTAACAATATCTTTCTTTAAAAGTGTTTTATCTTCAAATACAATTTGCTCCTCAGTAAGAGTACACTTTTTAAAAAGTTCAAACTCGTTTTTAAGATCCGGGTGATTGGATAAAAAAGCGTTTAGCTTGTTGCTTTGCGCTTCTGTAAGTACTCCTTCGGCACTAGCCACAAAAAACTGCTCGTAATTTAGCAGCGTAATATTGGAAGATAAAATTTCTTCCAGCTCTCCCCCATTATATTTTTTCTTCAATGAATTTTTATCGGGAAAATTTATTTTAATATGCTCCAAATACTGAGGCTCGTACTGCTCAAATATTTCTTTCTTATCAGTATTCTCTTCCAAAAAGAACAAAACTTCTGCTACTTCTACCGGAGAAAGATTTTTCTCGTAGTAATCCAAAAAGAAGGACTCGCAGTTATTTCTGTTTATGTTCATAGTACCTTTTCGATATCGCCAATGTAGTTCTTCAAAAAAATTCTTGCTCTAAATATATATACCTTCACTTGCGATTCTCCCAAATTAGTCATCTCCCCTATTTCTTTGTATGAATATCCTTCGTAATCTCTTAGCATCACTACCATGCGTTGTATTTCGGGTAATTTATTTACTGCTTCGTTTAATATTTCTTTTAAATCCGAATATTGCTTGCTGTGGCTAAGTTTATCATCGTATTCCGAATCTTCTATGCGCGTTTGTTTCTTATCTCTACGAAACATATCTATCATTGTTCGATATGCGGTAGTGAACATGTAGGATTTTGCATTCGTTGAGGGCACATCCGACACTTTCATCCACAACTTTTCATACGTTTCTTGTACAATATCCTTTGCCTTGTCTTCATCCTTCACATTTTTTAAAATGAAGCGATAAAGATTATCGGAATACAAATCCACGCTATGGTTAAATTCTTCTATAGTCATTAATGAATGTCGCGATATAAACGTAAGACGCTGAATGCCAGCCAGAAGTTACAGCTAAAAAGGTATTATTTCTTCTTTTTTGAGCTTTTCTTGGGTTTGGGGCCTTTCTCTGCTTTTTTGCTGACTTCTTTTTTCACTTTCTTAGGTGCAGCAGGTGCTTCTGCCTTTTTGGGTCCAAAGCGAATATGATTTTCAATGGCCATGGTCATGGATGGAGATTCCATAGTTGGTGCCTGAACATTTAAGCGCAATCCTGCACTTTGTACTGCTTTTGCTGTAGTATTTCCAAAAGCCGCAATTAATGTGTCGCGCTGACGAAACTTGGGGAAATTTTTTGTTAAAGATTTTACATCGGCCGGACTAAAAAACACCAACATGTCGTGCGAGATCGCTTTTATGTGCGAAAGATCGCTGGGAACAGCTCTATAAAAAAGAGATTTGGTGTAATTTATTTTTTCCTTATTTAATACTTCATCAATCTCTTTGTTGTGCACGTTTGAGTGCGGCAACAAAAACTTTTCGTCTTTGTGTTTTTTAAGGATTGTTGCTAAATCATGAATGGTGTGCTGTCCGTGAAACACTTTACGTTTTCTGTACAGAATATATTTCTGAATGTAAAATGCGATGGCTTCTGAAGTACAAAAATATTTCATTGCTTCAGGAACTTCAAATCTCATTTCCTGTGATAAACGAAAATAATGATCAATGCAGTGCCGACTGGTAACGATGATGCCCGTATATTCTGCCAGGTTAATGCGCTCTTGTCTGAACTCTTTAACTGAAATGCCTTCCATGTGAAAGAAGGGCTGAAAAT
Source organism: uncultured Bacteroidia bacterium (assembly GCA_964481195.1). Taxonomy (GTDB): domain Bacteria; phylum Bacteroidota; class Bacteroidia; order Palsa-948; family Palsa-948; genus Palsa-948. The sequence continues at coordinate 42,765 of CAYZTB010000018.1, read as the reverse complement.
CTATCTTTAATTTATACCGCTTAGAAAGTTCTAGGTATGGAGATTTTTCCGATTCTGGCTTTGGCTGGGCTACTAAAACAGATTTTAATTTCATGTAGTGTTTCGTTTTTTTATCTACTCGTTACACCAGCTCTTCAAATAATTTTATACCAACCAGCAGAGGCAAAATTTCGAGTGTGCAAAGGTACAAAATTAAATAAAACGGGGTGAATTCTCTCTTGTCCAAAACCGCTACTATGCCCTTCCCTACCCTAAAAATTAGTGTTAGGCTCAATGTTATTGCTCCAAAATAAAATACAGCTTCTGTAAATAATTTGGGGCCATAAGCAATAAAAATAATGGATGGTATTAAAGCTATTCCCAAAAACTGATTTACTAAAAAAATGATGAAATTATATTCAGCAATAATTTCGTTTTTATCAAAAATAAATGCAAAAACTTTTATAAGAATCAACTTAACTAGGTAGATGCAAAACACCGAACCCGCTATGAGAAAATAGGATGTTAATGTGAATTCGATTTTGCTTTTTGAAAATATTCCTGAAGAAAGCATCTGCAAAATAAATAATGAAACGGTAAGAATAAAATTCAACGATAATAGCATTGATACAGGATGTGAAAGTGAGCGCTCTTCGCGAGATGCTTGTGCAGAATAACGGGGGTTAAACACCGCTCTTATAAAGTTCAAGAACCTGCTGTTAAACGCAGAATATAAATAACCCAACAGCATCAACGATAAAACAATTACCAACATTACCCAAGTTGGCTGATAAGGATAAGTATTCTCTATGATGTTTTGAATTATCATCTCTAATCTATTGAATCTTAAATAGTTATGTGTTTTTTAAATATATAAATCTGACTAGAGTATCCATTTGCTTCTGCTAATAAATTAGAAAACAGTCCATTTAAGAATCCTGAAAGTAAATTTGATTTTCCTGTAAAATATTTTTCACTTAATAAAGAAACGTAAAAAGAATCAAATTTCATTGGAAGAGCCTCTTGAAATTTAAATCCATTGTTTTCAAATAATGTTTTTACATCTTTTTGTGTGAAGTGATATAAATGCCTAGGCACATCCCAGGCCGCCCAACTGCTATTATATTTTTTAGCATCCCAGGAATTGCAATTTGGCACTGCAATTATCAAAACGCCCTCATCAATTAATAATTTATTTATCTGTTTAACGGTTTTATCTAATTGATGTACGTGTTCCAATACATGCCACATAGTTACTACATTGAATTTATTTTCTGTCAGTTCAAATAGTTTTTCCTGAGGCAAGGCTTCGATGCTATATTTTTTTACTGCATTTGCTCTTGCAAGCTCCGATGGCTCAATACCGGTTACGTTCCATCCATTTATTTTACTTGCATTTAAAAACTCAGCTGTTCCGCATCCAATATCCAATAATGAATATTTATTTGTGTTAGCCGGAGTAGGGGAGGATGTGTTTTTTTTCGAAAGCTCATTTATCAGCTTCACTTTTTTTTTAATGGTATAATTTCTTACTAGCTGATAAAGTTTGTTTACAATGCCTTTGCTTGAATCTGAATGAGAAATATATTCTTCGGCTTCATAATACTTACCTATTTCTTGCTCGTTTGGACGAGGGTTAGTAAACCTAAATCCACAAGCCTCACACATCACAATGTGAAATGTTTCACGTGAAACGGTGTGATCAACGCAAGATAAATATGCCTTAAATGCACTTTGATTACAAACCGGACAATTATTTAGTGTTTCCATTTATAATAAACAGGTATTAGGAAATAGGTATTAGGGGTTCTGTTAAATGATTTAATAGTTGAGTTAATTAATCTAATTATAGTTTTGAATAGCAGAATCAGAACATAATTTCATTTATTTCGGTTGGCCTCGGTTATTATTAATCAATTGTTTCACGTGGAACGTGTATTTTAAATATTGAAATTAGGAACCAGAGGCATCTTTATTGCTGTTCAATAACTCGTTTATTTGTTTTAAATAACCATTTTCTTTTCTTAAAGCGTCAATTTCTTTACGCATTTCATCTATTTGTTTTTCTGCAACTGATCGCTCTACACGAATATCTTGTGTGAAATACTTAAAAAAATCATGTCCTAATGCTTGCGATAGCTTCTGCAACAAAGAAGAATGCATATGCGTATAATTAAATATACGGCTTACGCTTCCTGGATGAACCCCTAAGCGCGCAGCAAGTTCTGAAGAAGAAACTCTTTTCTCCTCCATTACATTTTTTATAATACTTCCAATTCGTACAGACATTTGATTTAATTGAAAAATATATTTTCTTTCAATAAGCAAAAGTATTAATTAATCTAGATAAAACTATTTTGGTGAGATAAATTATCTCATACTGTTAGCGACTTAACACTTATTGTGAATAATGGAAATCAATGTTTAGTTTTGAAATAAAATAAACTCAATCATTATTTTTAAAACGTAAAATGGGTGCCCAAACCCAGCAACACTTTTTTAAGAAAAAAGTATGGTTTGGTTAAAAAACGGAAATCGATGAAAATGAAAAGGAAGACTACCTACCCATATATACCAACAAAATAGAAATGTCGGAAGGGTTTACGCCAGATATGCGCGATGCTTGTCCGATAGTATTGGGACGAATCTTAGAAAGTTTTTCTCTGGCTTCTGTAGAAAGTGATGTAAGACGGGCATAATCAAAATCTTCGTGAAGTCTTATTTCTTCCAGACGCTGAATTTTTTCTGCCATTTCATATTCCTTACTAATGTAGCCTTCGTACTTCATAAGTATTTCTGCCTGCTCTAAGCTCTCGGGCAAAAAGTTTTCTACCAACGATTTTACCGCTGCGCTGCAACGAACAAATTCCATTAGCGTTACACCGGGACGGGAAAGCACGCCAAACATTCTAACTTTTTGATTTAGCGGGGCAGAGCCAATGCTTTCTAAAAACGGATTTATCTCTGCAGGAGAAATGCTTTCCTCTTTAAAAAACTTCATAATCTTTCCAGCTTCTTCAATCTTTTTATTTACTCGGGCCAATCGCTCTTTGCTCGTCCCGAAGGGAGACATTCGTCCCAATCCTATCTCGTGCGCTTTTGGCGTAAGGCGCACATCTGCATTATCCTGACGTAATAATATTCGGTACTCTGCACGCGAAGTAAACATGCGGTAGGGCTCGTCCGTTCCTTTGGTAACCAAATCATCAATCAGCACTCCAATATACGCTTCGGAACGTGTAAGAATAAATGGTTCTTTGTTATTTATTTTCAAATGCGCATTTACTCCAGCCATCAAACCCTGACAAGCAGCTTCTTCATAGCCTGTAGTGCCATTAATTTGTCCGGCAAAATATAAATGCTGTATGCGTTTTGTTTCCAGCGTAAGGTTTAGCTGAGTGGGAGGGAAGTAGTCATATTCAATAGCATAACCAGGACGAAACATTTTTACATTTTCAAAGCCCTGCATCTTGCGCAATGCTTTCATCTGCACTTCTTCGGGCAGTGAAGTGGAAAATCCATTTACATAAATCTCCACCGTGTTCCATCCTTCAGGCTCCACAAAAATTAAATGTCTTTCTTTATCAGCAAAGCGTGTTATCTTATCTTCTATACTTGGACAATAGCGAGGTCCTAATCCCTGAATTCTGCCCGCATACATAGGAGATTTATCAAATCCAGTTTTTAAAACCTCGTGTACTTCCGAATTAGTGTAGGTTAGGTAGCAAGGAAGACCAATCATTTTCTTGTCTTTACCATTAGAGGAAAAAATCGCCTGCAAGCCCTCTCCCCTCCTTGCTCCGCCAAAGCGCTTCGCGAAGGCGAGTTGGGGAGAGCGGGGAGTGGGGTGATAAATAGCGCTTGTGTTGTCTAAGTACGAAAATTTATTTGGCTCTTCATCGCCCGGCTGCAATTCCATTTTAGAATAATCCAAGGTACGTCCATCTACGCGCGGAGGTGTTCCCGTTTTCATTCTGCCGGATTGAAATCCCAAAGAAATTAATTGTTCTGTAATTCCTTTCGAGGCCATCTCGCCAACGCGACCACCGCCAAATTGTTTTTCGCCAATGTGAATGATTCCGTTTAAAAAAGTTCCGTTGGTAAGGATTACTGACTTACTGCGAATAGTCATTCCCATTCCGGTTTGTACGCCAACCACTTTACTGTCCTCAACAATAATTTCTTTCACTGTATCCTGCCAAAAATCTACGTTAGGTGTTTGCTCCAACATGCTGCGCCATTCCTGCGTGAACATAGCGCGATCATTTTGCGAGCGCGGACTCCACATCGCAGGACCTTTGCTTCTGTTAAGCATTCTGAATTGAATAGTAGTGCGATCAGATACAATTCCAGAATATCCGCCCAGCGCATCTATCTCGCGAACTATTTGTCCTTTTGCAATTCCTCCCATAGCAGGGTTGCAGCTCATCTGCGCAATTTTTGCCATGTCCATAGTGATGAGCAAAACTTTAGAGCCCATGTTTGCGGCAGAAGCTGCTGCTTCGCAACCTGCATGGCCTGCACCAACTATAATGACATCGTATTCTTGTAGCATTTACTTTTCTGTTTCTTTAAATATAATATAAGTAGATGAGTTTGTGCCAGAAGCTTCAGAATTAAGTTTAGTTGTGCCAGATGACGAAAAAATATTATTAAGGAAGCTCTGCTTAAGTTTTACGTCCAAGACTCTTATGTTGTTTACTTGTGTGCTATGTGCTAAAATTGCGTCAAGATCATCTAGAAACAAATTGACCGCCTTTTCCGTAATCATGTAAAAGGGGAGTAAATTTACAAATGGGAATCGCCCGCCCTTTTTTCTTGACTGAAATGGAAATGCTGGTTCGTTTTCTTTTCCAACTTGTAAAATGTATTGCTCTGGCATCGCTAGATTATGAACAAGATTGTTTCTGTATTGATAAATATTACATATATGTTCTCCAGAGAGGTTTTGACTAAAATATTTACTATTAAGGACTCTAAAATGATTATCGGTACCGTCAATTATCTCAGATTTTTTATTTATGACAATATCTAGGCTAGTATTGTTTTTCAAATAAGAACCAATTGCATCAACAATACAAAATAATAAAACAGCTGCTGGATAGCCTAAACAACCACCAGCTTCATCTGAACTCCAAATCGGGTATTGCTTTATATAGTTAATGTTTTGCTTTGCGGCAAAAAGCATTTCCGGAAAAGACTCTTTTAGTTGATCGGCTATATATTTTTTTATTGCCATATAATATTTGCACGAAGATAATTAAAAACAGGGGAGAAGGGGAGTGCTAAAAATCCAAAAATAGATTTCTCTGTGTAACTCATTTCTCTCTGTGAACTCTATGTTTAAACATCCAACACAAAAAGACAGAGAGCGCAGAGAGTAAAATATTACTTCTTTTCTTTCCCTGTCTTTGAAAAATGGAATCGCAAAATAAAAAAGAATACACCAACGGCAACATCACCATTACTTGGGAATCCTCCAAGTGCATTCATTCTGCAATTTGCGCAAGAGGAATGTCCGAAGTGTTTAAGCCCAAAGAAAAACCTTGGATACAAATGGGAGAGGTGGATTCAGAAAAAATTATGGAGCATGTAAAAAAATGTCCTTCGGGAGCATTGCAAGTTTTCTACAATAAAAAATAAAGGCTAGTGGCTTTCAACGAAAAACTTAACGACCGCATTCGCGAAGCAATGGCTCCGCTAAAAAAGATTGAAGAAAAATATATGTTTGGCGGCTGCTGTTATATGTTGAATGGAAAAATGTGCGTAGGGGCAGTAAAAGACGAAATGATGTGTCGCATTAATCCCGAAATTTATGAGGAGCTTTTAGAAAAAAGAGGCTGACGTGAAATGGTTTTTACAGGCAGGCCCATGAAAGGCTATGTGTTTGTTAGCGAGGAAGGAATGAAAACAAAAAAAGAATTTGATCTCTGGATAGATCTATATATTGCCTTTAATAAACAAGCAAACGCCAGCAAGAAAAAAGGTAAAAAGAAAAAATAGGTTTAGGGTTTCAAATACTTTTTTGCTTCTTGCAAAAAGCCTTCCATGTCGAGCTTAGATATTAAGTATACTTTCCCAGTAAGTATTTATCAAATCTGACTCGCTGGCTAATCATAAAAAATCTTTTTGTTTATTTTAACTCCCTTGGCTGAATTAGAATAAACTCAAAAACACGACCGCAGGCTGTTAGCCTGCGATCGTTATATTTATTCAAAAAATTGTTGGAGCTTTGCGAGAGAAATTATTCTCCGTCTCTGTTAAAGTCGCGTCTACGTTCGTAGCCTCCGCCACCGCCTCCGCCACCGTAACCACCGCGCTTTTTGAAACCTCCACCGCCTCCACCACCTTCGGTGCGTGGGCGTGCTTCGTTTACTACAATTGTTCTGCCGTCAACTTCAGTTCCATTAAGTTTTTCAATGGCTGCGCGGGCATCATCATCGCTTGACATTTCAACAAAACCGAATCCTCTAGAACGGCCAGACTGATTGTCTCTGATAACTTTAGCAGAGGAAACTTCTCCAAATGCTGTGAATACTTGCTTCAAATCTTCATCCTGAAGTTTGAAACTTAAATTTGATACATAAATGTTCATTATAACTTGTTTTTAAAATGGGGGCAAAGATATAACAATTCCCATACTGCAGCCAAATTTAAAAGCTGTATTTAAAGGCAAAAACAAGTAGGTTGTTATAATATCCAGGCTTAAAGATATTTGTTGACCAGTTAATATAATAAGGAGAGGCGCCTCCTTTACGAACTGGCGCTAATGAATATTCTGTACGAGCCTCAAAACCAATATGTTCGGATAGGTAATAGTTAATTCCCAATACTGTTGAGAAATCCATTTTTTGAAATGGCGTGCCTCCAGAAACTGCTCCAAACGCATCCCATTCTTTAGAATTTACTAATGCAGCAATAGCGATTCCTCCAAAAAGTGCAAATTTTAACTTTTCTTCCCCAGAAGTGTCTGCTAATGAAAAATTATATTTTGCTAAGAGCGGCACTTCTACATAATCCAGCTTTAGCTTATAGTCAGCAAAATCCCCTTTATCAGGTTTGGGTACTTTTCTGCTTCCCTTTTGAATGTATGTAATTTCGAAAAGAGCACTCCAATTACTGGCAGCTGAAATTTTTCTGGAGACAAATGCTCCGGCATATAGACCTGCTTTATTGTATCCCGCATAGGTATCTCCGTCAACTTGACTAGTAGCGATACCTGCTGAAATACCTGCCTTGAAATATTGAGAAAACACGGAAGAAAGAAAAAAGAAAAAAAAGAATATACATGACGTCACTATTTTTTTCATTTTGTTTTTTCTTTAAGTTCATTTAAATAGTCTGCTCCTACTTGTTGTCCAAATTTTTGTGCTATTAACGCATATTTTAATGCTTCGGAATAATTGCCTAAGTTTTTGTAAGCTGCCGATATATTAAAATAAGATTGCGAGTTGTTGGGGCTCATTTTTGAAAATGTGCTAAAATCTTCTATCGCTCCTTTATACTGCTGAGCATTAAATTTTGAAATGCCTCTGTTAAGATAGGAAAGTGTATCATACCGATACAACTTAATGGCCATGTCGTAATCGCTAATAGATTTTTCAAACTGCCCGAGCTGCAATAGCGTGTACGCTCGGTTTTTATAGGTTAGAGCAATATTTGGATCCAGCTCTATGGCTTTGTCAAAATCAGGAAGTGATAGCTGATGCTTGCCCATCATAGAATAAGTAATGGCACGGTTTAAATACGTGCTGGGATTTGTAGGATTATATTCGATAGCTTTAGAATACGCATTTAGTGATTCGTCAAACTCCTGTCTTAGCCCGTGCAAGTTACCTAGGTTACTCCAGATTTTCTCATTCTTGCTGTTTAATTTTTGAGTAACAAACTCATAATCCTTTAGCATTTTATCAAGCTCGTTATGGTCCTTGTAATAGATGCCGCGATTTTCATAAGCTATTTCAATAAAGGGAAATTGATTCATAGCATCTGTCCATAACGTTTCAGCGTTGGTCCACACTTTGGTGCGCTCATAGGTAAGGTAAGAAAACAGGCCTATAACAACGAGGAGTCCAGCAAATAAAATTTTATAAACTGATTCCGAAAAAATCTTTCGGAGGTACTCAAAAAAATATCCCGCTATAAAAAATATCCCAATGTAAGAGAGGTAAGAATAGCGATCGGCCATGATAACAGAGCCTACTGATAAAAACTGCAATACCAAGGCAATCGTAATAAAATAAAATCCAAATCCAAACAGCAGCACCTTGCCGAATGATTTATGTTTAATAAAAATTATAATCATGCTAACCGCCAAAAACAATACTATGAAAGGGGAGGCATAATAAATTGTTGGAATATTCCCTGCTGCATCTGTAAAAGGGTAGGGGTAAAAGGCCGAAAGATTGATTGGTAAAATTAATTTATAGAGGTACATTATAAATCCGTAACAACCAAATGTGAGTCGCTGAAAAAGGCTAAACGTTTCCATGGCGGCAATAGCGCCTTGACTTTGAATTTTAAAAGCTATTATGCCGAACGCCAATGAAGCTAAAAAGAAATGTGTTTTTTTTATGATGCTTCTAATAATTTCTTTAATTGTTTTAGCGTCTCCCAAAAACCAATCTATCAATATCATTATTACAGGCAAAACCACTCCCATTCCTTTAGACAGGCAAGAAAATATAAAAAATATAAAACAAGCAACTTGCCTAAGGGCCTTGTTACTCGCGACTTTATTGGATGTTGGTAAATAATAAAGCAGGGATAGAAAAAAGAAAAAAACATACAACACATCTTTCCGCTCCGCCACCCAGGTTACGCTTTCAACGCGCATGGGATGAATTGCAAAAAATATTGCTACAAACAAGGATAGGTAAAGAGGGTTGGGTCGGAAATATCCGGAATCTGCTTTTTGATTATAAAGAGTAATAAATTTTTGAAAGAAAATAAAAACTAGCAATACATTAAGGATGTGTATTAAAACATTGTTCAGATGATAATAGTATGGATTTAATTTGCCCAGTTGGTAGTCGATAGCCAACGACAACATCGTAAAAGGATGATAGTTTAGAGAGATGGGCGTTGTAAATATTTCTTTTAAAGCTTCCTTGTCAAGCTTCCAAATCATTGGGTTTTCGGTTACATAGGTTCCGTCATCCCAATTGGTAAATTCGCATTTTAGTGAAGGATAAAAAACTACAAAAGTAAAAAGAGCTAAAGCAACCAAGATTACTCTTTTGTATTTGTTGGTCGCGCTTTTTTGCTCAGCCCCTTTTGCCTTTTGTGTAGGCGATGCCGACTGCTTGGGTGTATTTTTTTTTAGCGCGTGATTTTTTTTACTCATCTCTCGGAAAAGAGCTCCTTACCTACAGATAGCTATATTAAGTTTAAGCGCCTCTCTAAATCTCCACGGTAGGAGGCGCTAACGGGTATTTGCTTTTGAATATCATCCAGCACCAAAAAGTGGTGGTCAATGGCTGTAATTTTATCAATACGCACAATAAAAGAGCGGTGCGCACGCGCAAATTCGGCTGGTGGAAATTTCTTTTCAATGTCCTTCATCGTGAAATGAACAACATATCTATTGTTTTTTGTGTTGATGGTCACGTAATCCTTTAATGCTTCAATGAAATAAATGTCTTTAGTATTTATTTTTACCAACTTCATATTGGATTTTACAAAGATGGTATCCTTGGTGCTTTTTGCCTCAACCAGTGAATATAAAAAGTCGCGTTCTTTTTTAGTCTCGCTAGTTTTTTCGTGTTTATAAAGAGCTATTTCTATGTTTGTCTGAAGGTCGATTTCTTTAAATGGCTTTATGATGTATCCGTAGGGCTCAGTAACCTTTGCCTTGGAAAGTGTGCTGCTATCTGCGTATGCTGTAAGAAAAATAATTGGGATATCCAGTTTTTGGCGAATTTGCTCAGCGGCATCTATGCCACTCATCTCTCCTTTAAGCATGATGTCCATCATTACTAAACTTGGCTTGGTCTGCTCTGCTTTTACTACCGCGTCTTCGCCCGTTGAGCAAACCCCTAGCACTTCATAGCCAAGTTTTTTCAGCGACTGCTGAATATCTTTTGCAACGATGCTTTCGTCTTCAACGATCAGGATTCCTACTTTGTTGGATGCGGCCATTTTGATTTATTTATTGTGTTTTAGCAAATGCGATTATAAATTTAGATCCTTCACCGGCTCTGCTTTCAAGTTTTATTTTTCCTCCCAATTGTTCAGTTAAAGAAATAACCAGCTGCAACCCCAGCGATTCAGTATTTTTATAATCAATTTTTTTAGGGAACCCAACCCCGTTATCCCAGATTGCAAGTATAATATTTTCTTTTTTTACCTTCACGGATATTCCTACCGTCCCCTTTTTTCTTTTTGCAAACCCGTATTTGAATGAATTAGACAACAACTCATTAATAATCAGGCCGCAAGGTATTGCATCGTCAATATGTAAAAACACCTTAGGCACATCCAGCTTAAGCAAAATCTTTTTGTCAGACATTACATACGACTGCTGCAAGTTGCTGGCAATGTTGTTTACATAGTCTGCAAAATTAATGTTGGTGAAATCCTTAGTCATGTACAGCGTTGCATGAATAAACGCCATGGAAGCTATTCGGTTACGGCATTCATCTAGCAGCTCAATAGTCTTTTTGTCTTTTACGTATGCTGACTGAAGCTTTAAGATGCTGGAGATCACCTGCATGTTGTTCTTAACCCGATGGTGAATTTCTTTTAAAAGAATTTCTTTATCGTGAACCGATTTTTTTAGCTGGCCTTCTGTTTCTTTAATTTGGGTTATGTCGCGCGATATGCTCATCATTCCGATGGACTCTCCGCGTTCATTTTTTAAAACAGAGGCGCTGATGTAGGCTGGAAATATTTCTCCGCCCTTTTTAATGTGCTTCACCTCTCCTAAAAAATTTTCGTCTTCTTGGATAAGCTTGTTAATGGTTTTATATTGCTCGGGGTCGGCATATAAGATAGAAAAATCTTTTCCTAAAATTTCTTCTGCAGAATATCCAAACATGTTTTGACCCGCATGGTTGAGCTCCGTAATATTTCCGTCTTGGTCGCAAGCACAAATCATGTCGATAGAACTATCTAGCAAAAGGCGGGTATATTTTTGATTTGAATTTAATCGCTGACGAGTGCGAATGTGCGATGCTATTTCTCTTTTAAGTTCTCGGTTCGACTCCTCTTCAACCTGAAAGCGGATTTGTTCTCGCTCCAACTGTCTTTGCAAGGATATGTCGTGCATCACTACCTCCATACACGGTTTTCCTAAATAGGTAATCGGGCTAGTTTTAATTTCTACTTCCACTACCTTTCCGTCAGCGCGCTTCAGTTTAATTTGCAAAAAGGGAAGGTCTTTTCCGGAAATCATCTCTTTTTTTCTTCCTTTTATTTTTTCGTGGTCTTCGGGTAATACGTAATGAAATAAGTTTTTTTCTTTTGTAGATTCCAACGACTTAAGCCCAATCATGTTCATCGCTGATGTATTTGCAAATACAGTTTCGCCTTTTTCATCGTGAATTAATATTCCATCTGGTGTATGTTCAATCAGGCTCTTGTAATTTGCCTCTCGTTCTTGCAAGGCCATTTGCACACGTCTTGTCTCTGTAATATCGATGAGCGTGCCTTCAATATACTCTTTGTTGTTTGTTTCGTCTTTAACAAGCGCTACGTTTTCTAAAATCCAAATTTCGCTGCCATCTTTTTTACGCATGCGCATTTGATAGTTTTTCATAAACCCTTTTTGACGCAGAACTTCAAGATAGTCTTCGCGCTCTTGGTTGGAGTAATATAAATCACTGGCCGATGCTTTTCGAAGTTCTTCAACGGATTTATATCCAAAAATATCTGCTAAGGCCTGATTAATTTCTAATAATCCTCCGCCCACCTCGGTGCGAAAAACGGCCGCTAAATTGTTTTCGATTAGTTTTCTGTACCTCTTTTCACTGGCTAGCAATCCATCTTCATGTTTTTTTTGCTTCGTAATATCTGTTAATACAGAAATCCGAATGGTGCGACCGCGATAAGGAATTAGCCGTCCCTTGGATTTTACAATGATAATTGAGCCGTCCTTGCGAATGCATTTTACTTCATAGGACTCCGGATTGGTTTCTTGAATTTTATTATTTACTAATTTATGAAAGTCGGGGTGAATGAGCTCTTCCAGTTTTTTTCCAATGATCTCGCTTCTTTCCTTAAACCCAAAAATTTTCAAAAACGGATCATTCAGGTCAACAATGGATCCGTTTTCGCTTAACACAATGCCCTCTTCTGAGCTTTCGGCCAGTAAGCGGAAGCGCTCTTCACTCTCTTTAAGTTCTTGGCTTGTTTTGCTTTCGTTCGACATAAGAAATCACTTACCGCCCTCGCTGGTCAAGACGGGCTTTACTTTTACGCCATCAAATTTTACCTCTCGTCCATTTTTAAACGAAATAGTAAGCAATAAGGTTCCATCGGGGTTAAAGTACTGCCACTTTCCGTCCTTATTCCCCATTATATATTTCCCTTCCTCGCTTAGTCTTCCATCGTAATAATAAAACGAGTGCTTTCCATCAGGTAGTCCCTCAATAAATTTTCCAGCAAATCGAAGGTGACCATTTTCAACATAGTATGACTCCCAGGGTCCATCTTTGTTGTCTGTTTTATAAACGCCTTCTTCCCGGTAGTCCTGAATCTGATAAAACCACTTTCCTTCTTTAAGGCTTTCAATGTAATCGCCTTTAGTAATTACTTTGCCGCTATCATTCCATTCTGTTAAAGTTCCTTCGCGCTGACCGTTCAAATAATTTTCTTCACGCAATAAATTTTCATTCGGGTAATACCATTGCCACAATCCTTGCGGCCTGCCTTTTTTATCATACCTGCCCTTTTGCTCTAACTTTCCGTTGGGGAAAAAAAATAACCAGTCTCCAATTCGCAAGCCATTTGCATAATCTCCTTTGGCTTTTAATTGCCTTGAAGGATGAAATTCTTTCCAAGGTCCTTGCCTGTTTCCGGCCTCATCTATTAAGCCTTCTCCAATTAATGAATCTTCTTTAAATATTTTAGCATTGGTAATTTTCCCTTCTGGCGAATATTCTTTGTGTGTTCCTTCTGCAAGACCCTCTAGATAGGTCCCCGTTTTTTTTATGCTGCCGTCTTCGTAATATTCATTTCTAACCTCCAAGTTTGTTGTTAATTCAGGAACATCTAAGAGTAGTGTGTCGTCTTCGTACTTTACAATGTTAGCTAAACTCCCTGTGGGTAAATAGCTTTTTGAATAGCCCGATTTTTTTCCACTTACAAAATTTGTTTCTTCTTTTACTTTTCCGTTTTCATAAAACTCTTTCCATAAGCCGTTCTTTTCACCCGCCTTATCAACCCTGTTGATTTGCTGTTGTTGTTTTAATACTCCGTAGTTGTATTCTAGTATGCTTATTATTTTTCCTTCTTTATTATATTCGTAAGCAATACCATGCTCCCTACCTTTATCGAAAGGAGTTTTATATTTTATTGGGCCCTTAGTTTGTGTGGTGTCCTCTGGCGGATAATAAGAAAAAGCGGCTCCTTGTTTAATGTCTAAATTATAATTTTCTTCTTGTGTTAAAAATCCAGCAGAATTCCAGTTTTTTTTCAAACCAGTTTTTTTTCCCTTCACATAATTTATTTCTGTTACAATTTTCCCTTTTTTATCATAAAATTTCCAGGCACTATCAAGCTCATAATTTTTTCGATTTCCTTCTGATTTAATATTTCCATTTAACGAATAGGTTTTCCAATATCCATCCGGTCGTCCCTCGCGCATTAATCCCTCACTGGAAATATTTCCATTGTCGTAATAAAATTTATTATATCCGTTTTGGTTTAATTCAGATCCCTGCTGAGCAATACTATGATTAAATAAAAAAAATAAAAATATATGTATTATTTTTCTCATAATTATAATCCTAGTTTTTCAGATATTTCTAACATTCTTCTAATGGGTTTTTCTGCTCTTGCAATTATATTTTTATCTAAAACAATTTCAGGCGTTTCATTTTTCAAACAACTATATAATTTTTCTAACGTATTTAATTTCATATGAGGACAATCGTTGCAAGCACAAGAATTGGTTGGGGGCGCTGCAATAAAAGTTTTTGCCGGGGAAAGTTTTTGCATCTGATAAATAATACCAGTTTCTGTTGCAACAATAAATTCTTGACTAGCATCTTTTTTTGTATAATTTAATAATCCTGTTGTTGAGCTAATATAATCTGCAATATCTAAAATAGCTGTTTCACATTCTGGATGAGCAATAAATTTTGCTTTTGGATGTTTTTCTTTAAGTTGAATTATTTTTTTTAGAGAAAATATTTCATGAACCATGCAAGAACCATTCCACAAAACCATTTCTCTTCCTGTTTTTTTTTGAATATATTTTCCTAAATTTTTATCTGGTGCAAATATTATTTTTTGATTTTCAGGTAACGATTCAACTATTTTTTGTGCGTTCGTAGAGGTGCAAATTATATCGGATAATGTTTTTATTTCTGCTGAACAATTTACGTAGGTGATTACTAGGTGATCGGGGTATTTATTTTTGAATTCTAAAAATTTATCTGCTGGACAAGAATCCGCTAACGAACATCCTGCATTCAAATCCGGAAGTAAAACTTTTTTAGTTGGAGATAATATTTTTGCTGTTTCGGCCATAAAATGCACGCCTGCAAAAACAATAATATCTGCTTGTGTTTTTGCTGCTTGTTGTGAAAGCCCAAGGCTATCACCGATGTAATCTGCTGCATCTTGAATATCGGGTTCTTGGTAGTAGTGGGCAAGGATAATTGCATTTTTTTCTTTTTTTAATTTTTCAATTTCTAAAAACAAATCTATGGAAGTTTTGGTTTGCATCAAGTTGAACTTATTAAACAAGTATAATTGTATTAATGTTTTATTTATATATAATTTAATGTAACTATTATACTGTTAATACGGTTTGTAATTTCAATGCCTTTTCATTGTTCCTTAACTTATTAAAAAATACATAACCGTTAACTAACAAGTAAAATTAAGCAATAGTTTAAGTATTAGTAATTTACAATTATTTCAACAATCTGTTAATAATTACGCTGTTCACAAATAAGTGCCCCATTTTAGAAAAAATGAAGTTAATAAGGTGTTGCCAAAAAGTTATTATTAATGATAAGTAGGATATGTTTTAGAAAAGAGTGTTAACAACAAACATATTAAGAAAGGAGTAACACTATATTAAAAGGTTTTTAACAAGTTTTGGAATTCCAATTCCCGCTTTTTCGCGCACAACTACTACGTTTTGAATATAATCTTTTGTGATTGCTTGCGGGTCAATCAAGTATTTTGGCACTTCGGGTCGCACATAATCTATCAACCCAGCAGCAGGATATACATTTAACGAAGTGCCAACAATAATAAAAATATCGGCAGCTGCCGATATTTCAACAGCGGGTTCTAGCATGGGAACTGCCTCGCCAAACCAAACAATATGCGGACGCAATTGAGAGCCGCGTTCACATTTTTGTCCAAGTCGGATTGCATCACCTTTTATATCGTAAACTAAATTAGGATCTACAGAACTTTGACATTTAATAATTTGTCCATGTAGGTGTAACACTTTTTTAGATCCTGCGCGCTCGTGTAAGTCATCAATGTTTTGAGTAATTATATGTACATCGTATTTTTTTTCTAATTCAACGATGGCTAAATGGGCAAGGTTGGGCGTTGCGTTTTTCACTTGCCGCAATCGTAAATTATAAAAACGCAACACCAGCTCCGAATCTTTTTCCCAAGCCTCGGGCGTGGCCACGTCCTCTATTTTATATTCTTCCCAAAGCCCACCGCTATCGCGAAAAGTTTTCAATCCACTTTCTGCGCTTATTCCTGCACCCGAAAACACAACAATTTTTTTCTTCATTTGTTTGTCCAAGGATAAAAGATAGAATATTTTCTAATTCGTATATTCGTACCTCCCGATACACTTCGGGATTATCTTGTACCTTATGGCAAAACTACTAAAAGAAGACGCGCTAGATTACCACTCGCAAGGGAAGCCCGGAAAAATCGAAGTGGTACCCACAAAGCCACACAGCAGTCAACGCGATTTATCGCTGGCATATTCGCCAGGCGTAGCTGAGCCCTGCCTACATATTGCAGAAAATAAAGAGGATGTATATAAATACACCGCAAAAGGAAACTTAGTTGCAGTCATATCAAATGGCACAGCTGTACTGGGCTTAGGAAATATTGGACCAGAAGCCTCCAAGCCAGTGATGGAAGGAAAAGGAATGCTTTTTAAAATATATGCCGATATAGACGTGTTTGACATAGAAGTAGATACCGAAAATGTAGATCGATTTGTTGATACGGTGAAAGCCATAGCGCCAACCTTTGGAGGGATTAATTTGGAAGACATCAAGGCTCCCGAATGTTTTGAAATAGAAAAAAGATTAAAAGCGGAATTAAAAATTCCGGTCATGCACGATGACCAACATGGTACAGCAATTATTTCTTCGGCCGGATTAATTAATGCGGTGGAAGTGGCAGGAAAAGAATTATCTAAAATAAAAATTGTAGTTAATGGGGCGGGTGCATCAGCAATATCCTGCGCTAAATTATATTTAGCAGTAGGGGTAAAAAAAGAAAACTTGTTGATGCTTGACTCTAAAGGAGTGCTAACTACCGACCGCGATGATTTAGATGAAAGCAAAAAGTTTTTTGCCGTAAAATCAAAAATAAAAACACTAGAAGAAGCCATGCGAGGTGCCGATGTATTTGTTGGATTATCCAAGGGAAACATAGTTACGCAGGCGATGGTAAAATCCATGGCAAAAAATCCAGTTGTATTCGCCTTAGCAAATCCCGACCCTGAAATTCCGTATGCCGATGCAGTTGCTGCGCGCGAGGATGTGATTATGGCAACAGGACGAAGCGATCACCCCAACCAAGTAAATAATGTTCTAGGATTTCCGTTTATTTTTCGCGGAGCTCTTGATGTGAGAGCATCACAAATAAACGAAGAAATGAAATTGGCGGCAGTGCACGCCATTGCCAGTTTAGCAAAAGAAACAGTACCCGAAGAAGTGAACCTCGCATACAACCAGCGCAATATTACCTTCGGAAGAGAATACATTATTCCAAAGCCCATCGATTCTCGATTGATATACACTGTTGCTCCAGCAGTAGCAAAAGCCGCCATGGAGTCGGGAGTTGCTCAGAAAAAAATAGTTGATTGGGCAGCGTATAAGCAAGAGTTAATCAACCGCATGGGTATCGATAACAAATTGATACGCACCATAACTCAAAAGGCAAGACAAAATCCTAAGCGTGTAGTATTTGCCGAAGCGGACCACTATAAAATATTAAAAGCCGCACAAGTAGTTCGTGATGAAGGAATAGCAAAGCCTATCCTTTTAGGAAACACGAGTCGTATTAAGGAGCTAATAAAAGAAAACAAACTAGATCTTGACGATGTAACTATTATCGATCCTCGAAGTGCTGAAGAGCAAGAACGACTAAAACATTTTGGAGATCTGTTGTTCGAAAAAAGAAAACGCAGAGGGTTTACGCTATATGAAGCCCGACAAATTATGCGGGAGCGAATTTATTTTGGAACCATGATGGTTGAAACCGGAGCGGCCGATGCTATGATTTCTGGCTTAGCAAGAAAATATTCCGACCCTATACGCGCTGCACTACAAATAATAGGCGTGCAGGAAGGGGTAAGAAAGGTCGCTGGTATGTATATTTTAATTACCAAAAACGGTCCGTTCTTTTTTGCCGATGCAACAGTGAACGTAGATCCGGACACGGAGGATTTAGTAGATATCACCTTGTTAACGGCCAATGCCGTGAAGCAATATAATATTGTTCCGCGCGTAGCAATGCTCTCCTACTCAAACTTTGGTTCTGTTACTGGAGAAATCCCACAAAAAGTTAGCAAGGCAGTAGAAATTTTACACAGGAAATTTCCTGGACTAATTGTAGATGGAGAGATGCAAGCTAACGTAGCACTTAATGGAGATTTATTAAAAGAACATTTCCCATTTAGTGAGTTAGTAAATAAAAAAGTGAATACATTAATTTTTCCAAATCTTGCAGCAGGAAATATTGCGTATAAATTATTGCAAGAGATAGGCGGAGCAGAGGCCATAGGGCCCGTTCTATTGGGCACCCAAAAACCTGTTCATATTTTGCAATTAGGAAGCTCTGTGCGAGAGATTGTTAACATGGCAACTATTGCAGTGGTAGATGCACAAGCTAGGAAATAGGACTATAATTGTGCGTTTGAAAAAAGACATATATTTTTATAAACAGCTATAAATTAATTAGTTATGCACATAGCAGGTATAGTTGAATCTAATATTTTAATACCACAATAGTTTTTATTACGAATTATTATTTGTACATTCACAAATCCGAAAGAAAAAAATTTAACCAAAAAAATTTAACCAAAAATATATATCATGAAAAAAAGTACTCTCGGTCTTGCTATTTTAATAAACGCAGGGCTTTTAATGGCACAATCACAGCGACTCGTTTTTGTGGAGGAATTCACCCAAGCTTCTTGTGGTCCGTGTGCTTCAGCTAATCCGGCATTTAATGCATTGCTATCTAGCAACAGCACCAAAATTACATCTGTAAAATATCAAGTAAGTTGGCCCGGTACTGACCCTATGAACGCACAAAACCCTGCAGATGCCGCAAATCGCGTGTCTTATTATGGAGTGTCAGGGGTGCCTGATGCAAGATTACAGGGTACCGTTACAACCGGAAGCCCGGGTAATGTTACTCAAGCAAATATTGGCTCTCAATACGCAATACCATCTCAGTTTACAATAAAATTAGACCATTGGTTAAATTCGGCTCAAGATTCTATTTTTGTAAACTGCGAAATTACCTGTTCTCAAAACATAACTATGACAACTCCTAAACTTAGAGTTGCTCTTATTGAGAAAGATATCACCTTTGCAAGTGCTCCTGGATCTAATGGAGAAAAATCTTTTTATAATGTAATGCGCGATATGTATCCAACAGCAAATGGATCAGCGCTCACCACTACTTGGACTACAGGACAAAAAAAGGTTATCAGCTTTAAAGAAAAATTACCAACTTATATTTACAAAAAATCTGAAATTGGCGTAGTTGCTTGGATTCAAGACGATACCGACAAAAGCGTTAAACAATCTGCCATCAGCAGCTCCCCTAGTACACCTCTTGCCCTTGCACCTATAGCAGAATTCAAAGCAGATGTTGTTACAACCTGCGATGGAATTGTAAACTTTTCAGATCAGTCGGCATTATTCCCAACATCATGGGCTTGGCATTTTGGAGATGGCGGTGCTTCCGGACTTCAAAATCCAGTTCATAAATATAGCGTAAGCGGAACGTATGCAGTACAATTAACCTCGGTCAATGCAAACGGAAATAACTCTATAACTAAAACGAGTTATGTAACCGTAACACTTACTGGCACAGCACCTACTGGAGTTGATGGAAAAATTTGCTCCAACGGAGTTGTAAATTTATCTGCCGCTACATCGGGGAGCGGATCATTAAATTGGTATAATTATAATGGAGCTATGGTGCATACCGGAACAACCTATTCTCCAACTATTATTGGCACCACTGATTTTTGGGTGGCCGAAATGATTCCTAATGCAATTTTACCAACTGGTGAACCAGACAATACCATAGGAACAGGAGCAAATTTTACAGCAGCTTCTACACATGGATTGTATTTTGATGTATTAAAGCCTTGCGAACTAATTTCGGTTGTTACCTATGGAGGAGCAGCAGGAAATCGAGTAATAGAAGTAGTTGATGCAGCAGGAAATAGTGTTGCTACTAAAACAGTGAATATTCCATCGGGAATGAGTACGGTTAATTTAAATTTTAAACTTCCTGCTGGAACCGGATTTTTAATTCGCACACCAACAGTACCCGCAAACCTATATCGTAATGATGGTGGAGCTTCGTTCCCTTATACTACAGGTGTAATTAATATTACAGGCAACACAGCAGCAGGCAGCCCCGCTTACTATTATTATTTTTATGATTGGAGGATTCAGCAAAATCCTTGTACGACACCAGCCGTAAAGGTGTCTGGTATTGATACTTGTACTTCAACCGAAATAAATGAGTTAACAGTTACTAATTCGCTGTTGATATTTCCAAACCCAAGTAGCGGAGTATTTGTAACGTCATTCAACACATTATCGGTTGACAATTATGTTGTAAAAATTACCAACACACTTGGACAAGTTGTTTACGCTGAAACGCTTGAAAACTTTAGCGGAAATTATTCCAGAGAGATGAATGTGTCATTGTTTGGAAAAGGAGTGTATCTGTTAAGCATTTCTAACTCGAAGAACGTAGACGTGAAGAAGATTATTACATATTAATAATAATATCTTTTCTTTAAAGCCCTGGCGATTTCGTCAGGGCTTTTTTGTTTTGTAGGCAAACAAAAAACTTAAATTTTTTTTAAATCAATAAAAAGTTCAGCTCCTTGTCTTTTTAAAAACGAATTCTTACATTCTTCAAAACGCTCTATTTTAAAATAATTTAAAAACAAAATTTTATATTCTTCAGCACTCCCACCAAAAGGCGGCCCCGCCTCTTCAAAGACTTTATTAAATAGAAGTCCGACTAGTTTTTCCCCCTCTGCCAACAATTCATGCATTTTAGAAACATATTTTTTCCGAAGCGCAGGATCTAAAGCGCAGAAAAATGTTTGTTCCAGAATTAAATCGTATTGACTTGCATGCTCAAAAAAATCACCAAGTAATATTTTAATATTTGAATTTTCCTTGTGTTTTTCTTTAAGCCTTTGTACTAAATCAGGAGCAATGTCAATGATAGTAATATTTGTAAACCCCTTTTGCAAAAGATAATCAGCCTCATACGAGTTTCCGCATCCTGGAATTAAGATTCGCAAACTTTTATTGGTAAGCGTATCAATATATTCTTTAAGGGGAGGAGATACTTCGCCTAAATCCCAACCGGCATTGTTATCTACATAACGCTGATTCCAAAATTCTTTATTCAAGGCTCTGTTTTCCATGAGGCTAAGTTATTTATATAATTTTAAAATATGCTGCTCATGGATTTTATTCAAGTTGCGCTTCTCCCATCGGTTGCACAACATACCTTCAATATTCTTTGTTGTGAATGACATTGTTCTTCTCAAGGCTTTGGAGAAGGAGCATTAAATAAAGAAACCACGAAGAGCACTAAGGAGTACGCACAAAGCCCACAAAGGGCAGCCTGCTCTCCTAATCGATATCACATTCCATCCTGACAGAAATTCTTATTTTTGTGGTAGAAATTATTTTATGAAAAAAATCATTTATTTTTTTATTTCAGCGTCATTTATTTTAAGCTCTTGTGGAAACGCTAACAATAGCACTGCAGAATCCCAGCAATCTATAAAGGAAGAAAACGTTACCTATTCGCTAGACGGTCTTCAGATGAATGGCTTTGTTGCATACGATACCTCAACAGAAAGTAAGCGTCCTGTAGTATTAATTGTGCACGAATGGTGGGGAATAAGCGATTATGTAAAATCAAGAACAAAACAATTAGCGGGAATGGGCTATTTAGCTATGGCGGTAGATCTCTATGGTAATGGAAAAACAGCCGAAGATCCGGACGGAGCTTCAAAATTAGCGCAACCTTTTTATGAAAATCCGCAACTGGCAAAATCACATTTTGATGCGGCTTTAAATAAAATAAAATCATACCCTCAGGCAGATACCACTCGCATTGCAGCCATTGGATATTGTTTTGGGGGAGGCATGGTTTTAAATTTTGCTCGTCTGGGCGAAGACTTAAAAGGAGTTGTTAGCTTTCACGGAAGTTTATTGGGGGTGCCGGCAAAAAAAGAATTATTAAAAGCAGATATATTAGTTTTGCATGGCGAAGAGGATAAATTTGTTTCTGAACCAGAAGTGAAAGCATTCAAGCGCGAACTGGATAGCATTACTGCTGTATATACCGTTCGCACATATTCTGGCGCTACGCATGCCTTCAGCAATCCGGCAGCTACAGAAAAAGGAAAAAAATATAACATTCCAGTTGCCTATAATGCAGAAGCCGACACGGCTTCATTTAAAGAAATGAAATTATTTTTTGATAAAATCTTTAAATAGAAAATTAGCCGGTTATTTTTTCTTTTTCTTCGAAGGTTTCTTTTTAGTAATTAATTCGTACGAATGATCAATCCAAGATTCTAATAATTTTTTGTGCACAGAGCCATCTACTATTACGGTGTTCCAATGTTTTTTGTTCATATGAAATCCGGGAATAACACAGGGGTATTGCTCTCGCAGTTCTAGAGCTAGAGCTGGGTCGCATTTTACATTAAATTGAAGTGGAGAGGAATTAAAAGCTGTCAGCAGAAATATTTTTTCTGAAGCCTTAAAAACTAATACATCCGGACCAAAGGGGGTCCCTTCTTTTGTGTGTGGTTTAGAGAGACAGTATTCCCGCAACTGATCTAAGCGCATGCAAATGCTTTAATAATTAAGAGGGCACTCTTTTCTCAAGCTTCTCCAGCCGCTCAGAAATTTCCATCAACTTATTAATAATATGTATGTGTGTAATTTTTGCATCAATCCCTACAGGACTTGCATCGCTGGTAATTAATTTTTCAATAGCCGCGTAATTTTTCGGGTCAATTTCAAAATTCATAAAGTAGAAATTTAATGATGTAATTTGAGTTTGCAATTCGTAAAAATAAATAAACAGACAGTCTGATTTGATTTTATCAAACCAAAAACAGAATAGAAACTTTTTTAATTAAAGTGGAGGCTTACTTCCTACCATTACGCTTACGCAGTTGCTTGAAATAGTATTTGGGTCCCAAGCCAATTCTGGCGCTATCATCTCAACGGTTAATTGTTGTGTTGATTCGGAAGTAAAATCGTAAAAAAGACGATTGGGATCAGCAGCGCTGGTATAAATCATTTTATTTTGAGCATCTTTTAATATGAAAACAATTCCATTAGCTGCATCGGAAGAGTTCATGATGATGCGGTACGACTGCCCCGAAAAAAATGTAAAAGAGAGCTCGGCATGATCTCCAGATTGTAAAACCACCTTATGCGCTTTTCCGCTTATATCATAGGGAGTTAGCAGGTCAGAGCTTTTTTTTGTAAAGCCCGAACATTGGGCTTGTGCAGGGCTAATACTAAACAAGAACAAAAAGATTGCGAATGCACCCAAACAATAAAAGTTATTTTTCATAGTTGATGGTTTTGTTGATGTTACTTGTTTTGTAAGAACGAATGTACAATATGGAAATCGATTTTCAAAATATTCTGGCATATTCTTTATAGCACAACACGGTTCATAAGCCTCGCCTCGCACGCTACTAATAAATTATAAGTGAAAACGCATTTTTTAGATTGAAAAAGCTATTTAGCTTATCATTTTGTCTTTTATACAAATCGGAAACAGCACCATATATAATACAGAAAAAATTTATTTAATAAACTCCCAGGCGGAGCTATGGGCGTGGATTGATTCTACGTAATCCAGAAAGTCCATATAAAAAGGGTGGTTTGATAAGGTGGCACTGTCTCCAATTACAACTAATTTTTTCTTTGCTCGCGTTAAGGCTACATTCATTCTTCGGATGTCACTTAGAAAGCCAATGTCTTTACTATCGCTGGAGCGTACCAAGCTAATATACATGACATCGCGCTCTTGACCCTGAAAGCCATCAATGGTTTTAACAGCAATTCGAGCAGGATATTTTTTTATTTCTTCATCGCCTTCAATTAAGATTGACAGCAATTGCATTTGTTCTTTATAAGGAGCAATCACCCCAAGGCTAATTATATCTTTTCTGTCATTCAAATAATAATTAGCAAGCAGGCGTTTTAAATGCGCAAGCAGCACCTGCGCTTCTTCTGGATTTGAAATGCTTAGGCTTTCGGTATTTAATTTTTCGTTATAACCACAGCCAGCAGTATCAATAAACTCAACAGCAGTATTTAATAAAACCTCATCCTTATCGTAGCTAAGCAAAGTTTCTTTTACGCTATCGTGTGCAATTAACTTGTTGCTATAAAATATTTTGTTCGAGAAATTCATGATTTGTTCATTCATGCGATATTGTGTATCAAGCATTACCGAAACATCTTTTATTTTCATGCAATGCTCAAACAACGTTTCTTTTAATCCGCCCAGCTCAGCTTCTTTAGATTTTACAGTTGGAGGAAGCTGACAATGATCGCCAGCAAAAATTACTCGGTTGCTTCTCGAGATTGGAATCCAGCACATAGGCTCAAGCGCCTGTGCGGCCTCATCTATAAAAACGGTTGAGAACTGACGGTCGCGCATCATGCGTCCAGAAGAAACTACGGGTGTGCAAGCAATGACCTGCGTATTTGCAAATTGCTCATCTACAATATAATCTTCAAGCGCTCTCGCTTCGCGGATTAATTTTTTTGCTTCGCTATATAAGAGCTGACGTTGTTGCCTTTCTTCTTTTCCAAACACACGTTTGTATTTACCAGCCATTCTAAAATATTCTTCGGCAGTACGCTTGAAATTCTTAATGTCTTTATTGCTGGGATGTTTTGCCGCTTTGGCATCCAGCGTATTCATAAGCACCTCTTCGGAAATGCGAGCTGGGTTTCCTAATCGAAGAACAGAAACACCTTCGCGGTATAGTTTTTCTGTGAGTAAATCTACGGCTGTGTTGCTGGAGCTGCACACCAACACTTGTTTTTCTTCTTTCAGCGTTTCTTTTATTGCTTGTACAAGCGTTGTTGTTTTACCTGTGCCTGGTGGACCGTGAATAATCGCCACATCTTTTGCGGAAATTATTTTTCGTACGGCAGCATTTTGCGAATCATTTAAGCGGTCAAATTTTAATTTTGCATTTTCCTTATTGAACTCAGGATTTTTTATTTCATATAACACGTCACGCAGCTCCGCGAGCCTACTCCGATCAGCGGTTATAACTTTTTTGAGTGCAATATTCATTTCCCGATAACTAGCTTCATCAAATAAAATATTGATGCCTAGCTTTCCATCATCACACCAGTCTGGAAGCTCATCGATGGTTAACGACAATCTAATTTTATCGGGACCCAATACTTTTACGGTGCCATTGATTGGGGCTTCGTCAGGATGGGTGTTAGAAAAAAGGGCAGCCATTTTTCCCCCAGTAAATTGATGCGGCTCTCCTTTGTTGCTGGTGCGCTCAATTTCAATTTGTAAATACTCGCCAAATCCTATGCCGGTATTTGTAATAATGATAGGATACCAGGTAACTCCGTTTTGTTTTCGATGATTTATATTGTTTCGGGAAAAGAACTTTTCGTATTGAGCAAAATCTTCGTCACGCTCAATCTTTAAAAGCTTTACTAATTTTTGTAGGTGCGCCAACATATTTCTTAGCACGAAGGTCGTGATTTATTCTATCCCTTCGATGCGATATTCAACTCCGTTTATTTCAGTACTATTATTTACGTTTAGTCCAACAAGCTTAATTCCGATCGGAGACTGGGGAGAGATGACTATTATAATTTTCTTCTCTACCAAAATTTTTCCGAGCGCAATACTTAAGTACAAGTACCCTCGGCTTGTTTTTATTAAACTGCCGGCAGAAATTTTGGAGATGTTTAAATGAGCCTCTAGTTTTTCTAGCTGAGCTTTTTGCTCTTGAACATCTTTTAACTGTTTTCGTATGGTTTCTTGTTCTATCTGTACCATGGCACGTGCGGTTTCGTGCTTATCGCCTGCCGAACTTTTAGTATCACTTGTTGCGCTATCATGCAGGTCGGAAAGTATTTTTTCCAGCCCTTGAATCTTTTGGTTTAACAAGACCAAACAATGCGCATGAATTCTTTTCCGCAAGCTCATGATGCTTTGTCTTTTTGTAAATAGCCTAAAGCCATTCTTATTTTTCCGTAGCTAAAAGCATCACCGAGTTCGTTTTTTAGTGGAGTGAGGCGGTCCTCTTCTAATTTTTTTCGGGCCGCTTTAATTTTTTCTAATTCAGGCTTGCTAATAAAATCAAAGATGGATACCTTGCCCGATTTTACAAATTCCGCCAAATGACCTTCGATGGTAGTGATGGCCATGTCGCGCTGCTTGGCAATATCTGAAACGCTCATGCCCTCTTTATAAAATGCAAGAGTTTCCAGCCTGGAGCTACCTTTAATTTTTTTGTCAGAAACGCTTTTCGGACTTTCAATTTCAGAAGGGATTGCCCTGTTTGTTTTTTCTACAGTAAATGTAAGGTCGCCAAAAGCTGCGCGCTCTATGTCAGAAATTTTTTTGTACAAAATATTTTCTAACAGACTCACTTGATTGGAATACTTGCGCACTTTAGTTTTTCCTTTCAGCTGCGCTTGAAGTAAATGAACTGGAGCAATTAGCTCTTCTTTTAATTTGGATACAAAATATTTTTTTGCGCCAACTACTTTTTCTTCCAGCCATTTAAGGTTGAGGGTGGGCTCGTTAAATTTTTTGTCTAACTGCGAAATAAAATTTTGCGCTACCGTTTGTTGCGCTTTTGCGCTTAACGCCAAATTATTTGCCATTGTAAAAGCGAGTACCTTGCCATCAAATTTTTTATTTTCTGTTTCTTGTAGAAACGCTTCCAATGCAGCACACAAATTATCCCAGTCAAATGTTTTAATGAGAATTTGTGCAGCATATTTTGGCTTTTCGTCCAGCACCCGATTTTTTATTTCATATTCTGCATTTTCTTTTCGGGAAAAATCTACAATACGCAAATCGCTTTTTACACTCGCATTGGTAATTTGGGAAAGCAAATACAGCCCTTCTAAGTTTCGGCACCGGCTAAGCGCAACATACACTTGACCGGGCGCAAATGATTTGCCGGCATCAATAACCGCATGGTCAAATGTTAAGCCTTGACTTTTGTGAATGGTAATGGCCCAAGCTAAACGAATTGGGTATTGCGTAAAGCTTCCCAACTCTTCCTCTTCTACCTTGCCGCTTTCTTTATTTAAAGCATAACGAACGCTTTTCCATTTTTCTTTTTCCAGCTTAAGTTCCTCCTGACTGTCGGAAAACGAAACAACGATTCCATCGGAATCAATTTTTTTTACGATGGCAAGCTTCCCATTAAAATATCTTTTGGCAGGATTGGAATCATTTTTAACAAACATTATTTGAGCGCCCTTTTTTAGTTCAAGCTGCATTTCGGTAGGCAAAGCTTTTTCCGAAAAATTTCCTGTCAGCGCTCCTTCAAAATGAAAAATTTTTGCTTTTAATTTTTCTAACTCCTTTCGATTAATATCATCGGCCATGTAGTTGTGCGTGGTGAGCGTAATGCAGTCACGCTTCATATCGGCAGTTTCAGGAAGTCTGCGTTTTTCTAAAAGGAGATAATCCTCCTCTTCCATCTCATTATTACGTATGTTGTTTAGCAGGCTAATAAATTTCTCATCGCTCTGTCGGTATATTTTTTTTAGCTCGATGTGCATAGGAGGATTTTCTTCAAGCACGCCAGCACTAAAGAAAAACGGACTTTTGTATTGTTCACTCATCATCGCCCATTCTGCATCGGAAACTACGGGAGGAAGCTGAAACAAATCGCCAATAAAAAGTACCTGCACGCCACCAAACGGTGCGCTTCTTCTTCCACGAAAATGCCGCAGCACTTCATCTATGGCATCTAACATATCTGCCCGTAGCATACTTACTTCATCAATAATTAAGAGTTCCAATTCTTTCAGCAGCTCGATTTTATCTCTGCTAAAGCGAATATTTTTTATGAGCGTATATCGATCAACAGACTGAACATGAGCGTCCGAATATTTTTTTTCAGGCAAGAAGGGAAGAAAGGGTAATTGAAAAAATGAATGCATGGTTACGCCCCCCGCATTTATAGCAGCAACACCCGTTGGCGCAACCACCACCGTATTCTTATGAGAATGCTGACGGATGTGCTTCAAAAAAGTTGTCTTTCCAGTCCCCGCTTTTCCAGTCAGGAAAATATTGCAGCCGGTAAAATTTACAGCATCGGCAGCAAGCGTAAACAAGGAGTTGTCGGAAGTTGAATCCACAAGTAAATTTTTTTCAAAGGTATAGGAAAATAGATTGATGCTCTTTTATGAAATATTTTGTTCTAGTTTTTTAATAAATACTTCTTTGGCTGACAAATCGGCTTTTTTGCTATTTTATGACTGCTTTTTTAAGGTTCTAAAACCGTCAATTTCATCCTAAAAACATCTGTTTTTTCTTACATTTGCCACCCCTTTGAATTAAGCCAAAAATGATTACTCACATAGAAGGAAAACTGACAGAAAAAAACCCGAGTTATGCAATAATTGACTGTAATGGGGTGGGCTATTATTTACATATCACCGTAAATACGTATTCTAAAATTGGTGCTTCGGAAAAATGCAAATTACTTACTCACGTGATTACCAGTCAAATGGATAACTCACAAAATATGTACGGATTTTTTGATGAGCAGGAGCGCAGCACCTTTAGGCATTTGATTTCAGTATCAGGAGTAGGGGCGGGAACAGCAAGAGTAGTTTTGTCATCTGTAACCCCATCCGAAGTTCAGCAGGCAATTTCGACCGGAAATGTTTCCCTATTTCGTAGCATAAAAGGGATTGGGGAAAAAACAGCCCAACGTATTATTATTGACCTAAATGGAAAACTTACAGGCATTGTTTCGGGCAAAGGGATAGAGGGTGTAATTCACAATAAAACGCGCGAAGAGGCGTTGAAAGCATTGCTCACGCTAGGGTTTGCAAAAAATTTATCAGAAAAAGCGGTAGATAAGGCCCTTTCTGTAACGCCAGATATGTCTGTAGATCAAGTTGTTAGAGGTGCTTTGAAGAATTTATAATACTCCCCAAATTCTTGTTAATATTTTGAATAAAAGGGAGGCGATTTTTTTATAAAAAAGTGAAAAATTTCATACGATCATTTTTCGTTTCGGTGGCAGCCTTGTTTGTCACAATTGTATGGGCGAGCTCTGCCTCGATTTCATTGCCGTTAGATTTCATTCAATTTCCTTTTTCTCACGAAGCACTTGGAGATACAGATAAAATAATAGGACCACTTCCGTATCCCATGTATGATGAATCGCGAGGCATTCCATTTTTAAATGAATACCAAGGAGGCCTGTACTTGAATGAGCCTTCCAATATTAAAACAGATATTGTCTACGATCCGGATTCAGGAAAGTTCATCATCACACAAAAGATGGGGAGCATTAACTACCGACCTCCAACGTACATGACCCAAAACGAGTATGTTGACTATGAGTTTGATCGATCTTTAAAAGAATATTGGAAACAGCGTAGCCTAGCCGAATCAATGGCTCAAGAAGGCAAGGGAAAAAATTTAATAGCGCCCATTAAAATTAACAGCGAAGTGTTTGATCGCATCTTTGGAAGCAATGTGGTAGACATTCGTCCGCAGGGATCTGCCGAATTAATTTTTGGCGTAAACTCTTCATTCACCGAAAACCCGGCCGTGCCCGTAAAGAACCGAAGGATTACAACTTTTGACTTTGATGAAAAGATTCAGCTAAGTTTAATTGGAAAAATTGGCGACCGATTAAAGATTACCACTAACTACAACACGCAGGCAACATTTGATTTTGAAAACAGAATGAAGCTTGAGTTCTCCGGAGGAGAAGACGACATCATAAAAAAAATTGAAGCAGGAAATGTTACGTTGCCACTTAACAGCACGCTCATTAGTGGCAGCCAAAGTTTATTTGGAATAAAAACACAGTTACAATTTGGCAAAGCAACCGTTACCACTGTTTTATCGCAAGAAAAAGGACAGAAGAAAGAAATAAATATTGAGGGAGGGGCACAAACAAATAAGTTCGAAATTAATGGCTATAATTACGAAGCCAACAAACACTTTTTCCTTGCACAGCTTTTCAAAGATAGATACGACTCTGCATTAAAAAATCTTCCTGTTATTAATTCTGGATTTAATATTACTAGAGTAGAAGTGTGGATTACCAACACAAGCTCTAACATTAATGACACGAGAAACATTATTGCGCTAACAGATATGGGCGAGCAGCGTTTCGATTTTATTAGCAACGGAACGGTGGTTAGTACAAATGCAAACAATGGCGTGCCCGACAACACCGCAAACTCATTAAACCCACCACAACTTTTATCTTCTTGTATTGAGTGCGCCTCCATTCGTAGCAAAGACAGTGCAGCTGTAATACTGAGTGGGTCAGTAGGATTATTTCCTGTACAAGATTTTGAAAAAGTGCTTTCAGCCCGAAAGCTTTCTAACAGCGAGTTTACTTTTAACCCAAGACTTGGATTTGTATCGTTAAATACAAATGTAAATCCAGATCAAGTAGTAGCAGTAGCATTTCAGTACACCTACAATGGTGGAAATTATCAAGTAGGAGAGCTTTCAACAGATGGCATAGCAGATCCTAAATGTTTGTTGGTAAAGATGCTAAAGAGCACCAATGTGAGTACGCGCAGGGATACATTACTGTGGGACATCATGATGAAGAATGTCTATTCCATGGGAGCCTATCAAGTAAAGCCTGATGATTTTAAGTTAGAAGTACTATATAACAATCCCGCAACTGGTACCGATGTGCCAATTATTCCGGAAACAGGATTGCCGATAACAGGCAAGTTGCTGGTGCAGGTAATGAATCTAGATCGCATTAATAGCCAAAGCGATGCTGTGCCAGATGGAGTATTTGATTTTATTGATGGAGTAACTATTAATGCCTCGAACGGAAGAATATATTTTCCAGTTCGCAAACCGTTTGGTGATCACTTGCGTAGCAAAATTAATCCTGGCAAAAACCCCAATCTTATCATAATTGAAAATAAGTATGCTTATGATCAACTTTACGATTCCACAAAATTTTCTGCACAACAATTTCCTGACAAGAACAGATTTAAAATGAGAGGAAGTTATCGCTCTTCTTCGGGCTCTGAAATTGCACTAAACGCTCCCAACATACCAGAAGGATCGGTATCCGTAACAGCGGGCGGTGTGCCACTTACCGAGAACGTAGATTACACAGTAGACTATGCGCTGGGAAAATTAAAAATAATAAACGAGGGAATCCTTCAGTCTGGAACGCCCATTAAAGTTTCGTTTGAAAGCAATTTACTTTTTGGATTTCAGCAACGTTCATTGATAGGCACACACATGGACTATCGTGTAAACAAAGATTTTAATTTCAGCGCAACCGCTATTCGTTTAGGAGAAAGGCCCATCATGCAAAAGGTGAACATTGGCGATGAGCCAATAAAAAATACCGTTTTAGGAACAGGCGGAAATTACCGCAGCGAGTTCCCATTTTTAACCCGCCTGGTTGATAAACTTCCTTTGTATTCTACCAAGGAGATGTCGACCATTACAGCATCCGGAGAAGTTGCCGCGCTTATACCGGGACACTCCCGCGCCATTGGTAAAGAAGGAAATTCATACCTCGATGATTTTGAAGGCAGCCAATCTCCCATCGATATAAAAGCGGTTGGCGCTTGGTCGTTGGCAAGCACGCCTCAAGGAAATGCTACAGTTCCAAATCCACTTTGGCCCGAAGGAGTAAGAAATGATACCGTGTATGGATTTAATCGCGCAAATATAAATTGGTACACCATCGACCCAATGTTTATGCGCGAGACACAAAACTTAACTCCAACGCATTACACAAAAGCAATGATGTCCGATAATGCTGCTCGTGAAATATTTGAGACTGAAATTTTTCCAAAGAAAGAATCGCAAACCGGACAGCCAGTACCAATGCGTACGTTGGATTTATCTTTTTATCCTTCCGAAAGAGGACCCTATAATTATGATGCTGCAGGATTGCCAGGATTTTCGGCAGGTACTAAAACGGATGGTTCGCTGCTTAGTCCTGCTTCGCGCTGGGGCGGAATCATGCGCAGGATTGAAACCAATGATTTTGAAGCAGCCAATGTAGAGTTCATTCAAATATGGATGATGGATCCCTTTAACCCGGACGTAACCTCACCGCCAAATCCGCTTAATGGCTTAGACCCTTCTGCTTCGGGAGAGCTTATTTTACATCTTGGAAATATTTCTGAAGATGTTTTGAAGGATGGGAAAAATAGTTTTGAGAATGGACTTCCTACTTCAGCAAACGACCAAACACATCCAACCGATTTTACATCGTGGGGAAAAGTTCCGAAAATTCAAGCGCTTGTTAATGCCTTTGATAATGATCCTGCATCACGTGCCGCACAGGATGTTGGACTTGATGGATTAAACAGCACGGACGAAGTCGCATACTTTAGTAAGTTCGTCACAGCCTATTCTAGTATTGTGGGCATCAGTTCAACCGCAATTAGTAATATGAATAACGATCCATCGTCCGATAACTATCATTATTACCGAGGCGATGATTATGATAATGCACAGCTAAACACGCTACAGCGTTACAAAGCATTTAATGGGATGGAAGGAAATTCTCCAGTAAGCGTTGGTAATTTTCCTACCTCATCAACTACTTTGCCTAGTTCCGAAGATATTAACCGAGACAATAACCTAACCGAGAGCGAAGGATATTTTCAGTACCGTGTAAAAATTAATGCAGGTGATATCACCCCTTCCAACATAGGGAATAATTATATCAACGATGTGGTAAATGGAGGCGGAAGCACCATGGATAACGGATCGGTTAATGCTCGTTGGTATCAGCTACGAATTCCGGTAGCAGAATTTGAAGCAAAGCATGGAAACATAGAAGATTTTCGCTCCATCCGTTTTATGCGAATGATTTTGCGCGGCTTTGACAAACCGGTATTGCTTCGCATGGCGCGTTTAGAATTAATTCGAGGCGAGTGGAGAAAATATTTATATGATTTAGCGAGCGAGGGAGAATATTTAGGTAATGACGACCCCAATACTTCGTTTGATGTAGCAGCAGTTAATTATCAAGAAAATGGAACCAAGGCTCCAGTAAATTATGTACTGCCTCCCAAGATTGAGCAGCAACTTAGCTTTGGGCCTTCCAATCCTATTTTACAAAATGAGCAAGCCATGGCGCTTAAAGTTTGTAATCTGGAAGATGGAGATGCGCGCGCTACTTACAAAAACGTAAGTCTGGATGTGCGCTCTTACAAAAAACTTAAAATGTTTATTCATGCCGAAGCAAGAGCGGCAAGCGCGCCTTTAAAAAATAACGACATTACTTGCTTCATCCGATTAGGATCAGACTATACTCAAAATTATTACGAATATGAAATTCCACTTATGGTTACTGCGGCAGGCGTCTACGACAATAGCAGCGATGACGAACGATCGTTAGTGTGGCGGATAGAAAACGACATGGAGTTGGATTTTTCTGCACTACAAGAAGCAAAGCAAATGCGCAACTCAGCATTATTTGCTGGACAAGCAACCTTGAATAAAAAATATTCGTTAACCATTACCGATGTAAACGGACAAACTCGCTTTGTGTCCATTAAAGGAAATCCCAATTTGAGCGATGTTAAAACAATAATGATAGGAGTACGCAACCCTAAAAAATTAGGAGCTGATGATGATGGATTTGCAAAGTGTGCCGAAGTTTGGGTAAATGAATTGCGGCTTACCGACTTTGACGAAAAGGGCGGATGGGCAAGCACGGCTCGAGTAACCACCAAGCTCGCAGACTTAGGCTCTGTTTCATTAGCGGGAAATTACAGCACACCGGGCTGGGGAAGCATAGAGAAAAAAGTAAGTGAGCGGCAGCGTGAAACGAGGTATCAATACGATATATCTACACAGCTGCAACTGCATAAATTCATTCCTTCCAAAGTGGGAATTAATTTGCCTATGTATATTGGCTATTCGCAAGCTATCATTCGTCCACAATTTAATCCTTTAGACCCGGACGTACTTCTAAACCCAATATTACACGATGAAACATTGCCTAAGGATTACAGGGACTCGCTACGCGAGGTAACGATAGACAAAACAGAACGAAGGAGCATAAACTTTACTAATGTTCGAAAAGATAGGCCACAAGGATCAAAAAGAAATAATTTTTATGATGTAGAAAATTTATCTTTTAATTATTCGTACAGTGAGCTTTTTAATCGCAGCGCTTTAATCGATCACAATATCATGAAAGATTATAGAGGCGGCACGATGTATGGCTATTCAGCGAATGTCAAA
This sequence comes from uncultured Bacteroidia bacterium, assembly GCA_964481195.1. GTDB lineage: Bacteria > Bacteroidota > Bacteroidia > Palsa-948 > Palsa-948 > Palsa-948. Next base: position 8,631 of record CAYZTB010000018.1, on the reverse strand, counting down.
AATATTCAGCCATTTAAGAAAACGAAATGGATGAACAAAAAATCGTTGGCCTTGTTGAAAGATTTTAATTTTAATCCGTATCCTAGTAAATACGCATTTTTGATTGATATTAACCGACATTACGGAGAGAAGCTGCAACGCAATACCACGGGCATTGAAATACCCATGATCCCTTTTTATGACAAGAAGTTTTCCATGCTTCGCAGTTACGATTTGAAGTACGATTTAACCAAAGCGTTAAAGCTTGATTTTCATGCCGACAACAATAGCCGTATCATTGAAGCTCCTAATGCAATCGATACTAAAAGCGAAAAAGATTCCATACGCGAAAGTTTTTTCAAAGGAGGCGACAATGTAATGTACACGCAACGATCCAAGGTAGATTATACCATCCCAATAAATAAATTTCCAATGATGGATTGGCTTTCTGCCAATGCCGGGTATGCTACTGATTATAAATGGACACGCGCACCCTACAGCGCAAACGGTATTGGCAACACCATTCAAAATGGAAATCAGCAAACGCTAAACGCTCAGGCTAATTTAGTAACGCTTTACAATAAAGTGCCGTATCTAAAAAAAGTAAATAACGGAATTAAAAAAACCCCTCCTAAAAAAGGTAGTCCACCGCAGCCGCCAACACCGGCAAAAGGGCCCCCTACTTCGGTAGCGCCAGCAGACACTTTAAAAAAGAAAGAGAAAAAACCATTCTTGCTTCCTCAATATGTTGCACGGTCGCTCATGATGGTAAAAAATGTAGGACTTAATTATACAAACAGCGATGGCATGGAGTTGCCAGGGTATAATCAAAATTCTAAATACTTGGGAACACAGCAAAGCAGCAATGGACTTGCACCCGGAGTGGGTTTTGTTTTTGGTCAGCAAAATGGTTTTGGACCGGACGGACACGCGTTTACACAACATGCAGCAGATAAAGGCTGGTTAGTAAAAGATACTACCTCACTTCGCCCATTTACAAAAAGCTCTACTCAGAATATTACTGGTCGCGCAAACATTGAACCTTTTCCCGAATTAAAAATTGAGCTTACTGGCAACCGAAATAAATCTAAAAATGAAAGTGAATTTTTTCAATGGGATCCTTTGCTGGGAGAATTTGATGGTAAATCCAGAACCGAAAGCGGGAACTTTAGCATGTCGATGATTACTTGGAAGACAGCCTTCGAAAAAATAAAAGATAATTATCAGTCAGACGCCTTCAATAAGTTTTTACAAAACAGGCCAGTTGTTTCGCAAGAACTTTCGAACGCGAATCCAAATGCATCGGGCACAGTAGCAAATGGTTATTCCGATGGTTATGGGCCAACCTCCCAGGCTACGTTGATATATTCATTTTTATCGGCCTACACCGGCAAAGACCCCGCAACGTATCCCTTGCAGACTTTTCCAAACCGTGCTGCACCCAACTGGAGAGTTTCGTACGATGGATTATCCAAGTGGAAGCCACTTAAAAAATATGTGAAGACCGTTAGGCTTAGTCACGCATATCGCTCCTCCTATAGTTTTGCATACACCAACAATATTTTTGCTGACCGTGATGCGGCAGGTCACCCCACTAAAAAAGACATTAACAACGATTTTATTTTCTATGAGCAAATAAGTACGGTTTCAATTGCTGAACAATTTAGTCCGCTTATCAAAGTAGATGTGGCATTACAAAATAGTTTGCAGTTTAATGTGGCCATTAAGAGAGAGCGAAACCTGGCATTAAGCTTTGCCAACAACCAGCTGACAGAAATATTAAGTAAAGAATATGTAATTGGCACTGGTTATCGATGGAAAGATTTGGCATTGAAGAATCCGTTTAAGAAAGGAAAAAATGTAAAATCAATTAAGAGCGATTTAAACTTAAAGCTGGACTTTTCCATTCGAGAGAATCTTACTTTAATTAGAAAAGTAGTGGAAGGAGTAACACAGCCAACCTCGGGACAAACCATTTATTCTATTAAAGCTACGGCAGATTATCAGATTACAAAACGTATTACCGCGCGCTTATTTTACGATTGGCTGTTAACCAATCCAAGAATTTCTACCAGCTTCAGATCATCTAATACGAACGGTGGATTTAGTATACGCTTTTCGTTAAGCTAAAATTAAAGTACTTATTTTTTGCTTTTAGGCGCCAGCTTAGAATAAATGGCAGAGTCTAAATAGTTGCCGTTGAAGAAATAATTTTCTTTATAATAGGCCTCGCGCTTAAATTTATTTTTATTCAGCAATTTTATAGATGCTTTGTTTTTAGGATTTACATTGGCTTCGACAGAATGAAACCTATATTTTTTAAAACCCGTTTCCAAAACTGCTTTTACAGCTTCATTCATTAACCCCATACGGTGTAAAGTAGGATGCAAGGTATAACCAAGCTCAGCCCGGTGATGTTGCTTTTTAATGTTCCACAAACAAATGTTGCCCATTAATTTATCATCGCCCTTCACGGTTATCGCCCAATTAATTGCTTCGCCTTTACGCTCCAGCCGCCATAAAAACTTTATAAATTTTTTAGTTTTTGCGAGCGATGTTTCAGGAGCTTTATCAATGTAACGCAGCACCTCTTTATTCGATCTAAAAAAATGCAAGTCTTCGGTATCTGCCAAAATAATTCTTCGCAATACCAGACGCTTGGTTTCTAGATAGGGAAAAGGTTTAAAATTAATTTTCAGCATACATAATTTATATTAATTAGTTACTAAATAATTCCAGCACCTAGGGCAACAGAGATAAGCACAAGCATGATAGCTACGGTGATTTGTAAAAAGCTCAGCGTAACTTTTTTTAATAATTTATTTCCAAGATATGCTCCGGCAATAGCCGATAGTGTAGCCGAAATTACCAAAGGCAAATTATTAGTTAGGCCTGAACTTTCAAACCGAGTTGCATAAACACTTAGGCGTGTAAGATCTACAAAAGAAGAAACTACCACCGTAGTACCTATAAATGCTTCTTTAGATAGCCCTGATTTAATAAGGAAGGCGCTGCGCAGAGCGCCCTGGTTTCCTGTTAGCCCTCCAAAAAATCCGCTAAGCGCTCCGCCAATTGGAAGTTTATCGTTGCCAAATTGTAATTTGTTAAAACCGGGAATCAAATCAATGGTTGCAAAGAAAAGGAGTAGCAGTGCTACAATAAATTTTACAGGATACACTTCCATGTGCTTACCAAACAGCTCATAAGAAAATAATGGACTAAGCTCAGAAATATGAACTAATATCCATGCACCCAATAACGCAAAAACAACAGCCGGAATGCCAAAGCGTAACAAAATATTTTTGTTTGCATTTTTCCCAACTAAAAATAATTTGAAAATGTTATTGCAAAAATGTACTACCCCGGTAAGACCAATGGCAACATCAACAGGAAAAAAAAACATAAATACAGGCGCCAAGATAGTTCCCAGTCCAAAGCCCGAAAAAAATGTAAGAATAGCTGCTAAAAATGCAGTAATTGAAATAATGAATACCTCCATTTGTTCTTGAGATCTAGTTTTAGTCTTATTACAGACAAAAATAAACTATAAAAGCCTAAAAAAAATGTAAGTCAACAGCTATTTATTCGTCATTATTAAAAGACAAAGACTTACAATATTAATTGCAAAACAAAAAAAATAACAAAAAATATTTTCTATCAAATGTCGTTTTAGGGAGAATATCCCTTAAAAACTTCCCAATTTTACACAATTGACTATATTTGAGTATAAAATTCCAACTATGATAAAAGCAGGAAAACACTTACTTACCTCTTTATTTATACTGTTTGTTGCGCTCAGTGCAGCGGATAATGCATTCACTCAGATTGTAAATCCGGTGAAATGGTATTTTACGGTAAATAAGATTTCAGATACTGAGGCAGAGTTGCAATTAAGGGCAACCATCGATAAAGGCTGGCACGTGTACTCTATGAAGCAAGAAAGTAACGATGGGCCTATTTCGCTTACGTTTGAATTTGAGAAGAATAAAAACTATTCTCTTAACGGAAAAATAGTAGAGCCCGAGCCGCACAAGATGTACGACAAGAATTTTGAAATGAATGTTAAGTATTATGAAAAGGAAGTAATCTATAAACAAAAAGTAAAAATTCTTTCGCAGGAATCATTTTCTATTAAAGGGCTACTTAATTTTCAAACCTGTGATGATCAAATGTGTTTGCCTCCAACGGATGTAGACTTTGAATTTAAAATAGAAGGGAAGGGAGGTGCTGCGATTTCATCCGCAACAGTTGCTGCGGTTGAGCAAAAAGATACCGCTACTACTCCGGCAGATTCTGCACTTGCGGTATCCAATGTTCCAGTAATTGATGATTCTTTTGATGATAACTGTGGCACTATTGCTGGCGATGAATTTACTGGGCTTTCGGCTTGGTCTATTTTTATTCAAGGGTTAATAGGAGGTTTTTTAGCCTTGTTAACACCTTGTGTATTTTCCATGATTCCGCTTACCGTAAGTTTTTTTATTAAGCAAAGCAAAGATCGCGCAACCGGAATTAAAAATGCCAGCATCTATTCTATCTCCATTGTATTAATATATGTAGCGCTGGGCTTTATCATTACCAAAATATTTGGAGCTGATACGCTTAATAAAATGGCAAGCGATGTATGGTTTAACTTAGCCTTCTTCGTAATATTTATAATTTTTGCAATTTCATTTTTTGGCGCATTCGAAATTACGTTGCCGGCATCTTGGACAAACAAAGCAGATCAGGCTTCGGATAAAGGCGGCATATTGGGAATATTTTTCATGGCTTTTACGCTTTCGTTGGTTTCGTTTTCTTGCACAGGACCTATCATTGGAACACTGCTCGTACAAGCAGCAGTAGGAGGGAGCAACACAGGGCCTATTTTAGGAATGGCAGGATTTGCTATTGCACTGGCATTGCCGTTTGCATTGTTTGCGGCTTTCCCTGCATGGCTGAATTCACTTCCTAAATCTGGCGGATGGTTAAACTCTGTAAAAGTTAGCTTAGGATTTATTGAACTCGCGCTTGCACTAAAATTTTTCTCCAACGTAGATTTAGCGTATCACTGGGGATTTTTAAAGCGAGAGATGTTCATCGCCCTTTGGATTATCATTTTTGGAATGTGGGGATTTTATCTTTTAGGCAAAATGAAATTCTCGCACGATAGTGATGTGCCATACATTTCTATACCAAGATTAATGATGGCAGTAGTTGTTCTAAGCTTTACTGTATACTTAATTCCCGGATTATGGGGAGCGCCCTTAAAAGTAATAAGCGGATTTCCACCACCGGATTTTTACAAAGAATGGCATACCGAAACAGGCGGAGGTGAGCATTGCCCACATAACTTATCTTGCTTTCACGATTACGATGAAGGAATGCGATATGCGAAAAACCAAGGTAAGCCGGTGTTAATTGATTTTACAGGATGGAGCTGTGTAAATTGCCGTAAGATGGAAGATAATGTATGGAGCGACCCAGAAGTGCTTTCTCGCCTGCGCGAAAAATATGTTCTTATCTCTTTATATGTAGATGATAAAACTCCGCTGCCAGAAAAAGATCAGATTATATCTACTACAACCGGAAAGAAACTTAAATCGCTAGGAAACAAATGGAGCGATTTCCAAACTGCAGTGTATAAAACCAACTCGCAGCCGTATTATGTTTTATTGGATAACAATGGAAAAAAATTGGCACATCCAAGAGGATATACTCCGGAAACTGATACTTACAAAAAGTTTTTGGACGAAGGCTTGTGCCGATATGAGTTAAGAAAGTAAATTGTTTACGCAACAAAAATTAATCCCAGCCAGTAGGTTGGGATTTTTTTTTGCTCAAGTTCAATAGTTTGGGAGTAATCTAAGATATCTACTTTTGCGTTTTAGATTATTCATGGATTGCATCAAACATTTTCTACCCGAAGGTTTGTTGGATATAAAACGGCCTCGGAGAGGCCTGATATTTTTAGAAAGAATAAAATATACGATTTTAGTTGCCCCAGAGGGGCAAAACATCCCGATAGCTATCGGGACTATTAAAGTCATTTTTGGGATCAATTATTTCAAATTGAAATCGAAAAGATATTCTTCTTTAAATTCGATTTCATTTTCCAGTAAAAATTCTAAGTATTCTTCCTTGAAGGTTTTCTTTTCATGATATTCTTCCTGGTTTTTGATATAATTGAGAATCGTTGAAACGTCCTTTTTAGAAACTGTAAATGCCCCCGAATCCCTCTTGCCAATAAAATTTACCCCGCAGAATCTTTTTCTCATTAATGAATTTTGTAGAATGTTCTTTCATGTCTCGAATAGTATCAGACAGGTTCATGTTAGGCTTACAGTTCATTAAAATATGAATATGATCCGGCATTCCATTGATGATGAACAATTTTTGTTTTTGGTTAGTAATAATTCCAGTTATATATTTGTACAAATCATCTTTTATTGCAGGAATAATCAATGATTCCCTGTTTCTAACAGCGAAAACTACGTGATAAAAAATTTGTGTATACGTATTGGCCATAATTTGATTTTGTTATGCCCCGCTGGGGCAATTATCCATTATTATAATATTTTTAAAAATGTAGAGCCCCATCCGGGGCTAAAATTACTAATTCTATCGCTCTCTAACTATTGACCTTGAGACTCGGTCAGCTGATCGGGATTTTTTCTTTAACGCGCAGCCCAATCAATTTTATTGATGTGATAGATAAAATTTAACCGGTTAGGCTCTCCGTAATATTCCATATTCACTTCGCCAACTTTTATGGCATTTAATTTATTCATTGCTTTTTGAGAGCGAACATTCTCTGCGCCAACATGAAAGACAACCGTATTTACAAATACAAAAGCATGATTGAGCATTATTGTTTTCATGGAGTTGTTATAGCCCTTTCCCCAGCAGCTTCTGGCAAGAAACGTATATCCTATGGCAATGCTTTTATCTTTTTCGTTGTACTCATAAAACCGACTGCTGCCAATGGAGGCTTGGGTTTTATTATCCGAAACCAGAAATGCTCCACCCGATTCCATAGCACCCTTAAAAAAGTTTTCGAAAATAGTTCGTTGATACCTGTTTTTGTTTGGATGCTGTTCCCAAATTAGTGGGTCGGAAGCAACAGAAAATAGTTTTTCAAAATCGCTTTCTGCCAATGGAGTTAAGGCGACTAATTTATCTGCAAGAGAGTAGGGCTGAAGTTCCATGAAATACTAATCAAACATTTTATCTCCTACTACAACCAAATTATTATTTCGGAATTCCATAAGCAGTCCTTTTTGGGTTTCAACTTTTCCTTTTATATCCACCGTCTTTTTGGTTTTTAAATCAATCACTTTTATACCAATTTTATTTTTTCCTTCCGAAGAAACATAGGTGTCATAAATTACGTATTGAATGTTATCAATAGTAAAATAGAGGTAGTTAAGGTCCAGCCCTTCATTTTCTGCGCCCCCGTCCCTTAAATAATAGGAGTAAGAAAATTGTTTCCAGCTTTCAAGATATTTTTTTGGAAACGCTAGCTCCACTTTATTTTTTGTACCAAAGCGGTAAACCAAATATTTATTTGCCGTATCCCGAGCCAGCTCCATAATTTTTCCGCTTTCGGTTTGGAAAGAATGAACAACTGCTTCATTGGGAAGAATATAGGACTGAGATAAAACAAAAACAGGAAACAAAAGTATTATTACAGAAAAGGGCAATTTTATTAATATAGTTTTCATGATACCAAATTTAGTATTAATATCCTGTTTCTTTAACATTAAATCTATTGTTGATGGGATAGTCTTCAAATCGAATTTGTTTCAATTTAAAATTGTTTAAATCCAGGTCTATGGTACAATTATGCTGTGGCTTGCCACCTTGTTTAAATGCGACCAATATAAACTCTACTTTATCGGGAAAATATGTAGAGATTACTTTGAGGTACAAATAATTTTTCTTGTTTTGTTTCAGATAAGCTTCATCTAGCGTAAGCATATATATTTTTGTATTCTGAATAATATTTGGTAGAATAATATTCGGGAAATCAGGGTGTTTGCCAATAAACAAAGTATCTGGTGCCGATTTGTCTTTTTTGTAAACTGTTTTTAAATATTCATCAATGGCGCTAACGTATGTCTGGGTAACAACAGCTTTTTGTTGAGCAGAATCGATAGTTACGACTGCAATGGAATCAACGGGTTTAATTTTTTGTGCTGCCTCGTTGTTAGGCGCATTACATGCTACAAGCAGGAACAAACTTAAGTTACATAGTAATGTTGCTTTCATTTGTAAGCTACGACTTGTAATTTAATTTATGTGAAGTTTATCGTTTTGCGCATTTGCGTTGTTGCCGACCCACGAAGCGAAAAATTGTCTGCCGAGGCGAAACAAAGATATGAAAAACAAAACTTAATACAAGAGAGTTTGCGGCAATAATGCAAATGCGCTGTTACCCACAGTGCTTGTTGGTCTGCTCAGAAAGTGTATGTCTGCGGAGCGGTTAATTGTCTACTGATGCCCTATGATGCCGTAATTGTCTACCTCCATGAGGTCATATATTTTAAACATCTTGACAATTTGGTCGATATTATTTTCTACTAAAGCGAAGAGCTCTTTATTTTTAATGTTACCTGGGGTCAAGACTAAAAGTTGGGGAGTAACTGGTTAAGAAAATAGTTTTTCAAGCCG
>CAYZTB010000017.1:6055-52470 GCA_964481195.1 uncultured Bacteroidia bacterium | reverse complement strand
TCAATGCCTTACGCCAGATGAAAGATCGTTTTAGGCTTTAGTCGGTTGATAGTGATTTAATATCATAAATCCAACCGCTGTGATTACGCCAAGCAAAGAAAAGAAAATAAACATGAAGTCAAACCCATACAATTCAGCAATTCCTAAGCCTACTACCGGAGCAATTATTAAAGCCAGTCCGTACGCTATTGAATATAATGCAGAATACTGTCCTTGTCGATGTTTTTGAGGCCTGGATAAAGAATAATTCATCATAAAAGGCATTGCGAATATTTCAGATAGCGTAATAAAAAAAATATATACGATTGCCCAAAGCAATATTCCTTTTCCAAAAATTAAAGCTGAAAATGATATGGGGATTAATAGTGCACCTAAAACCATGTATCGAAATATTTTTGATTGCTTTTCTAAAGCTGCCATTAAAGGCATTTCAATAATAACTACTAATAAGCCATTTAGTCCCATTAACAGGCCAATGGTGCCTTCCGTATAGTTACATACTTTATTAAAATATTGCGGAATACTAACAAACATTTGAAAAAAACAAATGCCATAAAACACAACCATTAAAATAAAAAATAAATATCTCCGATCATGATATGCTGAAAGACTTTTAGTATTAACTGGAAGCTCTTTACGATCAAAAATATTTTTATTGGGACGTGGCAGGTAATGATATAATAAAATTGCCGCTGATATGCTCGTAAGTGAGTCAATAACAAATAACCAATGATACCCTGCATATAAAGCGATAAAACCACCTATGGCAGGTCCAATAGAAAAACCCATGTTAATTGCTAAGCGCACCATGGAAACCGACCGAGTGCGGTTTTCTACACTACTATAAGCCGCAATAGCAGCAGCATTTGCTGGTCGAAACATATCGGAGGCAAAGGCATATGAAAATATTACCAATGCTAATAAGTAAGGAGAAGTAACTAATAGTAGCAAAAGTAAAATTATACCGCTTGACGATAAAGAGATAATCATGATATCATAAAAACTCTTTTTATCAGTAATCCAGCCACCAAAATATGATCCGAGCACTGAACCAATTCCATAAAAGCTCATTATAAACCCTGCTGTAGAAATGCTAAAATCCAATACATTAGTAAAATACAATGCTGCAAATAAAAGCACCATAGATCCGCTTCTATTAATAAAGGTAGCGCACGATAATATCCAAACACTGGGCTGCAAACCAGTAAATGCATATTTGTAAAGTGAAAAGATGTTAGCCATTAGTGAAATAAGGGATGGAATCTCAAAGATTTCTGACTAAGCTCGAGTGCAGGAGCAGGAATTTTAATAAATGATACTGCTTCAAAAATTGTTTTTAACACAGCAGATTTAGTTTTAATGCGAGTTAAATCAATATCCAAAGAAAGATAATACTGCCTGTAGCGTTCTATTTGATATTGAACAACAACTCCTGAGCTATATACATAAATATCGCCAGGCGTTCCACTAATCATCCCGTCACCACCGTACCCAACAGCAATGTTTAACCATTTAGGAAATCGATTTTCTTTAAGCATGAATGAAGAAAGGTTGAAAGACATCCAATAGGACTGTCCATTATAATCTTTTAGTAAATTTTCTGAAAATGTTTTTCCTAGCAATGAAGGTCTATATTTAGGGTAGTCGGTTTTAGCAAAAGAAAATTTAAATGTAATGGCAGATACTCCTGATTTTAAACAAGATTTTTTGCTTGAATTTTTTAAAGCAGTTTGACCAATAATGAATCCAGACCCAAGCGAATTAGCAGCAAAATCGCTCCAAGAAAACCCCCAACCTTTTGAAAACCCATCAAGCATTTCTATTCCTGTAAAAAACAGAAAACTACTCGCCACACCATACCACTTTGCATTTTTACTGCTTACACCGCTCCACTCAAAAGTATGCGTTCCCATTTTGCCAAGATACCATGCAGAAGCAAAATGCCCAGCCTTATCTATTTGTAACCACTCCGAAGCATCGTTAAAACTATGAAATGAAGTGCTGGCATAATTGCTGTACCACGACTTGCTAAGAACTGCTAAAGCACCGCCATAAACTAATATTTCTGAAGCGGCAACAGTAGCAAAACGATGTTTGTTAAATTTAGACGCAGGCGATAAAAAAGAAATAGAATCTTGCGAATAGCAATTGGCACAAATTAAAACAAGTAATAAAAATGCGTATAAATAATTTCTCACCGTGCTTTTGATAAAATAAAACTATTTACTTAGATAGCAATATTAAACAACAAATAAATCACTTGCTATAGTATCAGAAAAAAGTTTTCCTTTTTGAGTTAGGGCAACAACGTCTCCTTCCATAAACACCATATTATTATGTAAATGCTTTTCAATCTCTTTTGTAAAATGAGTGAGAAACGCATCGCCAAATTTATCCGCTATCGTCTTTACCTCAAGACCCCAGATAGTCCTTAAAGTAGTTAAAATGTACTCATTGTATTTTTGATCCACAGTAAGGGTCTCCAATTGGAACGGAACAACTCTCGCGTTTATAGTGCTAATATAGGCTGCATTACTTTTCACATTCCATTGCCTAGAATTACCATCAAATGAATGAGCAGAAGGTCCTAATCCCAAGTAGTTATTTCCTTTCCAATAACTACTATTGTGTTTAGAGTAATGCCCTTCCGTACAAAAATTAGAAATTTCATAATGAATAAAATCATTACGTCTAGCTTGGTCCATTAATATCTCAAATTGCTGAGCACTCTTTTGAGGATCAACCTCAGGAGCGGTTCCTTTTTTAATATATGACGATAATGGAGTTCGAGGCTCAATGGTAAGCGAATAACAAGAAAGATGTTGCACCTTTAAATCAAATGCGATAGATAAATTTTTTTCCCACTCTTCATTTGACATGGTTTGTGTGCCATAGATAAGGTCAATCGTAATATTTTTAAATCCTGCCTCTTGCGCATGTTTTACCGATTCAATGGCTTGCTTAGCATTATGCGCTCGATTTAAAAAAATTAAATCTTCCTCTCTAAAACTTTGTATGCCTATGCTCAGTCGATTTACTGGCGTTACTGAAAATTCTTTTATTTTGCTTGTAGTTAAATCGTCAGGATTTGCCTCTAACGTTATCTCCGCGTTTTTATCTATGAAAAAATATTTTGAAATTTTATCTATCAATAAACATATATCGTTCGCAGATAATAACGAAGGGGTTCCGCCTCCAAAATAAATTGTGTTTATGTTTTGAGAGCTTAAATAGTTTTTCTGCATCTCAATTTCCTTATGTAGAGACAATAAAAAATCTTTGCTATTTTTTGTGTTAGTAGAAAAATGAAAATCGCAATAACTGCAAGCTTGACGGCAAAATGGGATGTGAATATATATTCCTGCCACGATACAATAAATTAACAGAGATTATTTATTCAACACAATGCGAATGGTTGTACCCTTACCTACTTCCGAATGTTTTACAAATATTTTACCACCATGATAGTTCTCTACAATACGTTTTACGAGCGATAAGCCTAAGCCCCAACCTCGTTGTTTGGTAGTAAAACCAGGCTGAAAAATTGTTTTGTATTGTGAACGAGGCATTCCTTTCCCTGTATCTGACAAATCGATGTAAACAAACTGAACTTGATCCGAAATAACTACTGAAATAGCCCCAGAACCACCCATAGCATCCACTGAATTACGGCATAAGTTTTCAACCACCCATTCAAAAAGAGGAATGTTTAACTTAACTATAATAGGGTAATTATTAAGCGAACTCACCGTAAAATTTACACTTTGAGAGGTGCGCGTTCTCATGTAATCTACCGATTTGTTAACTACCTCCAATATATCAGCCTTTTTTAATACAGGCAGAGAACCAATTTTAGAAAACCTTTCTGTAATCGTCTCTAACCTATTTACATCTTGCCTTGCTTCACTAAGCATTTTTTCATCAACCCCTTTCATTTTCAAATATTCCAGCCAAGCAATGATAGAAGAAAGTGGAGTACCTAGCTGATGGGCAGTTTCCTTTGCCATACCAAGCCACACCTGGTCTTGCTCGGCTTTTCTGGCAGTACTAAACAATATATATGAAATCAAAAGAAATATGCCAATGATGCCAAACTGGAAAAAGGGATAATATTTTAATTGTGTTAGCAGAAAAGATTCTTTGTAAAAAATATAATTCTTTTGCCCATCTCCAAGATCTACTTCTATAGGTTGGTTTTGAAGCGTAAATTCATTGATCGCATTTTGAACGAAGCCAGAGTCTTGCACCATAACTGAATCCATATTGCCGAAGCCAAGCACATGCTTTTTAGTAGAATCTGTATAAATAACAGGAACAGAAGCAGAGTTTAAAGCTACTTCAGAAATAAAAGACCTAATTAAACCATCGAATACAATTTTAAGTTCGGTAAACAATTTTGAATCGCTGTAATACAAATAATTCTTTTTTCCCGGCAAAAACTCAATTTCAATTGGAGCATGCTGAAGCGTCATTGAATCTATTTGCTGACGCAAATATTCTTTATCGCCCATACGGGTTGAGTCGAGATTTTTAGGAAGCATTACAGACTTTGATTGATCTGTAATAATTACAGGAATAGTAACATTATTTTTAATTACCTCCAGCACAAACGTGTAGTCGCTAAGATCCCGCCCTAACTGCCTGTTTGCCTCAGCCCAAAGTTCAATTTTTTGCCTTTCTTCATTTTCAATTTTCCGAAATAGTTCATTCGTGTATTTAACCAAACTGGCTTTTCGTTGAATTGCTTCTGCCCAAAGTCTAACTTTTTTCTTCTCTTCGTCAGCAATTTTTTTTACCAGCAGGTTTGTGTACCAGAGAGAAGCAAATACAATCCCCAAAGCTCCTAAAAGAAGAAATAATTTCCAACGTTGTTTGCGGGAATAAATACTCATATACGCGACAAATAAATTTGCTTGCTAATGCAAAAACATCTACCAGAGCAACCTGCTACTCAGTAATTTTAATTAGAAGGTTTATTATGCTTTTAGATACACCCGTGCTTTTTTCAACTGCACTTACATGTTCTATGAAAATTTTAGTGCCTGTAGGCGCTTTGGAAATTAGATTTTTTTGCTTTTGCGAAAAAGAAGTTCCATATGCTGTTTCAGTGAATTCAACCCCATCTAAATTTAGGATTAAATCAAAAGAACGAAAAGTATATAAGGAGCAATCTGTAGCAGGATCAATAGCCTGATACAGTTCAACTATGGTATTCATAGAAATCAATTCTACTTTTGAAATATTCTGGCGTGAAGGCTTTCTATCTTGCTCTTGAGCATTAGAAATGATAAGGATTCCAAATAAAAAAATGGAAGTAAAAAGTGCTTTTTTCATTGTATTTTGTATTTACCTCAAATATATTGATTAAAAGTCCTCATCTTCCTTCTTTCTCTTCTCTTTTTTGTCTTCCTCATCCCATTTAATAATGAATTTACCAGAATCTTTAGGTTTTACATCTTTTTTCAAGGTGGTATCTTTTTTAAACCAACCAAACTCTTCTTTCAATATTTGCTTTAATGAGTGTTTCTCTTCTGCAACATTCTCTTTGAAATTCTGCTTAGCACTTTGTTTATCATATTTAATTGTTGGGTTATCTGCTGGGCCTGTCATGGAGATAAACAAACTAGTTCTTCCAGACTTATCATCTTCTACGACACCAAATTCTGTGTTTTCTTTTTTTGCTTTACGTGCCTTTTGAAAAAGCAAATCAGAAAGCAATACTTTAACATGATAATCAATTACGTTTTCAAATGAATGTGTTCCCGCCAACGATAAATCCAAAGCATTTGATTTGATATCCATCTTAGGAATAAATATTTTTTGATCTTTTATCTCTATTTGATTTTGCAATGTTTCAAACTTAATGGACTGTAATTCCGAAACCGCAACATACTTTGAAAGCGCTTTAAGTGGCTCAAAATTAATTAGCTCCCCTTTTTCTATTGTCAAATTGCTCTTCGCGTAAATTCTATTTAAGTCTACGGTTAAATCCGATGTCCAAATAGAAGCAAATTGAACATCTGCTGTAATAAGTCCTTTTAAGTTAGCTTGGGTTAACGTGTTTTGGCTAAAATTTTCAAATTGGTAAAACAATTTGTTAATGTTTATTTTTTTCAACTTAGCATCACACGTAATTAAAAAAAGGCTGTCGTTTTCACCATCAACCATACCACTAGCCTCAAAGGCCCCATCCATGGTGGAAAAAACGATTGGGTCGCCAATAAGTTTTTTATTTTTTAACACAAAATTGCCTCTTAAATTGTTTGCTTCAAATTTTCGAAATGTAAATTTGCCAATATCCGTTTTAAGATTAAAATTTAATAAAGGAGAAAAACTAATTCTGTATACTGTATCTCTTTTAGTAGACTCATGCTGGTCCAATAAAAATTCATTAAGATCAAAAAAGTTAGACTGAAAGGTAGCTGCAACGGATAAACTAGCTCTATCAGACAAATAATAACTTAGCACATTATTTAACTCCCCTTTAAAATAGAAATCGCTGTTTTTAGTTTTTCCAGAAAGTGAATTAATGGTAATACTATTATTATTAAACAACAAAGAGCCCGATATACTGTCTAAGCTAAAATTTGAATTACGAATTTTAAGTCCGGCATCTACAAAAGATAAATCTCCCGAAAAAATCATATTATCAAAATCAGACTTTACATATTTACTTGACTCCTTTAATCTTCCTTTATAAGTAAAATTAATATTCACGCTTCCACTCATAGATTGCAGTGGGTAGTTCCATAGCGTATCCATGCACGTCAATTGCCTAATATTTTCTAAAGGCATATTTGCTTTTAATGAGGCATTAACTATTGGGTTATCTGTATTATCTAAACGAATGCTGCCTGAAATATTTCCGTTAATTGTTTGAGTAGAAAATGATTTAATATCCAAGTAATCTTTAGACCCGGCATTGTAATAACTACCCAACAAATGAACATCTTTCAATACTATACCAGAGCTAAGATGCATTATATCAGTTTTTGTTATTCCAAAATCTACTTTCACAACCGGCCTATTAACATCATCTGTTTTACCAGCTACATGAGCATTAAAATAGAACTCGCCTTTGCTTTCGTAATCTTTAAATAAAACAAAGTACTTCTCAGGCAAAATAGAAAAGGCGGATTCGATGTCTAAATCTTTGGTTTTAAAAAATACATCTATTTGGTCTGATGGATCACCTGCCATATACTTCCCTTCCACTTGTACTTCAATATCTGAAATGAAAACAGTTGCATCTGTGAAACTGTATAAGTTTTTTTCAGAATCTACTTTTAAATTCAGATTAACTTTTACAGGCTTATTGTCTAGGTAGTTCACCTCGTTTACCACATAACTCTCTACAAGCATGTCTCCATAAATTCCCAGATCATATTCGCTGCTTGTAAACTCCCCTCCGAAGCTTCCCTTACTAACAAAACTAGAAATGCTTACTTGGCTTCTAGCATCTAAGTAGGAGATTGAAACATTTTTCAAATCAAACTTTTCCAACTTAAAAGCTGAACTTTCAGATTCCGAGGTTGTGTCAGTAGATTGACTCCAAACATCCCAATTCAATGACCCATTCTGTCTTATTTTAAGTGATACAAATCCACCTTTAGCCATAATTTTTTTTACTGCATATTTTTTAAGTAGTATATCAATAATATTAAATCGCAACGACAAATCATTCAACGAAAAAAGAGTATCAGATTTAAACACTTGTGCATTTCCTTTGTTAACCTCATTTATTTTACTCATGGGCGCTCCAAGCATGATAATGTCTTTAAAAGTCAATGAAGCAAACGGAAATCCTTTGAGAAGTGAGAAATTAATATTGTCGCTATCAACAATTACTTTTGCTCTTAATCGTTTATTTAACTCATCAATCATATACGCTTTAACTTCTTTTTCATAGGAAATTGAAATCCCTACCAACGTAATGATTGATATGAATAAAACAGACAAGAAAATCAATATGTATTTTTTGACTTTAATCATTGAACTACAAAAGTGCAAAAATTGAGATGTTGCCAATAGTTAAAACCAGGCTTCTATTCACAACGGATAGTTGGAAACGATATTTTAACCCAAAAAGTACTATATACTTTTTGAACAGGAAAATTTGGGTTTAATAAACCTACTTAATGCGCTTTAGCATTCTAACTTCAGATTCATCTAAAAAGCGCCATTTACCTCTAGGTAGATTCTTTTTAGTTAATGAGGCATATAATACCCTGTCAAGCTTGTCGACTTTATATTCTAGCGATTCAAAAATTCTTCTAATAATCCTATTTTTCCCAGAATGTATTTCAATCCCTATTTCTCTGCGATTATCTGAGCCATCTACGTATGCAATTTCATCAACTTTTACAAATCCATCTTCCAAACCAATACCCTTTTCAATTTTTTCGAAATCAGTAGCAGTTAAAGGCTTATCTAAAACCACATGATAAATTTTAGCTACCTCATACTTTGGGTGCATAAGTATTTTAGCAAGATCTCCATCATTCGTTAAAAGAAGTAATCCAGATGTATTTCTATCTAAGCGTCCAACTGGATAAATACGCTCAGGCACATTTTTAATTAAATCAAGAACTGTATCTCGTTCTTGAGGGTCATCGCAGGTAGTAATATATCCTCTAGGCTTGTTTAATAATATATAAACGGTCTTATCTTTACGTACTGTATCATCCCCAAATTGCACTTTATCGCCAGGTAAAATTTTATATCCTAACAGGGTAATTATCTCCCCATTTACTTTTACCACACCAGCGGCTATATAGGCATCTGCCTCTCTTCGAGAACAAATTCCTGCATTTGATAGGTATTTATTTAGGCGAATTAAATTTTCTCCTTCTTGCTTTTTAAGTGGAGGCACAGTGCTTGTAACAGGTTTTTGTACGCCTTGTAATTTTGTTGCGAAACTTTTTTTATTGTAAGGAAAAAGTGGCGGACGTTTTTTAGATTTAAAACTTCCTTCGCGCTTGGGCTTAAACTTATTTTTCTTAGAAGAAAAGCTACCTTCTTTTTTAGGATCAAAGTCCTTATCGACTTTAGGCTTTAAATTTTTTCTTTTCATAACACAACAAAGATACGCTTTGTTTTATCAGGTGATAACGGAAAAACCCCGACAGAAGATTTAATCTTTAGCCGGGGTTACCCGAGCTGCTTTACTGCAAAAAGCAACCTATTAATACCAAACAAACATAAAATAGAAAACAAGAACGGTGCCGATAAAAACAGATTAAAAAATTATTGAAATTTTCTAAGCCATATCAACGCAGCCTTTTTGCTGGTAAATATTTGATTTTGCACGGTAGGTTTGAAAAACATTGAAAAAAAGCTCCATAATAATTTTACAGAGGCTGATTTGATTAATAAGGCATTAGCAATTCTATTTTTTGCATTGTCTTTAGATTCAGCATATTTTAATGCAGCATCCGTAATACCAGAATTTTTATTTATCTCCAAAATTGCGCAATGTCTTCCTCTAGCAATTTTAGTTGCAGCAGCCATATTTTTAAAAATATCGGGTTTATCTAAACGGGTATTAGGCTTGAACTTTACAAAAACTATTCCCTTTTCAACATAAGAAATAATAGCTGTTCGAGTTTCAATCTTTTTCATTTACACTCGAATGTACACTTAAATATTATCGATAAGAACGGTCGTTGGTTCTTCCACCTCTCCAACTGCCTTGGTTTCCGGAAGGCTTTCTTCCGCTTCCACCTGAATTGCCAGAAAAGTTTCTTTTTGACCCTCCACCTTTTCTACCTTTGGATTGACCATTTTGCTTTCTTGGCTCTTCGCTTGCTGCCGAAGCATCGTAAGGTTGATCGGATATGATTTCAATATTTTTAGTAAGCTTATTAATATCGCGTAATTGACCACGCTCATCGGGTGCACAAAAAGAAATTGCAACTCCTGCTGCTCCCGCTCTTCCTGTTCTACCAATACGGTGAATATAGGTCTCTGCTTCTTCTGGAAGGTCAAAATTTATTACGTGAGAAATTTCAGTTATATCCAACCCTCTAGATGCAACATCAGTAGCAATTAGCATACTAATAGTTCTGTCTTTAAATCGATTCAAAGCACGCTGTCTTGCATTTTGCGATTTATTACCATGGATAGCCTCTGCCGTTATTCCATCTGCCGTTAAGCCTTTAGCTAATTTATCAGCCCCTCTTTTAGTTCTTGTAAAAACAAGCACATGTGGCTTATTCTCCTTTCCTAATAGATAAGCTAAAAGATCTCTCTTCCTATCTGTTTTAACATGATACACATATTGCTGCACAGTGACAGCAGCAGTAGAAACTGGAGCAGTTTGTACAATCACAGGGTTCTTAAGTAACGTATCAGATAATTTTTTTATCTCCGGAGGCATGGTCGCAGAGAAAAATAATGTTTGCTTTTTTGCAGGAAGCTTAGCAATAATTTTTTTAATATCATTGATAAAACCCATATCCAACATTCGATCCACTTCATCCAAAACAAAAAATTCAATTGCATTTAAATGAACAAAGCCCTGATTCATTAAATCAAGTAGCCTGCCCGGTGTTGCTATTACAATATCGACTCCTGCTTTAAGCGTATTTGTTTGTCCGTGCTGACTTACACCACCATATATTACACAATGTTTTAAATTTAGACCTTTGCCGTAATCCTTAAAATTGTCGCTGATTTGTTGAGCAAGCTCCCGTGTAGGAGCTAATATTAACGACTTAATTCCTTTTCGCTGGCTTGCCCTACCTATATGAAGTAACTGTAGCATCGGCAATGCAAAGGCTGCTGTTTTTCCTGTTCCTGTTTGGGCAGAACCACAAATATCCATTCCATCTAATATTGGAGGAATAGACTTTTCCTGAATGGGTGTTGGCTTCAAATACCCTTTCGTTTTTAATGCAGAAAGAATTTGAGGCAATAGTTTTAAATCTTCAAAAGTCATCTAAGTATGATATAATTATAGTGAGACAAAGAATTGGAACTGAATAATCAGATATTTCCATAATAAATTAAATAGCTACCAAATACATTAAAACCTCTCTGCATAGTAGCAGAGAGGTTTGATGCTTCATTCAAAATCTGATAAGAAAAATAAATGATGTGCGCCAAATATAATTGGCGAATGGGAGAGCTTATGCTAGTTTAACGTTTATAGCGTTTGGTCCTTTTTTGCCTTCTGACATTTCAAAAGTTACGTTATCGTTCTCGCGAACTTTGTCTACTAGACCTGAAACGTGTACAAATACTTCGTTTCCACTCTCTGTCTTAATGAAACCAAATCCTTTTGTTTCATTAAAAAACTTCACTGTTCCTTTTTCCATAATAAATAATTTTAATCGGTTAATAATTTAGGTCGCGAATATACAAGGATTTTTGATTGAACGGCAGTTGATTTTAGGCTGAATTCCCTAATATTTACTAGTAGATGAGAGAAAATACTGAAATAGGCAGGTGCATGAAACTTAAGTATAAACTCTACTAGTTAAGGGAATAAATGAAAAAAACATTACTTGGCATATTATATAATGAGAATATTTTCATTTTTCAAAACCAACCAAACCTACTGCCCGTTTTGAATCTCCAAAAGGTTTTCCTGATTTTTTCTTCGCTTTAGAATATTGATGTATTGCAAAGCAAGTCGCACTCCGTAGTCTTCGTATGATTTTTGTGCATACTTGATTGCTTCATCCAAGTTTCCATTTATTTCCTGAATGATAGCCATGTTGTAATTTGCTCTTCCTGCCGTTTTTCTTTTTGAACTGGTCGTATTCTTTTTCCATATTTCTGCAGCTCCATCCCAGTTGCCAGCTCGAGCTTTTCGCTTGGCAATCTTAAATTCATAAGTGCCTCCACGAATAAAATAATTCCTATTCACGCGTACCCATTCCGATAGAATTCTCTCGGAATAAATTCTGCCACAATCGTAAGCCATTTTTTTAATTACTTCTTTGCGCTGAAGAATCGCATCGACTGTAATTAGAGGGTTAGCGCCACTAGAGCTGGTAGCATTTTGAAAAACCGTATACTCATCAATCATATTTCTGGAGCTTGGAACATATATTCTCCATCCTGTTTTTACCGTTGTAGTCATACTAATATTCTGAATTGAATTAACAACCTGCATGGGGCTGGTAACATTAACAGGAACAGAACTTGGGTTTACTTTCAAATCTGTGTCAAACATCTCAAGCACAAATAATGCATCGATCTTATTTGTTTTACAGATACTCTCCACTTTATCCCAAGATAGTGCAGAAGGGAAAATACCGATGGCAGCACTTTTTAGTTTGATTGAATCTAAAACCAAAACCTGACCAAACCGCTTGTTCTCCATCAATGCATCTTTTAATCCTCGTATTCCTTCCTTTCCGCCCTCTTTTAGCATCGCAAAGCTCTGAGCAGCAAGTACCTGATGTGCTGCATTTTGAATTTTATCCTCTTCATTAGGAATACTACGATTGATAACACCAACTTTAGTTACGTTATTAGACATGGTTACTTTGGCTGGCTTCTGAACACTTATAAAAAGCAGGTTAGTCCTGCATGATGAAAAGAGAAGGGCAGTTAGAATAAAAAAAATAAGATTTTTCATAGTTTGATTCTTAAATTAATAATTCAGAAGTTCTTCAATAACTTTTGCCACTTTATCCGCATTCGGAAGCATAGTAGCTTCCAGTATAGAGTTTAGTGGAATTGCAGGTAGATTTTCTGAGCCAATAATTCGCACAGGAGCATCCAATGATTCAAAGCATTTTTCAGATATTGTTCCTGCAAGCGCTTGAGCAAATGAATTTTGAGGGGGTTCTTCGGTTACTACTAAACAACGAGAATGTTTTTTAACGGATTCAAAAACAGTATTCTCATCCAGCGGCACCAATGTTCTTAAATCAATAATTTCTACTCTGCCTGGGAATTTTTTTGCTGCATTTTTTGCCCAATACACTCCCATGCCATATGTAACAATGCAAACAGTAGAATGGGTTTCATTAACTGATGCCTCTTGAACAATTCTTGCTTTACCAAAAGGAATTACATAATTTTCATCAGGCTCCACAGTTTTTGCATCTTCAGTTCCTTTTATTTTACTCCAGTAAAGTCCTTTGTGTTCTAACATAACAACCGGATTTGGATCATAGTATGCAGATTTCATTAATCCTTTTAAGTCTGCACCTGTAGAAGGATAAGCAACTTTTATGCCGCGAATATTAGTAACTACCGATTCTACGCTAGAAGAATGATAAGGACCACCACTACCGTACGCTCCAATAGGAACACGCAATATCATACTCACAGGATATTTCCCATTCGTTAAATAGCATGACCGTGCAACTTCGGTGAATAACTGATTTAACCCCGGCCATATATAATCCGCAAACTGAACTTCTACAATGGGCTTAAGGCCTACTGCGCTCATTCCAACTGTGCTACCCACTATAAATGCTTCTTGAATTGGAGTATTAAATACACGTTCATCGCCAAATTTTTGCGCCAGTGTTGCAGCTTCCCTAAACACACCGCCCAATCTTTTTCCTACATCTTGTCCGTACAACAAACATTCTTTATGTTTTTCCATCAACTCACGTATAGCAAAAAGTGCCGAATCAACCATCACCGTTTTCTCTTTTCCTTTGGGTTCACGCTCTCCTTTTTCTTCGGTGATAGGTGTAGGTGCAAACGCATGCGTAAACAAATCTTCAGGTCTAGGGTCTTCAGCTTTTAAAGCTTTTTGATACTCTACCTCAACTGTAACTTTTGCCTTCGCCTCAATTTCATTCAACTCATCTTTATCAAAACCATCAACAATTAATTTATTTCTAAATCGTGGAAACGGGTCGCGCTTTTGCTCTTCCTCCAAATCCTCGCGATACCATTCCTTTCGAACTCCTGAAGTGTGATGATTTAACAAAGGAACTTTTGCATGAACTAAAAATGGTCTTCGTTCTTTACGAATTATTCCTATAACTTCTTCTATCGTTTCATAGCTTTTATAAAAATCTGTCCCATCAATGCTTCGAGTTTCTAAACCATGAAATCCTTTTGCAAACTCCGGTGCATCCTGTGCACGAACTTCTTTTGAATAAGCAGAAATATCCCATTCATTATCCTGAATTAAATATAATATTGGCAACTTCTTTAGTACTGCCATTTGAAAAGCCTCAGACACTTCCCCTTCTGTTATGGAGCCATCTCCCAATGAACAAACCACTACTCCATCCGTAGTTTCAGAAATTCCAATAGACTCCTTATATTGTAAGCCCATTGCAATGCCGGTTGTAGGAATTGCCTGCATTCCCGTTGCTGATGATTGATGAGGTATCTTAGGCATATTATCACGCCTTAAGCTTGGATGCGAATAATATGTTCTTCCTCCCGAAAAAGGATCATCGCGTTTTGCCATTAACTGCAACATCAGTTCATATGGCTGCATACCAATGCTTAACAACATAGAATCGTCTCTGTAATATGCTGAAAGCCAGTCTTGTGGCAATAAATGAAGCCCTAATGCAATCTGTATTGCCTCATGCCCCCTTGATGTAGCATGAACGTATTTTGAAGTTACAGCAGATTTTTTTTCATAAAGCTCAGTCATCGCCTTTGCAGTACACATCAATTCGAAGGCTCGCAATAGAACCTGATTGGGAATAGCTGAACTTGATTTAAGGTTTTTATTTGCTTTTGCCTCCGCCATATATAAGTCCTGTAAAATTAATCTATCCTTCGGAATAACAAACACAGAAAAAACGCCAATAGAAACCTGATTTCTGCATGTAATTTTAACAATATTTTATAAAAACGAAGTATATATATTTTACTTTTGCGAAAACCTTAATCATTTAAACTAAGTTTATGAAATTGACCAGATTAATTGTTATCGCTTTTGCATCTTCAGCATTTTTTTCTTGTGGAAATAATGCGAACAACAAACACGATAAATCGAATGCCGATTCTATTGTTGCTGATGTTGACACCATGAAATATTTTGTAGAGCAATTTGCTGACATCAGAGTACTTCGATATAAAATTACCGGCTTTGAACAACTAGCTCCAAAGCAAAAAGAAATGCTTTATTATTTATCCGAAGCAGCCTTAGCTGGCAGAGATATTATTTGGGATCAGAATTACAAATTTAATTTGACTGTCAGAAAAACATTGGAAACTATTGCTGCAAGCTATAAAGGAGATAAAACTTCTGGCGATTGGAATAAATTTATGGAGTACTCTAAACGCGTTTGGTTTTCTAATGGCATCCATCACCATTACTCAAGCAGCAAGTTTACTCCGGAATGCAGCAAAGAATATTTTTCAGAACTTTTAAAAAATTCTGACGCTACTACCCTTCCCTTAAATCAAGGTGAAAACGTAGAAGCATTTACTAAAAGAATCACTCCAATTATTTTTGATCCTACCGTAGCGGCTAAAAGAGTAAGTCTGGATCCTAAAAGCGACTTAATTAAATCATCGGCAACAAATTTTTACGAAGGGGTGTCTGAGAAAGAGGTGACTGACTTTTACAAAAAAATGAATGTCCCTAACGACAAAACTCCTCCTTCCTACGGCTTAAATACTAAGCTTATGAAAGAAAACGGTAAGCTTGTAGAAAAAACTTGGAAGGTTGGCGGAATGTATTCTGCTGCAATAGAAAAAATTGTTTACTGGCTAGAAAAAGCAAATGCAGTTGCTGAAAATGATGCTCAGAAAAAAGCAATTAATCTACTTATTGAATTTTACAAAACGGGAGACCTTAAAAAGTTTGACGAATACTGTATTGCTTGGGTTGCAGACAACGAATCAGCAATTGATGTTGTAAACGGCTTTATTGAAGTTTACGGAGATCCGCTTGGCAGAAAAGGTTCTTTTGAATCTGTTGTTTCTGTAAAAGATATGGAAGCCAGCAAACGTATTGCTGCTATTGGAGATCAAGCACAATGGTTTGAAGATAACTCTACACTTATTGCAGAACATAAAAAGAAAAATGTTAAAGGTATTTCCGCTAAGGTTATTACAACCGTAATGGAATCGGGCGATGCTGCTCCTACAACACCCATTGGCATTAATCTACCAAATTCAAATTGGATTCGTCAGGATCATGGAAGTAAATCTGTTAACCTAGGAAACATTGTTTATGCTTATGAAAAAGCAAAATCTCCTTCTTTGATAAATGAATTCTATATCAATGAAGATATGAATAAGCGCGTTAAGGAATATGGAGCACTAGCAGGCGCATTACACACAGATATGCATGAAGTAATTGGACACGCATCCGGACAAATAAATCTGGGAGTTGGAGATCCTAGTGAAACACTAAAAAATTATGCAAATGCTTTAGAAGAAGGCAGAGCAGATTTAGTTGCTCTCTATTACATCATTGATCAGAAATTAATTGACATAGGTGTTATGCCATCCATTGAGTGTGGCAAGTCAGAGTACGACAATTATATTACTAACGGACTAATGGTACAGTTAGCACGACTAAAGCCTGGTGATAATGTAGAGGAAGCTCACATGCGTAATAGACAGATGATTGCTAAATGGTCATTGGAAAAAGGACAAAAAGAAAATGTTATTGAAAGAAAAAAATCGCCAGAAGGAAAAACATACTTCGTCATCAATGACTACAACAAATTACGCACTTTGTTTGGAGAGCTGCTTAGAGAAATACAGCGCATTAAATCGGAAGGTGATTATGAAGCAGGAAAAAACCTTATTGAGAACTACGGAGTAAAAGTTGACCCTGAATTGCACAAGGAAGTATTAGAGCGATACAACAGAGTAGGCATTGCTCCTTATGCAGGATTTATACAACCTAAATTAGTACCGGTAATGGAAGGAGATAAAATGGTTGATGTAAAAGTAGAATATCCAATTGATTTTGTAAAACAAATGCTTGAGTTCGGAAAAACATACGGCTATTTGCCAACTATAAATTAAACAAATAAAAAAGGCGGGATGCCCCGCCTTTTTTATTTGTATTTTCAAAATCTATTCCATCCAATGCTCTCAATTGACAATACACTTATTTCGGAAGATATAACAAGCAAAAAGTTTTTGTGCGACCTAAACGCTTGTAAAGGTGCTTGCTGTGTGGCTGGTGATTCTGGAGCACCACTCGAAAAAAAAGAAATTGCTGTTCTTAAAAAAGCGTATTCAAATGTCAAACCTTATATGACAAAAGAAGGAATTGAATCGGTAGAAAAATATGGAGTATCGGTAATTGATTCTGATGGTGATGACACCACAACACTGGTGGACAATAAGCAATGTGCATTTGTATGTTTTGAAAATGAAATTGCAAAATGCTCTATTGAGAAAGCCTGGAAAGAAAAGAAAACAGATTTTCAGAAACCTATTTCCTGTCATTTATACCCTATACGTATTACCAGCAAAAAAAAATACGACATCATAACCTATGAGCGTTGGAAAGTTTGCAAGCCTGCTTGTGCATGTGGTGATAAAATGGACCTACCCATTTATAAATTTGTTAAACCCGCTTTGATAAGAAAATACGGGGACGCCTGGTTTAAGAAGCTGGAAATAGCTGCAAACTATTTGAAAACGAAAAGCACTAAAAAAAAGAAATCAAAGTAGGATTTAGGTGCCGTCAGTTTTTGCCACCTGACCTGTGTTGTGACACAAGGATCGTCAGAGAAAAACACCTAACTACACTTAATAGCCTGACTACAAAATAAACATGCTTAGAAAATCAGGAAAAATAATTTTCTATTGTTTAGCTGCCCTCTGCTTGTTGTTCGTTTCATTATTTACCCTTGTGTACTTTGGATCATTCGGAAAAATACACACACAGGAGGAACTTAAAAACATTCAAAACTATCTTGCAACCGAGGTATACTCAACAGATAATAAAATACTTGGCAACTATTATTGGGAGAATCGAAGTAATACCGAATACAAAAACATCCCTCCCTTTCTTATTCATGCTTTAATTGCAACCGAAGATTCTCGTTTCTATCAACACAATGGCATAGACTATAAAAGCATGCTGCGTGTATTTTTTAAAACTCTTTTACTAGGCGAAAAAAGTGCTGGAGGAGGGAGCACCATAGGTCAGCAACTTTCAAAAAATTTATTCAAAAGAAAAAATTATGGCATCCTCACCATGCCCGTCAATAAGATCAAAGAAGCCATTCATGCTGTTCGATTTAACAGTGCCTTTTCTCAAGATGAAATATTGGCCTTGTATTTAAATACGGTATCGGTGGGAGAAGATACGTACGGCATTAAAAATGCAGGGATGCGCTTTTTCAACAAACCCATTGATTCCATTTCTATTGACGAAGGTGCGCTGCTGATAGGAATGCTTAAATCTCCTTCCATCTACAATCCGCGCTTGCATCCCGAAAATGCGTTGTCCAGACGAAATGTTGTAATCGGTAATTTGGCAGAACACGGTTATATTAAAAAAGAATTTGCTGATTCATTAAAAGCAATTCCTCTGACATTAAATTACAACAACACGGGAATGTATGGCACTATTGCTCCCTATTTCCTTATTAAGATCGAGCAACTTGCTACCACCATTCTCGATACATTAAAGAACGCTCAAGGAGAGAAATATAATCTATATACAGATGGGTTAAAAATATACACTACACTGGATTACAAAATGCAGGATCATGCCATGGCATCTATGCAAAAACACATGGAGTATCTTCAAAATGTTTTTGATCAGCAATGGAAAAATTCCAATCCATGGAAGAGAACATCAAACATAATAAACAAAGCAGTAAAAGAATCAAAGCGCTACAAAAGATTAGCAGAAGAAGGTTTTAATGATACTGAAATAAATGAAAATTTTAAAACACCATTAACCATGGATGTATTTGACTGGGCAGGTGGCCACAAAGCTGAACTTTCACCCATAGATTCTATTAAATATTATACGAAGATATTGCAAAACGGTTTTTTAGCTATGGATCCATTTACAGGAGATATAAAAGCATGGATAGGTGGCAATGACTATAACTATTTTCAGTATGATCATGTAACCTCAACACGGCAAGTAGGAAGTACCTTTAAGCCGATTGTATATGCCACTGCCATTGAACAAGGAGTGAGTCCTTGCGAGTATATTAAAAACGAACAGCATATTTACGAAGAGTACGAAAACTGGTCTCCTGCTAATGCCGATGACAAGTATAGTGGAAAATATTCTCTGAAAGGAGGGTTAGAAAATTCTGTCAACGTGGTTTCGGTAGAAGTGTTGTTAAAAGCAGGAATTAATAATGTTATTCGTACAGCTAAAAATATGGGTATTGAAAGCCCCATTCCTGCTGTTCCTTCCATCGCGCTGGGGACAGCCAACGTCAGTCTACTTGAAATGGTAAAAGCATATTGCACATTCCCCAATGGAGGAAAAAGCATTGAGCCTGTATTTATTACTCATATAGAAGATAAAAATGGAAAAGTAATTTACAAAGCAAAAAATAATAGCAAAACCAAAAGAGCCATTTCGGAACAAACCGCATACTACACAACCGAAATGCTGAAAGGAGTTATTAATGAAGGGACTGCAAGTCGTATCAGAAGCACCTATGGTATTACTGGAGAGGTGGCAGGAAAAACTGGCACAACTCAGTCGCAGGCAGATGGGTGGTTTATAGGCTATACCCCCGGGCTAGTAGCCGGAGCATGGGTAGGTGCCGAAAGCCCAGAAGTACATTTCAACTCCACTTTCTACGGACAAGGTGCCGCTACCGCCCTACCCACTTGGGCATACTTTATCCAAAAATGTAAAACAGATATAGATTGCAAAAAATATGTAAATGGCCAATTTAATTTCAGCACAAATTTAGTACCCATGCCCGAATGCCCCCCTTTTGTTGAAGACAATATATTTGATAAAATAGGAAACTGGTTTTCTAAAGACAGAAAGGCGGAGAGAAAAAAAGAAAGAGAAGAAAGGCGATTGCGGAAAAAGAAGTAAACTGGCAGAAACACCTAACGCCAACCAAACTTTACTTCATTAACTCCATTAATTTTTCAGGATTTGCTAATGCCTTAAATCCAAATTTTTTATACAGCTCGTGCGCATCACTTGTTGCAAGCCTCCATACTTTAATGTTTTTCAGCTTTTCAAATTCCATTATATACTTCATTAATTCTTTTGAATAACCTTTTCTTCTGTAGTTTTCTCCAATGAACAAATCCATTATATATGCGAATTGTACATAGTCTGTCACTATACGAGCATATCCAATTTGCTTGCCATCCAGATAAACTCCAAAATTTAAGGAGTTATCTATACAGGTTTGCATTGCTTCTAATTCCCTGCCTTTAGCCCAGTATGAATTTGAAATAAACTCATTAACATAAATTATGTCAAGTCGATTTTTGTCAGTGTTTATTTCTAATTCATTCATGTTTTTAATATAATTTTTTGTTATTACCTCAGGGTTTACAGCTACTTGGGGCTACCTTAAACTTCATTTACACAATGTCACGAAGGCAAGGCAGTTCGCAGCTACTGAAGAGCAATACATTTTTAGAAAACCAAAAAATATACATTCAAGCACCATACGAACAGAATATTAAGTCAACGTCTACGTGTTTCGAACAGTTCTGCTGGTAACACCTGACAGCAATTCAATTTTATCTACCTGAGGGAAACGTGTATTATGGAATTCGAAATACAAGCGTGTCAGTAGCTCTTGAAATGGTCAAAAACAGTCCCTGAACTCTCCCTGTTGAGGTGTATCGTTTGTTATTATCGTCATTTTCCCACCGATATATCTTGTCGTTTAGAAAAGTATTAGTGATGCAATCAAAACATCTACTATTCGTGAATGTAATTTTTTGAGCGCAACATTCCGTGGAAGATCTCGTCTTACCAATCATAGGTATTGTAATTCCGGGACACCACCAAAGTTCATACTTGATAGCTTCCTTTGTTTCATTGATAAAAACACTATAAATAAAGTTAGCTCTAGTAATGGTGTCTCCACAATATCGTAGCGTATCAATGCTGGATTGAAATGTGTAGCCTTCTTTTTTAAGCTGTTTTTCATATTTATTTATATACTTGAATATTGTCTTCATATGCGTAGTTCCAATAAATACTTGCCCGAAGGAGGTAATGCTAAAGAGTGAAAGTGCTAATGTAAAAAGTAAATTTTTCATTGTTAATATGCCGTCAGGTCTTTCGAAATGATGTTAATAAATTCGATTTTCTCCAGGTGGAAAAATCTGACGCCACCTAAATGTTTACAACGTTGATCCTACAATAATGGCAACAATAGCCAAAGCCACATTCAATCTGTCTCGTCCCAGCAGAGTCTCTCGCAGAGGACTCTGCATATATCCAATTTACATGCGGTTGTCTATTTCTTCACTCCAGCCTTAAACTTAGCAATGTAGTCTTTAGTAAAATCAGATAGTACAAGCTTGCCGCTCACTTCAGCTCGCTCAATTAAAAGCGTGTCCCAGCTTTCTGTTCCTTCCCACATTACTTTTTTAAGTAGCGTCATAGCTTCGGGGCTGCTTTTAGAAAGTTTTTCGGCTAATGTTTGAATGGCGACATCCATTTCTGCAACCGAAGGAAATACTTCTGCATACAAACCTTTTTCACGCGCCCAATCTGCAGTTTTCCATTCAGTAGGGTTTATGGTAAGCGCTGTAAAAGCGCCCACCCCCACTTTTCTTTCTACCGCAGGCCCTACTACAAAAGGTCCTATTCCTAATGCTAATTCACTTAATCTGATTGAAGCTGTGCTAACTGCAAACGTATAATCCGCAGCGGAGGCTAAACCAACTCCCCCACCAACCGTTTTTCCTTGCACACGTGCAATAACAAATTTTGGAGCTTTACGCATTGCGTTTATCACTAATGAAAACCCGGTAAAGAATTTTTTTCCTTCTTCAAAATTCTTTATGGCAACAAGCTCATCAAAAGATGCTCCTGCGCAAAAAGTAGCTGCCCCTCCCTGCCTCCCCATCGGGGAGGTGCCAGGCGTAGCATCCTTTTGCAAAGGTTGTGATGGGCTGTCACTTTTTAGGATGATAACCTTAGCAGATGGATTATTTCCAACAGCAGTAATTTCCTCTGCTAGTTTTCTTAATATATCTCCAGGCAAAGAATTACTTTGTGGGTGAAAAAAAGTAACGGTTGCAATGCCATTATTGATTTCTGATTTTACAAATGCTTCCATAAGTATGATAGGTAATTAGAAATTGAGGGATTAGGGATTAAGGTATCGGGGATTGAGAGAATTGGGAGTTAGGGACGGTGTCAAGCATTTTCTTTTTGATTCTTAAGGTATTTAATATACCCGTTCAGCATTTTCAAAATTTTATCATAACGTATTTCAAATTTACTAAAATCTTCTTGCCTAATAAATTCTTCATCCATTGCACAGCTTATATGGTCAAGGCATTCCATCAACGAACCACGAGACTGCCTGCAATATTGAATGTTTTCCTGAAAATGAAAGCGACCGTACCCTTCTGCAAGATTAGCTGTAATACTTCTTGAGGCTCTAATCAATTGGTTAGTCAACCTATATTTTTCATGGTCAGGAAACCTTTTCACTAAAATCGAAACATCCATTCTGAATTGCCTCGCTTC
Source organism: uncultured Bacteroidia bacterium (assembly GCA_964481195.1). Classification (GTDB taxonomy): domain Bacteria; phylum Bacteroidota; class Bacteroidia; order Palsa-948; family Palsa-948; genus Palsa-948. Next base: position 29,894 of record CAYZTB010000017.1, on the reverse strand, counting down.
TTTCCAAACTTCTAAATCTCTAAATCCACCTTTATAATTATCTCCTGCCATTTTTCAATACCTTACTTACAATTTCCTTTACTCTATTAGCTTAATTCGCCACACCTTATTTACCCAATTACCTTAATCCCTTTTTAACTTCCCTGCTCTTTCTTCTTTACCATCGTAAGAATAGTAGCAATGCCAACTGTATCCCCCATGGATACATCCACATCATATTTTTTGCGTACTTCATCAGAGCTGGCATCGTAAATATCTACCACCCATTTTACAATACCGACAGCCACCCCCTCTAACTCCCCCGAAGGGGGAGAACCTGAGCGTGCAACACTCTCCCCTTCGGGGAGAAAAGGAGAAGGGTTGGGGGTGGCAGCCTTCAACGGCTTATCATTCTCCAGTTTTTCTTTACAGGTGAACCGCACTCCAATCGTCATTCCCGGATAAATAGGTTTTGTAAATCTGCATTCATCAATTCCATAGTTAAGAAGCACAGGGCCTTTAGGCGGATCAACAAACAAACCAGCTGCACGAGATAAAATAAAATATCCGTGCGCAACAGTGCGCTTAAAAATTGTTCCTTCTAATGCATCGGGCTGCAGGTGAGCGTAAAATTTATCTCCGCTAAGCTCAGCAAAGTTGATTATGTCATCTTCAGTAACCGTATGTTTTTTTGTGATCAAGGTATCTCCCACTTTTAATTCTTCAAAATACTTACGAAAAGGATGAATCTCATCACCCAATCCTTTCCCCTCTCCTTCGGGGAGGGTCAGGGTGGGGCCATACTTAGCACCCATTTGATATTGATTGGTAATCGCTGTAATCATAGTTGGCGTGCCTTGAATAGCAGTGCGCTGCAAATAATGGAACACACCTCGCTTGCCGCCCATCTCCTCTCCTCCTCCTGCTCTGCCGGGACCGCCATGAACTAACAACGGAAGCGGAGAACCATGACCGGTACTTTCCTTTGCGCATTCAGCATTTAAGACTAATATTCGTCCGTGCATGGATGCTGCGCCTAACACATACTGTTTAGCAATTTTTTCATCGGCAGTGATAATGGAACTTACGAGAGAGCCTTTACCCATTTTGGCAAGTGCAATAGCATTTTCTGTTGTTTTGTATGGAATAATGGTGCTTACTGGTCCAAACGCTTCTACGCTATGACAATCTGTATTCTTAAATGGATTTTCATTTAAGAAAATAATAGGAGGCATAAAAGCGCCTTTGTTTTTATCTGCTCCTTTAACTTCAAACTTACTCCCGAAGGGATCCCTGCTTTGCGGGAGAAAGTCTCCAATAATTATTTTTTGTGTTTTGGAAAGCTGTTCTACTTTTTCTTTTACCTCTTTAAGTTGGCTTAGTCCAGCCAAAGACCCCATACGAACACCTTCAACATTTGGGTCTCCAATAATATTTGACGCCAGTCTTTTACTCAGTGCAGCACGCACCTCTTCTACGCTATTCTCCGGAACAATAATCCTACGAACAGCAGTACATTTTTGTCCGGCTTTGGTAGTAATTTCACGAACAACTTCTTTAATAAAAATATCAAACTCAGGTTTATCAGGAGTAACATCCGTTCCAAGCACACAGCAATTTAAAGAATCTGCTTCCATATTAAAATGCACCGACTCTTCAATCAAACGCTTATTCGATTTGAGCATTTTTCCGGTAGATGCACTGCCTGTAAAAGTAACTACGTCCTGACTCATGACATGATCTAAAATGCCGTTTGCACTTCCGCAGATTAATTGCAATGCTCCTTCGGGAAGAATTTTAGAGGCAATAATTTCTTTCACCACAGCTTCTGTTAAAAAAGAAGTAACTGTTGCAGGTTTCACAATTGCAGGAACTCCGGCAAACCAATTTACTGCAACTTTTTCTAGCATTCCCCATACCGGGAAGTTGAACGCGTTAATATGAATAGCAACACCTTCTTTAGGCACACAAATATGATGACCAATAAATGTATTTAGTTTAGACAACCTTGCAACATCGCCTTCCACACAAAATGTTTCATTTGGAAATTGCCTGCGCAAACTTGAATAGGCAAAAAGATTTCCAATACCTCCCTCAATGTCAACCCAAGAATCTGCTTTGGTAGCGCCCGTTGCCCAACTTATTTTATAAAACAAATCTTTTTTCTCCATGAGATGCATGGCTAGTGCTTTGAGCATCATACCTCGTTCATGGAAAGTCATTTTGCGAAGCTTAGGTCCGCCAACGGTACGTGCATAATCACACATCTTAGCAAAATCAAGCCCAGCACTTGAAGCGGTGGCAACTTCTGCTCCAGTTATAGCATTATATAGTGCCTGACCTTCGCCATCACCCTCAATAAATTGGCCATATGCATAATTGTGAAGTTTACGAACTGCGCTTGTAGTATCTATAGCCATAATTTACTTTTTATGAGTATCAAATATAGAATTTTTACCTTTGATTAATACACAAGAATTAAAAATGGCTTCATTTATAAAATACAATTGGTTTGCTTTTTTCTGGGCTATACTAATTTTGATACTTTGTTTAATGCCCGGCAAAGATTTACCAAGTATTACCATATTTGAATTCGACAAGCTGGTTCATTCTGGAATTTATCTAGTATTGGTCTATTTGATGTATTACGGCTGGAAAAAGCAATCTTCTTTTAGCTTCTTGCATAAGAGCACTATTTTGAAAATTTTAATTATCACTTCATCTTATGGATTTATAGTAGAAGTTATGCAAGAACTTTTCACTGCAGATAGGCACTTTGATATTTTTGATGCGCTAGCAAATGCATCGGGCGCTGTAGTAGGATGCTATATTAGTCCGTATATAAAAAATAAACTTTCACAAAACTAAATTCTATATGGCAAAAACAATTTCTCAAAAAGTGACGTTCAAGAATACGAACCACACCACATTGTATAGCATGTACATGAACTCTAAAAAACACAGCGAAGCTACGGGTGGAAAAGCAAAAATATCTACAAAAAAAGGAAGCTTTTATTCTGCCTGGGATGGATATATTTCAGGAATCACTATCCACACGGAGAAAAACAAATCTATCGTACAAACGTGGCGTTCGTCAGATTTTAAAATTGCAGATACAGATTCGTTATTAATCCTAACCTTTGAACAAAAGGGAAAAGATGCAATATTAAATATAGTGCATACTCAAATTCCCAATCACCAACTTAAAGCCTTAAAAAAAGGCTGGGATGATTTTTATTGGAAACCTTGGAAAAAATATCTTACGCAATAATTCCCACCACTCATTTCAGGAATTTTCACTAATCAATTCGTGTTAATTAGCGTAATTCGTGGCTTGAACTTGAATTATTCAACCAGACCAAATTGCTTAGCGTGGTGCTCACAATGTTTATGAAGAAGCTGTACTTGTTCTTCAAAATTCAAGTTTCCGTAAAAGGGATTTATTATTCTTAGTTCTTTGTTAGAATCATAAACTTCAAAAAAATAATTTATCTCAGCTTTTAGCCCTTCAATTGCAGCTGACATAGATGAATTCTTTATTGTATCCGGCTCTGGAGAAAGAAGTGGATTTTGAGTGTTCTCTCTAAATGATTTATCCGTCATCACAAATGAATATCCTTTCTGCGTTTGCTCAGGTGTTAGGAATGATTTTTCTACATGCCTTCCACTAGCAAGACGAAATGAATAACTCATGTGCTCCACCATCTGCTGGGCGTTCATTTTACCCCACTTTCCTTTCGCATCGGGAGACAATGAGGAAATGAGTTTTAAGAATTCTTCTTTAACAAATAATATTTTATCCATTACTTTTTGTCTTAATCCAAGTTTTATACATCTCTTGCTCTTCGGTAGATATTTCTTTTTTTGCTGGAGCAGGTTTAATACGGTCTACAGGTAGCTCGCGCAATGGATCACATTCTTTCAATGATTCATGTAATTGCGCAGGAAGTTCTTGATAAATCTTTGTCCCTTTTATTTTCCAATCCATCATTTTATCAGACACTTTCTTTATCACTTCTGCCGGATTTCCAACTACTACACTTTTCTTAGGGATTCTCATTCCTTCTTTTACAAAAGAGCAAGAACCTATTATAGAATTATCGCCTACAATTACATTATCCATCACTACTGCATTCATTCCAACTAAAACATTTTTTCCAATTTGCGCACCATGAATGATTGCTCCATGTCCAATGTGTGCGCCTTCGTGTAAAAAAACTGTTACTCCGGGAAACATATGAATGACACAGTTCTCCTGTACATTACAACCATCTTCAATGACGATTGCACCAAAGTCACCGCGAATAGCTGCGCCAGGTCCTATGTAAACGTTTTTACCAATAACTACATCGCCAGTTACTGTTGCAAGCGGATGCACGAAAGAACTTTCGTGGATAACCGGCTTAATTCCTTTGTATTCGTATATCATAGTTTAGGTAAATGAGGGATTCGGAGATTAGGTAAATAGAGAATTAGGTTATTTGGGAATTAAGTTATTGTTGGGATTTAGAGATTCTATTTTTTTTCTTTTAAGAAAGCCAATGTAGCCATTTAATAATTTTAAAATTAACATATAGTGCTCTCTAAACTTCTGCAAAGTAACATCATCAATAGACGCGTCATCATTTACATTTATTAAATGATCTAAAGTTTCCATTAAAGTACCTCGTGCTTGTCTGCAAAACTGAATATTTTCCTGATAATGAAATCTTCCGTATCCCTCCGCAATGTTTGCATGTACAGAGCGAGCCGACCGCACTAACTGACTAACTAATTTAAATTTTTCCTCGCCAGGAAACTTCTTTACAATTGCAGAAATGGCCTTTCTGTAATTTCTGGCTTCCTCCCAGACAGTCAACTCCTCAAATCCTCCTTTATAATCGTCACTCATTAATTTACTAATTACCACAATTACTCTATTACCTACTTATGTTTTTTCAATCACCACCGCATAACCCTGTCCTACTCCAATACACATAGTGACCAAAGCATATTTTTTATTTTGCTCTTGCAATTCAATTGCTGCAGTATTTAATATTCTTGCTCCACTCATTCCAAGAGGGTGTCCAAGCGCGATCGCTCCACCATTAGGATTAATACGTGAATCATTATCCGCAATGCCCCAAGATCTTGTACACGCTAATGCTTGTGCAGCAAAGGCTTCGTTAAGCTCAATGATATCCATGTCACTCATTTTAAGTCCTGCCTTTTTAAGAGCTAAGTTTGCTGCTTCTACCGGACCAATACCCATGATGCGCGGTTCTACACCAATAAAACCTGATGAAACAATTCTAGCCTTCGGCTTGAGACTGTATTTTTTTACAGCATCTTCTGAGGCAAGTAAAATAGCACATGCTCCATCATTTAATCCGGAAGCATTTCCAGCCGTAACAGTTCCTTCTTTTCTAAAAGCCGGCTTAAGCTTAGACAGAATTTCAAACGTAGTATCGGGTCTAATAAATTCGTCTTCATTAAATATTTTAGGCTCAGCTTTACGTTGAGGAATTTCCACAGCTACAATTTCCTTTTTAAATCTTCCTTTTTGCTGAGCAGCTGCTGCTTTCTGTTGACTCCACACAGAAAATTTATCCTGATCTTCTCTTGATATTTTATCCCGCTCTCTTAAATTCTCAGCAGTCTCCCCCATGCCATCTGTTCCAAACATTTCTTTCATTTTAGGATTAATAAATCTCCAACCAAAACTTGAATCAAACATTTGCGCATCTCTTCCAAAAGGAGTTGATGTTTTAGAAATAACCCATGGGCCACGAGTCATGTTCTCTACACCACCAGCTAACATTAGCTCAGCGTCTCCAGTCATGATTGTCCGTGCTGCAGCCATGGTAGCAGATAGCCCTGAAGCACAAAGTCTGTTTACCGTTTCACCTGGAACAGAGGTTGGCAGCCCAGCAAGTAACAAAGCCATGCGAGCTACGTTGCGGTTATCCTCGCCAGCCTGATTGGCACATCCAAAAATTACATCCTCAACAGCTTTAGGGTCAATAGAAGAATTTCTCTTTAATATTTCCTTTAACACAATTGCAGCCATGTCATCCGGACGAACTACAGAAAGTGTTCCTCCAAAATTTCCAATAGCTGTTCTTACTCCGTCAATTATATATACATTTTTCATAGGGTACAGATAACAAATTTCATACGAATTTACGAATGAGATTCAATGGATTGAAAATTTACTACTCTCCTGCATTTAACCTCCTCTTTTCCAAATGTAATAAGTAAAGCAAGTTTTAAGTTAGAGAATGTGAGATAATTTAACACCTGATCGTAGTGCTGTTTTGTGAATCTAGCTAATGATTTTATTTCTACAATGATTTTATCGTCAACTAGAAAATCAAAATAGTTTCTGCCAACAACAACATTTTGAAAAGTTACAGGATAGTAAACTTGCTGGCTAAACATCATTTGCTTTGTACGAAGTGAAATTTCTAATGCTTTCTGATAGACAATCTCTTTATGTCCACCTCCAATTTCATTGAACACATCAAATGCACAACCAATAATCTTATAACTCAATTCTGGAAAAACAATATTTTTATTTTTAACTAGTGTCATATTCGAAAATTCGCAATTATTCGTTATCTGCGCAACTAGGGAACCATTCCTTTGATGTTCTATAAACTGTGCCCTTAAAAAAAGCTACGTTTTCATGCTTTTGATTTTTCACTTCGATTAAATAAGTGCCCGTTTTAGTAGTAAGGCTAAGCTCCTTCGCTTCTGCTGTAAGCACATCCCCTTCACGTACTGCTACCGGAAATGAAATATTACAATCTAAGGCTACACTTAATCTTCCATGCGCGTTCGATGCAAAAGCCAATGCGCTATCAGCAAACGAAAAACAAATACCACCGTGAGCGCTGCCAAATCCATTTAACATTTCTTTTCGTACTGTCATTTTTAATATGCAATGCCCTTGTTCTATCAATACACGCTCAATGCCCAACCACTGACTAAACCAGTCATTGTCGTACATTTTATCTACAATCTTATTTGCCAAATCTTTCATTGTGTGATGGTTACTCAAATATAACAAAAGCCAGGTTACTTTTCGGACAGAATAATTAACCGATTATCAAATAGATTAAGGTTTTTCTTAAGGGTTTCAATAAATGACTTTCCCTGTTTAAGATAAAATGACATAAAATTATCATGCCTCTCCTGCAGAACATTATTGGGAAACAATTTAGTTTTAATATTTTCTATCTGGCTTACTGAAGTCTCATTTTTTTGCTTGAAAGCTTTCAGCATTTTCTTTTCCAACTCATCTAATGTTTTAAGATTTTTTTGCATTTCCGCTTTTGCCGAAGCCACTAAAGAAGCGTCCACCAAAGCTACTTTATCCGAAATTTTATCGAACAACTTTTCGATGTTTTCTTTTTCGAAATTGAAGGAAATTTTTTCACCAGATATTGAGCTCACATACTTTTGTGTCAGTTCATTTACAGACAAAAAAACATCCTCATTAGTTAAATTTAATTTGTACAGTTTATCAGAAATTGAAGCGTCAATTTGCATCACAAAATTTCGCGGAATTAGTACAGGAAATGGAATCTTATAATGATTGAATATTTGCATGTATTCTAACCAATAGGCAATCTCTCCAGGACCTCCAACATAAGCCAAGTTTGGAAGAATTTTTTGCTGATACAATGGGCGGGTAACTACATTGGGACTAAAGCGCTCGGGGTAAGATCTTAGCTCAGATTTAAGCTCAGCTTCAGTGAAAGAAATGTTGGTTTCAATTATATTAAACTTATTATTCTCTTTAACTATTCTATTTCTCTGATTTTCAAATATATAAAATAGATTTATTTCTCTTGGATTAACTTGAATTTGATGACCTTTCTCCTCAAGACTTGCAATAGTTTTTCCTATTGACTTATAGCTTGAGTTATTTATCAAATCATCCAACATAATATCTGCAAATTCCAACTTCAATCTTTTATCATTTGGCTCCAAAACAAGCAAACCATATTTACCAAAAAGAGAGTTAACTAAATGCTGAGTTGCTGAAGAAATATCTTCATTTTTTAAGTAAGCATTTTCAAACAAATAAACGAGCTCTTTTGCGTTATCACTTTCGCCTAAAATTCCTTTGAGCTCGTCCAATATTCCTTTCAAAGAATTAGTCTTTAATGTACCTACTGGCGACTTCAAACTGTTGGCTTCTCCTAGCTTCCATTCTAGTTTTTTTCCGAACAAGTTCACATGATTTATTTCTTCAAAATCATGATCCTCGCTAGCCATCCAATAAACGGGGACAAAATCATTTTCAGGGTATTTTTTCTTTAATGCTTCCGCCAAATTAATGGTGCTAATTATTTTATAGATAAAATACAAAGGGCCTGTAAATAAGCAAAGCTGATGACCGGCACAAACTGTAAAAGTAGTCTCCTTTAAAAGAATTTCAGAATTAGGAATTGAGAGCTTAGAGGTAGCGTACTGTTCATTGATTACCTCTACCAACAACTTTCGATTACACTTCTGCTCCGAAACATCCTTAATAGTTTTAGAAAAAGAATCAATTACAGGAGGATACTTATAAAATGCGCTTAGGCTTTTATCTTGATCCATGTAATCAAGAAACAATTTCGAGAATTGTCCTGCCTGCTCAAATGAAACATACTCTAACTTCATTTGCTCTTATCGAATTATTTTCATTTCCTCAATCAGGTTTGTAGCACCAGCAAACTTATCAATCACAAATAATGCATAACGAATATCAATAGAAATATTACGTCCGCGCTCGCTATTGTACATGATATCGTTAGCTGTTCCTTCCCAATTACGGTCAAAATTTACTCCTATAAGATTTCCTTCCGCATCAATTACTGGACTTCCTGAGTTCCCACCAGTAGTGTGATTGTTGGCTATAAACGCAACATGTATTTTCCCATCCTTGCCTGCATACTGTCCGTAGTCTTTTTTAAGATAAAGTTCTTTTAGCTTTTTAGGAACCACAAACTCTGAGTTTGTAGAATCTTCCTTTTCCATTACCCCTTCTAATGTAGTGGTGTGCGTAAAACGAACACCATCTTGCCCATCATATCCCATTACCTTTCCGTATGCCACACGCATGGTGCTGTTAGCATCGGGGTAATATTTTTTTTCAGGCATTACAACTCGTAGCGCTTCCATATACTCTCTGTTAAGTTTATTCAAACCATTCATCAAATCTATATACTGAGGGCGAATATTTTTTTCATAAAACACAAATATATTTCTTGCCAATAAATATGCCTGATCCTTTTCAATAAGCTTGGCCTTATCAGCCGTAAAATCTTTCAACAAACCATTCATTTTTTCTTCAGATGCAAAAAATGAATTCGCAAAAACGTCATCTGCATATTTCTCAAAACTGCCCTTGTATTTTGAATTGATTGCTTGTAGCAAATCAGGCTGCTTGGAGCTTTCTACATTTTCGTAATACATACGCAACATAGCCGAAAATATTTTTTTATCCGTTGGCGCATTGTAATCTTTGAAAAATCCTTTCACCGCCTTCTGGTTTGCTTCTAATTTCTTCGGAAGATCATCTCCTTTAGCTTCTACTAGTGATTGAAAACCATTCGCATAGCGCAAAATCTCAATGGAGGCAACCGTTTCATTAAAGTAATCTAATGCAATCTGATAAGGTTCAATTTGTATATAAGACGTAGAAAAACTAGTAAGTATTCCACTATATTTTTTGCTCCATTCCGGATTTTTAGAAACGCGTTCCAAATAAAGCTTTTCTCTTTCTTGTTTTACGCCAATCCCATTCACACGCTCTAAACCATAAATCTCTCCAGTCCACTTTTTATAAGCATTGGCAACACCAGCATACTTAGAAGAATATTGAATTCTAACTGCAGTATTTTTTTTCATATCCTCCGACCAAATTGCTAATCTTTTTTCTCTTGCAGAAATTTTAATTGGATTAGAAACTTTTTGAATCATTTCTACTGCTGATGAAGGCAAATACTCTTGCGTGCGTCCAGGAAAACCAAATACCATCGTAAAGTCATTTTCTTCTACCCCTTTCAAAGAAATAGGTAAAAAGTAACGAGGCTTAAACGGAACATTATCTGCCGAATAATCTGCAGGCTTATTATCTTTTCCCGCATAGATTCTAAACATCGAAAAATCTCCCGTATGACGTGGCCAAACCCAGTTGTCTGCATCACCTCCAAACTTACCAATAGACTCGGGTGGTGCTCCAACCATTCTAACATCGGTAAATACCTCCTGAATAAATAAATAAAATTCATTTCCATTATAAAACTGACGCACCATTCCTTTGTAATGCGTGCCTGCAACAGAATCTTTCTCAATACTTTTTATGCGGATTGCCAAAATAGAATCGCGCTTCTGCTCTGGCAAATCTCTATTTACGTCCTCTAACACGGTAGAAGTAACATCAACAATTCTTATTATAAAAGAAACTGTTAACCCCGGACAAGTAAGCTCATCTTTTTTTTCCTTGGCCCAAAAGCCGTCTGTTAAATAATCATGATCCACTGTGCTGTGCGACTGAATACGGCTGTACCCGCAATGGTGATTAGTTATAAGCAATCCCTGATCGGAAATCATCTCTGCAGTACAACCACCGAAATTTACAATGGCGTCTTTCAAGCTTGATTTATTAATACTATAAATCTGTTCTGCTGTAAGCTTACATCCCAAGCGCTGCATATCACTTTCATTAAGTGTTTTAAGCATAGTTGGAATCCACATGCCTTCATCGGCAATGCAGAGGTAAGAAGTAAAAAGTAAGAGATAAGAAGCTAATAAAAGTTTTTTCATAAAGTGTGTTATTAAATTATTTGTCCTAATAAATCATATCCTTTAGCTCCTGTAATTTTCACATTAGCGAAATCGCCAATTCGCACATATACCCCTTCCTGCTTTAGCCCTCTCCCCTTTGGGGAGAGCGGGGAGTGGGGTGCTGTGGCATCTACCAACACCAAATTATCTACATCAGGAGAATCAAATTCGGTTCTGCCAATAAAATACTTTCCTTCTTTTTTATCAAACAAAACTTTAAGCGTTTTGCCAATCATTTTTTTGTTTAGTGCTGCAGCAATTTTCTTCTGGGTTTTCATCACCTCATTTGCTCGCCTCTGTTTTTCCTTTTGCGGTACGTTATCTTTTAATAAATGTGCATGTGTATTCTCTTCGTGCGAATAGGTAAACACGCCCAACCTATCAAACTTCGATTCTTTAACCCAAGCAATCATTTCCTCATGATCTTTTTTGGTTTCACCAGGGTACCCACATATAAGGGTAGTTCGTATTGCAATGCCCGGAACACGTTTGCGGATATCACTGACGAGCTCAATGGTTTTTTCTTTAGTTGTTCCCCTGCGCATAGATTTTAACATATTGTCTGAAATATGCTGAAGTGGAATATCCAAGTAGTTACAGATATTTTTTTTATCTCGCATCACATCCAAAACTTCTAATGGAAAGCCACTTGGGTATGCATAATGTAGTCGTATCCAATCAATGCCTTTTACATCAGATAGTTTTTCAAGAAGCTCAGCCAGGTTTCTTTTTTTATAAATATCCAATCCATAATAGGTAAGATCCTGAGCAATCAATAAAAGCTCTTTGGTTCCATTTTTTGCAAGATGTTTTGCCTGCTCAATAATTTTTTCAATGGGCACCGAAACATGCTTACCTCGCATAATTGGAATGGCACAAAAAGAGCATGGCCTATCACAACCTTCTGATATTTTTACGTACGCATAATGAGCAGGAGTAGTGAGTAACCTTTCGCCAATTAATTCATGTTTATAATCCGCTTTTAAAGTCTTTAAAAGTCGGGGTAAATCTTTAGTACCAAACCAGGCATCCACATCGGTAATATCTTTTTCCAAATCATCCTTATAACGCTCACTTAAACATCCGGTAACATAAACTTTTTCTACTAGTCCTTTTTGCTTTGCTTCCACACAGCTTAGGATAGTTTCTATGGACTGTTGTTTAGCATTTTCAATGAAACCACATGTATTGATAATCAGTATATTAGCATCTGTTATCGTATCTTTATGTTCAACATCAAAGTTATTGGCTTTTAACTGACCCATTAGCACCTCTGAATCCACTAAATTTTTAGAGCAACCAAGCGTAATTACGTTGACTTTATTTTTTTTCTGAGTACGTGTTTTCATAATTAAAAATGAGCCACAAAAATAACCTTTTAAAAGGTATATCTAGTTGTTTCCTTTGCGCTCTTTGCGGGACCCTATCTTAGCGTTCTTTGCGGTAAATGGCTGCTCAAATACAAAAACCGCTAAACACACAAAGGAATACACGCAAAGTGCGCAAAGAACAAACAATACTCTGCACCTAATTCCATATTCATTTATACCTTTATACCCACACTTAAACCACATTTATGAAAGAAGTTTACATCGTTTCTGCAGTCCGTACACCCATAGGAAGTTTTGGAGGTTCCTTGAAAGATATTCCAGCTACCAAACTTGGCGCAACTGCTATCAAAGGAGCCTTAGATAAAATTAAACTAGACCCGAAAGAAGTACAAGAAGTATTAATGGGAAGTGTACTTCAAGCTAACCTCGGACAGGCACCTGCACGTCAGGCAGCAAAGTTTGCAGGACTGCCAGATACGGTTCAGTGTACAACAATAAATAAAGTATGTGCCTCCGGAATGAAAGCCATTATGCAAGGTGCTCAATCAATTATGCTGGGCGATGCCGAAGTTGTTGTTGCAGGTGGTATGGAAAATATGAGTCAGGTTCCTTATTACTCAGAAAGTACTCGTTGGGGAAATAAATATGGAAATGTTACCATGATTGACGGTCTTGCCAAAGACGGTTTAACCGATGTATACCATAACTACCCCATGGGTGTTGCAGCCGATCTTTGCGGAAAAGAGTGCAACATATCCAGAAAAGAACAAGATGATTTTGCCATTGAATCCTATACACGCTCTGCCAATGCATGGAAAGCTGGAAAGTTCAATGATGAGATTGTTCCCGTTGAGATACCACAGCGTAAGGGCGAGCCTATACTTTTCAAAGAAGATGAAGAATACAAAAATGTAAACTTTGCTAAAGTTCCTGAACTGCGTGCAGCATTTTCTAAAGACGGAACAGCTACTGCTGCTAACTCATCAACCATGAATGATGGAGCAGCAGCCGTAGTATTAATGAGCAAAGAAAAAGCCGATAAACTAGGACTAAAACCATTAGCTATAATAAAATCCTATGCTGATGCAGAACAAGCACCGGAATGGTTTACCACTACTCCATCGCTTGCTGTGCCGAAGGCTGTTGCTAAATCAGGGTTACAAATGAGCGACATAAACTATTTTGAATTGAACGAAGCATTCTCTGTAGTAGGAATTGCGAATATTCAAAAAATGAAATTAGATCCCACCAAGGTTAATGTTAACGGTGGCGCTGTTTCACTTGGACATCCACTGGGTTGTTCGGGCGCAAGAATCGTAGTTACTCTCATAAACGTGCTTAAACAAAATAAAGCAAAATACGGAGCTGCTGGAATTTGTAACGGAGGCGGTGGAGCGAGTGCCATCGTAGTTGAGAATTGTTGAGGTGAGAGTTGGGAAGTAAGAGGTGAGAATTAAAAGTTGGAAGGCAAGAAGTAAGAGATAAGAGTTGTAAACTAATAATTTTAAATAAAATGATGGGGAAAGATGAGTTTCTGAACAGAATCAAAAAGTTTGCTATATCTGTTTTCAAACTAGTAGATAAATTTCCAAAATCAAAAGCAGCAGAAGTTATCCCTTATCAACTTCTTAAATCATCAAGTTCAGTAGCTGCAAATCATAGAGCTTCGTACAGAGCAAAATCAAAACAAGACTTTATAAATAAGTTAAAAATAATTACCGAAGAGGCTGATGAAAGTTTATTCTGGCTAACTTTTATTAACGATGTAGAGATTTTAAAGAATGATGAAAACTTAGATTCATTAATAAAAGAAGCTAATGAATTAACTGCCATTTTTACTTCTTCATTAAAAACATCAAAACAGAATTCAATTCTAACTTCTTAACTCTAAACTCACACTTCTCACCTTCCCTAATGTACGGAATCTGTAACTTAAGTATCGTTCCCTGTAGGAAAGAGCCATCGGATAAATCCGAAATGGTTACGCAACTATTATTTGGCGAGCACTTCGAAATTCTGGAAGAGAAAAAATCTTGGACATTGATACGTACTGCTTACGATGAATATGAATGCTGGATAGATAGCAAACAATTTTTGCCTATCAGCAACCTGAATAGAATAAGCGAATCTACCACCGCAGTTTCTACAGAAATTGTTCAGTTGGCATCACCCCAACTCTCTCCAAAAGAAAGGGAGGAACAGCACATTCCGATTGTACTTGGGAGTTCTTTACCAAAATATAAAAGCAAAGAATTTATTCTCGGATCTAAAAAATATTCATTTGAAGGAACTGCAATTTTTCCTTTTGCAAAAAAGAAAGGGCTTACAATCAACGAAGTGGCAAAATGGTACTTGAATACTCCATACTTATGGGGTGGTCGTTCACCTTTCGGAATAGATTGCTCCGGCTATACGCAAATAGTTTATAAAATAAATGGTATTAAACTTTTACGCGATGCTTGGCAACAAGCAGAACAAGGTAAGACATTAAGCTTTTTAGAAGAAGCAAAAACCGGAGACCTCGCATTCTTTGATAATGAAGAGGGAAAGATAGTTCACGTAGGAATAATACTAGAATCACATCTGCCGTCTTCTCAAAAACTAGAATTGCACAATCGCGGAACTCCTTCCCCTTTGGGAAAGGTAGGGATGGGGCGCTCCATCATTCATGCCTCCGGAAAAGTTCGAATTGACAAATTAGATCATCAAGGCATATTTAATGAAACACTAAAAAAATACACACACAGATTAAGAATCATTAAAACCTATTTAAGATGAAAATCATATTAGTTTTTATTCTACTATTTTTTTATACTTGTGTAGAAATTTTTTCTCAAAACGCTGCAGGTGATTCCATCTTTAACTCATCTGCTATTCACGAAATACGATTTTATTTTTCACAGGCAAAATGGTACGACTCATTAATTACTTACAAACCGCTTGACAAAAAGATGAAAGGCAATGTTAAAATTGATGGCGTATTATACCCCAACGTAGGCGTACAGTTTAAAGGAAATTCATCCTTTAATAACCCAAGCAAAAAGAAATCATGGAAAATAGATTTTAATGAGTTTGATACGACACAGGAATGCAACAAAGAAAAAACGTTAAACTTAAATAACGGGTTCAAAGACCCCACCATGATGCGAGAGAAACTTGCTTTAGACTTTTGCATTCGAAATAAAGTTGCTGCACCACGCTGCACCTATACAAACGTATTTGTAAACGATACCCTGTGGGGTTTTTACACCATTGTGGAACAGATCGACAAAACTTTCCTCAAACATTGGTATGCCGATAATGATGGCAACTTATTTAAAGGCGATCCAAACGGCTCGCTGCAATGGTCCGGATCTTCCCCTTCCTCCTATTATACAAAATACGAGCTTAAGACAAATAAAACATTAAATAATTGGTCAGACCTTGTTCACTTAATTGACATAATAAATAATACAGCCGCAGCTAACTTTCACGACTCTTTAGAAGATGTATTAAAAACAGATGTAACTATGCGTGCTTGGGCCGTAAATATTTTATTTGCTAACCTAGATTCCTATCAGGGGTCGGGGCACAATTATTATGTCTTTCATGATTCAACATATAATAAATTTAACTGGATCACCTGGGATGTAAATGAAGCTTTTGGATGTTTTAATATGGGAATGAGCATTACACAACTTGAGAACATGAGCATATTTTACATTCCTAATCCTTCTAATGGCAGACCACTAACAAATAATATGTTAGCTAATTCAATCTATAAAAACTCCTACATCTGGGAAGTATGCAATTTGGTGGCGACAGATTTTGACACATTGTTTATGAATCCAAGAATAGACAGCCTAGCAAATAAAATTCGCAGCTATGTTTATGCCGATCCCAACAAATTTTACACCAATACACAATTTGAAACAAATATTAATAGCAATATTACGAGTGGCGGAAATATTCCTGGGTTAAAATCATTTTTAACTAACCGCAGAGCCAACGTAATCACGGAGCTTAGCTCGAACGGCTGTTTTATGGGGTTACCAAAAGATTTAAATGTTAATACCGAACCCGTTATTTACCCAAATCCTAACAAAGGTTCATTTAATATTTTAAATACTGAATTTCCCATCGAGCTAAAAGTTTACAATTCTTTAGGACAGCTGGTGTTAAATCAAATTATTACAAATGATCGACAAGAACTAAATCTAAAACACGGCTTAAAAGGGATTTATTATTATTCTATTTTAAAAGAAGCCATACCAGCAGGAGCAGGTAAACTTGTTGTAGTTGACTAGAAAAATTTAATTTCGCAACGCAATTTCAATGCTAAAAAGATACTCCATACTTGCTTTTCTAGTTATCGCTGTAGAGATAATGTTAATATTTTTATTCCGCACTCCACTAAAAGACTCCGGCAGAGTACCCCAAACTTTTGAGGAATTTATTTTTAGAAGCAAGACACTAACTGCTTCGCTCATGTTGGATTTGTTTGTATCAGAGAAAACAGTTAAGGAAATTTCAAAAAAAGTTTCAAGAAAACCATATTCCCTATTAGATCAAAAATTAATTAACTATGGGTTAGTGAACATTCAAGATATAGACAGTAGCATTTTTGTAAATCTGAAATATGCTACAAGCGACAATTTCCTTAAAAAAAATCTTTACGGAGATTTGAAGAATTGCTATCTGCAAAAAGACATGGCACAAAAGCTTGCCAATGCTAATGCGTTACTTAAAAAAAGATATCCTTTCTATTCAATAATTATTTTTGATGGTGTTCGTCCATTAAGCATACAACAAACCATGTGGGATGAACTACAAGTTCCGGAAGCCAGCAAAGACAAATATGTTTCAAATCCAGAAGTAGGCTCACTACATAATTACGGATGTGCAGTAGATGTGAGCATAGTTAACGAAGACGGTTGGGAAATGGATATGGGCACACCTTATGATTTCTTTGGAGAACTAGGGCATCCAATTGCCGAACACAGAATGATAGCTGAAGGAAAGCTTTCATGGAGACAATATGAAAACAGAAAACTCCTTAGAGAAGTAATGTATCAATCTGGATTTACAGGAATCACTACCGAATGGTGGCATTTCAATGGAATTTCGCTCAAAACTGCCAGTGAAAAGTATAAAATTGTGGAATAATTCAGTTTTGCCCTGTTCACGAATATTTCTACTTTCGCTAGACTTTTAACAAATTTATGATCAAGAATAAATCAAAGAAAAATATACTCTAAAGCTAATCCCCTTGCTTAGGCATGGGATTTTTTGTTTCCGACAATAATATAAATCTGAATTATGAAACTATCTGTACCCAAAGAAACTAAACTAAAAGAAAACCGAGTTGCTTTAACTCCCGATGTGGTAAAGGGATTGGTTAAAAAAGGATTTGAAGTAATAGTAGAATCCAGTGCTGGCGTGAATTCTTTTTATCAAGATGATGCTTATATAACAGCTGGCGCGTCAATCGTGGATTCAGCAAAATGCTACACAGAAGCTGATGTAGTATTAAAGGTTAATGCTCCGCTTCCAGAAGAAATTGGAAAAATGAAAAAGGATGCAATACTTATATCTTTCATGTTTGCTGCTACAAATCCACAATTGGTAGAGGCATGTTCTAAAGCGGGCATCTCCGCTTTTTCAATGGATGCAGTACCTCGCATTTCTAGAGCGCAAAAGATGGATGCCCTATCCTCGCAAGCAAACCTTGCCGGATACAAAGCAGTTATTCTTGCTGCCGATACATTAGGAAAAATATTTCCAATGATGACGACTGCTGCAGGAACAATTAAACCTTCTAAAGTTGTAATATTTGGAGCTGGAGTTGCAGGATTACAAGCAATTGCTACAGCAAAGCGTCTTGGCGCTGTGGTAGAAGTATCAGACATTCGTCCAGAAACAAAAGAGCAAGTACAATCGTTGGGCGGAAAATTTATTGAAGTGAAAGGCGATGATTCCATTAAAATGGAAGGCGGATATGTTAAAGGAGTCTCCGATGAGTTCCTAAAAAAACAACAAGAGCTTGTAGGCAAGCATGTTAAAGAAGCAGACATAGTTATCACTACTGCGCTAATCCCAGGCAGAAAAGCACCCGTTCTTGTTACCGAAGAAATGGTAAAAAGTATGAAGTTTGGTTCAGTTATCGTAGACATGGCAGTGGAACAAGGTGGCAACGTAGTAGGAAGTGAATTAAATAAAAATATTGTAAAAAATGGAGTGACCATTATTGGAGAAGGCAACCTACCATCTTTACTTCCATTAAATGCTAGCGACCTTTACGCAAAAAATATCGAAACGCTACTTCTTCACTTAGCAGATAAAGACAAATTTAAATGGGAAATGGACGAAGATGTAACAAAAGGCTCTTTGATTGTACACAATGGCGTAGCTGTACATCCTAGCGTAAACAAACCAGTAAACGCTTAATTCATCAATTAAAAAAATCAATAATTTATTTATATGGAACAGATATTATCTTTTTTTAACGACAACAAGGAAATGATTTACTTCATTATTCTTTCTGTATTTGTGGGAGTAGAAGTAATTGGAGGAGTACCTACCGTTCTTCACACTCCACTTATGTCAGGAGCAAATGCCATTCATGGTGTAGTAATCGTGGGCGCTATCTATGTAATGCTTAACGTAGACCCTACTGATACGCTTGCTCTTATTCTTGGCTTCTTAGCAGTATTACTTGGCACACTAAACGTTGTAGGAGGATTTGTAGTAACAGACAGAATGCTTGAAATGTTTAAAAAGAAAAAATAATATTTTCTTCAAAATAAATTATCACAAAGTTTAAAGACAATAGAATTATATGAAACAACATCTACTTGAAATCTGCTACCTGATTGGTTCTGTAACATTCATCATGGGACTAAAAATGATGGGCAATGCCAAAACTGCCAGAAACGGAAATTTATTAGGTGCAGTAGGTATGACCTTAGCAATCTTCGGAACTATTTTTCTTCACGAAGGCGAAGTCCCAGGAATGATTTATGGATTAATTTTTGCATCCATTGCAATTGGAACAGTTATCGGGTGGATGACAGCCGTAAAAGTTCAAATGACAAAAATGCCTGAACTTGTTTCCATGTTTAATGGAATGGGAGGACTTTGCGCTGCTTTAATTTCACTTATTGAATTTACACACCTGATACATACTGGTGAAGTTGCTCCTATAGGAACGATGATTGCCATTGTTGCAGGTCTTGTAATTGGATCAGTATCTTTTTCTGGAAGCATTATTGCGTTCTTGAAACTGAACGGAACCATGAACAAACCCATTCGCCTTCCTTCTTATAATATGATTAATAATATTGTAATGTTAGCAGTGCTTGTATTTGCTGGGTATGTAGCTGTTTCTGGCGGCTCTATGATACTTGCTTACGCTCTTTTTGCATCCGCACTACTTTATGGTATATTATTTACAATTCCTATTGGCGGTGCCGATATGCCTGTAGTAATTTCACTTTTAAACTCTTTTACAGGACTTGCTGCAGCGTTTGGTGGATTCTTATACGACAACAAAGTAATGTTAACTGGCGGTATTCTTGTTGGATCAGCCGGCACACTTCTTACATTAGTAATGTGTAAAGCAATGAATCGTCCGCTTTCCAATGTAATCTTTGGAGCCTTTGGCGCAGGAACTGCTGGGGCCGATGCAGGTAGCAGCACTACTAAAGGATCTACCAAAGAAGCATCTGTTTCTGACGTTGCAGTATTAATGAACTACTCTAAAAAAGTTGTTATCGTTCCTGGTTATGGCTTAGCGGTAGCACAAGCGCAACACGTTATTCATGAACTTGAAATGCTTTTGGAAGAGCGTGGCGTGGAAGTAAAATACGCAATCCACCCTGTAGCAGGACGTATGCCAGGTCACATGAACGTACTCTTAGCAGAGGCAAATGTTGATTATGGTAAGCTTGTTGAAATGGAAGAAATTAATCCTGAATTTGCTACCACCGATGTGGTATTAATTGTTGGCGCAAACGATGTGGTAAATCCAGCAGCAAAAAACAATCCAGCTTCACCAATTTATGGAATGCCAATTTTGGAAGCGGAGAATGCAAAAAATATAATCATCAACAAACGTTCGATGAATGCCGGTTATGCAGGTATTGATAACGAACTATTCTACAATCCAAAAGCAAGCATGTTCTTTGGCGATGCTAAGAAAGCGTTGACTGAATTGGTTGCAGAGTTGAAGACGATGTAATGCTAGTTTGTACTTACTGCTTTTAATATTTTTTCTGTTGCCCCTTTTCTGCCCTGCACAAAATTTTTGCAGGACATAGATGCCATTTGTAAAATCTTCTCATCCGAAAGCAGAAGCCCTATAGCTTTTTGAAAGTCTTCTTTATTGGAAATGCAAAATCCACCACCCTGCTCAACTAATTCAGCAGCTTCTGGAAACTTTTGATGGTTTGGACCAAATACAACCGGCACTCCAAAAGCTACTGCCTCCAAAATATTGTGTATCCCTGCTCCAAACCCTCCTCCAATAAGCGCCATATCTCCATACTGATATAAATTAGAAAGCATACCAATGTTATCTATTATTAATACTTGTGCAGCTTCCAACTTATCTAATGCAGTGGTAACCGGCTCTTTACTAATTAATGAATAAAGCAATGTTTCAGGAAAAAGCAATATTATTTTTTGAATATGAGTTTCATCTATTTTATGAGGCGCAATAATTAATTTTATTTTCTGGTTAATTAGAATTGATTGAGCTAAAATTTGTTCGTCTATTTCCCATGAACTTCCTGCAATCAACACCTTGCTTGCACCTTTAAAATATTCTACTGTAGAAATCTTTTTGGGTTTTAAAACAGACTCCAGCACCCGGTCATAGCGCATGTCCCCGCTAACAATAACCTTATCAATATTTTTTTCTTTTAACAGCTTTTGAGAATATTCATTCTGAACAAAAATTTTTGTAAAAAATGGTAATATTTTTTTCAAATAACCTCCATAAAATACATCAAACTGATCAGCTCTAAAATTTGCAGATACTAAATAAGTAGGAGTTTTTCTGTTTTGCAATTCATTCAAATAATTATACCATAAATCATATTTCACAAAATAAACTTGCGCAGGCCTTGCTAAATCTAGAAATCTACATACATTATCTTTTGTATCCATAGGCAGGTAGGTTACCAAGTCTGCTCCTGGATAATCTTTTCTTATTTCGTACCCGGAAGGGGAGAAAAAAGTAATTAGAACTTTTGCATCTTTACTATCTACTTTTACTTTATCAATTAATGGTCTTGCTTGCTCAAACTCGCCTAGCGATGCACAATGAAACCAGACAACTTGGGATTCTGCATTCAACAACAAGGTGCTTTCAATTTTATGAAACACACCTCGCCTGCCCTTTACAAATAACTTAGCCTTTTCATTAAATAATGAATAAACAACAGCCGCTGACCAATAAATACGTATTCCTATTTGATAAAGAAAAATCATAAGCTGAAAGAGAACTTATATAGCAAACTAATAATAATAAAATTGCTGAGGTGAACTTCGATATAGCGGCAACACCCATCCTATTCGAATCCCTGATAACATATCAAACCGCTGCTTAGTATCCGCAACCATTGTGTCATAATTGTAGCTACGCTGACTCTTTGTAAATGCCTGATAAAAATCAAGTCCGGCAAAAAAATTAAGAATGCGGTTATTTCCCAAATACACATAACCTATAAACTCATGAAAACCAAAGCCACTGGTTAAACGATCGTACCCTTTAAGATACCCTGAAACTAGCTGAGGGGACTGCCTTCCAATATCATCAATTTTAATTTTATGCTGAATGTAATTAGGTCCACCATAAATTAATAAGCCTGAGTTTTTATTTTTAGACCATATCGGAAAAAGCTTTCCTACGTGTAACGTAAGCGTAAAACCCCTTTCAAATAAGCGTACTGTAGCAGGATTGCCATTCTGGTCAATGATAAAGCCCGAAGAATTTTTTAAACTGTCTAGTATCCCTTTTTCTTTAATGTTATTACCAAAAATAAATCCACCATCAATTCCAAAAAAAACATTTTTTTTAGTCTTTATAGAGAAATTTAAATTTATAGCTGAGTTTACTCCAAACCTGGCGGATAAATCACCACCCGGAATATGACTGGCATATGAAATTTTTACCATGGGAATAAATAAGGAAGAATCTTTGATATTCTGAGCTTTAGAAACCCCAACAGTAAGCAGTAAAAATGAGGATAGAAGTAGGTGTTTTTTGAAGTAGGATTTCATGTCTTATTTGTACATTCGCTTAATATGTCTAACAACGTAAAAGTAAGCAGAAATATTCAGATGGTTGACCTAGTTGGTCAGTATGAAAACATTAAATCTGAAATTGATGCTGCCATTCAAGAAGTAATTACCACTTCCCGCTTCATTAACGGACCAAGTGTAAAAGAATTTCAATCAGATCTAGAAAAATACTTAGGCGTAAAACACGTTATACCCTGCGCCAATGGAACCGATGCACTTCAAATTGCCATGATGGCACTGGGACTAAAAGCTGGCGATGAAGTAATAACTTCCAATTTCACATTTGCTGCCACAGTAGAAACCATCGCTTTTCTAGGACTTGTTCCGGTTTTAGTTGATGTTGACCCCAATTCTTTTAACATTGATATCAAGGAAATTGAAAAAGCAATCACGCCTCGAACAAAAGCCATTATTCCAGTTCACCTTTTTGGTCAATGTGCAGATTTGGAACCCATTCTTGCATTAGCCCAAAATCACAATTTGTATGTGATTGAAGATACTGCACAAGCTATTGGAGCAGATTATTCTTTTGCAAACGGTACTAAGAAAAAGGCCGGAATGATAGGCAATATTGGCACTACCTCTTTTTTTCCATCTAAAAATTTAGGTGCCTATGGCGATGGAGGAGCTATAATTACAAATGACGATAAACTTGCTCAAACTTGCCGCATGATTGTAAATCACGGACAGAGCAAACAATATCACTACGAAATTTTAGGTGTAAACTCCAGACTCGATTCCATTCAGGCATCTATATTAAAAATTAAATTAAAACAATTAGATTCCTATACAGCGGCACGCAATAAAGCAGCTGCCTATTACGATAATGCCTTTTCAAATAACTCAAAAATCATCACCCCATCACGCAGTAAAAATTCTACGCATGTATTTCATCAGTACACGCTAAAAATAGTTGGCGGGGATAGAGATAAGCTAAAAGAACATTTAGCAACTTTAGATATTCCTGCTATGATTTACTATCCTGTTCCACTACATTCTCAAAAAGCATATAGAAACAAGATAAATGATGAAAAAAGTTACCCTAACACATTAAGTCTTTGCTCCTCAGTAATATCATTACCCATGCACACAGAGCTTAATGAAGACACATTAAAATACATATCTGATTCAGTACTAAAATACTTAAGGTAGATGGAAGAGGTTGCAGGGAAGATGAAAGATGAAAGATGCAAGATGAAAGATGGAAGATGAAAGATGGAAGATGAAAGATGGAAGATGGAAGATGAAAGATGGAAGATGGAAGATGAAAGATGGAAGATGAAAGATGGAAGATGGAAGATGGAAGATGCAAGATGAAAGCTGGAAGATGGAAGATGCAAGATGAAAGCTGGAAGATGAAAGATGGAAGATGGAAGATGGAAGATGGAAGATGGAAGATGGAAGATGGAAGATGGAAGATG
>CAYZTB010000017.1:0-5955 GCA_964481195.1 uncultured Bacteroidia bacterium | reverse complement strand
GAAGCATCTATCAATTTGCAAATAAATATGAATGAAAAAACATTAGAATTATTAAATCGAACATTTAAGTTTGGAATTAGAATACTAAAATTTCTAAACGCATTGCCAGACAATTATATTTACAGAATCCCAAAAGGGCAATTAGCTAGATCCGCAGTTTCGCCAGGCACAAATTATGAGGAAGCACAAGGAGCAGTGTCAAGACGAGATTTTACGCACAAGATTAGTATTTGCTACAAAGAATCCAGAGAATCTATCTATTGGCTTAAAGTATTAAAAGAACTTTATCCCGAAGAAAAATACAATTTAGAATTTGAAGATATAATTAAAGAAGCAAAGGAATTAAAGAAGATATTTGCTTCAATTAAAAAGTCAAGCTCTGAAAATATCGTAAAATCATGAGCACCATCTTACATTTACCATCTTACATCTTACATCAATAATTATGAACATAGCCGTAATAGGAACAGGATACGTAGGATTAGTAACAGGTACTTGCTTGGCAGAAACTGGCAACACCGTAATTTGCGTTGACATTAACGCGGAGAAAGTAAAAAAAATGCAAGATGGTGTGATACCCATTTACGAACCACATCTTGACAGCCTTTTTCATAGAAACATTAAAGCCGGAAGATTATCTTTTACCACCGATATTAAAGCAGCACTTGAAAAATCCTTAATTGTTTTTTTAGCCCTACCTACTCCTCCCGGAGAAGATGGCTCTGCAGATCTAAGTTATATTTTAGGAGTAGCACATGAAATTGGTAAACTCATAAAAGATTATAAAGTTTTGGTTGACAAAAGTACTGTTCCAGTCGGTACTGCTGAAAAAGTAAGAGCAGCAGTAGCTAAAAATGCAAAAGTAGAATTTGATGTAGTAAGCAACCCTGAATTTTTACGAGAAGGTTTTGCCGTAGATGATTTTTTGAAGCCCGATAGAGTTGTTATTGGTAGTTCTTCCGAAAAAGCTAAAAAAATAATGGAAGAGCTTTACCGTCCTTATGTACGCTCAGGTAATCCTATCATTTTTATGGATGAGAAATCTGCTGAGCTTACCAAATATGCAGCAAACGCATTTTTAGCAGCTAAAATTACATTCATGAACGAAATCGCTAACCTTTGTGAAAAAGTTGGTGCCGATGTAGATATGGTTCGTAGTGGCATTGGCTCGGACGATAGAATTGGAAAACGATTTTTGTTTCCTGGCATAGGATACGGAGGCAGCTGCTTTCCAAAAGATGTACAAGCGCTTGCTAAAAGTGCCGATGATGTTGGCTATGACTTTAAAATGCTTGACGCTGTAATGAGCGTAAACGAAAAACAAAAAACAGTACTCATTCCTAAAATTAAATCTCATTTTGAAAATAGTTTAAAAGGTAAAAAAATTGCAGTCTGGGGTCTGGCTTTTAAACCCGATACCGATGATATTCGCGAGGCACCTGCGCTATATAACATCAATGAACTACTAAAAGAAGGAGCTTCCATTTCCGCCTATGATCCGGAAGCTATGAGCAATGTAAAAAAACTTTTAGGAGATAAAATTCATTTTGCAAATGATCATTACGAAGCAGTAAAAGATGCAGACGCATTACTAATATGCACAGAATGGTCTTTATTCAGAACTCCCGACTTCGACAAAATAAAATCTTTAATGAAAGGGAAAACAATTTTTGATGGTCGTAATTTATATAGCAAAGAACAAATGAAAGCTGCCGGATTTCAATACGCAAGCATCGGCAGGTAAATTAAACAACTGTATTAAAATGATTTTCCATTCAATAAAACTAACACAGTCTATCTTCGCATAGGCTTCCTATTAGAACACCAACCACACCAAATGTCTAAACTAAACCTAACTCGTCCGCTCGCTTTTTTTGATGTAGAAACTACCGGACTAAATATTGCAACCGATAGAATTGTAGAAATTTCTATCCTTAAAGTACACGCACCAAACGGGGCAAAAAAAGAAAGCAAGACATTGCTAATCAACCCTACTATTCACATACCGGAAGAAGTAACAAAAATTCATGGCATCAGCGATCAGGATGTGCTGGATGCCCCCACCTTTAAGGATTGCGCTAAGGAGCTATCCGATTTTTTAGCTGATTGTGATTTAGCAGGATACAACTGTAACTATTTTGACATTCCTCTCTTGATGGAAGAATTTTTAAGAGCAGAAGTAGATTTTGACACCAAAGACAGAAAATTTGTGGATGTGCAGGGCGTCTTTCATAAAAAAGAAGAACGAACATTATCGGCTGCCTATAAATTTTATTGCGGAAAAACATTGGAAAATGCCCACAGTGCCGAAGTAGACATTACTGCTACTTATGAAATATTAGAAGCACAACTTGAAAAATATCCCGACCTACAAGGCGATGCTACCTACTTGCACAACTTCACCTCCCGAAGCCGCAGAGTAGATTTTGCAGGAAGATTTATTTATGACAATGCCAACCAGATAGTTTTCAACTTTGGCAAGCACGCTAAAAAATCGGCCATAGAAGTTTTCAAGAAAGAACCATCTTATTATTCCTGGATGATGAACGGTGATTTTTCATTACACACCAAAAAAGTTATAACCGAAATATTCCAAAACATCAAGAAAGACAAATAATACAAATGACCAATAATGCGAATGATACCAATAATACAAATGATACAAATAATACAAATCATACAAATAATACAAATGACCAATAATGCGAATGATACCAATAATACAAATGATACAAATAATACAAATCATACAAATAATACAAATGACCAATAATGCGAATGATACTAATAATACAAATGACCAATAATGCGAATGATACAAATAATACAAATGATACAAATAAATACAACAAATAAATACGAATGCAACTAAAAAAAACGGCTGTTTATTAGCATCGCATTATGCGGCTGTATATTAGCATTACTGGTATTGGCTGTATATTAGCATTACTGGTATTGGCTGTTTATTAGAATCTAATTATGAAGATAATTTGCATAGGACAAAACTACCTAGAACACATCAAGGAATTAAACTCTGCCATTCCCACAGAGCCGGTATTCTTTCTTAAGCCTGATACGGCCCTGCTGCAGGACAATAAACCATTCTTCCTTCCTGATTTTTCAAATGATATACATCACGAGATAGAGATAGTATTGAAGATAAATAAGAACGGAAAAAATATTGCCGAAGAGTTTGCTAATAAATACTACGATGAAATTTCTGTTGGCATAGATTTTACTGCACGCGATTTACAAAAAGAGCAAAAAAACAAAGGGCTGCCCTGGGAAAAAGCCAAGGCATTTGATTTTTCTGCACCAGTTGGTAAATTTATAACTAAGAATAAATTCTTATCCATGAGTAACATTGGGTTTCATTTAGACATTAATGAAAAAACTATTCAAAAAGGAAATACCAACGACTTACTTTTTTCTTTTGATAAAGTAATAGCCTTCATATCCCAATTTATCACCTTACGTATTGGCGATCTTATTTTTACCGGAACCCCAGTTGGAGTAAGTGCAGTAAAAATTGGTGATAAGCTAGATTGCTATCTGGAAAATGAAAAGCTTTTGGCTTTTGAAGTGAAATAGAATTATCAGGCAATTATTGTATTATAAACAAATACACTTTATACATCTATTTAGGATTATAAAGTGCGTATATTAAAATTATATGCAGGTATTAAAATATAAATGATTTAAAAAAAAATAAAATGGCTGCACCAAAAAAAAATAAAACGAAGTTACAACCGCCTGCCACCGTACAAAACTTTCCCATTGTAGGCATTGGCGCAAGTGCCGGAGGGTTGGATGCTTTTAAAAGTTTGATAAAAGCAATACCCGAAGATTCAGGAATGGCGTATGTGCTGGTGCAGCATCTTGACCCTTCGCACGAAAGCATTTTACCCGAAATACTGCAACGGGCAACAAAAATTCCCGTGTTGGAAATCACCGATGACATACATCTTGCGCCCGACCATATCTATGTTATTCCCGCAAACAAAATGCTTTTATCAACGGATGGCGTGCTAAAGCTTGCCGACCGCGCAAAAAAAATAAATCTGTCTATTGATATTTTTTTCACATCCCTTGCCGAAGTACACAAAGAGTTTGCAGTAGGTGTTGTACTGTCCGGCACGGGCAGCGATGGCACACTTGGCTTGAAAGCGATTAAAGAACATGGAGGCATCAGCATTGCGCAGGATTCGGAGTCCGCTGCTTACGACAGTATGCCGCAAAGTGCCATTCATGCAGGTGTGGTGGATTTTATTTTAGCACCCGAAAAAATTCCTGAGCAGCTATTGCATATCAACAGCACTTACAAAATTACCCATATTTTTAAAGAAGAAGAAGAACTGCCTAAAGATGATGAAGCTATTTTCAAACAAATACTTTCGCTCATTCGCCAGCGCAGCGGTGTTGATTTCACGTATTACAAGAAGCCCACTTTTCACAGGCGCATAGTCCGGAGAATTGCCATTACCCAAAAGAAAAACCTTGCCGCCTACTTAAAGCTTTTGCGCACCGACAAAGCCGAGCAGGATGCACTCTTTCAGGATATACTTATACCTGTTACTTCTTTTTTCCGCGACCCGAAAACGTTTCAGTATTTAAGCAGCACCGTATTTCCTGCGCTGCTCAATAGCAAATCGCAGGATAAGCTCATTCGCATCTGGGTTGCCGGATGCTCTACAGGCGAAGAAGCCTATTCCATTGCTATATGCCTGCACGAATACCTGACACTGACTAAAAGAGATGGAGTAAAAGTTCAAATCTTTGCTTCCGATATTTCGGAAAAAGCAATCAAAAAGGCAAGGCAGGGAATTTTCGCTAAAGCCGAAGTGGAAAAACTTTCGGAGGAGCGGATAAAAAATTATTTTCAAAGAAATAATGGCGGCTACGAAGTGAACAAACACATCCGCGACTTATGCGTGTTTGCTCCGCACAATTTTTTGAAAGACCCGCCATTTGCAAAAATGGATTTGATAAGTTGCCGCAATGTGCTTATTTACATGGATACTTTTTTACAGAAAAAAGCACTCACCACTTTTCATTACGCGCTTAAAGAAAACGGATTTCTGCTCCTTGGCAAATCCGAAAGCACAAACAATGTATCCGAATTGTTTGCGGCTGCCAACCAGACCGAAAAAATATATTCGCGCAAACAACTGCCCGGTCGTTTTATGCCCGTAACCACCGAGCGCAAAGAAGAAGCCCTGGTAATAAAATCTCAAAAAGTAATAAAACAGGAAGCCACCCAAACCGATTTCAGAAAAAGCGCAGAGCAAATGCTGCTTTCAAAATTTACTCCGGCAAGTGTAGTAGTAAATGAGCAAATGGACATAGTGCACATTCACGGCAGCATAACCCCGTTTCTGGAGCAGCCTCAAGGCAAGCCCACGCACAACCTTCTTAAAATGGCGCATGAAGGATTATCGTTTGAACTGCGCAACGCTTTGCACAAAGCAAAATTAAGAGAAGTAGCTGTAACCAAAGAAAACATTCCTGTAAAAATAAACGGAAAACAATTTCTGGTTAGCATCGAAATTGTTCCGCTTACTGATACGGTGGACATTCACTATTTAATTCTGTTTACAAAAACCGCTTTGCCTCCTTCAGAAGAAAAAACTAAAACTACCTCATCACGAAAAATAGTTGATGCGCAAAAACAAAACGAACAGTTAGAAAAAGAACTGGCGCACACACGCGAAGACATGCGCAGCGTTACCGAAGACATGGAAGCCACCAACGAAGAACTGCAAAGCGCCAACGAAGAATTGCAAAGCAGCAATGAGGAGATGCAGAGCCTGAATGAGGAAATGGAAACATCCAAGGAAGAGCTGCAATCCACCAACGAGGAACTTACCATTGTAAATCAGGAATTGCTTGACAAGCAGGAACAACTCAATACTTCCCGTTTTTATTCCGAAGCCATCGTTACCACCATGCGCGAAC
>CAYZTB010000016.1:11587-57484 GCA_964481195.1 uncultured Bacteroidia bacterium | reverse complement strand
TCCACGAACTCCCACTCAGAATAGCCACAAACTATCCACATAAAAAATTGAAATCGCATTCCTACGAAGAAGTAGCGTTATCAAATACACATTGGAAATTAAATTTTAATAAAATTTAGGATAAGAAAAGCAGCCTAATTCGAATCATCGTTCTCGTCTTCATCTTCAATGACAACTAACTTATAAGTAAGTTTTTTTGTCATCTTCATATACTCTTCTGCAGATTCCTTCATATCAATATCCTCTTTGCTATAATACCATTTTACACGCACCTCAAAACCATCTTCGCAAAGTTTGTCTAGGATAAAAAGTATATCGCCAATAAATTTTGCGGATGTAGAATTAAAATAGTTAAGCTTAAACTGAACAGTCATTCTACGGTTTTTGCCAAAATGCTCTTTTTGCCAAAACAATATTTTGCCGTACTCTTCCAGCCAATTAATAATGGGCTTAAAAAAATTATAAGCATGCTGTGGTCTAGATTCCCCCTCCAATAAGAAAACCTGATTCTGATCGTCCAAAATTACTTTTGGGCTGTCCTCGGTAGCTTCTATGTTTAGGGGCATCATAATTAAAGTGCTTCTGCTTAAAAAAACCTCGGACTTTTCAATGTACGAGGCTTGTTGGCCCGCTAGGTCTCGAACCTAGACTCTTCTCAACCAAAATGAGACGTGTTGCCAATTACACCACGGGCCAATCAAAATCTTTAGTGTTTGATTGCCTTCCAAATGTAGTAAGTATTGAAAGGTTGGCAAAAATATAAATAATCCTCAATCTGAACGCTACAGTAAGGAGGCAAAAAAACAAAACCTGCATGTTAAAGTTTGTTAACTAAAAAACATGATTAAGTTTTTAGCGTTTCTGAGACCAAACGTAGGTAAACGTTCCTAGTAAGAAAAGAATAAATCGTTACATTCGCCAATCAATTTTAAATAACCAACAAGTGGAGCAAAAATATCAGAAGTTAAACAACATAGTAGGCTGGGCTGTCTTTGTTCTATCAGCAATTGTATACCTATTAACCATCGAGCATACTGCCAGCTTTTGGGATTGTGGCGAATACATCGCTTGCTCTTATAAGCTAGAGGTTGGTCACCCTCCGGGAGCACCATTTTTCATGCTCATTGGTCGTATTTTCTCGCTTTTTGCTTTTGGCGATACTAGCAAAGTAGCTATGATGGTAAATGCATTATCGGGCCTTTGTAGTGCCGGCACTATTCTTTTCCTTTTCTGGACCATCACCTACTTCACTAAAAAAATGCTTGTTAAAACTGGCACTGAACTTACTGATGGTAAAATATTTGCAATCGTAGGAAGCGGCTTGGTGGGTGCTCTGGCATATACGTTTTCCGATTCTTTTTGGTTTTCGGCAGTAGAGGGTGAGGTTTATGCCATGTCATCCTTTTTCACTGCCATTGTATTTTGGGCTGTGCTTAAGTGGGAAAGAATGTCAGACCAACCTCATGCAGACCGATGGATTGTTCTCATTTTCTTCTTACTTGGTTTAGCCATTGGAGTTCACTTACTTGGAATTCTTGTAATTCCTCTTTTGGTTTTTGTTTATTATTTCAAAAAATATAAAGTTACTCGCAACGGATTTATTTTTGCCGGAGTTATATCGCTGATATTATTAGGCACTGTTCAGAGTTTAATCATTCCGGGCATTGTATCACTATCAGCAAAATTTGAATTATTCTTCGTCAACTCGATGGGAATGCCTTTTAACTCAGGTACGCTTATTTATTTTACACTTCTCATTGCCGGAATTGTTTGGGGATTACATTATACCAGTAAAAAGAAAAAAATTCTAATGAACACTGCGATCTTATGTTTTGCAGCTCTTCTAATTGGATATGCATCATTCTTTGTACTTATCATTCGTTCTCAAGCAAATCCTCCTATTGATGAAAATAATCCGGAGAATGCAATTAGTTTACTCTCCTATTTAAAGCGTGAACAATACGGTGATTGGCCAATTTTATATGGTCAGGATTACAATGCTCCTTTGTATTATGGAAATGATAATGATCCCGGAGCCGAACCACAACATAGTGTAGGTAGCAATGATCCTACCCCGCATTATATTGACGGAACTCCTATTTATGTAAAAAGCGAAAAAGAAGGCAAGTACGTAATTGCGGATGACAGAAAAGATCAGATTCCAAATTACGACAAACGATTCTGCAGAGTATTCCCTCGTATGTGGAGCCAGCAGAATAGCCACGAACGTGCTTACAAAACGTGGGGAGATATAAAGGGTACACCTGTAAAATATAGAAACCCCAATACCGGAGAATTTGAAACTCTTATTCGTCCAACCTTTGGCGAAAACCTTGCCTACTTTTGGAAATACCAAGTGGTGCATATGTATCTGCGTTACTTCATGTGGAACTTTGTTGGAAGACAAAATGATATTCAAGGTCATGGCATTGAATATTCCAGTCGTATTGAAGGAAATTGGATAAGTGGAATTCCTTTTTTAGATGAAATGAGGCTAGGCCCACAAGAAAATTTACCTGAAAGCGTAACAGAAAGCAAAGCAAATAATAAATTTTTCTTTCTACCGCTTATCCTCGGATTAATCGGCTTGATGTTTCAGTTTAAAAAAGATCAAGAAAATTGGTTTTTGGTAATGCTGATGTTTGTTTTAACAGGCATCGCTATTGTAATTTACCTTAATCAATATCCTTATCAACCTAGAGAACGAGATTATGCGTACGCTGCTTCTTTCTATGCCTTTGCAATTTGGATTGGCATGGGCGTTGCCGCTATATCTGATTTTTTAGGCAAGAAGGTTTCGAACGAAAAAATGAGAGCCATTCTTACTACTGTAGTATGCCTGCTTGCAGTACCCGGCATTATGGCAAAAGACGGATGGGATGATCACGATCGTTCTAACAGATACACCACGCTTGATTTTGCGGCAGCCTATTTAAACTCTTGCGCTCCAAATGCCATTTTATTTACCAATGGAGACAATGATACATTCCCATTATGGTATGTGCAGGAAGTAGAAGGCATACGAACAGATGTGCGTGTAATTAATCTTTCACTAGCTAATACGGATTGGTATATAAATCAGCTGAGAAGTAAAATGTACGACTCCGACCCAATTCCGCTCATGTTGGATCAAAGTAAATATGCACAAGGCAATAGAGACTTTGTTCCAATTAGACCAAGAGACGAAGTAAAGGACAAGTTTCTTGATTTAAAAGAAATGGTTTCGTTTATGGGAAGTGAAGATCCGAGGGCAAAGATGCCTTGGGGTCATACTCCAATTAATTATTTACCAACTACAAAATTCCGCTTGCCGGTAGATTCAGTAAATTTTGTAAAAACCCTTAAACAAGATTTAGATAAACCTGCTGCTGATAAAATAAATCAGGCTGATACCTCTGCCGAAGGAGCAGCACTTGCAGCATATTTAAAGAAACCAAAAATATTATCAAATATAGATTGGGATATGGGTAAGAAAGGGTACATCATGAAAAATGATCTTTTAATACTTGATATTCTCGCAGCCAACAACTGGACTCGCCCTGTGTATTTTGCTGTCACAGTAGGTCCAGATGCTTTCATAGGTCTTGAAAAGAATTTCCAGATCGAAGGGCTTGCATACCGCTTGGTTCCTTACGGACCTTTGAATGGTCAGCCTAGAGTAAACACGGATATCATGTATGATAACTTGATGAATAAAGTAAACTGGGGTGGCTTAGATAAAGGAGAAAATGTGTGGATGGATGAAAACAACATGCGCATGGCCCTTACCATGAGAATGCAGATGAGAACACTAGCTATGTCATTAATACAAGAAGGCAAAAAAGAAGCTGCCTTGAAAGTATTAAGGAAAGTATTAGTGTCTTTACCTGAAAATAATATTCCATATTATCACGATCCTATTTCGTACACCTACTACCTCTCTCAAGCTTTATACATGGCAGGTGGTAAGGAAGAGGCTATTAAATTATCTAAGCGATTTTTTGATATTATGGAAAGAGATACTGAGTACGCTCTTTCGGTGAGAAAAAAAGAAGCTAACGCCATGCAGCCTTATTTAGAAGATCGCATTGAAATGATGCAACAACTTATTTCGGATGCACACCGTTTTGAAGCAAACGACTTAGCTAAAGAGTTTGAAGGACGCTTTACAAAATATCAATCGCTTGTTGCTCCTCCAACGCCCCCTCAACAGGGAGCGCCAATGAATTAATTTAAAATGTATTTAGTCCGTCCTAACTGGCTGATGAGAATGTTTTTCTCATCAGCCCTTTGGCGTGTTCCTACTACTGAAAAAAAAATCTTTTTAACATTTGATGATGGTCCTATTCCCGATGTTACACCTTGGGTGCTAGAGGTGTTAAAACAATACAAGGCGAAGGCTACTTTTTTTTGTATTGGCGATAACATAAGAAAACATCCGGAAATTTTTAAGCTGCTGCTTGCTGACGGGCATAGCCTAGGAAATCACACCTTTAATCATTTAAATGGCTGGAAGACAAATACAGAGGAGTATTTAAACAACATTAATCTTTGCCAAAACGCTTTTGAGTTGGCTTCAGCCAATTTCCAACCTACTAGCAAACTATTTCGACCTCCCTATGGTAAAATGAAAATTGCTCAATATCAAAAGATTCGAAAAGCATATTCAGTAGTAATGTGGGATGTATTAAGCGGAGATTTTGACTCGTCAATTTCCGAAGAAAAATGTCTTGAAAATTTAATTACTAAAACTCGCGCTGGCTCAGTTGTAGTGTTTCACGATAGCCTAAAAGCACAAAAGAATCTGCAATATTCATTGACAAGATTCGTAGAGCATTTTACAAAACTTGGGTATTCCTTTGAGCGCTTAACTTAAATAGCTTTATTTCTTACCAACTACTAGTTCAATCAACTCCTCCTTCTTCCAATATTTATTTGCCAGCTCCATAATTTTTTCGGATGTAATGGTGTGTAATGTCTCTACATACCTATCGTAATAATCGTAATTCAATCCGCTAAAATGTATGCCCTTGAATCTATCGGCTAAAGCAAATGGACCGTCCATGCTTCTTAAAAAAGTACCTAGCATATAATTTCTAACTAGGGTAAGTTCACTCTCAGAAACTTTTTCAGTTTGCATCCTTTCTAACTCAAAGTAAATTTCTTTAACTGCTGCTTGAGTAACTTCAGTTCCTACTTCTGTAGAAATAGTAAAATAACCTCCATTGCTAAATGAAACAATGGCAGATCCTATGCCATACGTATAGCCTTTGTCTTCTCTGATATTATTCATCAATCTAGAGCCAAAATATCCGCCAAAAATTGTATTCAGCACCAAAAGTCCGGGATAATCTGCATGGGGTTTTGTGATAATTGGCTTCCCCATTCGAATGGCAGATTGTAAGGCATCTGTCTTTTCTATATAATGAACGCCAGCATTAACTACTGGTTTAATATTTTTAACATCTTCGTTCGCTTTGCCTGCTGGCATTCCGCCAAAATGTTTATCTATAAGTTTCAAGGTCTCATCGGTAACATTGCCGGACGCTACTATAATTGTTCCCGTAGCAGTATAGCTGCGTTTATAAAAATCATAGGTCTCTTCTTTTTTTTGCTTTACATAATCTTCTTCTTGCACGTTGTGACCATAGGGATGTTCATTGCCAAATAATAATTCGGCAAATTTTTTGCGAGAAACAAAACCTACTTTTTTACTATTTACAATAAAAGACTGTTTTTTATTTTGAAGATATATATCCCATTCATGCTGAGCAAAAACAGAGCTGGCAATAACTTCTTCTACGATAGGAAGCACATTGGGTAAATGTTTGTTTAACGCATATATCCCCACAGTGGCAAAATCATGCGTTATGCTTGTTTCCAAAAATGCTCCGAAATAATCCAATGTCTCGGCAATTTCTTTTGAAGACTTTTTGGCTGTTCCCTGCTGAAGCATGGCGCTGGCTGCTGAGCCAGATAAGGGGGATGGCTGCTGCCACATTCCCGCGGGGAAAAGCAATTCTATTTTAACCAATTCCTGTGTACCTGCCTTAATATAATGAACCGGGATTCCGTTTTTCAACTTCGTTTGAGAAGCAGAAATGATTTCCGTTTTTTTTATACTTTTTATATCAGGGGTAATATTTCTATCTAAAACCATAATAAAAGTTATTTTTTTGCTAAGTAATAAAGCGTTGAGCAATTTTCCTTTCTAAAAATTTGATTTGCCTGTTCTTTAAGCATCGCTACTGTTACATTCAAGTATTTTTTAGTTTCATTATTTACATCGCTAGCATCGCCTAGTAATTCTGCTACAGCAAAGTTTAATGCTTTACTCATAATATTCATCTCTGAAAACACAATGGTGGTCTCAATTTTATTCTGCACTTTGTGTAATTCCTTAATTTCAATTACATCTGTTTTAATCTTTTCCAGCTCCTCTTCAATAGCTTTTTCAGCATCTTCCATCGAAATTCCATTTAATAAATTCCCATTGATAACAAACATGCCTTTATCCATGCTATCATCGGCATAGGCATATAGCTCGGAGAACATTTTTTTATTCTTCACTAATTCATTGTATAGCCTGGATGAATTACCATCCGAAAGTATGTGCGCCAAAATATCTACGGCATAAAATTCCTTGTCTTTGCGGGAACACATGTGGTACGTTTTGTAGATAGAGTTAAAAGGCACCTCGCGCTCAACCGTTAACGAGCGAAACTCTTTTTGCTCCTCCTCTACAGGTAAATTGCGAACATTATCTGGTCCTTTAGGGATAGGTCCAAACCATTTCTCCGATAATTCTTTCACTACTTCCAAAGAAGTGTTGCCTGAAATAACCATAATAGCATTATTGGGGCAATAAAATTTTTTAAAAAATGCTTTTACATCTTCTATGCTTGCCTCCGAAATGTGAGAAATCTCTTTACCTATTGTATCCCATAAGTAAGGGTGGGTTTTATATACCATGGGGCGAAGCAACAACCAAACATCACCATAGGGTTGGTTTAAGTAACGCTGTTTAAACTCCTCAATAACTACATTGCGCTGCACCTCTAAGCTTTTCTCTGAAAATGAAAGCGACAACATTCTGTCACTTTCTAACCAAAAGGCAGTTTCTACGTTTGCCGAGGGTACCGTTAAATAGTAATTTGTGATGTCGTTAGAAGTGAAAGCGTTGTTTTCACCTCCAACACGCTGAAGAGGAATATCATAGTTAGGAATGTTAACGCTTCCTCCAAACATCAGGTGTTCAAATAGGTGCGCAAAGCCGGTCCTGTTTGGGTCCTCATCGCGTGCACCAACATCATACAATATATTCATGCAAACAAGAGGCGTAGAGCGATCTTCGTGATAAATAACGCGCAGCCCGTTAGGGAGAGTAAATTTTTTATGGTCTAACATAGAAGGAGATTCAAATTGAAATTCCTCACAAATATCGCATAAAATCAATTAACTTTGAAGGAATAAAAATTATATGTCGGTTACTGATGACTTGAAAAAAGTATTTGCCCAAGGCGGGAATGGGATTATGCGCATTGTATTCATAAATGCGATAGTTTTTATCTTAGTAAATATCTTAGGTGAGCTGATTCGATTTACAGGCAATGGTCCTTCACTAATTTATTGGCTGTCACTGCCCGGAAACCTCCCTGCTGCTTTAAGACAATTTTGGGGCATTCTAACTTACATGTTTTTGCACGAAGGGCTTTCACACATCCTCTTCAACATGCTTTGGCTATATTGGATTGGAAAAATTTTTGTCGAATATGTTAGCAGCAAACAATTAGTTGCTGTGTATATTTTAGGCGGCTTAAGTGGTGGCTTGCTTTTTCTTTCAGCCGCTATGCTTTTCCCAAGCCAGTTTTCTAACACTTACTTACTAGGCGCATCAGCAGGGGTGATGGCTGTAGTTATTGCAACTGCTGTGTTGGTGCCTGAGTACACTCTTCAATTAATATTTTTTGGACCAGTACGATTAAAATACATTGCGCTAGTATCATTTATTCTTACCAGCCTTATAGATTTAACCCAAAACACAGGAGGTAAAATTGCTCATATTGGAGGAGCATTATTTGGAATGTATTATATGATTCAATATAAAAAAGGGAAAGACTATTCTAAATTCATGGTCGTACTAATTGATCGC
The DNA here is from genome assembly GCA_964481195.1 of uncultured Bacteroidia bacterium. Classification (GTDB taxonomy): domain Bacteria; phylum Bacteroidota; class Bacteroidia; order Palsa-948; family Palsa-948; genus Palsa-948. The sequence continues at coordinate 49,353 of CAYZTB010000016.1, read as the reverse complement.
ATTACAAATCTATTTTCTAAAACTTCAAATATTAGGGTTAGTTATCGAAAAAAAATGAGTGACGATGAATATAATATAGCTCAAAAGGAAAAACAGCAAAAAGTAGATTTGATATTGGATAAAATTTCAAAAGCAGGTTACGAAAGTTTGACGAAGGAAGAGAAGGATTTTTTATTTAAAGCGAGCGGTAAAAAATGAAAAAGGTTTTTTCTTTGTTAATCAGAGTAGTGTATTTTTTCCTACTCATTGCTTTGCTCCTCTCCTATTTATCTCCCTATGCAAATCCTAAAGATTTCTGGTTATTTGCATTTTTTGGGCTTGCCTACCCTTTTCTATTTTTAGCAAATATTCTTTTTTTATTTTGGTGGATCATTCGATGGAACAAATTATATTGGCTTTCGTTAATATGCATATTAATCGGATGGGTAAATATGAAAAACCTTATTCATTTTAGCGATCAATCTGATAAAAAAAAAGATGGCATTAAAGTGCTCTCTTACAATGTTCGTCTTTTTGATTTGTATAAATGGACTAAAAACAACAACACCAAAAAAGAAATTTTTTCGCTTCTGGAAAACGAATCAGCCGACATTCTTTGTATGCAAGAGTATTTCCATAGTGATTCGGGAGAATTTAATGTAGAGAATGTAATTTTTGAAATCTCAAAAGCAAAAGATATGCATATCGAGTACAATCTAACTAAAAAAAATAAAGACCATTGGGGAATAGCCACGTACAGTAAGTACCCAATCATAAACAAAGGCGTTGTTCCCTTTAAAACTAAGAGTAATAATATTTGCATTTATTCGGATTTACTAATAAACTCAGATACCATTCGAGTATACAACATGCATTTACAATCTATTAGTTTTGGGTATGTAGATTATAAATTTATTGAATCTATCAAAGAAAAAAATGATACGCTGGCAAGAGAAGACATTGAAATTGCATCCAAAAATATTTTGCGCAGGATTAAAAGAGCTTTTGTTAAAAGAGCCGATCAAACAGAACGTATTTTAGCTCACATAGATTCGTGTCCTTATCCAATTGTTGTATGTGGCGACTTCAATGACACTCCCTTTTCATTTACCTATCATTCATTTTCTAACAAACTGGTCGATTCATTTAAAGAAAGCGGAAATGGTATTGGCAGCACGTACATTGGCGCATTCCCTTCCTACAGAATAGACTACATATTTCATTCAAAAAAATTTACCTCTAGCGAGTTTGGTATAATACCCCAAATTTTATCTGACCATTATGCAATTCGATGTTATCTAAACATACAATGATGGCATTATATCATTGAATTGATGCTAAAATCAAAACATTAAATCCCAAACTTTTAACTACTTTCGAAATTAATTTTCCCTAAAATGCAAGAGAATAAATCGTTTAAGTCCTTCGCACCTCATTTGGTTGCCGCAGGCATATTTTTATTAATAACAGTAGCCTATTTTTCGCCCATGATCTTTGGCGGAAAAAGTCTAGTTCAATCGGATATCATGCAGGCCAAGGGCATGTCGAAAGAATTGGTCGATTTTCGAAATCAAAATCATGAAGAACCTTACTGGACAAATACGCCTTTTGCAGGAATGCCTACGTATCAAATTTCTTCAAATTATTTCGCCAGCAAACTAGCCGCTATTCAAAAAGTTTTTTCCTTTTTCCTGCCCCACCCAATCCAGTATCTCTTTATTTGCTTTTTAGGATTTTATTTCCTACTCCAAGTTTTAAAAGTAGATTCCTGGCTATCTATAGCTGGTGCACTTGCTTTTGGCCTAGCCTCTTACATATTTATTATTATAGACACTGGACATAACTCTAAAATTGCCGCGATGTCTTACATGGCGCCTGTTCTTGCTAGCTGCATTCTTATTTATAGAGGCCGGTTGTTGCCTAGCTTGGCAATTGCCGCTTTCTTTTTATCCATGGAGGTTTTTTGCAACCATCCTCAAATAACTTACTATTTAGGGTTTATCATTTTATTTTATGTGTTATCAGAATTTTACTCCGCGTGGAAAGGAAAAACGTTACTTAATTTTTTTAAACGATCTGCAATATTAGCCGTTGCTGGTCTTATTGCTTTGGGAGTGAATATTACTGGCCTTTGGGCTACTGCTGATTTTAGTCAGTATACAATTAGAGGAGCTTCGGAACTTTCGATAAACCCTGATGGATCGCCTAAAGCAACCGATGCTACCACTTCTGGTCTTGACAGAGATTATGTTACCCAATACAGTTATTCATTAAGTGAAACTATGACTTTGCTTATTCCGAATTTCAAAGGAGGTTCATCGAGTCAAACAATTGGCAAAAGCGATGCTGCAGAAAAAAATCTTTCTAAGCTAGATCCACAGCAAGCAAACATTGCCGCACAGGTATACACACAATACTTCGGTGATCAGCCTATTGTTGCCGGCCCTGTTTATGCTGGCGCAATCGTTGTCTTTTTATTTGTGCTTGGCTTATTTATTGTGAGTGGGCCCCTTAAATGGGCATTAACTGTTGCTACATTTTTTTCGCTGTGGCTTTCCTTGGGTAAAAATGACCCCTTTGGCTTAACCAACTTTATGCTCGACTATTTTCCAGCCTACAATAAATTTCGTGCAGTTTCGATGACACTCGTAATAGCGGGACTTACCATGCCCCTACTTGGCATTCTAGCAATAGAAAAAATCTTAAAAACTAAAAACTTTTTTACAGAAAATTTCACGATGCCCTTTAAGCAAATACTAAATGGAAAAAAAATTCTGATTGTTTCTTTTGCTTTAACAGGTGGAGTTGCCCTCTTTTGCTGGCTTGCACCTGAGATGTTCAACAATTTTTCTTCTGAAAGTGATCGCTATGAAGTTTCGTCTATACTTAAGCGAAATGAATGGCCCGAAGAACAGATTACCTCTTTTGTAAACAACACGCTACCTGCTGCCGGAGAAGTAAGAAAGGCAGTTATGAAAGCTGATGCGCTTCGTAGTTTTTTCTTTATTCTTCTAGCCGCTTCCTTGCTTTGGCTATATGCAAAAAATCAGTTCATTAAAACTAAAATGCTACTAATCTCTTTAGCTATCTTGATTGCAGCAGATATGATTATGGTTGACAGGCGTTACTTAAACAACGATAGTTTTGAAAATAAATCTGAATTAAAAAACCCTTATGCTAAAATAGGAAGACCACATGCTGCTGATTTAGAAATTCTCAAAGACAAAGACCCAAATTTCAGAGTTTGGAATACCATGGCTCGCCCAGATCAGGATGGTATAACGTGTTATTTTCATAAATCTCTTGGAGGATATAGTGGAGCAAAACTCAGAAGATATCAAGAGCTTATCGATTTTCATATCAACAGAAAAAACATGGCTGTGATCAACATGCTCAATGCAAAATATTTTATTTTCCAAGGAGATAAAGGAGCGGTTATGGCCTATCCAAATCCCGATGCACTTGGAAACGCATGGTTTGTAAACGAATATAAAATTGTTATAAGCCCAGATTCCGAAATTACAGCGCTAAATAATTTTGATCCCAAAACCAAAGCGATTATAGACAAAAACTTTGAGAGCAATTTAGCAGGATTGAAATTGCAAACATCTACGCCAGGAAGCATAGCACTTAAATCCTACAAAGCCAACGAACTTGTTTACGAATCCAATTCTGCTGCAGAAGGGTTAGCGGTTTTTTCTGAGATATATTTTTCAAGTGGATGGAATGCTTATGTAGATGGGGGCCTAACTCCTCATTTCCGAGCAAACTACGTTCTTCGCGCCATGAAACTTCCTGCTGGAAAGCACAAAGTAGAATTTAAATTTGAACCACAAATTATTGCTATAGGAGAAAAAGTATCGATGGCAAGCATGGGATTGTTGTTTCTACTTTGCGGATTTGCTGTTTTTTCTGAACTAAAAAACAAAAGTGCAAAAAGTAAAGAATGAAAAAAGTATTGGTAATTACATACTATTGGCCACCCAGCGGTGGTGCTGGAGTACAACGCTGGCTTAAGTTTGTAAAATACCTGCGTGAATTTGGCTGGGAACCCATTGTTTATACCCCTGAAAATCCAGAAGCACCAGCAACCGATGTTTCACTATTTAAAGACATTCCTAAAGATATTCAAGTAATTAAACAACCTATTTGGGAACCCTACAATTTATACAAACGCTTTATAGGTCAAAAAAAAGGCGATAAAATAAATGCTGGATTTTTGTCTGAGAAAAAAAAACCTGGATTAGCAGAAAAAGTTTCTGTATGGATACGAGGCAATTGGTTCATCCCGGATGCAAGAAAGTTTTGGATTGAGCCTTCCGTTAAATATTTAACAAAATTTCTTAAAGCTAATAAGGTTGATGCTATGGTTTCTACTGGGCCACCGCACAGCATGCACTTAATTGCTCTTCATCTAAAAAAAACGCTTAACATCCCTTGGCTGGCGGACTTCCGTGACCCTTGGACAAACATTGATTTTTATGATAAGCTAAAACTCTCTAACGCTTCAGATAAAAAGCATCGAACGCTTGAATTATCTGTTTTAAAAGCTGCAGATAAAGTTGTTACTGTTAGCTGGAATTGGGCTCAGGATTTTAAAAAAATATTGAATCGCGATATTGAGGTCATAACCAATGGATTTGACGAAGCAGACTTTAGCCAGCAACCGGTTGTGTTAGACAAAAAATTTTCTATTGCTCATATCGGAGCAATGAACAACGACCGTAATCCACATCAATTTTGGAAAGCGGTAAAGGAGCTTATAAATGAAAATGTAGGTTTCAAAAAAGATTTAACTATTCGTTTAATTGGTAAAAACGACATTTCTGTAATACAAAGCATTGAAGCTAATGGGCTAAAAGAATTTACAGAAACTACTCCCTATCTTCCTCACGGAGAAGTTTTAAAAAGAATATGCTCATCGCAGGTCCTTCTACTACCCTTAAACGACACGCCCAACACCCTTGGAATAATTCCAGGAAAGATTTTTGAATACCTGGCTGCCAAGCGCCCAATATTTGCAATTGGCAATGTGCAAGGCGATACGGCTCGTATAATTCAAGAAACAAACTCAGGCGTAATTTGTGATTTTGGAGATAAAATCCAAATGAAAAAAGAAATACTTTCTCTGTATGAAAAGTATAAAAACAATGACTTACGTATTGACTCTATAAGTATAGAAAACTATTCTAGAAGAATGAAAACAGGGGAGATGAGCAATCTGCTTAATACCATCTCACTAAATAAATGATTATTTTTGCTCTACATAAAACACATGAGCAATTCCCTTTCTTCTAATATTACATAATAATATAATATCCTACAAGTCAATTTAGCAACTATGAAAAGGAGAAATCTAATAATTCCATTTTTTCAGATTCTATTTTCTAATCCTTCTATTATTCTTAAAGCATTGTATCATGCTGTAACCAATGCTAACCGAAAAGAATATGTGATAAATAAGTATGGACTAAAAGGCGGACTTCTTCAAATTGACTTACTAGACATTTTCCCGTCTATGAATGAAACCATTCATTCATTCACTCATTTATACGGCACCTCTTTACCTATTGACATATGTGTATTAAAAATGTTTGCTAAAAACTTACCTGACTGTGAATACCTTGAAATTGGTGCTTGGAGGGGAGAGAGCATAGTCAATGTTGCATCCGTTGCCAAACATTGCACTTCATTAAGCTTATCAGATAAAGAAATGAATTCATTTGGCTATGGTGAAAAATTTACACGCGTTCAGCGGTTTTTTTCTAAAAACCTACCTAACGTAGAACATATTGAACACAACTCCAGAACTTTCGACTTTGACAAACTTGGACGAAAATTTGATTTGATTTTTGTAGATGGTGATCATAGCTACGATGGTGTTAAAATAGATACGCAAAATGTTTTCAAATTATTAAAAAACGAAAACTCTATAATTATTTGGCATGACTACACGAGCCAATACGAACATATTGACTGGGAAGTGTTTGCTGGAATATTAGACGGAGCACCTGCAGATAAAAGATCCAAAATATTTCACCTGACAAATACACTTTGCGCTATTTACACAAATGGCAATTTCAATACAAAGAAATTTGATTATCCAACTTATCCAGATAAAGAATTTACAGTTACCATAAGTGGTAAAAAACTTTCCGAAACTACTGCTTAGCCAATCTACCTACTAACTCAATAAACTTCTGCCTTTCGTTTATAGGATATTTGTCGATGATGCGTTGCCTTGCTTTGATTGAAAGAGTTGTTTTATCTGAACTCAATGCTTTTTTCAATAATTGCTCAAGCAAATCTGGGTCTTTTTTAGGGAGTATAAAACCTGCATCACCTACAATCTCTGGCAAGGCTGCCACGTTAGAAACTATTGGAATACATCCACACAACATAGCTTCGCAGGGGGCACTTGGAAATCCTTCGCAAATAGATAGTTGAAAATAAAATTCATGGCTACCATAAGCATTTTTTAATTCCTCATAGGGAATAAACGGAAGTAGCGTTACATTTGGAGGAACAAAATCATATTTCATTTCAGCAGTGTTCCCTACAATTGTAAAAAAAAATTCTGGAAAACGCTTACCCATCTCAAAAATCAAATCAATGCCTTTCCTATAATAGTTAGGAGCGTTTAACTGTGCTACAGTAATAAACGAGTTTGTCTTTTTATGTTCAGATGAAACAAATTTTTCAGGATCATACCCATAACACAAAGTAGTATGTTGCGTTTTAATATCAGAATGAAAGAACTGGTATCCCTGCTTCAATGTATCATCATCTGTATAGGTATAATTACTTATTACCAAACTTTCATGAACAGGCGCCAAATGAGTTGCATATTTCAAAGAGCGATAAGTAAACCATCCTAATAGTGGTTTATTAAAGTTCCCATAATTGATAGATGGGAATGAAACACAGTCGGTACCGCCAAGTACTAATAATACGGGAATATTAAATAGCTTGCCAAACAGCACCGGAAGCAATGAATGATACCCGGCAAACTGACAAATAAAGATAGATGTGCCCGGCAAATTTATGAGAATAAAAAATAATTGTTTAATAAAATAGAGGGGCGTAAAAATCTTTTTCTTAGGAATAAATCCAAACTGCCTGACAGTATAAAAATCGGACAACAACTTTAAATCATTTCTTACAAATGAAACAAGCCCAGGATAGGTATATAGGATTTTTTTCTTCAATGCTAGATTAGAAATTTTAATAAATGTAAAAATAGTACATTTACGAGAGTAATTTTATATCATGGTAGTAGGCAACGGTTTATTAGCAAACGCATTTTCTCAGTTTGAAGACGATGACACTGTCGTTCTTTTTGCCTCAGGCGTTTCCAACTCTACGCTAGAAAATAAAACTGAATATGAGAGAGAGTACAAATTAGTTGAAAAATATTCTACATCAAATTCACTTTTTATTTATTTCAGCACCTGCAGCGTGTTTGACAAAACGCTTGCAAAGACTCCGTATATTCTTCATAAATTAAAATTGGAAAAATTTATTCAAGAGAAACTTAACTCTTATCTTATTTTTCGTCTGCCCATATTAGTTGGGAAAACGCCAAACGCAAATACACTGACAAATTTCCTCTTTAATTGCATATCACAAAACAAAACATTTAGTCTACACAAAAATGCTTGCAGGTATATTATGGATGTTGATGATGTGAAAATTTTACTAGCACCAATAATAAAATCTAATAGTTACTCAAATAAAATAATAAATGTACATTTTGGGAATCAAATTTTTATCGCTGAACTAGTTGAAATGCTTGAGCAAAGCATAAAGGAAAAAGCAATATATACTATTGAAGAAAAAGGCGATTGCTATATAACGGATAATCGTATTTTTTCTAGCGTTTTAAAAGAACATGGATTTCAACTTCCTATCAATTACAATAAGAAAATAATTGAAAAATATTACGGAAAGAAAAACTAGGCACCTGTCTTAATAGCCATCCTACCAGTGCTATCGATTCTGTTCAAAAGAATTTTTATATTTTTTTCTTTAAAATACTGATCAGTTGCTTCTCTAGCGCCTTTCCAAAATCCGTAATCATCAATAATCAATACTCCATTTTGACCAAGCAAAGGGTAAAGATGTATTAATTCATGGTAGGTTGATTCGTACCAATCTGTATCAAGTCGAAGTAACGCAATCTTTGAGGGTATTGTTTCAGGTATTGTATCTTCTACCTTTCCTTTAATGTAAAAAATATTTGCTTCAGGATATCCTGTAGACTTAATATTTAACTTTACTTCTTCTAATGGCGAATAACATTTCATGTCTTTATTCCATTCTTTTTCAGCTGATTCTCCATAATAAGTAGTGTCTTTGCCAGTAGGAGGGCTCATACCTTCGAAGGTATCGTACAAATAAATCTTTCGATCTGTTACCCCAAATTTTTGAAAAGTAAGCGCAGCCATCATCGTACTTCCACCTTTCCAAACTCCGCACTCCACAATATCACCTTTAACATCATTTTCAACAATGTATTTAACTGCATTGTACACGCTAAATAAGCGCTCTGCAGATGTCATTGTATAATCCTTGCATCGCTCATACAAAGGATAAAAATCTTTATCTAAGTCAGGAGGGTTTTTAAGAAAATTGATGCTTACAATTTTCAATCCGAAAAAAGAAAATAATTTTTTAATTAGTGTTACCATAATTACTTATTCGGTACAAAAATATACCTTTTATTACGCAGGGCAAACTTATCGATATAATTACTAATTTCGGTAGCATACCGCTAGAAAAAAACCACCTTGGGATCCATCCAAAAACAAGCAATCCAAAACACTGTAATTTCCTATTTAGGTGTTATTGTTGGTTTTATTAATACCCTTATTTTACAGCCCAGAATGCTTAGTCTCGAAGAGTTGGGACTAACAAGAGTGTTGTACTCTATTTCTGTCTTAATTGCTACACTTTACCCATTAGGACTAAATGCATTCAGTGTAAAATATTTTCCATTATTTAAAAATCCTACTAATGGGCACAACGGCTATTTCGGGCTATTAATTCGAATAGCACTTTTTGGTTTTATTCTTATTTCTGGAGGTGTTTTCTTATTAAAAGGAACCATTCTGTCTAAATACGAGAATGCACCCTTGTTTATTGAATACTTCTACTACATCTTCCCATTATCATTTTTCATTGGACTCAATACCGTATTAAACGCATATTCATCCTGCTTATTTAAAACTGCTCTCCCTTCTTTCTTAAATGAGGTTTATATTCGAGTAGCTGCAATGGTTGTTGTTTCATTGTACTTTTTGAAAATAATAAGCTTTGATTTTTTTGTACTCTTATTCATGATAACATTTGGAGTTCAAACTGTCTTACTGTTAATCTATATTTTATCTATTGATAAAGTTTCCTTTCGAGTAAACTGGGCTTTTGTAAAAACGTTTGAACTAAAAAAAACAGCCAACTATATCATACTGCTTTCTTTAGCTACCCTAGCTTCCATGGCTATAAGAAACAACATTGACAACATCCTTATTGGTAGTTTTTTGGATTTAAAACAAGTTGCAATTTATAGCGTAGCATTCTTAGTAGCCAGCATGATTGAAGTACCTGCCGGTGCGCTCGCAAAAATTGCAGATCCAAAAATATCAGACGCTATATCTCGAAATGATTTTAAACTTATTAAAGAAGTATATTTTAAATCTACCAGATTACTTTTAATAATTGGCGGATTACTTTTTATTGGCATCGTTATAAACATTACCCCATTTCTCTCTTTACTCCCTTCGCAATACCTCGCTGGCCGTAATACAGTTATTATTATAGGCATTAGTGCCTTGTCTAACATGGCCACAGGAATGAATAGCTCCATTATTTTTTATTCGGATAAGTACAAGCAAGGATCTTACATGCTTATTGGGTTGATTGTTCTTAGTGTTATTCTAAATATCATCTTAATTCCTATCTGGGGAATAGAAGGGGCTGCCATTGCTACAGCAACCTCACTTATCTTATCCAATTTATTTAAAACAATAATTATATATAGAGGATATAACTTGCAGCCATTTAGCGGATATGTTATTGCTGTAGTAGGTTTAATTGGGATTAGCTTGGTAGTAAATCACTTCTTGCCTACGCTAGAAAACTCAATATTCGACATGACATACCGTAGTGTTTTAATTACAACGATATATGTTGCAGGAATATATTTCAGTGGGATTGCAAATGAAGCTACAGAATTTGCTAAGAAGCTTATTAATCGATAAACTTATACCCTACTCCCCGTACTGAAAAAAAATGTTTGGGCTCTCGAGGGTTTTTCTCAAAATACTTCCTAAAATTTACTATGTAATTGTCTATCGTTCGTGTTGATGGGTATACGTCAAACTCCCAAACGGTTCTCAGTATATCTTCTCTGGAAACTACTTCGTTCTTTCTTTCGATCAATAATTTCAATAATTGAATTTCGCGTTTTGGCAGGCGCATGCTTTTTCCTTCTCTGTCAATTACATCAAAAGTTAAAAAATTTACCTCGTTCTGTCCAAAGCGATAGGTATTCATTTCGCTTTTTTCTTGCATAGTCTTTGGCGCTCTTCGCAATAGGGATCCTATCCTTAATAAAAGCTCTTCAAGGTTAAAAGGTTTAGATAAGTAATCATCTGCCCCAAGTTTTAACCCCTGCACACGCTCATCGCTGGCACCTTTCGCAGTTAAAAATATGATAGGAACTTGCGTGTTTTCCAATCTCATTTTCTGACAAAGGGTAAACCCATCCATTTCTGGAAGCATTACATCAAGAATTATTAAATCAAAATGCGCAGATCTGAAATGATTAAAAGCCACTTTACCATCTCGAGCTTCCGTAACGTCATAACCTTCCATTTCGAGATTAAGACGGATAGCGCTACGAAGGTTTTCTTCGTCTTCTACTAATAATATTCGCTGAGGCATGGAGTAAAGGTATGAAGGAAAAAGGAACTTAAGCAGAACCTACACTTAAACTATCTAGGCTATAGGATTAAACGCATCTTCAAGATGGTTAATATGATGGCTCTTACCCGATATAATAACCCCTATAATATCAAAACGAACCTCTACATCCAACTTGTTTTTTTCAATGTAGTTATTTGCTGCTTTAATAATATTTTTTTGTTTTTGCCTGTTTACAAACTCTTCTGGCTCTTTAAAAAAACTGCCACTTCTGGTTTTTACTTCAACAACAATCAAGGTATCTTTTTTTTGAGCAATAATGTCGATTTCCTCCTTGCCAAATCTCCAGTTTTTCTCTATTATTTGATATCCATTTTGAGATAAAAAATCAACTGCTAGCTTCTCTCCTATATTGCCTGTGTCATTATGTTCAGCCATTTTTGTACTATTATTGAATATTTAACGAATATAGTAATTGAAAGAAATAACGAACTACAATTTGTGCTATTAACAAGGTAATTTGATTTGGTATGATTGTTGAATCTCTGTTATTTAGGTCGTTAAAAATGATTATTTTCGTACCACTTAATCTAAAAAAATTATGAAAAAATTACTTGTTTCCACTTTATTTGCCTTTATGGGGATGTTTATCGCAACAGCTCAATCATTTGAAGGTGTTATTGAATTCAGAAAGCAATCTACTACCGATACAGTAAACTACGTTTACTACGTGAAAGGAGATAAAGTTCGAATTGATGAAATTGGAAGTAAATCTAAAAAAGCTGAAGGCAGCTTTATTATTGATCTAAAAAACCAAAGCATCCTTTCGATGAGTCACGATCGCAAAATCTATTTCACGCAAGCCGGTGGAACTAAAACAGCACCTGCAGGAAAGCCTGAAGTTAAAAAGACAGGAAATGTTAAAACAATCCAGGGCACTAAGTGTAGCGAATATATTGTTACGAATCTTGAAGACAGCATTAAAATTACCTATTGGATGGCAGCCAACAATTATGATTTCTTTTTCAAACTTTTGAAAGTGCTTAACAGAAAAGATAAATCTGCTGTTTACATTCAGCATATTGCAGGTGCTGAAGGCATGTTCCCTTTCCTATCTTCTCAAGTAAATCTTTCTACCAACAAAGAAGAGGTTAGAATGGAAGCTACCAAAGTAGCTAAGAAAACTATTGAATCCTCGGTATTTGATATTCCTGCCGACTACAAAGAATTTCAAATGCAGAAGTAATTTCTAAAATGTCAGCGAAGTCTGGCTTGATACTTTAAGTTTAGCCCTTCTACCCAGTGGAAGGGCTAAATTTTTTGTGGTATGTCCAGCTGGAAAACCAAAACACACTGGATAATTATATTCAGAAACTGCATCTAAAACTATCTCTTCTGCCGTTTTCCCAAAAGGGGTTTCATTATCGCGCATATCGCTTAATCCACCAACCACTAAGCCCGCCAGTTGTGATAGCTTACCCGATCTCTTTAAGCTTACCATCATACGATCGATGTGATACAGATACTCATCAATATCTTCAATGAAAAGTATTTTGCCCGATGTTTGTATGTCCGAAACGCTTCCTTGCAGCGCGTAAAGCATAGATAAATTTCCTCCAACTAATTCAGCAGTAGCTTCTCCTATTCGACTCAATGGATGGGCAGCAACCAAGTATTCGATTTTTTCTCCGAACAAAACTTTTCGAAGAGCCTCTACTGATTCTTCATCTTTGTTAAAATTAATAGGCATGGTAGCATGTAAGGTTTCAACTCCAAAATTTTGATTTATGTGTGAATGCATCACCGTCACATCGCTATAACCAACAATCCATTTAGGAGATTTCTTAAAGTTCAAAAAGCTTAAATCATCTATAATTCGGATTGAGCCATACCCGCCTCTTGCACAAACAATTGCTTTAACAGAGGCATCGTCCAGCATTTTCTGAAAATCTTCCTGGCGGTCTTTATCAACTCCCGCAAACTGGTTGTATTCTGTAAAAATATTTTTTGCTAGCTCAACTTCTAATCCCCAACTATGAAATTTTTCTATCGAAAACTCAATATCAATCCTTGACACTTTTCTGGCAGGTGCTAAAATCCCAATTTTATCGCTTTTCTTTAGATGAGTAGGAGTTACCATTCTTATTATCTTTGGCACTAAATTAAAACAGAATACAATCTGCCCTTGCAGAATTTGATTTTGTTACCAACAACGTAGATTGTGAACTTTAAACGACATACCGTAACAGCAGCGCTACCCTACGCAAATGGTCCCGTGCACATAGGTCATCTTGCAGGTTGCTACTTGCCAGCCGATATTTATGTTCGCTATTTACGCTCTAAAGGAGAGGATGTAAAATTTATATGCGGATCGGATGAGCACGGTGTGCCAATAACTATTAAAGCTAAAAACGAAGGCATTACCCCGCAACAAGTGGTAGATAAGTACCATAAAATGATGGGTGACTCTTTTAAAGAATTTGGAATCTCCTTTGATATTTATTCCCGCACCTCCAGCAAGGTACATCATGAAACTGCTTCTGATTTCTTTAAAAATCTTTACGATAAAAATATTTTTACAGAAGAAATTACAGAGCAATATTTTGATGAAAAGGCCAACCAATTTTTGGCCGATAGATATATCGTTGGCACTTGCCCAAAATGCAATCACGATGGCGCCTATGGCGATCAGTGCGAAAAATGCGGATCCACATTAAACCCTACCGATTTAATAAATCCCAGGTCCACACTCTCTGGAGAGAAGCCTATACTGAAAAAAACAAAAAATTGGTTTTTGCCGCTCGACAAAATGCAGCCGCAAATTGAAAAATATATTGAATCGCATAAAGAATGGAAGGTAAACGTATACGGACAGTGTAAATCCTGGCTGGATCAAAAATTACAACCCCGCGCTATGACGCGCGATTTAGACTGGGGCGTAAAAGTGCCTATTAAAGATGCCAAAGGAAAAGTGCTTTATGTTTGGTTTGACGCACCGATTGGATACATCTCTGCTACAAAAGAGCTACTTCCAAACGATTGGAAAAAATATTGGCAAGATAAAGAAACCAGACTGATTCATTTTATTGGCAAAGACAATATCGTTTTTCACTGCATCATATTCCCTGCCATGTTAATGGCGCATGGAGATTATATAACAGCCGATAACGTTCCTGCAAATGAATTTTTAAACTTAGAGGGAGATAAAATTTCTACCTCACGAAATTGGGCGGTGTGGCTGAATGAGTACTTATTGGAATTCCCAAACAAGCAAGATGTGTTGCGCTATACGTTAACTGCCAATGCACCGGAAACGAAAGACAATGATTTTACCTGGAAAGATTTTCAGGCTAAAAACAACAGCGAGTTGGTAGCTATCTTAGGAAACTTTGTGAACCGCACTATCGTACTTACACAAAAGTACTTTAACAATACCGTTCCTCCTGCCGAAGAATTTAAAAAAGGAGATGTGCTATTGATGGAAGAAATCAGCAAGTTCCCAAATAAAATTTCTTCTTCCTTGGATGTATTTAAATTTCGTGATGCGCTATCTGAATTAATGAACTTAGCTCGTATAGGAAATAAATATTTGGCAGAAAACGAACCTTGGAAACTAACTGACCATAAAAGAGTTGGCACCATCTTGAATATCTGTTTGCAAATTTGCGCCAATCTAGCTGTACTTGCTGAACCTTTTTTACCAAGAACAACTATTAATCTTTCTAAAATTCTTGGCATAGGAAAATTAAATTGGAGGGATGGCGGTCGAACAGATCTACTTAACGCTGGTCATCAGCTTGGAGAAGCAAAACTTTTGTTTGATAAAATTGAAGATGATGTAATTGAAAAACAGGTGGAAAAACTAAAGAAAAGTAGTCCTTCCCTTTCCGAAGAAAAGGGAAATCACACACAAGCTGCAATGGCTTCCATCGATGATTTTAAAAAGCTCGATATTCGAGTAGGAAAAATAATTGAAGCGTTGGATTTTCCGGAAGCTAAAAAGCCAGCATATAAATTAAAAATAGATTTCGGGAAAGAGATTGGCATAAAAAATTCCAGCGCTCAAATCACAAAAAACTATTCCAAAGAGCAACTAAAAGACAAACTTATTCTTGGAGTAGTTAATTTCCCACCCAGAAAAGTAGGACCTTTTATCTCAGAAGTATTAACCCTTGGCGTGAATGACTTGACTAACGAAACCGTACTTGTAGAGCCAGGAATCAATGCTGTTTTAGGCGGAAAACTATCTTAATAAATTATATATTAATCAATAACCAAACAAAAAAAATGAAAAAATTATTCTCTTTCGCTTCTGCATGTTTATTTGCATTAGCTCTTAATGCACAAACAACCACTCCAGCTAAAACCACTTCTACTGATGATGCAGCACTCACTGTTGTTGAAGCATCTTGCGGACAGTGCAACTTTGGCTTAAAAGGAAATGGCTGTAACATTGCAGTTCGCATGGGCGACAAAGCATACTATGCTGATGGCGTAGATAAAAAATCAATTGGTGATGAGCACGGGAAAGACGGCATTTGCATTGTCGTTAGAAAAGCAAAAGTAAAAGGCGAAGTGGTTGGCGATAGATTTGTAGCCACACATTTTGAACTTTTGCCTGTAGAAGAAAAAAAATAAATTAGTTTTTTTATATTAAATCGCTAGTGTATCAATATACGTTGGCGATTTTTTTATTTCCTTAATGAAGGATCCAGCTGAAAAGCTTTTTGAAAATAGTCATCCCCTTTCTGTTTCTCGCCTTTATTTTGATAGCTAAGGCCAAGATTCATATATATCCTAGCATCTTGCTTGGTGAGTTTAGTTTTAAATTTTAAAGATGTTTCAAATTCCTTGATGGAATTATCAAAATCTCCTTTCATCGCATAACAAATTCCAAGATTTTCATGATATCCAGTATCTTCCGGTTTATTTGCCAGTGCTTCCTTTAATAATGGAATCGCTTTTTCAAAATCTCCTTTCAATTTTCCATATACTAATCCCAATGCGCCTTTTGCCATGTACTGAGCCATGGTATTATCCGGTTTCAAATTAATTGTTTTTAGCTGATAGACTATGGCAGAATCCGGCTGTCCTAATTTTTCCCAAATTAATCCAATGTTATAATAGCAATAATGAAAATAAGGATTGATGCGCATAGCCGTTTGAAATTCTCTTTTTGCCTCGGCAAATATAGAATCGCGCTTTGGACTTGGCTCGTCTTCCATATGACTTGTAAAGAGCGTATTTGCATAATAATAATGTGCATTAGCGCTATTTGTACTGGTCTTTACATCCGCAGTAAATAATGCTTCATTATTTTTCCAATCCGGATTTCTGTCTATGGTTTTATAAAAATATGGCGCTAATATGATTAACAAGGGGTATAGTTTTATGGCTGCATTGGGAGAACTTATTACTGACTTATCCCAATTAAATATTTTTTGAAACAAAACAGCTAAGGCAATACAAAAACCTAGTGACGAAATAAATGCAAAACGCTCACCCATGGTAGTGCCTATTAAAAATAAAAGATTAGAAACGATGGATATGGTTCCAAGAAAAAACAAAATGCAAAATGCCAATACTACTTCATACGAAACCGATGCTTTTATAGTTTGTAATTTTCTGTTTTGAAACTCTTTCCACAAAATATTTAGCGCAAAAACTATCAAGCCAACATAAACTAATATTGAGGCAATCGCTTTGGGGTCGCTAAATCCAATTACCGGGATTTGACTAAAGCCATAGTCGCTCGTTAAAGGGTGAGGAAAGATGAGCAACAACAAATACTTCAGTAAGATCCAAAAAACGGTAGCTATTTTTTGCGCAAAAGGTATTAACGTTGGTAACTCAGGAAAATTAATTTGCAAAAATGGATTGTCTGTTAAGTCATTGCTTTCCCTATCCCCAATAATACCTACCAACGATGTACGTATGGCAAAATAAATTAATGCTGTGATAAAAAAAGGTGCCGTAAGTAGTAAGCTTTGTTTTATTGTTTTATTTGCAAAACAAAATAAGGAAAGTGGAATAATTGCAATGAAAGTAACACCGTTCTCTTTGGAAAGCAATGCCGTAAACAGACAAACAACTCCATATATTATGTATTTCTTAGCATCTGTTTTTACATATTTAAAAAGATAGAATAAGGTTAAGCATAAAAACAGAAAAGACATAATCTCGTCTCTGCTTTTAATATTTGCCACCACTTCCGTATGAATGGGATGTGCAATAAACAACAGCGTAGAAATAAATGAAAGCAGTACTCCTCCACCTTTTCCGCCAATAGATTGAAAAAGTTCCATTAAAGTCATGAATAAAATAATGGCAGTTAAGCCATACAGTAAAATATTTATCAAATGATATGGCAAAGGGTTATCACCAAAAAATTGATACTCAACGGCAAACATGACAAGGGTTAATGGCCTCCAACGACCTCCTTCTAAATCAAGCGAGTTCCCGTAAATTCCGAAGAAAAGATCTTTTGTAGCAAGCGTTTTTATTCCCTCAAAACCTTGCATAGTATATTTATTTCCAGTGATTACTACGGAATCGTCAAATGCAAACTCGTGATTAATGGTGTTTGCATAAAGTAGAACTGCAAGGGTAAATAGCAAAACATACATCCAACGGAATGACGAAGGTTGGGTTTTTGTGCTTTGGGGTTGGCCTTTTCCTACTTTCTTATTTTTGGGCTTACTCATTTTTTTTTTCAAATAGTTGCTCCGCATTAGCCGTTGTTACTTCGGCAACTTCTTCTAATGTGATATTTTTTATTTCTGCAATCTTTTTAGCAACTAAAATTACATGCGAACTTTCATTTCTCTTTCCTCTAAAGGGCACGGGCGTTAAATAGGGTGAGTCCGTTTCAAGCACCAGGTGATGTAAGTCAACCTGCTTTAACACCTCAACCAATCCAGCGTTTTTATAGGTGACTACTCCTCCAATTCCTAATTTAAAATTTCCTAATTCAATAATTTGGTTGGCCTGCTCAAGCGATCCGGAAAAACAATGAAAGATGCCGGATAGTGATTCGTCATTTTTTGATTTAACTAAATCAAACGCATCCGCAAAACAATCCCGCTGATGAATTACGATTGGTATATTGTATTTTTTTGCAAGGTCTATTTGTCTACAAAACGCTTCCTTTTGTTGTGGTATAAAGGTTTTATCCCAATGATAATCCAAGCCTATTTCACCCACAGCAGAAAACTTTCTTTTAGAAAACCATTCTTCAACAACTTTTAATTCCTCTTCAAACTTCTCATTTACTGAACAAGGATGTAAGCCCATCATGGCAAAACAGTTCTGGGGAAATTTTTCTTCCAGCTTCAGCATTTCTTCAATGGAAGAACTATCAATATTGGGCAGATAAAATTTACTTACGCCTGCATCTATAGCTTTTTGAACGACTTCTAATCGGTCAGCATTAAACTCTTCAGCAAAAAGATGGGTATGCGTATCAATGAAATTCATTATTCAAAAGTAGAAATTCTAATGGATTTGGGATTTTGCCCCTCCAAATGAATTGGTATCTTTGATGACAAACTTATTTTCCATGAAATCATTAACCTTATTCTCTGTTTTACTTATTTCGATTGCATCCTTTGCTCAAAAAATTAAAGTTGCTGAATCGGACGAACGCATAGGAGGTGGCAAAAACCCTGCTATGGTAGTTAGCATTTACGATGTAAGTGTTGATGATGTTGGTAGTGAGTGGAAATCATTGATGAAGAACAAAAAAGCAAAGGTTTCTATGAAGGATGAGGTGTTTGCCGATAATGCTGTTATTTCAGAGATTAATGGCAACAACACCATTGATATATATGCTAAGATTGAAAAGGTAAATGATGGCGAAACTAAGCTGACCGTTGCCTTTGACTTAGGAGGAGCATTTTTAAGTTCTTCGGTTGACAAAGAGAAATTCAGTCAAGCTAAAAAAATGGTTAATGATTTTGCCATTAAAACCACCAAAGAAGGTATTGCAGGAAAACGAAAAGCTGCAGAGAAAGAGCTTTCTAGCCTAAAAAGCGATCAAAAAGAGCTTGAGAAAAAGCACGAAAAACTTACTTCCAGCGTAGATGACTACAAACAAAAAATTGAAGATTACAAGCAAAAAATAAAAGAAGCTGAAGATGATAAAGTAAAAAACAAAGCGGAGCAGGAAAAAAAGAAAGCCGATATTGTTGTTCAGTCTAAAACCGTAGAAGCCATTACTGCAAAAGAAAAAGCCGTAGAATAATTAATCCCCGTACACGTCATCGGGAGTTACTTTATTTTTTTCTTTTTGAGGTTCCACTAAAACAGGTACTGCAACTATAGAATCTTGTTTGATTTTATTTTCTTTAGCCAACGGCTTATCGGCAGAAACGATGCATGCCTCCCATTCTCTATAATTACGCACACGTACGCTATGCTCTGTTGGTCCAGCCCAATCAAATACGTGCCCCAGACCAGCTATTAATGCCCCTGCAACCCAGATAGAGCCTCCAATAGGCCAATAATAAAAATCTTCATAGAACATAATGTTTAAGCCACAGTCAAACACCGTCATCCCAGTAAATAAAAGTGCGTTGCCAATGGTATTAGCAACTCTACCTGCTACCACTTTTGCTTTTGAGCTGCCAGCCAGTATTTTTATTTGCGAAAGTGAAACTTGAGAGTCATCAAGAATAATGGCATCCTCAAGTATTTCTCTTATAAAACCTTCCCTAATAGACTTGTCACTCTTTAACTCAAAAACCAAGTAAGACCCTTCTTTTAACTCCTGAGCCTCTTTTGTTACAGGATGTGTAAGCAAAAGAACATTTTCTGTTTTTGCAGAAAGTTCAGTTAAAGAAAATATAGCTAGAAAGAGAGTAATGTATTTTAGCATCCTATAAATTTATGAATAATAATAAATATATCACAAACTATACCAAGAAAGATGTAAAATAAGATGAAAATGATGCAATTAATACAGAGGCGTGTAGGTAATCTTAAGGCGCATACGATTTGTAAGCAATTTATTGCCACCAACTAACTGCACTCTATTGGCAGTAGTAGGACGAGCATTGGTAATAATATACAGACCTTGGTTTTTTCTTTTTCCATTCAATACTTGTTGCATATACCTTGCTATATTAAAACGATATTCCTTTTTCGTCTTATCATATTCGCCACCAAAATAAGTAGCTCCTTCAAAATAATCTGGCATAATAACCGGACCTAATGCACTATCAGCAATGGTAGCGACTAATTTAGGGTGCGGAATATAAATAGTATCAGCTCCAGAAATTGAGGTTGGATCTACCGGCATAATCAACTCTGCTTTATTAATGGCAATTTTTCCTTGACTAAACAAGTTCATCAAATAAGGCATCGTAATCTTTGTGCGTACGCCCGCCATAGCCTGCACAAATACTTTGTCTTTTTGAATAGAATTAGAAGAATTTAATTGGGCATTTAATTCTGTGGCCGATGAATAATCGTGTTCAAAATGCGTGTACCTGGCACATGCATCTTTATTTACTGGGAAGTAATAGGATGTAGTATCTGTGCTGTTGTGATAAAACAGAGTAATGCGTGTATAAATATTCGTCATATCCATATACATTACAGCTCCTTGTCCTACTGCAACACCCGAAGATGAAGTAATATAAATTCCTTTGAAATAACTTTGAAAGCTTGCGTTGCTGCTATAAAAAGTTGTTGTATTCAAAAAATTCTGAAAGAAGTTTTTATCTAAATGAATTCTTAAATGTGGAGGATATTTTAATGAATCCACTACTAAAGAATCTTTGGCAGGATTTAATTTGGGGGTAACATACGCACTTCCAAGCTCCGTTGTGTATTCGTGCGTATGATTGGAAAAATAAATTGAATCTCTGGAAAGCTGCTGGCTCACTTCATAGACTTTGAATTTCTGAGGACTGAGGTTTCCATAATATTGACCGGCACTATGCACCACTGAAAGTACCACAGAATCCAAAACTGGATTTGTACCAAACACCGGATTAGTTTTAGAAAGTGAAAATTGAGTAAAGATAGAGGCCTTGGTTACTCCAAACAAAGGATCATTCGTGTTTCCAAGTAACAAGGGAGTTATCTCATCTGTTCTTAATGAATCATCGTACACCGTATGGGTAACTAACGTAACGGTATCTGTAAATGAAGCATTTAAAAGATCTTCTCCAGGCAATATCGGCAGTCCAATATCTTCGGGAGTTTTTTTCTTACAGGAAAAAACAAATACTAAAAGCGTAAAAAAAACTAAATATCTAAATTGGTTGGTCATAAAAATAAGTTGTCCCGATTAAAATCGGGACAACGTTACGAAAAAGTATTTATTTGACAATTACTAATTAATACAGAATTGGACTTAAGCCATGGCAGGCTCTTCTTCCAACACCGCATCGTAAAAGTCATTGTACATATCAATATAATCATCACCTGGATGATCCAATACAGGCTTGTCAGTCTTCTTCAGGTATTTTTCAACTTCTGAATTAGAGTTTTTACCTACACGGATAATCGCATCGGAGAAATCAATTGCTGTCTTCATTAAACCAGCATAGGTGCCTGTTTTAATGTGTTTCACATCGTCTTTTCCAATACCATCAAAGTAGGCTTTGGTAGCAAAATCCTTGTTTAAGGTTTGTTTGAATTCATCATCGTAAACCGAGAAGATGATTCTGCTCTCTGCAAACAATGGATCATCGCCAAAGGCGCGTTTCAAATACATTGGAACAAGGGAGGTCATCCAACCCTGACAATGTATGATATGAGGTGCCCATCCTAATTTACGTACAGTTTCTATTACCCCACGGCAATAAAAGATTATACGCTCATCGGTATCGGCAAAAATATTACCTGCTTTATCAGTGGTAATAGATTTTCTGCTAAAATAATCCTCATTATCAATAAAATACACCTGCATACGAGCAGCTGGGATAGATGCCACCTTAATAATCAAAGGATGGTCAAAGTCATCTATAATGAGGTTCATGCCCGAAAGGCGGATAACTTCGTGTAATTGATGCCTACGTTCGTTAATACAACCAAAACGAGGCATAAAGGTTCTGATTTCTTTTCCAGCCTCAAGAATTCCCTGAGGAAGCTGACGGCTGATGATGCTCATATGGCTCTCTTCCACATAAGGGGTTATTTCCTGCGAAATAAATAACATTCTGGCTTTTTTCATAGGAAGAATTGAGGTTTTAAGGGTTCGTATTAAAGGAGGTCAAAGATAGTAATAAAAATTTGATAATTGAACAAATAATTGAAGTAGTTTTGTTGTGTTTCTGTATATAAAAATTACTGACAATTCCAAAGTATTTACTCTGTTTTAAGTGCTAACATTCACAACGATCTCAGATACAAGAAATTGCCTTTCGGAGTTAAAAAAGGAAGGCAAAACTATTGGGTTTGTTCCAACCATGGGAGCATTACATTCTGGCCATATTTCGTTAATAAACCAATCGAATCGAGAAAACAGCATTACTGCTTCCAGCATCTTTGTAAACCCACTTCAATTCAACGATAAGAAAGATTTGGACAAATACCCTAGAACGCTTGAGAATGACTCTTTAATGCTAAAAACAGCAAATTGTGGGTTGCTTTTTGCGCCTTCTGTTTATGACATGTATCCCGAAGGATCAAAGACAGAAAATGATCTATTAGAACTTAGGGTTTTAGATAAAGTGATGGAGGGAAAATACCGTCCAGGACATTTCCAAGGAGTTTGTAGGGCGGTTAAAAGGCTTTTTGACATCATTCAGCCTGATACAGCTTATTTTGGGGAAAAAGACTTTCAGCAAGTGGCAATTATAGAATATATGGTTAGAGAATTTAAGCTTCCCATAAAAATTGTTCGATGTGCTACTGTAAGGGAACAAGACGGACTAGCTATGAGTTCCCGAAATGTACTTTTGAGTCCGGCAGAAAGAAAAAATGCTTCCATTATTTACAGCACATTATTAGCAGCAAAAGAAAACAAAAAAACTCTCTCGGTTTCAGAGCTTGTTAATTGGGCTACTGAACAAATAAATACCGACCCTCTTTTTCAAGTCGAATATTTTGAAATAGTAAATGCAGAAACTTTAGAATCCATAACAGATTGGAGTCAATCGAATAATATCCGCGGATGTATTGCTGTAAAAGCAGGAAACGTTAGATTAATTGATAATATCCAATTTTAAGCATGTAGGACATTTTGCATTTTCCATACTCTTTGTACCACTTTTTAGTCCACCAGCCGTATAATTCTAATAATTGATGTCAGTCAAGCAGCCCTTAAACACAGAGAGCTCAGAGATGCAGCCCACAGAGAATCGCAGAGAAAGACATTAGAGCATGTTGCCCTTCTCCTAATTTTGATTTTCAAATTTCTCATTTATTTATTTGTATAACTTCGCCACTCATAAATTAGCATATGCAAATACAAGTAATAAAATCGAAAATACACCGTGCTCGAGTAACCGAAGCCGACTTAAACTATGTAGGCAGTATTACCATTGATGAGCTTCTGATGAACGCAGCTAACTTAATAGAAAACGAGCAAGTGCATGTACTAAACTACCGAAACGGTGAGCGCATTATTACCTATGTTATTAAGGGCGCTAAAGGATCGGGCGTAATATGCATGAATGGTCCCGCTGCTTTAAAATTTTCTGTGGGCGATGATGTAATTATCCTTTCTTATGCGGATATGGATTTTGAAGAAGCGAAATCTTTTAAGCCCAGCCTTATATTTCCGGATGCAAACACCAACACATTGAAATAAACAATGAAAGGTTAGCAGTTTATCTGCTTTTAGCCTTTTTGTGAGTTTTCTCCTTTTATTTTTGTACTGCTAACCAGATAAAATTATTTCTTGAAACAGAACTTATTCGCTACTCTCAAATTTTTAATATTTCTACTTATTGGAGGCGCACTTGTTTGGCTTGCTTTAAAAGGATTAACCGAAGAGGATAAAATTCAAATTGCCAAATCGTTAAAAGAAGCAAATTATTTTTGGGTAGGATTATCAATCGTAGCAGGACTTATAGCACACTTTAGCAGAGCGGTACGTTGGAAAATGCTTTTAGAACCGTTGGGCTTAAACCCAAAGCTTAGCAACACCTTTCATGCCGTTATGATTGGATACGTAGGCAACCTGGCTTTTCCACGCTTAGGCGAAGTGCTGCGATGTGGAATTTTAAAACGCTATGAAAATATTCCGCTTACGCAATCTTTCGGAACTGTTATAGCAGAACGAATCATAGACATTTTGGTGATGCTCTTGCTATTTATTATTTCTGCGTGGATAGAATATGAGCGACTCAAAAATTACATTTTAGAAAAAATTCTTGAACCCCTTTCCGCAAAGCTGTTGGGCTTAATGGAAAATACGTTCATGTTCTTAACATTACTAATTATCACTGCGGGAGCTTTAGCAGCGCTGTATTTTTTCAGAAAAAAAATATTTGAAAATAAAGTGGTTAAAAAAATTGCTGTTGTTTTAGGAAGCTTTATGGATGGGATAAAATCTGTTTCCAAAGTAAAAAGTCAATGGTGGTTTGCGTTCCATTCTTTATTTATTTGGTTTATGTATTTGATGTCCGTTTACGTTTGCATTTTTGCTTTTACCGAAACACAAAGTATGTCGCTTGCCGACTGCCTAGTAATTATGTGCTTTGGAAGTTTAGGAGTTATCGCTTCACCGGGCGGCATTGGCGCGTATCAATGGATAGTATTACAAATTATGCTTCTCTGGGGTTACACCACCGCAATTGGTGTAGCATTTGGCTGGGTAGCATGGCTTGCACAAACCGCTGCCGTGCTAGTATTTGGACTTATTTCCTTTGGGCTGCTTGCCATTGGAAATAAAGAAAAAGAATTTGAAAGTTGATAATTAGCCTTTCGCGTCCCATTATCGAACCTAAAAAGGATTTAATGAAATTAGTTGCCCTCAAGGCAACCTTTCCTATATTTTCTACGTCTTATGGTTAAACAAAACAATGAAAAAACTAATTCTTTTATCAGTATTTGTTTTCAACTTGATTGTTTCTGATAATCAAATCAGCGCTATTCACCAATGACATTTTTGAGCTTCCTAATAATCTTTTCATATCTGCTTTGCTGCGTTTCATAATACAAGTTTGCATTGATTGCCTCTTTCAAGACATCATCCACAAGAATATTTTTGAATTCACTTTGTAAATAATTTCTGACATCGGTGGCGATAATCTTATCTGCTCCGAAAGGTCAGTCCGGTTATCTAAAACATAGGTTATATCTTCAAAATCTTTACTAGTGCGAGAATCGTGCTTTCCTCTATCATTAAAAGCAGCAAATTTCGATGCAAGAAAATAGGCAAGAGATAATATTTTAATTTGTTGCTCATCTACCTTCACATTTAGCAATGATTTAAACCCTGAGTCAAACCACGCATTTGCAGGTGCCCAACCAATTTGTTTTGTTGCCATAACATCTACGATAATGCCCTCGTAGCGAAATCGGCACGTTATGTTATCTTCAAAATTCTGCACAAACCCCTTTATCACTAAATCCTCTCTTATTCTCTCCAGCTCACTTAAAGAAACTATCTCTAAACTAACATCTAAGTCTTGAGTTGGGCGTACATCATCTGCTGCTGGGTCATCAATATATAAGCCCATTACAGCGCCTCCAACATATACAACACGCTCGTTCAATTCACCTAAAGCAGATGCAATTTTTTTGATTACACTTCTATTTATGTGCGCATTCTTCATATTATTCTTTTACTCAATTCCTCCATAGCAATATTTCTTTCTCTAGCCTTACCAACCCTTAACGCATCGGTAAGAGAAAGTAATTCATACAACGTTTTATCCTTTATGCAGGCTGCTGGAACCGTTGGGTACAATGACTCTATTCTTTGTCCTCTTACAGTACCTTCTACTGAAGGCCAAACATATGGCTCACTTTCTACAATAAACTTATTAAGAGGATCTGCCGAATGTGCTGTTGGAATTCCACGAACCATTGAGCCGGGATGTTGTGGATATACATACCTTAAACCATACTTTAAAAAATCAAGCACAGCCTGCTTCATTAATACTTTTTTATCTCCACTAATCAAACCTGCTTCAGCCGAGCGGTTAAGACTTTCACTCACTTCACCTGCACTTATTACTAGCTCACTAGCTAAGTTTTTCATAAGCCAATTGGATTTGCCTTTAGCAGCTATTTTTAACAAAACCACAATGTCAAGCGGTCGCATACCACTGTGCTTTTTCATTGCTTTATAAATTATATTGTAAATAACTACTAACCGACTAATCATTTGAAAAAAAGCAGGTAGCCCGAAAGCTACCCACCTATTGTCGTAAATTTGTTGTTGCAAAACAATAAAAACTAATGGGTAGTTAATGTTGACGGATATATTTACAAAACTACTGATGGTGGGAATAGCTTTTCAACTCAGCTATTTCAACCTGCAACATCCTTCAGATGTGTTGGATTTGCTAATTCAAATAAAGGATGGGCAGGAAACTTAGGGCTCGGGTCATGGTCTCCAACGACAGATGCTACGCCTCTTTATCAAACAGTAGATGGAGGTATTTTGTGGCAACCAGTAACAAGTATTTCAGGCCCTTTGCCAAAAGGTGTTTGCGGAATTAATGTATTAAATGATTCTATTGCATTTGCAGTTGGGAGAGTTGGCGGGCCTGCATATTTTTTAAAAACAACAAACGGAGGTCAAAATTGGACTTCGGCAGATTTATCTTCCTTGGCGTTTTCTCTTATCGACTGCCGTTTTTTCTCCGCGGACACAGGCATAATTATTGGCTCTACTCCATCGATAAATTTTAACAATGCAAAAGCATTAATACTCTACACTACCGATGGTGGTTCAACGTGGCAAACAGTTTTTTCCGGAAAGGATTTATGGGAGCTTTGCTGGAAAGTCCACTTTACTTCTCGTATGATAGGATATGTTTCGGTTGAAAGTCAAACAAGTAATGATTCTACGCCTGTTTTAAAAACTGTAAATGGTGGATTAACTTGGAGCAAACAAATTGTATCTCCAACAAATATTTGGCTTCAAGGCGTAGGATTTATTAATGATTCTATTGGATGGACAGGGGGCGGCACACCAAATAAAAAAACAATAGATGGTGGAAATACTTGGACGAATTTTACCACGTTTACAAATTAAAATCGATTCAGAAAAATAAATGACACTATAGCTTATGCTAGTGGAAACAGAATCTGGAAATATTCAAATGTATTCAATGCAGTCAATGAAGCACCTTCAATGGTAGGGTTTTTACTTGACCAGAATTATCCTAATCCTTTTTCGGAAAAGACATCAATAAAATATACCATTCCAAAAACAGGAAGAGTTATATTAAGAGTTTACGATTTCGCTGGCAGGCCTGTTACAACCTTAGTCAATTCTAAACAAAGTGCGGGAACCTATACAGTTGATTTTTTAGCCTCTTATTATTTTGACACACATTTTTATTACACTATATACCTTGACAAATACTTTCTGACTAAGAAAATGCTAATGCTTAATAAATAATTAAGCTCGGTGAATTTCGGTATAATAAGTTGCGTATTTATAACATCACAAGGAAAAGAATTACTGATCAAAAGTTCATCAATAGAAAGCAGTAATTCCTTTCTACTAGCTATAGTACGCTATATGGATTGACTAAATACTGATTTCTTAGCACACTACTGTTAATTACAAAAAAAATCTGACTTCACTATGAAATCAAGGTTTATTCAGCAGCCCTAAAGCGCATCCAACAACCAATCTACATACTCTTTATTTCCTGCTTTAACCTCTAAAAGCAAAATGCATGGTACTTCGTAGCTGTGCAGTGATTTTACTTTTTTAGAAAGTTTAGAGAATAATTTGTTGGTAGTTTTTGCAAACAATACTGTTTCCTTGGAGTTTTGAATTTTCCCTTTCCACCAATAAGAGGATTCCATTTTATCAATAAGATTTACGCAAGCTGCTAGTTTACTTGTTACCAGCTCCTTGCCAATCTTTTTTGCTTCAGATTTATTTTTACAAACGATGTAAGCAAATACAATGGATGTTGCCATAAAATAAATTAAACAATTACTACGTCTTTATCGTCAATGAGTTTTTCTCCCTTAAATTTCAAAAATACTTGGGCAACGGTTAGTACATCGCGGTGGTTGTATTTCACAATGCGCTCCCAGTCTTTATCTTCCCAATATACTTTATACATCATGCTTCCATCCATATCGCCTTTGGGAGATGGAATTCCAAAAATTTCAGCTAATAGGTTTAAGGACGTGTAGCTTTTATAATCCCCAAACTTCCAAAGCTCCATAGTATCTAAATATTTTACTTCCCAAGGTTTTTTACCTGCAGTATCTAAAATGTGTGGGAGCGGAAGACTATTAATCAAAATTCTTCTTGCCAAAAAAGGAAAGTCGAACTCTTTACCATTGTGTGCGCATAAGTAATGCGATTCTGTATTGTAATGCTTGTTTAATAATTCAGCAAACTCCTGAAGAAGAATTTTTTCATCGTCTCCGTAATAGGCTTTTAAACGAAATGTTTTGCCCGAGAACATGCCCACAGAAATACTAACCACCTTGCCAAACTCTGCATAGATACCTGCACTTTTATAAACATCCGAAGGAGATTTAGTGTCTGTAATGAGACGCTTAGATTTCAAATCCCATAGCTTTTGAAAAGATTCCGGAATTTTATCGTACGAGGGATACTGCGGAGCTGTCTCTATGTCCAGAAAAAGAATTTTTTCGGAGTGGATGTTTTTAATTGCTTCCATTTTGTTATTCAATAATTATTGCCGAAAATAGAAATTTTTTGAAAGAGTGGCAAATCAAACATCTCTGTGCATCTCTTTTTTTGCTCTGTGCCCTCTGTGTTAAAAAATTTCCAACACAGAGGCGCAGAGAACACAGAACTCTATAGGTAGTATAAAATATTACTAAATTTAAAGCTTGTGTACATCTCTATCTTTCTTATTATACTTAAAGATTTCATTCGATTCGTATATTCGTGTTTGATTCAATAAATCCGATGTCAAAAATTTCAATCATCATTCAGCGGGAGTACCTATCTAGGGTAAAAAAGAAATCCTTTATCGTCATGACGATATTAGGACCTATTTTATTTTCTGCACTTATGATTGTACCTGTTTGGCTCGCTACACAAGAGCAGGAAAAACATTTTATAGAAGTTATTGATGATTCCAAACTGGTAGATGGTTTTGTAAAAGATGGAAAAAACATAAAGTACGACTACCCACCTGTTTCGCTGGAAGAAGCAAAAAGAGATTTTTACAATACGAGCTACACGGCAATTCTTTGGGTACCTGAAAACTTGCTGACCACCAAAAAAGTGGTGCTGCTTTTCAAAAAACACCCCGGCATTGCAGTGCAAGAACGAATTAGGTCTTCCATAGAAGATGTGCTTTATGAAAATCAACTAGAGGCGCAAGGCATTGATTTAGCTAAAGTAGATGCAGCGCACATAGCCGTAAATATTGTTACCGAAAAACAAACTGAATCAGGCATTGCTGAGCGCTCCAACACCGGCATGAACATGGCCATTGGTTTTGGTGGCGGAATTTTGATTTACATATTTATTTTCTTGTATGGCGTACAAGTTATGCGAGGTGTTATTGAAGAGAAGACAAGTAGGATTGTAGAAGTGATTATTTCATCCGTAAAACCATTTCAGCTGATGATGGGTAAGATTGTCGGCATTGCGATGGTGGGGCTTACCCAATTTGTTCTGTGGATAGTACTTACCATAATTTTAGCAGGCATTGGTCAGGCTACCATATTAAAAGATTTTGCAGACTTAGACAATCCTGCTTTAAAACAAAACATGGTTCCCAATATGCCGAACCAAATAGCTGCTGAACAAAACATAAACTATTCCGAAGCTGCCGAAATATTCAAAGACATCAAGAATATAAATTTCACATTAATACTTTTTACATTTCTTTTTTATTTTCTGGGCGGCTATCTGCTTTACAGTGCGATGTTTGCTGCTATAGGCTCTGCGGTGGATAGTGAATCGGACACACAGCAGTTTATGATGCCCATTACCATGCCGCTGGTTATTTCTTTTATTGCCGCACAATTTATTATGCAAAATCCCGAAGGACAATTAGCATTTTGGTTTTCTATAATTCCTTTTACCTCTCCGGTAGTGATGATGGTGCGTTTACCTTTTGGAGTACCACCTTGGGAGTTTGCATTATCTATGGCATTATTAATATTGGCATTTATATTTATGACCTGGCTTGCCGGAAAAATATACCGTACAGGCATTTTGATGTATGGCAAAAAAGTAACGTACAAAGAGCTTTGGAAATGGCTGAGATACAGCGGATAAACTGCAATGCGTGCATCCAGTTGGGAGCAGAATAAAATGAGAGTTGCAATATTAGATTTAGGAACAAACACCTTCAATATTTTTGTTGCAGAAATATTTCCTAACCAGACCTACAAGAAAGTTTACAAAAGCAAAATCTCCGTCAAGCTAGGCGAAGGAGGTATCAACAATAATTTTATTGAGTCTATTCCTTTTGAAAGAGGAATCAACGCGCTCAAAAAACATAAAAAGACAATTCTTAAATACAAGGCAGAACGAGTTATTGCCTTTGCCACTTCAGCCATACGCAGTGCCAGTAACGGCAGCGAATTTGTTACAGAAGTAAAAAAAAATACCGGCATTGAAATCGAAGTTATCTCTGGAGAACGGGAAGCAGAACTAATCTATTACGGAGTTCGTTCAGCAGTAAAAATGACAAACGCGCCAGTCTTAATTATGGATATTGGCGGAGGTAGCACAGAGTTTATTATTGCGCAGAACGATAAAATATTTTGGAAACAAAGTTTTTTACTGGGTGCTGCACGTTTGTTGGATAAATTCAAACCTTCTAATCCAATAACAGTTGAAGAAATAAAAAATATCGAAAACTATTTTGAAGAAAATTTAAATCCGCTCTTCTCTGCTATTGGCACATTTTCAAACGTCAACAAAAAAACACTTGAATTGATAGGCTCCTCCGGCTCTTTTGACTCCTTAGCAGAAATGATAGGATTTCGATTTTATCAAGTGGAAGCTTTGAAAGGTAAATCCGAGTATGCATTTGACCTTCCTGATTTTGAAAAAATGAATCAGATAATAATTCTATCAACCGCCAAAGAAAGATTATCCATGAAAGGATTAACCAAGATGCGCGTAGATATGATTGTGATTTCATCCATATTTGTGAATTATATTTTAAAACGTCTTGACATTAAACAAATGCGTGGCTCCAAATATTCACTGAAAGAGGGAATATTATGGGAATTGATACACAGCTGATATTTGTTATTTTTACCATTCAATCACAAACATTTTTTCATGCCTAAAATACTTGTCATAGATGACGAAAAAAGCATTCGCAAAACCCTTCGGGAGATTTTGGAATATGAAAATTTTATAGTGGACGAAGCCGGAGATGGCGCAGAAGGTACCGCGATGGCCGAAAAAGATAACTACGACATTATTTTGTGTGATATAAAAATGCCAAAAGTTGATGGCATGGAAGCGCTGGACAATATCCTGAAATCCAGACCCGATACTCCCATCGTCATGATATCTGGTCATGGCACAATAGAAACTGCGGTAGAAGCAGTGAAAAAAGGAGCATTTGATTTTATTGCCAAGCCACTTGATTTAAACCGCTTGCTAGTCACCATTCGCAATGCGATGGATAAAACCACCTTGGTGTCGGATGTAAAAGTTCTTAAGAAAAAAATTTCCAAGACTTACGAGATGATTGGGGAATCTGCCGCTATTTCGGAGATTCAGGAAATGATTGAGAAAGTAGCTCCAACAGATGCTCGGGTATTAATTACAGGTCAAAATGGAACGGGAAAAGAATTGGTAGCACGCTGGCTGCATGAAAAAAGCAACCGAGCAAATAACCCATTTATAGAAGTAAACTGTGCTGCTATCCCTAGCGAACTTATTGAATCTGAATTATTCGGACATGAAAAAGGAGCGTTTACTTCGGCCGTAGCGCAGCGCAAAGGCAAATTTGAACTCGCTGAAGGAGGAACTATTTTCCTGGACGAGATTGGAGATATGAGCTTATCTGCTCAGGCAAAAGTATTACGCGCCTTGCAGGAAAATAAAATTACACGCGTTGGTGGAGAAAAAGAAATTAAAGTGAATGTGCGCGTGCTAGCAGCTACCAACAAGGAATTGCAAAAAGAAATTCAAAAAGGGAATTTCAGAGAAGATCTTTTTCACAGACTCAGTGTGATCATTGTGCAAGTGCCATCTCTTAACGACCGCACCGATGACATACCTCTTTTGGTAGAACATTTCGGAAAAATGATTTGCGGAGAACAGGGAATTCCTAAGAAAGAATTTTCTAAAGAAGCTATCAAAGAACTTCAAAAAGTTACGTGGACCGGCAACATCCGAGAATTACGAAACGTGGTAGAACGATTAATTATTCTTGGCAACAAAACTATTTCAGGTAAAGATGTTACCACCTTTGCTCAACCGCTTAAAGACAAATAGTCTTTTTTTTGTAGTATGAATCCAGATTTGATACGTAAGATTGATTATTGGTTTGGGCAACCCATTTGCTTCGTGCTTTCTTTATTTAGAATTTCATTCCCTACACAAGTTATTAAGCCTAAAAAAATAATTTTCTTAAAATTTATTGAACAAGGTGCAACCGTACTCGCGTACAGCTCTTTAAAACGAGCTTCCGAACTAGTTGGAAAAGATAATGTTTACTTCTGCGTATTTGAAACCAACCGACCTATCCTGGATATCCTAAACATTATTCCTGAAAAAAATATTATCGCTATTAGGGATAAATCACTTTTTGCTTTTTTGGGAAGTGCGTTTTCGGCACTGATAAAAATTAGAAAAGCTAAGGTCGACACCTCTATAGATATGGAGTTTTTTTCGAGAGCTTCTGCCATTTTTGCCTTTCTATCAGGAGCAAATTACAGAGTAGGATTGCACCGCTTTAACAGCGAACTTCCTTACCGCGGAAATTTAATGACGCATCGCATTCAGTATAATCCTTATTTACATACCTCGGAGTTTTATTTTGATTTGGTGGAAGCTACTTTGCAAAACCCTGCAGAAGTGCCGATGATGAAGTTTCAAAAAAATGCTTTCAAACCTGGACTTCCGGTATTTACGGCTACAGAGGATGAAAAAAATAAGATTCAAAATTCTTTGAATGAAGTATTTGGAGCAAATGATAAAAAAATTATTATCCTCAATCCCAATGCAAGTGATTTGCTGCCGTTAAGAAAATGGGAGACGGAAAAGTTTGTTGCCTTAGGAAAAAAAATTATTGAGAATCATCCTACCGCATGCTTGGTAATATCCGGAGCACCTTCCGAGCAGGTTGATGCAAAAGCTATTTGCAAAAGCATAGGCAGTAAAAATGCAGTGTCGTTTGCAGGAAAAACATCGCTTAGAGAATTGCTCGTCCTCTACTCCATTGCCGATGTATTAGTTACCAATGACAGCGGCCCAGGGCATTTCTCTGCGCTAACAAATATTAAAACCATTATTCTTTTTGGTCCTGAAACGCCCAAACTCTTTGGACCCATCTCGCCAAACGCTCAGGTGATATGGAAAGAACTTGCCTGCAGTCCCTGCGTAAGCGTATTCAACCATCGCTTCTCTCCTTGCAACAACAATGTGTGTATGCAAACTATAACAGTGAACGAAGTTTTTGAAGCCGTGAACAAACAACTATAAAGTTTCTAGCATGAAAGCTATTTTGTTCTTTTTACTGATCCCATTAATTGGAGTTCCTCAAAACAATAAATTAAACATGCAAAAAATTACATATCCTTCTTCAGACGGAATAATTATTACTGCTGACCTATATATCGTGAACGAGTCGTTACCCTACATGGTTCTTTGTCATCAAGCACGATACAGCAGGGGAGAATATTTAGAAACCGTTAAGCAGTTTTGCGATTTAGGATATAATTGTTTGGCGCCTGATTCACGATCTGGAAAAGAAGTAAATGGAGTTTATAATGAAACCGCATCATTAGCTACTAAAAAAGGAAAGCCCTCCGAATACTTAGATGCAGAAATTGATATTCTTGCTTCGGCAAATTATGCATACCAAAAAAGCGGACAAAAAATTATTTTAGTGGGCAGCTCCTACTCTGCATCCTTGGTATTAAAAATTGCTACAGAAAATCCAAAAGTAAAAGCAGTGCTGGCTTTTAGTCCGGGCGAATATTTTGGAGATAAATTAAAATTAAAAGAATCGATTACCGAATTAGTAGTTCCCGTTTTTATAACTTCCTCGCATGAAGAATCGGCTGCACTAACAATATTAATGAGCGATGTTCAATCATTAATAAAACAGCAATTTATCCCTAGCAAAGATGGCAAGCATGGCTCTTCGGCACTTTGGAAAAACAATCCCAACCATCAGGAATATTGGGATGCTGTAAATGATTTTATGAAAAAAATAAAATAGACTACTCCTTACTTTTAGTATCAATCTGAATCGTAACCGGTCCATCGTTTAGCAACTGCACTTTCATATTAGCACCAAAAATCCCGGTTTTAATTTTACTGACCAAGTCTATTTCTAGCTGCTTAATAAATTTTTCATAGATGGGGATTGCAATATCCGGCTTTGCTGAGCGAATATAAGAAGGACGATTTCCTTTTTTGGTTGAAGCAAATAAAGTAAACTGAGACACCAGTAATATTTCGCCATTCACCTCTTTAATAGATAGATTCATCACTTCATTCTCATCATTAAAAATACGGAGGTTACAAATCTTTGAGGAAAGCCATTCAATATCTTCCTGCACATCTGTCTCTTCAATGCCAACTAATACCAATAGTCCAGCACCTATAGATGAAATTATTTTCCCATCTACTTCAACTCCTGCATTTTTTACTCGTTGAATTACTACGCGCATAATTTCTTAATCTGTCCTAGTTCCTCCCCTTGGGGGAGGTTAGGTGGGGCAATTAATACTCCTTAATCACCTCTTCCCCATTCATAATACTTAAATACGAATGATAGCGGGAGGGTGATATTTCATTTTTTTCTACAGCAGCTATTACAGCACACTTAGGTTCACTCAAATGCAAACATGAATTAAACTTACACTCACTTGATTTCTTAAATATCTCCGGAAAAAAATGTGATATCTCATATTTATCCATATTAATAACGCTGAACTCCTGAATGCCGGGAGTATCTATGATAAATCCACCAAAAGGCAGTGCATGCATTTCCGAAAAAGTAGTTGTATGAATTCCTTTTAAATGTGCCGAAGATATTTTTCCGGTTTTAATATTTAATGTTGGCTCAATGGCATTTATAAAAGTAGATTTCCCAACTCCTGAATGACCGGCTAACAAAGTGGTTTTATCTTTTAAAAGACTTACCATAAAATTCTTTTTTTCTGAAGTCATTTTAGAGGAACAAATAGAATAACATGGATACCCTGCCTTTTCGTAAAAGTCCATCACTTTCAATAAATCCTCCTTCATTATTTCGTCTTCTTCAAAAATATCAGCCTTGTTAAAAATGATAATGGATGGTATTCGGTATGCCTCGGCAGTAGCTAAAAAACGATCAATAAAACCAAAAGATGTTTTAGGGAAAGCCAGTGTTACAACTAACATAGCTTGATCTACGTTGGTAGCTAAGATATGCGAGAGCTTGCTTAAATTTTTTGACTTTCTAATAATGCAGTTTCTTCTATCCTCTACATCGTAAATCACACCTGTACGCAGTTCTTTATTATCTCCTTCAGCAATTGAAGAGTTCTCTGTTTCAAAATCAAAAATCACCCTATCACCCACTGCAAGTGGATTAGTGCTTTTATAATCTCCAATGCGCAGCTTGCCTTTTATGCGGCAGCTTACCTTTTCTCCTTCGGTAGAGAGCACGATATATAAATTGCCGGTCGACTTGATGACAGTTCCCTTCATTAACACAAAGTTATTAGTTAATTTTTACCTGTCACATACCAATAAGCCTCTCAAACAAGAAAATATATAGCTTTGTGTAATGTCCATTGTAGTACAAAATATTACTAAGCTTTACGGCAAGCAAAAAGCGCTTAACGATATCTCTTTTGAGGTAAAGAATTCCGAGATTGTTGGCTTTTTGGGTCCTAACGGTGCAGGAAAGTCTACTACTATGAAAATCCTTACAGGATTTATTCCTCAAACATCGGGCAAGGCAACAGTTTGTGGCTTTGATGTTTCTGAAGAATCCTTGGAAGTAAGAAAAAACGTGGGCTACCTTGCTGAAAGCAATCCTTTGTATTACGATATGTATGTGAAGGAATATCTTTCCTTCGTTGCAGAATTGCACAGCCTAAAAAATATTGATAAACGCGTAAAGGAAATCATTGATATGACCGGACTTGAAGTGGAGCAAAAGAAAAAGATTGGTGCTCTATCAAAAGGATATAAGCAGCGTGTGGGTTTAGCGCAAGCGCTCATTCACGATCCTAAAGTTTTAATATTGGATGAGCCTACATCTGGTCTTGACCCCATTCAGCTGGCAGAAATTAGAAATGTAATAAAGGTTATTGGAAAAGAAAAAACGGTCATGCTCAGCACGCACATCATGCAAGAGGTAGAGGCAATGTGTCACCGAGTAATAATTATCAAAAAGGGACAGATTGTTGCAGACAAGCCTACGCAGGAAATGAAAGAGCAAAAAGGCAATCAACAAATAATTACGGTAGAGTTTGATAAAGAAACCAGCAAGGATAAACTCAAAGCCATTCAGTCGGTTAACGATGCAGTAAATATAAAAGGCAATGTATGGAAGCTGACGAGCTCATCCAGCAAGGATATTCGTCCGGATGTGTTCAAGTTTGCGGTGCAGAATGAACTAGCAGTTCTTACCCTACAGAAGGAGGAACAAAACCTGGAAGACGTATTTAGAGAGCTTACCAAATAGCTTACTTTTTCCTCATAATAGCCTTTTCATATTTAGAAATAATATTAATTTCGTTGTCGTTAAGATAGGGATTAGGAATAAGGTAATAGACATTAGAAACACAAATACTAACGACAAAGAACTAGAAACTAAGAACTAAAAACTAAAAAAACTATGGCATACCTTTTCACCTCTGAATCAGTTTCTGAAGGACACCCAGACAAAGTTGCAGATCAAATTTCGGATGCACTGATCGATAACTTTTTGGCATTTGACCCACAAAGTAAAGTTGCTTGCGAAACGCTAGTGACTACCGGACAGGTGGTATTAGCGGGCGAAGTAAAATCGCATGCCTACTTGGATGTTCAGGAAATTGCTAGACAAGTAATTCGCAAAATTGGATATACCAAAAGTGAATATATGTTTGAAGCAGATTCTTGTGGAATATTATCTGCCATTCACGAACAATCATCGGACATTAACCAAGGTGTAGAGCGTAAAAAGAAAGAAGAGCAAGGCGCTGGCGACCAAGGAATGATGTTTGGATATGCTACCAACGAAACAAATGATTACATGCCTTTGGCGTTGGATCTTTCTCATAAAATATTAATTGAGCTTGCAAATCTTAGAAGAGAAAATAAGGCAATCAAATATTTACGTCCGGATGCTAAATCGCAAGTAACGTTAGAGTATGATGACAATAACAAGCCTGTAAGAATAGATGCTATTGTTGTTTCTACGCAGCACGATGATTTTGGCTCTGAATCCGTGATGGCAAAACGCATTCACAAGGATATTGTAAATATTTTAATTCCTAGAGTAAAAGCGAAGTACCCAAAGTACAAGCACCTATTCAATAACAAAATTAAATACCATATCAATCCTACCGGAAAGTTTGTGATTGGCGGTCCTCACGGA
>CAYZTB010000016.1:0-11577 GCA_964481195.1 uncultured Bacteroidia bacterium | reverse complement strand
AGGAAAAGGCGCTCACGGTGGCGGAGCATTTTCTGGAAAAGATCCATCTAAGGTTGATAGGTCGGCAGCGTATGCAACTAGGCACATTGCTAAAAACTTAGTAGCAGCAGGAGTATGTTCCGAAGTGCTTGTTCAAGTATCGTATGCTATTGGTGTTGCTAAACCAACCAGCATTTGTGTAGATACCTATGGCACTGCAACAGTTAATATGAGCGATAGCGAGATAGGAAAAATTGTAGAAAGACTATTTGACATGCGCCCCTACTTTATTGAGCAGCGCTTTAAGCTTCGCACTCCTATTTACAGCGAAACTGCTGCATACGGGCATATGGGAAGAAAAAACCAGTGGGTAAATAAAAC
Organism: uncultured Bacteroidia bacterium; assembly: GCA_964481195.1. GTDB lineage: Bacteria > Bacteroidota > Bacteroidia > Palsa-948 > Palsa-948 > Palsa-948. Next base: position 11,217 of record CAYZTB010000016.1, on the reverse strand, counting down.
CTTCAAATCCCCTGATGGAAAAGTAAAAAATATGAGAGTTGAGCTATTCACTTGGGAAAAGTTAGATTATGTTAACAAGGTAAAAAAGGCATTTTCCCTATAATTTCAATCGATTTTAGCAATTAAAGCCTCCATTTGGGGGCTTTTTTGTTTGTAAGATATTTTAATTTTAATTTGTCAAATATCAATAAATAATATCTTTGGTTCTTATCAATTTTCCCTGATATTGCTTATGAAACGATTACGCATTTTAACGTTGATTTTTTCTTTTCCAGTAATGCTTTCTGCCCAAAATTTTGGAATTGGAGCCGATGTGATGTACAATTTTCAAACAGAAAGTTTTGGCGCAGGCGTACGAGCAAATTTTTTTCCAAATAACACCTTAAGTATTGTTCCTCAGTTTTCATATTATCCGGGTTTTAATAAAGTGCATGAATATTATTTAGGATTAGGCTTGGAATACAAGATATGGAGAGTAAAAAACTTCAATTTTTATTTGATTGGCCACGGTGCCTATAACAACTGGATTAATTACAACGTATCTGTATTAGAAGGTGCAAAAAAAGGTAACTGGAATTTAGAAGGTGGCATAGGGGTTACCACCAACAAATGTTTGCGTCCCTTTTTGGAATACCGTTATAATGTAAAGTTTATGGAAACTCACTTAAGGCTTGGTCTATTATATATTTTCGGATGTAGGAGCAGCAGTGGCGGCAGGTACGGTAAAGGAGATAATAAGTGGCTATGCCCTGCTTACGATTGATTTTATTGAATTTTCATTCTTTTTTAGGTTCTTTCAGAAATGTCAGTATAAATATATTTAGAATTTGTAACTTTCCTGTTAATCGCAGCGTCATACCTATAGAAACTACAAAAAGCTCTATAAAAAATTATTTTATGAAAAAAGTATCAATCAAATTAGCTGCTAAAATATTTTTAGCGTCCATAATCATCTCCTCCATTGTTATTGGATGTAAAAAAGATCGTATTGAAGTCCTAAACACGTATAGTCCAGTAAATACTTATTTGGATACTAAAAAACAAACTGAACAGGAATTCATTATAGACAGCAGCGGAACTGGACCCATAGTAGGAAATCAAGGAACAAAAATTATTATTGGCAAACAGTGTTTAAAATTCCCGAATGGAGATAGCGTAACTTGGCCATTTACCGTAAAGTTAGTTGAGCTTTATACCCCTAAAGACATGATATATTACCAGCAAGCTACTGTTGCATCTACTGGCATATTAAATACGGATGGAGAAATTCGTTTAAGAGCATTTAAAAATGGTACTGAACTTTTATTAAAGCCTGACCCTTGCATGGCTGCTATTGAAATGCCCAACCAAGCTCCTCAAGCAGGCATGAGCGTACATTATGGATTTGGCGCTTTATCCTCAGCAGATTGGACGGATGTTCCAGCAACTTTAGGAGTTACCACAAGCCTTAGCCCTGCATTTACTACAACACCTTACGGATATGCAGCCTCAATCGCAATATTAGGATGGATAAATTGCGGATCGGATGCAGGCACAACACCTACATCAACTTTAGCTTTTGATTCCAAAGTAGATGACCTTACCAACGTAGGAATTTTTATTTACTTCCCTTCTACCAAAACGGTTATGCAGGCTTACAACAAAGCATCTTTACCAATTCCAAACGGATCTAGTGTTAAGATTGTAGCCATTGCTGTTGATGGAAGCGGAAACCTATTCAGCTTTACAGATACTAAAACTGTAAACTCAAGCTCAACAATTGACATTACAATGGTAGCAACTACCGATGCAGCTCTTACTACTGTATTGGATGGACTGTAAAATATTAAAATGATTTATTAAGCCATCCGAAAGGGTGGCTTTTTTTTGTATTGGCTGTTGCCCCCTTCGAAGGGGGACAAAGGGGATGCCCTTATTTTTTTTCCACACCACTCAGCTTCTCAATTTTATTTTCCAAAGCTAACAATACTGATTGCATTTTCTTTCTCACTTCCTTATCTTGAAATCTAATAAATTTTACTCCCAGGCTTTCTAACCTTTCTTGACGCAGCTCATCGTTCAAAGCAATTTCTTCAACTAAGTGTGAGCCTCCATCAACTTCAATAGCCAACATAACTTGCGCTGAGAAGAGAATTAGTATTAGAAGCAGGAGTCAGCCGGTTTGCTTTTTTGCTTGCGCTTCGTTTGCAAAAGGGCAAAGCCGGAACCCTCTGCGTTGCTGTCCCCCGATGCGAAGCACGTAATAGTCTGGCGGAATGAAAAGCTGTCTGCGGTGGATGGTGTTTTCCAGAGTGCGTCCCAGTACAATCCTGTGGAACCAATGCTTTCAGGACAAAATTCCTATTCCTTAACGTAACCCAAAGGAAATGCTGCAGGGAAAGCCCTCAGAAAAAATTCCGAGGGCTTTTTTATGAATTAATTAACTACCTTATCACTACAATCTTATCTTGTTTTATTTTTTGGCCGTTGGAAACTACTTCATAGAAATAAATTCCTTCGGGCCAATATTTTTCAGAAATGTTTAATCGATTGGTTTCTCCTAATAATACATAAGTGTTCAGTTTTCTTCCTGCTAAATCGTAAATTACAAGTTCAGATTTCTCATTTTGTGGGATAAAATATTGGATTGCCATATTCCCGTTATTTGGATTCGGATAGATTGAAATCTCAGGTTGTGTATCAAGTTGAATGCTTTCTTTTGTATCATTTGTTGGCTTTTCGATTCGCGCATAACCATCCTTGCATTTACCGGCACTACCTGCATTGTAAATGGCAAATAATTCCGATTGAGTAAGTACCCGGTTGTACATGGATAACTCGTCAATCATACCCTTAAAGGAGAAACTCGCTGATGAAGGATTCCCATCAGGAATGTATGCACCAATCGCAAGGTCGGTTGTACTCTGAGTAAGAGTGATTGGAGGGTCGGTTCGTTGAGCAATCAGCTGACCATTTACATATATGTAACGGGTACCCGTCACTTGGTCATACACGGCTGCCACATGATGCCATGTGTTGGTTTGTATTACTCCCGGAGGAGTAACAAAAGTATGAAAAGAGCCATCCCATTGATGCGCATCATCAGAAATAGGAAAATGCATTTCTCCATTTGACCCCAAAGCCATTAGCCCATATGCTCTCTGATTACTTTGAGCACCGGCATCGCCCCATTTAAGAGCAATGGTCTGGGCTCCGGCACTCAAATCAGAATTTATCCAGCCCTCTATGGTAAAACTACCTGAGGGGTTGAGATTGGGCGCTGTTGGAATATTTACAAAGGCCCCTGCCCCGTTGAGGCTGAAAGCTTGCCCCACTTTTCCGCTTCCGAATGTTGCACCGTTCATCAATGTTCCATCATTGCCGTCTGCAATGTCATCAGCGCTTCCTTCCCCAGACCACCAACTGATTACATCATTTGGAACTTGTTCACAAACAAGCGAAGCGGTTAGATTAATTATCACGCAGTGTGTATCCTGCCCGCATTGGTTAGAAACAGTAAGGCATGCAATGTAGGTTCCAGCATCCTGATAAGTATGAGAAGGATTCTGAATTGTGTCTGTATTTCCATCTCCAAAATTCCAATTATAAGTTATAATTCCTGATCCTATAGAGGTGTTGGTGAAATCAACTTGCAAAGGAGCGGGGCCGGAATTGACCGAAGCATTAAATGAAGCTACCGGTTTATCAATAATTGTAATTTCTGAATTATACGTACTATTAGCATTACACTCACCCGTAACCACCAATGTAACTGTATAAGTCCCAACCGCTGTATAAGTAGTTGAGGCATTAGCTGTGTTTGCAGTTTGTCCGTTACCGAAATTCCATAAATAGCTTGTTCCAAAAGCACTTGGACGGAAAGTAACCGTTTGGTTCACACATTGCGTGGGAACGGAAGCGGTATCTCCTGCCACATTGATGCCGCTTGCAGAGCTATACGAAGCAATATTGCCGAACAACAGTTGCTCAAAATCCTCTTGCAGAACTTCACCTTTCAGAACAAGGTATTCGATCAATGCAATTTTTCTTGTTTCCGATAAATAAGCGGTTTGTATGCTATCCGGTGCTACGCAAGTAGAAATATTATCTAATAGCTGAAGTGTTTTTTCTTTTTGATTGATGAGGCTATGAACAAATGCTTTATCCGTTGAGGTATAAAAATTTACAAAATCATCCGCATTTGCTTTTGCTTCTGCAATAATCGAATCCTGCACTGCAAGCAATTGCTGAACATACGGATTGCTGAGAGAAAAATCGGTAGTCCTTCCGGTTAAGAAAGCATTTCCCAATGCCTCTTTCATTTTTGTATAGGCAATGTCATTAAGAAATACAACCTCTGCTTGTTTTTTATTGTTTAATTTTTTATCTGTGCCAAAAACAAGTATCTCATAAAACTGATTGACAGCAGTAAGGTCATTGCCTGCTGGGTTTTCAATTTCCATGTTAGTCATCGCCTGCCTTACTGCATCATTGTATTTTACTTTGTTAAAACTTGCGGTGATTATTTTTGGGCAGCCCGGGCAAAAATCGAGCGCGTTGGCTGTATTCACGTTTAAGGCGGATGGCAGTAGCGGTGTAAGACAGGCAGGTGGATTAAGCGGAAATAAATCCTGCACCGTGATAGCCTGGCCACTGCAGGGGAATGTAGTTGTAAGAGCATAGGTAACATTCTGAACGGGCTTTGCCAATGTTGCACCCCATTTGTTCTTTGTAGCTATTAAAAAGTTGGAACAAGGAGGGCTATTCTTCAAATTACCAATCAATACTTTTCCACCCGCAGCAGGATTAAAATTATTACCTCCAAATGAAAGATTGATTGTGTTAGCCCCATTGGAAGTGATTGTATTCCTGTTATTAATTGCAGAAACCGTTCCTCCTGTAGGAATCATGGTCGAACTCATATTAAGATTCGCACCAGAATGAACTAAAATACCAAAGTCATGGGCTAATGTTCCATTATTTGCAACCGAACCGCATTTTACGGTAAGCGTAGAAAATCCTCCAAACTCTATTCCGCTATGGCCATTTGATGAAACATTGGAATTTTTAAGGAGCAAACTACCCGGGCCAACAGCCTTGAATACAATACCTGAAACGCTATTTATAAATGTGCTGTTTACAGCAGATGAGGGCATACTCATAGAAGAGGCGTTCCAACCTACATTGTTGTTGCTGAGGAACTGGCAGCCAATTAATGAAACCCCCTGGCCAACAGAATACAGTCCGGTAGTACAAAACCGAAAAATGCTGTTGCTGATTGTAAGAGAGGCAACGCCTGATGGCACTTTAAAAATTCCGTACTTGCCGTACTCAAAGGTGCAGTTGTTAATGGAAACACCAACCTGCCCATAGACATGGACACCTCTATGGTTATTAAAACTCCCTGATATGGAAGTAACTTTTACATTGTTTAATGTGAGCGCTCGGCCAACATTAAGGCGAGAGTTATTTGCAAGTGTAACCAAACCGTTTGTAATGGAAAATAAATTCATGCCGCTTGCGGATAAACTACCTGCGTACATGCTCTCTTGAGTTATTTCTAAAACCTTATCTGTTGGGCCGCTGCCTGTGAGAACTATTTGTGAATTTGCTCCGGCAATGATGTTATTGCTTTGGTACGGATTAATGACAGGTGAAGTGGGAGGAGAAGAAAATTTAATGTAGCCGTTGCCTGTAAAGCCAAATATTGCACTTGCTCCAATTTGCAGGTCTCCTTTTATTTCCAATAATGTATTGTTATCGTTTAGTTTTATTGTGCTGCCTTGATTGTAAATAAGTTTGCCCGCCCCACTTGCACTACGATCAACAAATATTTTTCCATTGCCATTCAAGTCAATTGTCGAGCTATTATCCATTTGTAAAATAGCTGTTGGTTGAACTTCTGCGCCATCCCATAAATAGTCACAAACTGCTTTGAGCGTGGAGTTATCTAAAATCAGTTTTGCACCGGGTTCAATAATCAAATTGCCGTTTTTCCCAAACTCAAATATCATATTCTGAATAGTGACGGTTGTACCGCTTTTAATTTTTAACTCATCATGAATTTTTATGGTGTTGGACGGTTCAGCGAATGGATTGTTCAGTACGCCCGGAGTCCAGATTACAGGGACAGCATTAGCGGCTGTAAATGTATTTGCATTATATCTGCTAACAAGAGCACAACATTCAGGTGTGAGATTTATAAATTGATTATCATAATTTTCTCCGTCTATCTGGTCGGGCAGCAATAAAAATCCAGGGTTTACAAAAGTAAAATAGGCAGAGCTTGGCGTTACAATAAATGGGCTTGGAGAAATAATGAAAGTTGGAACAAATGCAGGGGAATTAGGGTTTGTCAAATTAATATATCCCAAATCAGTTTTAGAGGATGCCGCGTAAATCCTATAATTTCCACTTGCATCATAGGCAGTTTCCAATTGTGAGTTTCCATACGGACCAGAGTCGGCTAATGGTAATGTGTCAGGTATAAGCGTTATCAAATCAATCCACTTTATTCCTACTCCCATAACACCCACAAATAGTTTCGTATTATCAGGAGAAAATTCCACCCCTGTGTATTGCTTGCTTGCATCAAGTGTAAATTGAGAAATGCCGTTGATGCCCAAGGCAGTATTTACAGTGCCTGTGGCAGGGTTTAAATGAACAATGGTAACATCCTTGCTACTGCTGCTGGCTTTAATATTGCCCCATGCAAGCATTGTCCCATCTGGCGACAGGTCAACTTCTCCGTTTGAAAAATCAGGCTGTGCTTGCCTGATACAGAATGGTACCCGGTGTACTTATTCCGGATGAACTGATAATATATTTCGTAACAGCGCCACTTGAAAAACTGCCTGCGGCCGTATAAAGAAACCTTGTATTATTATTTTGTAAATTACTTACAGCCATTCCGCCATAAAATTCAGTATCAAATTCACTTCCTATATGCCCCTGCTCAGCAGTTGCGCTTATGCTGCCTGCTCCATTGTTTGCCAATAAGTCAATTGTGAGATAATGTAAGTGCAGATACCATGGGTCTAAAGCGTGATTGCTAATTTTACCATGTGCACCAAAAGTAATAGATGTATATATCAAATAATATTTGCCACAGATACCCGGCACAGGCACAATTACGATTTCAGGCCCCATGCCTTCGCTTGTAGCAAAAAAGAATCCTATCAATCCGCCATTCCGGTTATACACTTCATTGTCCCTTACATAAAATAGTAAATTTCTGTCTATGCCGTATATCCCATTAACCACATGACCAGCAGGAGGAATCGTAAAATCGGAAGTTACAGAAGGCACTGGTTTAGTAAAATCAATATAATTTCCCTTATCCAGATAAAATACTTTCCTCTGATTTTGGCCCATGCCTACACAAGCAAAGAGAATAAAAAGTAATGAGGTGAATCCCGCTAAAGACGGGATGAAACACAATTTTGTTTTCATTTTGCATTGTTTTTAATTGATAATTATTTTACCGGATGCTATTATTTGCGACTTTGATAAAAGCCTGATCAAATAAATTCCTTGCTCCAAATTGCCCCTTTCAATTTTTATATGTTTTTCTCTGTTAATTTTAGCCCTCAATAATTCCCTGCCGAGCATATCATACATGGCGAATGAAAGTTCAATTTCGGTTAAATATTTATCAGGAATAATTAATGTTGCAGCAGTATTAAAAGGGTTCGGATAAACTGTTAATTGATTCTCGGCAACAGGAATAATTGGAATTCCATTGGGTGCATAACCGGTGCTGTCAGTCTTTATCAGATAAGCACTTCCAAAACCCTGATCAGTCAAACCTGTAATTACAAATCCTCCATCCGATGTTTGTTGCAAACATCTGTCAAAACCAGCGTATTGAGGAGAAGTGTCGCCAAATGTTTTTGTCCAAATAGTATCACCATTTGCATTTGTTTTTATAAGCCATAAGTCATATGGGTTCGGAGTTGCTGTTGTGCAACCCAAGATATATCCACCATCTGTTGTTTGATTCACTGACCGCCCCGTATTTTCATTTTGGTCTCCGTAAGTTTTTGTCCAAATAGTATCGCCACTACTATTTGTTTTAATGAGGTAAACATCATAACTACCGTTTCCAAAACTGCCTGTGTATCCTGTTATAATATACCCACCATCAGATGTTTGCTTCACACTTCTCCCATAATCTAGACTTATGCCTCCATAGGTCTTTGTCCATAAAGTATCGCCATTTGAATCGGTTTTTACCAAAAGAACATCTGTAAATGTTCCGGTATTATTAACAGCAATGCCCGTAAAAGCATATCCTCCGTCTGATGTTTGCTGTACAGAATAAGCAACAGTACCCTTATATCCGGCTGATTTATAATTTTTAAACCACTGAGCACTGCCATTTGTATCTGTTTTTATTAGGCAGGCTGTAGAATCTTGATAGCCAGCAATTATATACCCTCCATCAGTTGTTTGCTGAACAGACCATGCTTCCTCGCTTTTTGATCCTCCATAGTTTTTTGTCCAAAGGGTGTCGCCATTACTATCTGTTTTAATAAGATAAATATTGTAACCAAAAGAAGGTAATGTTGTATAGCCCGCAATAATGTATCCTCCGTCAATAGTTTGCTGCCCTGCATGCCCAAAATTATCATTGTTATTGCCACCAATAAGATTATGCCATTGCTCTTGCCCATTAGAATATGTTTTTATCAACAAAACTTTTGAAACACCAAATGTTATTCCTTGTCTGCCAAAGATTATATATCCACCATCAGAAGTTTGCTGAACAGAATTTCCTGCTTCTGCAAAACCGTAATCGTAATATTTTTCAAAAGTGATTGATTGGGGAAAAGAAAATCCCAAACAGGAGATGGAAAATATTGCGGATAGCATGATTTTCTTCATCGTGTTAATTTATAAAACTCAATCTTTATTTTATAGGAAGTAAGCAATTGTATAAAGAACACAACAAATGTATAATTTATACGCTCAAAAGCAAATGGCAAACAGATTTTTTTTAGGAATTTTTAGTGGTATTATTGAAACTATTTACGGTTTTATGCGTTAAAGGAGCATTTTAAATACCCGACATACTGTTTATAAATGTACTGTTTAATGCAGAGGAGGGAAGTAATAAAGAAGGTGCATTCCAACCTACAGTACTATTGTTCAGGAACTGGCAGCCAATTAATGAAACCCCCTGGCCAACAGAATACAGTCCGGTAGTACAAAACCGAAAAATGCTGTTGCTGATTGTAAGAGAGGCAACGCCTGATGGTGCTTTAAAAATTCCGTACTTGCCGTACTCAAAGGTGCAGTTATTAATGGAAACCCCTGCCTGCCCATAGACATGGACACCTCTATGGTTATTAAAACTCCCTGATATAGAAGTAACTTTTACATTATTTAATGTGAGCGCGCGACCAACATTAAGGCGGGAGTTATTTGCAAGGGCAACCAAACCATTTGTAATGGAAAATAAATTCATGCCGCTTGCGGCTAAACTTCCTGCGTACATGCTCTCCTGAGTTATTTCCAGCACTTTGTCTGTTGGTCCGCTGCCTGTAAGAATAATTTGTGAATTTGCTCCGGCAATGATGTTATTGCTTGTTGGTGATAATGGAGAGCTAAATTTTATGAAGCCGTTGCCTTGTGGATACAGATTAGGCAGAAGCGACAGCGTTGAATTGGCAACAAGATTTAGAGTTCCTTTGATATCAAGCACAGTGTTTATACCATTAAGCGTTATAATTCCATTATCATGAATAAGCGTTCCGCCTTGGTCAACTAAAAATGTGGCATTATCGTAGAGTATTATTTCAGCGCCATTTTGCATTTTTAATGTTGCTCCTGGCATTACATGAATTTTTGAATTGCAGGGCATTGTAATTTTACATGCAACATCAAGCGTAAATCCGGGCTGTATAATTAAATCGGAGTAAAGTCGTATATCAAAATCCCATGTTTCGTTTTTAGAAATAATAATTGGTTCAAGAGGGGTATATGTACAAGGGTCAACATATTGGCGAATATTTTTAAGGGAAAGAGCACGGTGCATTTCGCCTACCTGCTTTGGTGAAGCATATGCTTGCGCTTTATTTCCACCTACGATATTATTTGTGACCTTACCGCTAGTTGCAGGAGTTGGCTTTGTAGGGTCGAAAGCGTCAGTGCTCCAATCGGCATTATGAGGACAGTTACTTGGATTGCCAAAAACATCATCCCAAAAATTAGGATCACTGGTATTGCAATTAGCAGAACAACCCCCACCTAAATAAGTATGGCATAAGCCTAGATTATGAGCGATTTCATGACGCAAAACAATATTATTTCCCCACAATGATCCTGATAAGTAAGCTGAATATGCAGTATAAATAACATGATAAATATCTCCTGAACCTCCGTACCAAGGTGGTTGAGCACATCCGGATGCTCCTCCTACAATTTTAGAAACCGTTGCTGACGCACCGCTACCACCACCACCAGAAAAAGTAATGGTAGGGGGGTAGTAATGCCCTGCTGGCAAACCAGCAGGCGGAGTAATTGTAATGCCTACAACTTGCCCACCGTTTATCTTTGCAGTAGCGGTTTCATTATTAGGACATTTACCACTTATCGAAGTACCAACGCGAGTTATGGTGACAGTAGGTGGAGAGATATACCCACTTCCGCCTGAATTTATCACAATGTTAGCGTTTTCAATTTCGCCACAAACACTCCCCTCTGTAAAAATTATATTCATATATTTTTTTCTTTCGAGGTCTGCAGCAAATATTGCGCTTAGAAGTGGCCCTGTATGTAAGTCGCAATTCCCATTCCATAGAATATTTGTTGGATCTTTATAAAAGTATATTCTTTCTTGGCCAGGTTGCCCTAAACTGAATTGAATTCTTCTATTTAAAACTTCATTTCCAGGAAGAATAATTTGATCAGAAGGTCCATTATCAAGATCAATACCTGAATAATTTCTATTAACCCAGTTTATCAATTGAATTAATGCTTGTTTGTGTGCAGGTGTGTCTTGGAAGTTCCCTGAACCATCACTTTTCTGGAATATATTAAGGGCTATTTAAATTTCCTTTACCGGTGTATTACTAGTAGGGATATAATTTCCAATGTAATTATAATACGCAAAGTCAAGAGATGTTGAACTACAATTTTGCAGGACAACAGGAGGAGGTACAGCAAGTACATCATCATCAAAAGAAACCGGAGGGTAATTTGCCGGGATAACTTCAGCTTGTTGTGTTGTTTGTG
>CAYZTB010000015.1:0-61040 GCA_964481195.1 uncultured Bacteroidia bacterium | reverse complement strand
AAGAAATAGTATTCCCTTAGTGTTCTTTTTTATCTTCTTATTTATAGGAGGTGTTGCTTTTGCTCAGCCGGTCATAACCTATTGGGATCAGGGATCGACAATAAAGAAATCAGAAGAAAATTTTAAAAGCGGAGTGCTGCATGGCAAATTTGCACAGTGGTATAAAAATGGTCAGCTTGTAAAAGAAGGTAACTACGAAGATGGTGTAGAGGTAGGGCTGTGGAAAGTTTGGTATGAGGATGGAAAAGTAAGAAATGAAGAAACATTTATAAAAGGAAAAAGAACAGGAAAAGCTATTTATAACTATCAAAACGGACAAATAGCGCTAGTAGGTTATTATAAAGCAGGCTTAAATGATAGTACCTGGCTTAGCTGGTTTGAAAATGGGAAAGAAAAAAGTATAGAGAATTTTGCAGTCAGAGCATTGAGGGGAAGTTGGGTAGGTTATAAAGATGGGAAGTTTCTTTATAATTATTCTAATGGAAATAAAGAAAGCGAAGGCTCTTTTCAGAATGATATTTCTGTAGGCACTTTCATTAAATATTATGACAATGGCAAAGTGCAATTTCAAGGAGAATACGACAAAGGAAAGCGCACAGGCATCTGGAAATATTTTTACAAAAACGGTAATCCTAAAGAGGAAAGAAACTACGTATCGGATGAAGATTTTTTAGTTCAAAGCTATTGGAAAGAAGATGGAGTGCAAGCAGTTAAAGAAGGCAATGGCGCGTATGTTTTTAGAGATGCCGGAGGAGTTAAGCTACGAGAAGGAGTACTTAAAGGCGGCAGAGAGAGTGGTGAATGGATTCTTTGGAATAGAGATGGCTGGAAAGAACATGTACTTACTTACCTGAATGGAAAAAAGGAAGGCAAGTGTATTAATTATTACAGTGCTATAAATGCTAGCGGCAAGACAGATGCGGTTTCCAAAATAAAAAGTGAAGGCAACTATTCCCAAGATAAAAAGAATGGATATTGGAAATTTTATTTAGAAAATGGTAAACTAGAAATGGAAGGGTCTTTGAAAGACGATTTACAAAGTGGAAAATGGATTTATTGGCATGACAACGGGAAAAAAGAAGCAGAAGGATTTTATAAAAACGATAAGCAAGATAGCTTGTGGCAATATTGGTATAATGCAGGCATGAAGTGGAAGAAAGGATTTTATAAAGACGGAAAAAAATATGGCTGGTGGGAATTTTATCACAAAAATGGCAATAAAGTGGAAGCTGGGAATTTTGTAAACGACAAACAAGATAGTGTTTGGACCTCTTGGTTTGAAAACGGGCAAATGAAAGATGAAGGAACGTATCGCCTAGGATCCATGGAATCTAAATGGCAAGGATGGTATGAAAATGGAAACAAAAATTACGAGGGGGCTTATGCTGAAAGCAAAAAAATAGGCGAGTGGCAATACTGGTTTAAAAACGGAAAGCTTTATCAAAAAGGTAGTTATAAAAAAGGTCAGCAAGATGGATATTGGATGTACAATTTTAGTACTGGTGTTTTAGAAAGCGAAGGCAACTACGTTATGGGCGAGCGTGACGCTACTTGGGTATTCTACTATGAAACAGGAGGCAAATACATGGAGCAAGGGTATAAGTTTGGCAAAATGGCTGGCAATGTGACTACTTGGTATAAAGACGGAAAAATACAAAGTAGTGGTCGTTATGCTGTTTCGCGCCCCAACGATAAATCGGAGTGGGTAAGTTTTAAAAATGGTGATTGGGTTTATTATAATCAAAAGGGAAATGAGATTAGAAAAGACACATACAAGAATGGCGTGAAGCAATGATTTATTTAGATTACAATTCCACCACGCCTGTAGATCCAAGGGTGCTGGAAGCCATGCTCCCTTATTTCTCCGAAAAATTTGGTAACCCTGCTAGCAAAACACACGCAGCTGGATGGGTGGCAGAGGCTGCTGTGGAGCTTGCTCGAGAACGTGTTGCAAAAATTATTGGAGCAACAACATCTGAAATTATTTTCACTTCTGGTTCTACCGAAGCAATTAACCTTGCCATAAAAGGAGTGTGGGGAATGTATGCCTCATCCCCGTCCCTTCTCCATAAGGAGAAGGGTGTAGAGGTAAAGAATCATATTATCACTGTTCAAGCCGAACACAAAGCAGTACTTGACACCTGTAAACTCCTTGAAACAAAGGGCGCCCGCGTAACATACTTGGGCGTTGATCGGGAGGGGTTGATCGACTTGCAGGAACTCCGTGATTCTATTACCCACCAGACTATGCTGGTTGCTGTCATGTATGCTAATAACGAAACAGGTGTGATTCAGCCGATTAGTGAAATTTCTAAGATTGTACATGAAAAAGGATGCCTGTTTATGTGTGATGCCACTCAAGCTGTGGGAAAAATTAATGTGGATGTTTCCAATACGCCCAATCTCCCCCCTAATGTAGAGGCGGGTGGGGGCATTGATCTCCTTTGCTTTTCTTCTCATAAAATGTATGGTCCAAAAGGAGCAGGAGCTTTATTTGTAAGAAGAAAGAATCCTAGAGTTACCTTATTTCCACAAATACATGGTGGCGGACATGAAAGAGGCTTGCGTTCCGGGACATTAAATGTGCCAGCAATAGTTGGTTTTGGAAAAGCCTGTGAGATTGCTATGGAAGAATTAGAGAGCGATGCAAAAAGAATTTCTGCTCTGCGTGATCAGTTGGAGGGATCTTTTGTTGCCATGGGAAATAATTTTGTAAACGGATGTCCTTCCACCTTCGGGGGAGGGGCTAGGGGTGGGTACTTGCGATTGCCCAACACAACAAATTTATCCTTTAGCGGCATAAAGGCCGATTCTTTAATTAGCAAACTTCCTGATATTGCTATTTCAACAGGTTCCGCCTGTACATCCGCAATTCCAGAACCATCACATGTTTTAAAAGCGATGGGTTTATCAGATGAGATGTCGTACGCATCAGTACGATTTTCCTTGGGGAAATTTACAACTAAGGAAGAAGTGGATTATGCTACCGAAAAAATTAAAAATGCCATCAAACAAAGGAGAGAAAATAATTGACAAAAAATATTTATCTTTGTGGTTGGATGCCTTTTTGAGTTTATGAATAAAAAAAATCGCAATGAAAACAAAAAACCTGCTTACAGAAGCAACTTCTTTGCCCATTAATGAGAGAGTTTTCCTAGTTGATTCTCTTTTAAAAAGTTTGAACACACCTGAAACAGAGATAGGTAAAGAATGGATTAGAATTGCCCAAAAGCGATTATCGGAATTACATTTTGGCAGCGTAAAATCTATTCCAGGCAAAGAAGTGTTTGACAAAATACTTAAAAAATTTTCCAAGTGAACTATTCATTTCATCCTGAGGCTGAGGCTGAATTTAACCAAGCATAAATTATTACGAGAATTGTAAAAAAGGACTTGGTTGTGAATTTGCTTTTGAAGTGCATTCGGCCATTGAAAGAGCAGCTTCTTTTCCTGTTGCATGGCAGATTCTTGATGGCGAAATAAGAAGATCGCTTATTAATAGGTTTCCTTACGGCATACTGTATGCTGAAGAAGCAAAATAAATATTAATTATCGCAGTTATGCACCTGCATAAAAAACCAGGTTGCTGGAAAAAAAGAAATTAATTTTCATTAAATGTTGAACTCCTTATTAAACAATAAAAAAGAAGTGAAGTCTCTATTTCCCTATCATCTTTTTATAATCTTCTGCCGTCATTAACGAGCCTACTTCAGAAGCATTGGTTAATGAAACTTTTATAAGCCAACCGTCTCCATAGGATTCTTTATTTACTAGTTCTGGATTGGTGTCAATCTTTGAATTTATCTCCATCACTTTTCCGCTCACAGGCATAAATAAATCAGAAACAGTTTTTACCGCTTCGATAGTGCCAAAAACAGCATCTTTATCTAACGTATCGCCACGAGTGCCAATATCTACAAACACAATATCGCCTAGTTCACTTTGCGCAAACTCGGTGATGCCAATATATGCATCGTTACCTTCAACACGAACCCATTCGTGATCTTTTGAATACTTTAGATTGTCTGGAAAGTTCATAAAATATTTTTTTAATTTCTATTGCGAATATACAAATGTAAGCGAATGTAAAAACAAAATTTGAGTTCTTAAAACATGAACAAAAATCTAGAAATTAAGAATTTAATAAATTACTTTTGAAGCTGCTTTATCATTTTAGCAGTTCCTACAAAATCGGTGACTTCTTTATTGTTGGCATGCAAAATATCCTTGCTGTTGCCTTCCCACCATTTTTGACCTTTGTATATAAATATCACCTTATCGCCAATGGTCATTACAGAATTCATGTCATGCGTGTTGATGAGAGTTGTGATATTAAACTCTTCGGTAATTTCTTTAATTAATTCATCAATGACTAGCGAAGTAAGAGGATCTAGTCCTGAGTTTGGCTCATCACAAAAAAGATATTTGGGGCTCATGGCAATAGCCCTAGCAATACCGACTCTTTTTTTCATACCGCCACTTATCTCAGAAGGGTACAGCTCGTTTACATTTTCAAGATTTACTCGCTTCAAGCAAAAGTTTACTCGTTCCATTTTTTCTTCCTCGCTTTGGTCGGAGAACATGGATAAAGGAAACGCAACGTTTTCTTCCACGTTTAAAGAATCGAATAAAGCAGATCCCTGAAAAAGCATTCCTATTTCTTTTCGAATCAACTTGCGCTGTTTCCTTTTCATTTCAGAAAAATTTCTTCCGTTATAAAAAATAGCTCCGCTGTCAACTTCCTCAAGTCCCACAATGCATTTCATTAATACTGTTTTGCCGTGACCGCTACCACCAATTACTAAAGTAGTTTTTCCTGGCTCTGCAATAAAAGAGACGTTCTTCAAAACTTGCTTTTCGCCAAAGGCTTTGGATATGTTTTTAACTTCTATCATGCTAGCAAAAGCTGAGTAAGAATAAAATTAAAAAGTAGAATTAGCAAGCTGCTATACACTACTGCGGTAGTGCTGGATTTCCCTACTTCCAAAGCTCCACCATTGGTGAAATAGCCATGATAAGCAGGAACAGAGGAGATAATAAATGCAAAGGCAATAGTTTTGATTAATGCATAAATAACATTGTATAGCTTAAAATCATATTGTATGCCATACAAATATTCGTAAGGTGTCACAACTCCCGTAAGTATGCCAAATATTAGTCCGCCCATTATTCCGGAAAACATACTAATAATTATTAAAAAGGGATTTATAAAAACGGAGGCAATAATTTTAGGTAAAATTAAATGTGATGCTGAGTTAACTCCCATTATTTCTAATGCATCAATTTGTTCTGAAACTCGCATGGTTCCTATTTCTGACGCAATGCTGGAGCCAACTTTTCCCGCTAATATCAAACTTACTAGTGTAGGGGCAAATTCTAAAATAACTGAATCGCGCGTTGTTACGCCAACAGCATAAAGCGGAATCCATGGGCTTTCAAAACCAAAGGCTGCTTGTATGGTAATAACAGCACCCATAAATAATGAAATGATTGCTACAATAGGTAAAGAGCTAATACCTAACTTATCTATCTCCTCAAAAATTCGTTTTCTAAACACAACTCCTTTTTCAGGCTTACTAAATACCTGAGTCATCAGCGTAGCGTACCGGCCGATGTTGTAAAATGTAAGTGTAATGTAGGTTGACATTTTGTTGCTACGAAGGTAGAGAATATACCTTATTCAAGCAGGAAAAATTATTTGACTAAATTAGCTTTAAGTATGATAAACACAATGTTGTATAAACGTATTTCTATTATAGTTATTATGTGCATTTTGTTGTCAGGATGTTTTATGCTACGTCCTAAAAATCGATGTGCAGATTGCCCAAGTTGGAATAAGCAAAAAGGGCATGCTCAAAAATGAACAGATTCTTTTTTTTCTTACCTAACTATACCCTTTTTTAGGTAGCCTTTTTTTATCCTGTTAGTTAATTTTGTACTACTATGGGTAGCAGTGATAATTTTCCAATGACTTTAGCAAAACTTAAATTTGGTCAAAGCGCAATTATTGAATCTTTTACAGATGTTGAGGTTTCTGATAAGCTCTTGGAGATGGGCTGTTTGCCGGGTGAAACTATTAAGTTAACACACATAGCTCCACTGGGGGACCCTATCGCGATTTCGATAGGTGGTTATGTTTTAGGGTTACGAAAAGCCGAAGCTTCTTCTGTAATTGTTAAACTTATTTGAGCTATTCAAAAGATTTAATTTCTTAGTTGCATTACTCAATGAATTTAAATGAATCTGAAATATTGAAAGTAGCGTTGATTGGAAATCCCAATTGTGGCAAGTCCACGCTCTTTAATGTTCTTACCGGATTAAACCAAAGTACAGCAAATTTTCCCGGAGCTACAGTAGATAAAAAAACTGGATCTGCTAAGATTAAATCTTCTGGAGAAAAAATTACGCAAGTTGAGTTTATAGATCTACCGGGTATTTATAGTCTTAACCCTAAATCTATCGATGAGAAAATTGCTGTGGATATTTTAAAGGATAAGACTAATCCGGACTATCCTAATCTTACCCTTTTTGTAGCAGATGCTACTAACCTAAAGCGAAGTTTATTTCTAGCAGCCCAGCTTATTGATCAAAAAAATCCTGTCATAATAGCTTTAAACATGAAAGACGTCATGGAGAAGCGTGGGTTAGAGGTAAATGCAGAGTTGCTTGCGCAAAAATTGGGAGTTAAAGTAGTGCCAATAAGTGCGCGATATAATTTAGGAATTGAAGCTTTGAAAAATGCGATTGTATCAACGGTAGGCATTTCTGAGCAAGTAATTTTCCCTTCTATTGATAATTCGATAGAAAACTTTGCCCAGCAAACCATTGAGCGCTATCGGATTATTACGGAGATAATTAATTCCTGTTTGCGAGTTAAAATGAAAAAGGATGAAGAAGTTTTTTCTTCTCGTACCGATAAAATTCTTACCCATAAAATATGGGGATATGTGATTTTTCTTTCTGTACTCCTTTTAATTTTTGAATCAGTTTTTTTTATTTCCTCTTACCCTATGATATGGATAGAAAAACTGTTTCTGTTTTTTTCTCAGTGGGGCATGGATCATTTACCACCGGGCGAGTTTACCGACCTGTTAATTAATGGCGTGATAGCCGGTCTTAGTGGCATTGTGGTATTTGTCCCACAGATAGCCTTGCTTTTTTTATTTATCTCCATTCTTGAAGACTCGGGCTACATGGCACGTGTAAGTTTTATCATGGATAGAATCATGCGTAGGTTTGGCTTGAATGGCCGATCTGTAATACCGCTACTAAGTGGGGTTGCTTGCGCAGTACCTGCTATCCTGAGCACCAGAACCATTACAAATTGGAAAGAACGTCTTATAACTATTCTTGTTACTCCACTTATGAGTTGCTCTGCCAGATTGCCGGTTTATACTTTACTTATTGCTTTAGTGGTGCCGTCTAAAGCAGTATTTGGATTTTTTAATATACAGGGCTTGGTGCTTTTATTTCTGTATTTGATAGGATTTGTTGCAGCAATAGGCTCTGCCTTTGTATTGCAGTATTTGATAAAATCTAGAGAGCGAAGTTTTTTTATTATGGAACTTCCTCCGTACCGCTCCCCACGATGGAAAAATGTTTTTTACACCATAGTTGATAGGGTGAAAGTATTTTTATTTGATGCAGGAAAAATTATTATTGCAATTTCAATAGTGCTTTGGTACTTAGCTTCACATGGCCCAGGAGATACATTTGCAAAAATAGAAGCTAAGTATGCGGTAAATGACTCTGTAAAAAACGATGCTTTTTATTTTCAAAATGACACAGCTGCAGAATTTGCAATGATAAGTCCACAAGCAAAAAGGAGTACTGAGAAACTTGAAGCTTCTTACGCAGGGATTTTAGGAAAAGCTATTGAACCGGCAATTAAACCACTTGGTTTTGACTGGAAGGTAGGAATTGCCTTAGTTACTTCTTTTGTTGCTCGCGAAGTTTTTGTTGGTACCATGGCGACTATCTATAGTGTAGGTGATGAAACTAACACACAATCGATACGCTCAAAAATGAGCTCTGAAATAAATCCAGACACGCTACGACCTCGTTATAGTTTAGCTGTAGGTGTTTCATTAATGCTCTTCTATGCATTTGCTATGCAGTGTATGAGTACGTTAGCTGTTGTATTGCGCGAAACAGGGAAATTAAAATGGCCGGTAATTCAGTTTGTATTTATGGGAGTGCTAGCTTACCTGGCCAGCTTTGTGGCGTACCATATTCTTAAATAAGTATGATTCCATCGGAGCGCAACAAAACTATCCTTAGAAAGTATATTCCTGAACCCGCTGTTGATGTAATAGCTCATTGGATTATTAAATTAAATTTTAAATTAAAAGTTAAAAAACCTCGACTTACAAAAGAAGGCGATTATATGGCGCCACACAATGGGAAAAACCATGTGATAACCATCAATAAAGATCTTAATAAATATGCTTTTCTTATCACACTTATACATGAAATTGCACATTTAACTACGTGGGAAAAATATAAGGGAAGAGTTTCTCCCCATGGAAAAGAGTGGAAAGATGAATATTCTATTTTGTTGAACTATTTTTTAAAGCTGAATAAATCTATTTCCTGCACAAATGATGCTAATTTATTTCCCGATGAAATTGCAGAGGCGCTTCACTTACATGCTGTTCGCCCTTCTGCTTCCAGCTGCTCTGATATTTCATTAGCTAGGGTGTTAAAGCAATTTGATTCTACTACCAACGCTATTTCGCTAGAACAAATTCAGGTAGGCGCTTTATTTCGTATAGATTCCAAGAGTGAAAAACGCAATCAAGAGATATTTATTAAAGGGGATAAAAGAAGAACGCGTATAAAATGCATGCATTCAAAATCAAAACGCGAATACTTAATACATGCGCTTTGCAAAGTAATACCTGTTTAGGTCTATTTTTCATAGCATAGAACAAGTATTTCTATCTCTATTTTGCATGTGCTGTATGCGATTAATCTTTATTTTAGCATACTATCAAAAAAAGCTATTTTATGAGTGAAATTATTGCTGCCGAACCCAAAGAGTTAATTGTATCTCAACTTGCTGAAAGTATTGTGGGATCTGAAATCATTAAACTTGCTTGGGAAGTGAATGATAAAATTAAAAAGGGTGAAAAAATTTATAACCTGACAATAGGGGATTTTAATTCAAAGATATTTCCAATACCTGCCGAGTTAAAGCAGGAAATAATTATTGCCTACCAGAACGATGAAACTAATTATCCTCCTGCCGAAGGTGTTCCGGAGTTGCGAACCGCAGTTTGTCACTTTTTGAAACGTCTTCATGGATTTGATTTCAAATCTGAAAATATTATTATTACTTGCGGTGCCCGACCAGTCATTTATGCAATTTATAAAACCATTGTAGATCCTGGAGATACTGTTATATTCCCTGTACCATCTTGGAACAATAATCATTACGTGCATTTAACATCGTCTAAAGCAGTATATGTTGAAACAAAGCCTGAAAATAATTTCATGCCTACAGCTGCCGATATTAAAAAAAGTATCAAAGAAGCATCTTTAGTATCACTATGCTCACCCTTAAATCCTACTGGAACAACATTAACTAAAGAATCATTAGCAGAAATATGTGATGTGATTCTTGAAGAAAACCTTAGAAGAGGTGCAGGAAAAAAACCAGTTTATCTTATGTACGACCAAATTTATTGGGCGCTTACCTTTGGTAACACAAAACATTTTGATCCTATTTCTTTACGACCAGAAATGAAAGATTATACCATTTTTGTTGATGGTATTTCTAAAGCATTTGCAGCAACAGGTGTACGAGTTGGATGGGGCATGGGACCTAAGAAAGTAATTGATAAAATGAAATCTATGCTCGGACATATGGGTGCTTGGGCTCCTAGACCAGAGCAAATGGCAACTGCTCGCTATCTGATGAATGATAAAGCGGTGGATACTTATTTAATTGATATTAGAAAAAAAATTAACGACAGGCTTACTGCTTTTTATAAAGGCTTTCAAGATTTAAAAAATGAAGGATTTGGTGTTGATGCTATTGCTCCTCAAGCAGCAATATATCTTACTGTGCAATTTGCACTTAAAGGAAAGAAAACGGCTAGTGGAAATATGTTAGCATCTACTAAAGACGTTACTAAATATTTATTGGACGAAGCAAAAGTTGCAATTGTTCCGTTTTATGCATTTGGCGATTCGGACGAATCTACATGGTATCGTTTATCAGTAGGTACTTGTAAATTAGAAGATGCAGATGGAATCATCAGCAACCTTAGAAATGCATTAAAGAAACTTTCTTAGGATATGCCATTAAGAGATAATTATTGCGTAATAATGGCTGGAGGAATCGGCAGTAGGTTTTGGCCTATGAGTCGTACTGCACACCCGAAGCAGTTTATTGATATTCTAGGAACAGGCAAGACGCTTTTACAATCTACCTTTGATCGATTTTTGCCAATATGCCCGGTCGAAAATATCTTTATAGTTACCAACGAAGATTATCGATCTTTGGTTTTAGAACAGATACCGGGCGTTAAGCCAGAAAATCTCCTTTGCGAACCTGCTCGCAGAAATACTGCACCCTGTATTGCATTTGCAGCTCATAAGATTAACTCTATTAATAAAAAAGCTAATATAGTAGTAGCGCCTTCTGATCATTTAATAACGAAGGAAAATACATTTCAAAAGGCAATTCTTTCTTGCTTTAAAAAGGCTAAAACGGAAGATTGTTTAATAACACTAGGCATTCGCCCAACCAGACCCGATACGGGATATGGATACATTCAGTTTATTGAGTCGCCTGTTAAAGAAACTGACGAACGAATAAAAAAAGTAAAAACTTTTACTGAAAAACCAAACCATGACATGGCCCAGTTTTTTGTTCAGAGTGGAGATTTCTTGTGGAATGCCGGTATTTTTGTTTGGTCTGTAAAAAGCATTATAAAAGCATACAAAAAATTACTGCCTGATGTGGGCGCAGTTTTTTCTGATATTAAATACAATACTGATAAAGAAAAAGAGGGGATTAATAATGCGTATTCGGTTTGTAAAAGCATTTCTGTGGATTACGGAATATTGGAAAAGGCAGATAATGTGTATGTGCGTTCTTCCTTAATAGGTTGGAGCGACTTAGGAACGTACGGTTCATTGTATAACCATATTCCAAAAGATGCAAACGAAAACGCAGTAGTGGGGAAGAACGTTATGATGTATGATAGCAAGAACTGCATTATAAATATTTCTAAAAATAAATTAGTAGTAGTAGAGGGCCTACAAGATTATATTGTAGTTGAATCAGACGATATTATTCTAATTTGCAAAAAACAAGACGAGCAACGCATTCGTGATTTTGTAAATGATGTGAAGTTGAAAAAAGGCGAAAAGTTTATCTAGTCAATCGCCAATACTTTTCCGGAAACAAATTCTCCTGCTAAATTGAAGACCTTATAAAAGTATAAACCTGCGGGTAACTCGTTTCGTTCTATCGAAGTATTTTGAGCATTAATTTTTTGCGTACGAACTTCTTTTCCATACATATCAAACAAAGATAACAAGTAGCTGTTGTTGGATGAAAGTACGACTTTCAAAGTGAGTTCAGTTTTTGTTTTAAATGGGTTAGGAGCTATTTGAACTGTAAAGTTTAATCCATTTAATTCGTTAATCCCTGTACAAGGGCTTACATAAAGTATTGAGTTGGCAAAAGCAGTGCAAGAGTCGGTATTGTAATAAGTATACACAAGATTTTGCATTCCGGCATTAACGCTATCTGCATAAAATAAGCCATTATATACTCCTGGGCCTGAGTAAGTACCACCAGCAGGAGATCCACCGCTAAGCGTAAGGGTATCGTCTTTACATATAGTATCAACTGGTAATATAAACGTTACCGTTGGTAAAGAATCAACATAAACTATTTTAATAACTGTGTCAGAACATCCATTCGTATTATTTACAATCAATGAAACAGTATGAGTGCCACTGGTCGAAAATAGAAATGAAGTATTTCCTTTTGTGGTGTCATCAATAATCAGGTCGTTATTAAAATTCCAGCCGTAGGTATAATTAAAATTGGTGTCAATACCAATACTCAAATCGGTAAATGTTGTTTTTGAATACAAGCAAACAGTATCTGCCGAAAAATCTGCTTTAGGGATAAGATTGCAAATATTAAAAGAGGCCCCCTCGTAAAGGCTCCAAATGTTCAGAGAATCGCGTACACGTACGTAAACAGAATGTTTGCCTGTAGCTAATATAGTTGTGCTAATCGTATCGGTATGCGTGATGCTATCAGCAGCTGTAAATGCGCTTACGGGAATTCCATTTCCCACTCCGGGATCAGTGTCGTAAAAATACTCGGCTGCATAAATGGGTAATGAGCCAAGCGTTTGAGTGGTCGATAAGGTGTCTGTCAAATAAAATCTTCCTCCTTCGTACAAACTCCATAAATTATTGGTGTCTTTTACTCGAATATATATGTTGTGAAATCCTGCTGAAAGGCCAATTGTAGATGTGGCTATCGTGTCTTCAATGGTATCTGCAGGAGTTAAAGCGATGGAAAATCCATTTCCAACACCTGGATCAACATCGTAAAAATACTCAGCGGAATCAATAGACTGCGCAAAGCAATTGTTGGCGCTGAAAATAGTCAGTGCTAAAAAAGCAATTGAGAATAGTATATTATTTTTTTTCAACTCCAATTTTTTATTCTGTTTACTGCAATCAGTTTTGTTTACGTGCTTTGATAATTATCTGTAGACTATCACCTACCGGTATTAAAGGATTAAGAATGGTTATAGAATTTATTTGTGGAATTGCAGGACTGCCTGTTAAATCAACAAACGGAGTTGAGCCACCATATATTCCAATATCCGTTCCATCTGTACCAGCATTAACTCCAAGGGAAGTAGCTTGTAATGAATAATCGTATGATGCATTATAGACGTTAGAAGGCACATTTACAAAATCAGGATTTTTTGCAACTATGTTTCCACTTCCTGTATTTGATCCAAAGGGTATCGTGTCCAGTGCAGTTTGGTAGGTGATGTTGTTGCTGAAGATGTTGTTATCTATTCCATTATCTCTTGGAGTAATGCCTTTAAAAATATTATTAGCAATTAACGTGTTGCTTACGTTTGAAAATGATTTCTGAGGAATGTTTCCCAAAAACACATTATTAGATATTAATACGGTAGGTTGATTTGAATTAATAATACTGGATTTAGAAAAAATATTGTTTCTCAAAGTGATATTTGAATTATTATTTACATTAATCGAAGCGGGTTCAAGAATATTATTCTCAATAATCCAGCCAGAGCCAGTAATATTTATTTTGGTGCCACTGGCGTTAAAGTAATTTCTGCTAATAGTAACATTGCTAGTGCCTGAAGTACCATTGTAGCCATTCACAGCATCTAGTACTAGGCCAGAAATTTTAGTTCCAGATCCTCCAGAAACATTCAGAAGGGTATCAAAAATTATTGTTCCTACTTGAGAGGTTAACTTATTTACTTTATTAGGTTTATAGCCTGTTCCAAATATGGTTACTCTTTTATTAACAACAAAATTTCCATAACTAAGAGTAGAACCATGAATATAAACGGTGTCTCCCGCTACTGCAGAATCTAAAGCTTGTAGTACCGTAGTGTATTGTCCAGGACCATTTGCAGCATTATTTACAGTAATCACTTTAGAAAAAGCGAATATAGAAGTAGAGCAAGTAATAAGTAATAGGAGTAGATTTCTCATTGATTTAATTAATTACAAGAAGTTCCTACAAAGGTACTTTATTTTTATATAAGAAAATGCGAACTTTTTTGAGTTTTAAATAAAGGTCGAGAAAGGAAAATAAGAGGCAATTTCTTCTTATTTCATTCCCCCCGTCATTTCTTCGGGACGTACCCACTCATCAAACTGCTCAGCTGTAAGTAGCCCAAGTTCTACGGCTGCTTGTTTTAAAGTTTTATTCTCTTTATGAGCTTTCTTAGCAATTTTTGCAGAATTTTCATATCCAATGTGAGTATTTAATGATGTTACAAGCATCAAAGAGTTCTCCATATGCTTTTTAATAGTCTCTTTATTGGGTAATATGCCTACCGCACAGTTATCATTAAATGATATACATGCATCGCCAATTAGCCTTGCTGATTGCAAAACATTTGATGCAATGACTGGCTTAAAAACATTCAATTCAAAATGTCCGTTCATCCCGCCAATTGAAACAGCAACATCGTTGCCAATAACCTGCGCACAAACCATGGTGAGTGCTTCGGGTTGTGTTGGATTTACTTTGCCGGGCATTATGGATGAGCCGGGTTCATTATCCGGAATAATTATTTCTCCAATACCTGAGCGTGGTCCTGAGGACAGCATTCGAATATCATTTGCAATTTTCATTAAGGATACAGCAGCTCTTTTTAATGCTCCCGATAGTTCTACCATGGCATCGTGAGCAGCCAACGCTTCAAATTTATTGGGAGCAGTAACAAATGGAAATCCGGTAAACTCAGCAATTTTTTTTGCTACTAAAACATCGTACCCTTTGGGCGTGTTAAGTCCCGTTCCTACAGCCGTACCTCCAAGAGCAAGCTCGCGTATCATTTCGAGTGCATTTTTTATTGTTCGTATTCCATTGTCAATTTGCTGCACATATCCAGAAAATTCTTGCCCCAATGTAAGTGGAGTGGCGTCCATAAAATGGGTTCTTCCGGTTTTTACTATGGAACTAAATTCTATTGCTTTTTTATGGAGGGTATCTCGTAATTTTTGCATCCCCGGTAATGTGATGTCATGTGTTTGCTTATACGAAGCAATGTGCATCGCAGTAGGAAAGGTGTCGTTTGAAGATTGTGACTTGTTTACATCGTCATTGGGATGAAGCACTTTTTTGTCGTCTGTTAATTTTCCTCCAGAAAGTACATGTGCACGGTAAGCAATCACTTCATTGGCGTTCATGTTGCTTTGTGTACCAGAACCAGTCTGCCAAATTACAAGCGGAAATTGATCATCTAATTTTCCAGTTAATATCTCCTCGCAAACTTTTGAAATCATCTCGCACTTTTCTGCACTTAAAACACCAAGTTCTTTATTGGCATGAGCTGCAGCTTTTTTTAAGTAGGCAAAAGCGTGTATAATTTCTATAGGCATACTAGCCTCTGGACCAATTTTAAAATTATTTCTCGAGCGCTCAGTTTGTGCTCCCCAGTATTTGTCGGCAGGAACTTTTACCTCGCCCATCGTGTCTTTTTCAATTCTAAAGCTCATAATTATTTATTTATAATGATTTGTATAATTTAAATGTTCCACAAATTAGCCCCAACAATTTTCATGGTTTTTGCATCTTGAATAAAAGAAATAATCGAATGGCTCTTGCTCAGCTTGCCATTTTTAAATTCTAAGTGAAAGCTTCCTTTGTTAGAGGTTATTTTATGAGAACCAAACACACGTACAATATTTTGGTGTGTTAGTTTTAGTCCTTTGTTTTCGCCTCTTGTAATATCGGTTGTTAAATTTCGTTCAACAAGGGCGTAGCAGATATTATATAGGGTAGTATCATTTTCTATTGGACCTCTAATTATTTCATATTCAGTTTCAATTATGCCATTTTCTAATAGCTTTTCATTTGGCTGGATTGTGAAATACCAATTGGGTTTGATTACTAAAAAGCTATCAATAATAGCGGCAGAGCGTTTTTCATCGGAACCAACACATTCTGCACTGCCATTTACAATCATTTGAGGCGTGTACACAACTTCGTTACCTAGAGCAACTCTATATTTTCTTTGGCGATTAGAAAAAGAAGAATCTGAAAAAACATCTTTCCAGCCCAATTTATTCCAATAGTCAACATGAAACGCTAAAGGATAAACATATGTTTTGTTTGCCATAGCTTCTTTAGTTATTTTGTTTAACAACTCTTCGGCAGGGGGACAATCCGAACAACCTTCGGATGTAAAAAGTTCAACGATGGAAAAAGGCTCTGCTTCTTGTATCTCCGATATTTGATTAGAAGTATTAGCGGTAGTGGTATCTTCTTTTTTTTCACTGGTGCATGAAAAAAGTGCAACCAGCAGTAGGAGAAATATATATTTCATAGTAGAAATTAAAACAGTTTATTTATATTTTCTGTAGGTCGGCCAATAACAGCTTTCGATCCTTTAACAATAATGGGTCTTTCAATTAATAAGGGATTTTTTGCAAGCACTTTGATCCATTCAGATTCTGTATTTTTCTTGTTCTTATATTCTGATTGAAATAAAGGTTCTTTCTTCCTGATAATTTCCTCTGCTTTCATTCCAAGTTTTTTCAGGATATCTTTTATCTCTTTTTCAGTAAGAGGAGTTTTTAAGTATTCTATTACTTCTGTGGTTTTAGATTTTTTTTTAATTACTTCAAGCGCTTGTCGGCTTTTGGTGCATCTGTTGTTATGATAAATTATAACCTTTTCCATTTATTATTTTTAATTCTGTTGCAAAATAACTCATTTTTAAACATCTTTTCAGAATGTTTTACCATCATTTTTTGATTGAATTATAAGAATATTTGTAGGAAAAAGGGACTTTATCCAAGCATCTTACTTATTAGCTTCTTAGTTAAATCTCCATTATTGAGTATTGATAGTGGAAAATTATTTTTTATGATTTATTAGGAATTTAACTATATATTTTATTCCTTCGGTGGGCTCTTAATGATTCTCGCAAAAAGAAATTTATTTTTTTTAACTACAAACCAAACAAATTAACTATGAAACTAAAATTTACTCAACTAGCGAAAGTGTTTTTGCTATCTAGTTTTGTTTCCTCCCAATTTCAAATTGTTGGGGCACAAGAGCAGGTTTACCGCTTTAACGAAGGCAATCCTGCAGAAGGACTTCGAATTGTGAAGCAAGATGTAGGGGGGGTATCCTTAGCTTTCTCCATTAATAAATTTAGCACTGTAGCTCGTGTAGAAAAAGAAGCAACGGTGTATAACCTTTCTGCTCCAGGCATGATTTTGCAGAATGTAGAAGGGTATCCAGACCTTCCAGGCACTAAGCATTACATTGCATTTCCTCAAAATGCTAAGCCAGTTCTAAAAATTGTTTCTTTTGAAAAAGAAACAGTACAAAATATTGATATTTCGCCAGCTCCCGTTATTCCATTAGCTACAGATGATAAACCTTTGTCTTATGAGAAAAATATGTCTGTATATAATAAGAATGAATTTTTTCCAGATGCACCGGTAAAACTATTAGAGCAAACTAAACTTCGCGGAGTGGATGTGGTAAGCGTAGGTGTTTCTCCTTTTCAATATAATCCTGTAACACGTGAGCTTCTTGTATATAAAAATATAAAGGTTGAAATAACATTTGAAGGAGGAAATGGCCAGTTTGGTGACGTTTCTTACCGCAGCCGTTATTGGGAACCAATCCTTAGTGACCATATATTAAACTACAATCAATTACCGACTGTAGATTTTAATAGTTTAATAAGAAGTCAATCACTAAAACTTGCTGCTGATACAGGCTGCGAGTATGCAATCATTATTCCAAATGGTCCTGAGTTTCTACAATGGGCAGATTCTATTCGTAAGTTCAGAAGAGAGCAAGGCATCTTAACTAAGATTTATAATTTAAATGATGTAGGCGGTACAACAGAAACAGATATTCAGAGTTTTGTGTCTGATGCATACAACAACTGGCCAATTAAGCCTGCAGCTATGTTGATTTTAGCGGATTATGGTACTAACCCTATGTCATCAGTTATAGCGCATAAATACCAACACATCAGCAGCTACCCAGATTTTGCTTCTGACAATTTTTATGCGGACGTAACAGGCGATGATTTACCAGACATAGCTTTTTCAAGAATTGTAGCTAACACTGCAGCACAGCTTCAGGTAATGTGTTCTAAGTTTTTAAACTACGAAAGAAATCCTCCAATGGATGCGGCATTTTATAATAAACCAATTACTGCTATGGGATGGCAGGATGACCGTTGGTTTCAAATTTGTGCTGAGACAGTTAGTGGTTTTTTGAAAGGCATAGGAAAAAATCCAGTACGTGCTAATTCTCATGGAAGCCCGGCAAATAATACAGGTAACAATGTGCCTAATACAGGTACATGGTCAACAAACAGCAGCACAACTACAGCGCTTAATTACTTTGGGCCTACAGGTTTAAATTATATTCCAACACAACCTGGCACACTAGGTGGATTTAATGGCGCAACATCAACAACTGTAAATAATGCAATTAATGCAGGTGCCTTTTTGTTGTTACACAGAGATCATGGTTATTATACTGGATGGGGAGATCCTTCTTATTCTAATACAAGCATTAATTCAGTTACTACAATTAATAATAAGTTGCCTTTTTTACTTTCAATAAATTGCCAAACAGGTGCTTTTCATCATACTAGTGAATGTTTTGTAGAAAAATTTCATCGCTATACTAAGAATGGCCAAAATAGCGGAGTGTTAGGAGCAATTGGCGATGCAGAAGTTTCTTACTCTTTTGTAAATGATTGCATGGTGTGGGGAATGTTTGATAATATGTGGCCTAACTTTATGCCAGCATATGGCACAAATCCTCCAAGTATGGAGAGAGATAAGCGTCCTGCTTTTGCTAACGTTTCTGCAAAGTATTATTTATCTCAATCTAGTTGGGTAGGGACTTCAACAAAACAAATTACCTACCAGCTTTACCACATGTTCGGTGATGCGTTTCAGTGGTTTTTCTCAGAAGTGCCCAAAAATTTAACAGTGCAACACAACAATTGGGTTAGCTCGAGCGATGTTTCATTTACTGTTACTGCAGATGCAGGTTCTTTTATTTCATTAACTATTCCTGGGTCTCAAGGTCCTAAAATATTAGGTACCGCTACCGGAACAGGTGCACCTATTGCTATACCATTATTTGCTCCTGCAACAGCTAACCTGCTTGTAACTGTAACAAAGCAAGATTATTTAAGAAATAAGTCTACTGTGTTACTTGGACCTACTTCTGTTAATAACCTTGCCTTAAATAATTCAGGTTTGGATTGCTATCCAAATCCTTTTAACCAATCTACATCCATTTCATTTTCATTAGTTAGCACTGAAAATGTGAAACTTTCTGTGGTGGACATGCAAGGTAAAGCGGTAATGATTATTCTAGATAATGTTTCCAAAGCAGCTGGCGACCATCAAATTCAGTTCAATGGAAAGGATCTTCCTAAAGGAGTGTATTCATTAGTACTAAAAACCGACTCACAGGTAGCTACTAAGAATATGGTTATCGAGGAATAAGCTCTAAATTAATTTTGAACGGCTGAAGAAATTAGTATATTTCTTCAGCCGTTTTTTTTTGAATAATATTATTTTAAGAAAAGGAAAGTAATACCATTACTCTTTAAAAATTAGTCCAAAATATTCTGGTATAATACCAATCGACATATTCCATTGTAATTGGACTAAAAGATATGTCGCATCGGTATAAGAGGGAACAGATTCTAAATATATAGCGTGTTATCTCTGTTTATTTTTTTTATCATCTTCATCAACAACATCCAATAGGCTTGTTAGAATATTAAATGTTTCGTACTTGGTAGAAAGATTTTTCCCCTTTTCTTTTCCTCTTTTTTCACGATCAAGGTTTATAGATTTTCTCGCAATATTAATAGAGAAAGTTTCTGCGGCATTATAGCTGTCTTTATTATCAAAAACTTCAGGCTTTATTGTTTTTACTTTGGTTTTTATTTCAATACTAGCATTTGCATCTACGTTTGACTCTGTTTTTTTTCTTAGTGCAATGTTTGCTAGACTGTCAGCAGCACGCTTTTTAGCTAGTTCCGCAAGTCTTCCTTCTTCTTGTGCGCGGAGTAACTTATCAGCTTCTTCCTTCGCTTTGGTGGAAGCTAATTTATTAGCAGCTTCTGTGTCCTTTTTTTTCGCTTCTTCTTCTGCTTTAAGTTTTGCTTCTGCAGCAGCATCTTTTTTGGCTTGAGCATCATCCTTTCTTTTCATTTTTTTGGCAAGCGTTGTAAAATACAAATCGGTATTAGCGACCATTTTTTGTTCTTCGCCCCGCATTCTTCCAGCATGAGAAGGATCAATAACAAATTTATGCTCCTTAGTTTTATCCCATTTAATAATGATAGAAGGCTTATCCAGTTCAATATCTGTCACAGTAGTATAGAGCAAAGCAATATCAAGCTCAAATTCGTATTTAGCAAGCTTATATTTCATGAATTCATCTGTAGGAATAAAAGCATTGATCTCTACCTCTTTGGGAGCCATTCCGCTTTTTGTAAAATAGGCAGTAAAACTATTTTTAGCGTCCAATATACTTACAGGAACCTGAAAAGAGTATGCTCCTTTTTTTTCGGAAGAAATATTTAGAATAGTTTTTCCATTTTTTTTAACTAGAATAGAAATCCCTTCCATAGGATCTTCTTTCATATCTACAGAAGAAACTCCAACATTGAGGCCAAGGCCTTTTTTACGAACTAATTCACTCGTCTTTCCTTTAATTTCCAGTATCGCATCACCTTGAGCGTATGCATTCCAGGACAATGAAAATAATAGAAACACAGGGCAAATTCTAAGAAATAAATTCTTTTTATTGTAAAATAGTATGGAATCTTTTTTTTGCATTAATGTATTCAGTATCCTAATTTAAATGTTCTATTTCAGAGCCATAAAGGTATGAATGAAAAGTAAAATAATCATATATATTTTTCATTTACAAATAAAAACAGAGCAATTTATAAATTTTTTATTGCTTGCTTCCATATTCCATCAAGAACCTTTTTATAAATTCATCCAAATCTCCATCTAATACGCCTTGCGCATCCGAGGTTTCATAATCTGTACGAAGATCCTTAACAAGCTTATAGGGGTGTAGAACATAATTTCTTATTTGAGAACCCCATTCAATTTTCTTTTTTCCAGCTTCTACTGCATCCGATTTTTCTTTTCGTTTTCTAAGCTCCACTTCATAAAGTTGAGATTTAAGCATTTTAAGAGCCAAAGAACGATTGCCTATTTGTGTGCGTTCCACTTGACAAACTACTACTATTCCAGATGGAACATGTTTCATTTGAACTTTTGATTCTACTTTATTTACATTTTGTCCTCCTGCTCCTCCAGAACGAGATGTTTGAATTTCCAAATCAGATTCCTTCACTTCAATTTCAATCGTATCATCAACTAGCGGATAAACATATACGGAAGCAAATGAAGTATGTCTGCGAGCATTGGAATCGAATGGAGAAATACGAACTAAGCGGTGTACTCCGTTCTCACCCTTTAAATAACCATAGGCAAAATCACCTTCAAATTGAAGTGTGACAGATTTTATTCCTGCCGCATCACCTGCTTGCTTATCTTGTTCTGTTACTTTATAACCATTTTTTTCTCCCCACATGATATACATACGCATAAGCATGCCTGCCCAATCGCAGGATTCAGTTCCTCCTGCACCTGAATTAATTTGTAGTACGGCAGGGAGCACATCTTCTTTTTCTCCCAACATATTTTTAAATTCAAGCTCCTCAACAATTTTTATAGCTGTTTCATATTGTTTGTCTACATCGCTTTCGGTTGCTTCATTTTGCTTATAAAAATCAAAAATCAGCTCTAAGTCATCTGTTTGTTTGCTAGCTTCTGCAAAGGAAGATGTCCAGAACTTTATCTGTTTAATTTTTTTAAGAAGTTCTTCAGCTTTTTTTGGATCGTTCCAAAAATTGGGTGCGTGCGACTGTGTTTCTAACTCAGCAATCTGATTAGTTTTTCTTTCAACGTCAAAGATGCCTCCTTAACGCGTCCCTGCGGTCTTTGAGGTCTTTGATCTGGTCAGTCGTGATCATAATGGGAGGTTAAAAAGGTGAGCAAACCTACACAATTTTTAGTTGAAAAAATTATTATAAAGCTCCAATTTTTGGGTTTAGCAAGCTTTAGTCAATACTTATTTTACCTACGCTTACTACAATACTTTTATTCATCAGTTGATAGCTATAAATTCCGCTTTTCAAATTCCCTCTTGAAAGTGTAGTTTCCATTGATGATATATTTTCCACCCTTTTCACCTCTTTTCCCAGCGTATTGTAGAGGACGAAGGTAAGTGCTTCATTAAGCGAATTAGTAACAATAAAAAGCACAAAAGAAGAAATAATAGGATTAGGATAGATACTGGTTGGCATAATTTGCGAGTAATCGTAGATACTTCCCGGAGTGCCAATGCATGGACTCCCGCCCACCAGGTAATAATCATAGACTATGTTCGCACAGGAAATGCTATTTATCGTTCCAGCCCCGTTATTGAGCAAGGTTACTGTGGAGGGATTACAGGTTACGCTAATATAATCCGAAGAATTATTGGTAACCACACAGCTATCCTTTGCCCAAATGCCGTCCCCTCCGGAGCCCATAAAAGTGAGGGTTGATTTTTTTTCCAGGTAAAAAAGATTCATTCCCGGTGAGGAGGTGACGGTTACATTCACTCCTTCGCATACCCAATAACTTTCTCCTGATGCGATCAGGCTTTGATCATAACTTATTTGAACATGGTTCGGCAGGGCCATTATTGTAGTGTTGCAACTGTGCCTGCAGACCATAATTTCCCAACAAACCCATGGGCAGAGCGAAAAGGAGTTTTGCAATAATATTTTTGTCGTAGAAAGGTTTTATTTTCAAGAAAATTAAGTTTTGTTGTTTTCATTCATACAATTATTTGGGACAAAAATATCAAAAAGAACAGCTATCGCAAAATAACTTATTTCCTCAAATTTAAGAAAATTTTAGTTTTTACTTGAATTAAATCAGCGCAGAATTACCTTACTGAGCGTTGTCAATAGCATTAAATCACATAGAGAAAAGAATAATTCAATGTTTTTTAATTTCGAACTTGCTGTGAATCGTTAAAATAGTTCTGATCTGTCATTTTTAATGACGGCAGGCTAGTAAATAACCAATTTTTTCATATACATGTTGTTATCGCTGGCGGCAATTACGGTGTAAACTCCTGCAGGAATCTTGTCTTCAGAATCTATGGTAATCATTTGTTCGCCCGGATTCATGAATATAACTTTAGAGTAATATTCTTTCCCGAATATATCTTTTACAATAACCAGAATACCTTCTTTGGATCTTCCGAAGGATTCATCAGCCCGGAGGTTAAATTTGCCGCGCGTAGGATTCGGGAAGATGTGCACGCCATCCTCTGATTTCAGCATCACCGAAGCGGGGCCAAAATATTCAGTTGCTCCGTTGAAGTCTGTTTGTTTAATTCTGTAATATATTTCGTGAGTGAATGAAATAAGGGGGAGATCAACATCCGTAAACTCATAATTTATTTGTATGGAAGAATTTCCGGCACCTTTTAGCCAATGAACGGGAAAATAATTTATCCCATCAACACTTCGCTCTACTTCAAAGTAATCATTGTTCAGTTCCATGGCGGTAGCCCAGCGAATGAGAACAGATTCTCCTTTTTGCCCTGCATGTAAATACAAAATCTCAACAGGCAAAACGATGTTTGTGCAGGCATTGTATGCTACACAACAGGGCTGGTGTTTGATGTGCTGCCTCCGCTGCTGCTGCTGCCTCCCGTGGTGGAAGTAGTTCCGGTACTCACCGCCAGGGGATCCACACACATTGAAAGAAAGGGTGTACCTACTGAGTTACAGCTACTAATTCCTAAGCTGCTGGCGTTGATATGGAAAACTTCGTCTCCACCGGCTCCAAAACTTGCAGTTGTTCCTGCCACAATCAAAGTGCCATCACTTGCTCTTACCACGGATTTGGCTTCGTCAATTCCTGTGCCCCCAATGGCCTTGTACCAATTCACGGTATTGGCTCCGGGGGAGAACGTAAATTGGTAGAGTAATACATCTTTCAACCCAGCACCAAAGCTCCTTGTATATCCTGCAATTACAAAACTTCCAGTGGGAAGCTGAATTACAGAGGTGGACACCTCGTCATTATCCCACCCCAAAACCAGGTCTTCGATAACGGAGCCGGCATTATCTATTCTTACCAGGTAATTATTATATCCCGTATTACACCACGAGAGGCTTTTCGTAGCTCCAACGGCCAGATAGCCACCAGCGGTGTTCTGAACAATGTCATACAAAATATCAGAGTTGGCTCCACCAATTACAGTTGACCAGATTGGCGTTCCCGAACTATTTGTTTTTATGATATATCCGTTGTCATTTCCCAGTGAACCAAAGCTCCTTGTATATCCTGCAATTACAAAATCTCCATTGCTATCCTCAATTATTGAATGGCCCTCATCATCGTAAGGTCCGGCTGCGCCAAATACTTTAGTCCAGTAGGAAGTTGCATCGCTGTTGGTTTTTATCAGGTACACATCTTTTAATCCTCCTCCATAACTGCTCGTATACCCTGTAATGGCAAAACCACCGTCTGCCGTTTCTATAACACAGGAAGCAGCGTCATCAGCCACACCTCCGAAGGTAGCAGACCAGAGCAGCCCCCCGTTGCTATCGGTTTTTATCAGGTAAACATCCAGCCCACCCGCACCGAAGCTGTCCGTACTTCCCGCAATCACATATCCTCCATCGCTTACCCGAGCAACGGAATAACCAATATCGTTGCCGGTCCCTCCAAATGTTTTTGCCCAGTAGGAAAGTTTAGAGGGACTGTTCTTAATCAGGTAAACATCCGATCCTCCAGCTCCTGAAGTTGTTGTACTTCCTGCAACAAGATAATTACCATCAATGGCTTGAATTGTTGCATTACCTCGATCAGTACCCGTTCCGCCATACGTACGGTTGAAGGTCTGGGTAAACGCAAATCCGAAATCAAGACAGATGAACAGGCATAGAATATTTCTGAAAAAATACATGGCTCTATGTGTTCTTAGGGTTAGTTATCTTATTTATGGGTTGCCAAATTTATCAAAAAGAACAGCTATCGCAAAATAACTTATTTCCTCAAATTTAAGAAAATTTTAGTTTTTACTTGAATTAAATCAGCGCAGAATTACCCTACTGAGAAGGCAGAATAAATTCAAAGCATCATCTTTCATTCACATCGAATTGTACCAAATTTTCTTTGACTTTACTAGTACTGGAGCAAAATCGATATTTTAGACCAACGTATTGTCTTTAGAGCCAAAAAAAACACCCATATCGCAGACGACAAGGGTGTATAACTCTAACTGTTTTTAATTTTTAATCCTTGTCCTCATCATCGTCATCTTCATCCTTTTCTTTTTTATTAGATTTTAATTCAACAAATTTTCCTTTTGCATCAAAGATAAGGTCGCCTGCTTTTACTTCTGCTTCAAAGGTAACTACTCCTTTGCCGTTAGTAATTTTTGCTGCTTCTTTAACTTTTTCTCCAGCATAGTTTTTTGCAAGATAGTCGGCAACTCCTTTAGGTAATTCCGAAACGTTAATTTCAATTTCTGTTTCTAGTTTATTTCCACTTGCATCGTACAAAACAGAGGTTTCTACTTCGTTGAGAGTAAAATGAGCTTCAAATTTCCCTTCTTCATTATCCCATTTTACTTTTTTTACGCTGGGATATTCTGTTGCAAATTTTGCTTTTACTGCAGCCGGAATATCATCTTTAGTAAAAGAGAATAGACCTGCTGTAATTAGGATTAAGACGGCTGATGTTAAAATTAGTTTTTTCATTGTAGTAGTTTTTTATTGTTTATAATTCAAATATATATAGCGATTCTGTAGGAATATTGGAGGGTTTTTATTTCTCGCTATCATCAAATTGAACTCCTTCTGACTTTGATTTTTTAGTACTGGATCCAAATCTATATTTAATTCCAACGTAAATCATACGAGAATCTCGCGTGTTTATTCTTCTTTGAATTAACTCTTTAGAATCTAGGTTGGATTTTCTCCTATATGTATAAAGTGCATCGTTTAGAGTAACTACTATCGCTAGTTTGTTTTTAAAGAATTCCTTTTTTGCGCCAAGGTTCATGCTGTAAATAGGTGCAAATAAACCCTGTGGGCTTAGCTCCGCAGAACGATAGTACCCACCTAACTGAAACATGTAGTTTTTTCTTATTGTAAAATTTAAGTTAAGATTGTTAGAAAAAGTAATGATGGATTTATTGTTGCTGTACCCCAAATTTGAAGCGTCTATCTGTTGTTGAAAAATGTTTCCGGATAGATTTCCATTTAGCCACGAAGATATTTTTCCTGAAAATATCATTTCTAATCCTGTCACTTGACTATTAGATAAATTTTCCTCTGTGGTCATGATGACAGAGTCATTTAGTTGTTTAGTGACTGTTGTAAACCCATTGTAAGTGTATCTGTAATAGAGCGTAGGAATGAAGGAAATATTTTTCTTTTTCATTTCCGCAGCGAGTTCCAAGGAGTGAATATATTCGGGAAGTAATTTTGGATTACCAGAATGAAAATTTAGCGGGTCATCGTATTCCGGAAATGGATTTAACTCATCTCCGTCAGGGCGATTTGCTCTTCTGCTATAACTAAAACCCAATTCTATTTTACTTAATTCATATTTAAGGTGTATGGTGGGATATATTTTTAAATAGCGATTACTGAAAGAGGTGTCAATGGTTGGGATACTTCCTTTATATTTTACTTGTTCTGCTCGTACTCCTACGATAAATCCAAATTCTTCGATAGACTGCTCCCATGTTAGATATGCAGCATTAATCATATCCTTATAGTCAAACAGGTACGATGTTTTAGATTCATTTTAAAATGACTGGCTAATGGAATCATAATTTTCCCACCTGTTATTTATGTGAACACTGTTAAATAGTCCCGAATAGCCAGCTTCTATTACTGTTTCTTTTGATATTGGCCAGCTGTAATCTAGAACAGCTTCAATGGGATTATCTTTTTTATCAAGCAAAATATTGTCTTTTGAAGAAGGATACGAAGGGAGAAAATATTCCTGAGTGTTATATTGATATTCGTGTTCATCTTGTCTTACCCCTAGAAGTTCGATGGCCAGCGTATGATCTTCTTTTTTAAATCGATGTTCCCAGGCGATGGTAGTTTCTGCTTCGCTTTCATTTTTCTTTAAAATAGCATTTCGATTATAGTGTTGCGTATAGGTATGGTTTTCGTCAGAAAATATTCTTTGAGATATATTTTCCCTACCTACTGAATAGTGTAAGTAGTTAAGTAAAAGACTAAACGTATTGCTTGAGTCTAATTCATAATCGAGCCCTACTAGAGCACTTTGAGAAAAAGATTTTCCAGTGGCTGTATCTATTTGAAGGTAATTACTTTGTAATATGCCTATTGAATCGTTATATTTTCTGTCATCCAAATTATAACGTCTGTTTGAATTTTGTCTTATGCCCAGCGTGCTATAAAAATTTAATTTTCCTGGCTTGTAACTAAATGATACGTTTCCATTATATCGGTCTCTGTTTCCGGCATTTAATGCCACAGAGCCGTTCATACCTTGCTTCGTATTTTCCTTCAAGACAATATTAATTATCCCTCCACTTCCATCCGGTTTGTATTTTGCAGAAGGGTTAGTAATAACTTCAATTCGCAAAATAGAACTGGCAGGAAAATTTTGAAGTACTTCAGCTACATTTTTTCCTAACTGAGGCGATGGTTTTCCGTTTAGGAGAAACAAAATATTTTCCGATCCACGTAGAGAAATATTACCATCTATATCTACTTGAATGGAAGGTATATTTTTTAATACATCGCTTGCAGAGCCACTAGCGGCATTAATATCTTGTTCTACGTTATATATTTTCTGTCTATGGAGAACTCTACAGCTTTTTGCTTGTCAGCGGATATTACTACTTCATTTAGATTAGTAGCAGAACTAGAAAGAGCAAGGTTGCCTAAATGAATTTTTTTGCGTCTGACTGGATGGTGATGGTAGTATCTTTAATTTCGTATCCTATAAAAGAACATTTAATTTGCCAGATTCCGGCAGACACATTTTTGATTTTAAAATTACCTGTAGAATCCGTTGCAGTAAGAATGTTCAAGGTGCTATCCGTTCTGCTTTTTGCCATTACGCTGGCGTATTCAATAGGATTTTTGCTAGACTTAAGAATGACCTTCCCTACAAGTTCAATATTTTTGCTTTGTGAGAACAAAAGAAAAGGAGAAATGCCTAGTGCAGTAATTAATAATCTTACCATGTTTTTATTTGAGGCAAATCTATTTATTGATTCTGTATCAATTCTGTAGACTTAAAACAAGATTGTCATGGTATGGATTCTTTCTTTATAGCTGTATTTAAGCTTAAAGTTGTAGGTGTCACAAATTTGTTTCACTATAGATAACCCTAACCCAATTGATTCTGATGAGTTGCCTGA
This sequence comes from uncultured Bacteroidia bacterium, assembly GCA_964481195.1. Classification (GTDB taxonomy): domain Bacteria; phylum Bacteroidota; class Bacteroidia; order Palsa-948; family Palsa-948; genus Palsa-948. The sequence continues at coordinate 32,767 of CAYZTB010000015.1, read as the reverse complement.
TTTTTGAAAACGATCAAATATTTTTTCTGGAGCAATGTCGAGAGGTTTGCCAGAATTAGAAATAATTATAGATTCGTTAAGGACGTAAATTTTAATTATTCCGCCTTCCTCATTGTGTCTTATTGCATTGCTGAGGAGGTTTGAAAGAAAAATATCGGCAAGCAATAAATTCATTTTTGTAACTAAGGAATTAGTATTTAAGTCAATATTAATTTTTTTGAAGGAAATCATATCTTCAAACTGTGTTAGTTTTTTATTTATCAATTCATCTATTTTTACTTCTTGAATTTCTTTGAATTGCAAATTTTCGATTTTTGTAAGCAGTAATAACGATTGATTGAGTTTTGAAAGACGGTTAACACTTTCGTATACATCCTGAATAATGTTCATCTGCTCAGCAGGAATATTTTCTACTTGAATCATTTGCTCTAATTTTGTTCGGATGATGGCTAGCGGTGTTTGTATTTCGTGGGAAGCATTTTCCGTAAATTCCTTTAGACTTTGATAGTCTGTCTTTATTTTTTCGGCCATCATAGCCAACGTTTCATTTAGTAATTTGAATTCAGCAATATTTGTTGTAGGAAGAGATAATGTTTCTTTCCTACTTAAGTCAAATAATTTAAGCGAATTTATTGTTGTGTAGAAAGGTTTCCACATGCTTTTTGCAAGTAACCAATTAAGGAGAAATAGAATTATAAGTAGAATGCCTACAACTATTCCTAGAGAACTGGCTACGGTTTCAATCATATCGTCAGCTTCTATAATTGGCTTACCAACATAGACTGTATATAGTCCTTCTTTTGTTTTTACAGTAAAAACCAGCTCTCGGAATGGTAGTTCTTCATCTTCATATTTATTGAAATGAAAGGTGTCTTTAACGACTTCTGTTACTTGAATTTCTGCAGGTGCAAATACAATAAAGTCACTGCCTAAAGATGGAACAGGAGGGAGCGTGCCATTTTTATTTACATACTCTAAAATCTGGTGCTGTGTATTTTCTAAGTTCTCAGTAATATTTTCTTCAATAATATTTTTTAACGAAAAATAAAACACTACTCCACCTATGCTAAATAGCGCCAGCGTCATGCATAGATAGTATATGGTAGTTTTTGTTAATAGCTTCATTTTTATTTGTACTGATTCGTTTTGCAGTCTTACCTTTTGCCCATTCCCTTTTCCCTTCTCTCTTTTCCCTTCTTCCTTCTTCCTTTTCCCTTCTTCCTTTTGCCTTTTGCCTTTTTTTTCCTATTCCCTATGTCCTATTTCCCCTCTGAAAACTTATACCCCATTCCATATACAGATTTTACATAATCATTACCTCCGGCATCCATAATTTTTTTACGTAAATTTTTAATATGCGAATAAATAAAATCAAAAGAATCAGCTGCGTCAGCATCATCGCCCCAAAGATGCTCGGCAATGGACTCCTTAGTAACCACCCTTCCTTTATTGGATATAAAAAACAACAAGAGGTCAAATTCTTTTTTTGTGAGTGCAATTAGTTTGTCACTTACAAATACTTCTTGTTTTTCAGGGATCAACTTTATTTTATCAAAAACGATTTCATTATTGCCTTCAAAATTCCTTCTACGTAAAACCGAATTTAACCTAGAATTTAGTTCTGCTAAATGAAATGGTTTGGTAATATAATCATCTGCACCTAGGTCAAGCCCTGATATTTTATCATCTAAGGAATTTTTAGCTGAGATAATAATAATGCCAGTTTTAGCATTGCGTGTTTTTATTGTTTTAACAATATCAAGTCCGCTTCCTCCCGGAAGGGTTATGTCTATTAAGGCGCAATCGTACTGATAAAGACCTGCTTTTTCATTTGCTGAATTGAAATTCTTTGCCCATTCGCATACATGCCCTTCATTCTTTAAAAAAGAAAGTACTGCATCGCCAAGGGAGGTTTCGTCTTCTACTAATAATATCTTCACTGGGTAAAGATAAAGAAATGATTCTGGAGGGAATTTGGAGTTGTTTTACTGACTAGACCACTTTAGGTTCTCGAAAGGGTGAGTATAGGATTCCCAAATTGGATTCAATCATTAATGGCTTTAGATTGAGAAAAACACCTTACAAGTGAAGTTCAGTCGAATCGGGAATTAATTGTATGTGCTTATTTTAACTTGTATATAGCTGCGTATCATACGCTGTTTACCACCCGAATCCCGATAGCTACCGGGAGGGCGGATAACAGCGTATAGCATGCGTTGTTACACATCCAAATATAAAGCAATATTTCCCTTATTATGAATACTGTTGAAAAAGATTATACTTATAAAATATAAGTGTTTTCCTGTGTTGTTAGGTCTAACGTTCAGACGAATACATTCTTGATTTCTTTATCGCCAGGTGGTCTGAAGGAGTCCTTCGGAGCAAAACCTGACACCACTAAAATGATTCTGTAGATAATTTGGAGGAAAAGCAGAGGCGAGTCTGTAGAAATATTAATTATCAAACCCTTCGCCAAAAAAATCCTTTAAGGAGATGTTTAGCGCTTTTGTAATTTTCAATAAGTTTCTGTAAGTAATATTGCCTTTTCCATTTTCGTAATTGCTGTATAATACGCGGGAAAGTTCATAATCAAAAGCGAATTTTTCAACAGAGGTGTAGCCTCTCTTTAATCTAAGATTTTTGAGTCTGTTTCCAAGTTTTTTAAATTCTAATATATTGTTTTTTACCATAATTAATTTTCTAAAACAGAACTTTTTTCTTTCTAGCCAAATTTAATGAACAATTCTTAATTTTTTGCATCATTTATAATACACTATACAAAAAGCATTTTTAATTCTTACAAGGTACAAAAATAAATTGCGAAATCCTAAAGAGGCAGCGTCTTTCTGAAAACAACTTGAAAAAAATAAGAGAGAGTAGGTATTTAAACGGTCAAGCAAAAACTAATTGCCAGAATATCTTTGTTTGATGATGGAGTTAATCTCGTAAAAATCTTTGTCATACATTAATTCTAAAAGCTGTTCCTTTTCATTATCATTTAGTGAATCGTTAATGGGCTGCTTTTTAGGAAGCACAAATTTGCTGAGTTCGTAATTGTCGGCTAGAAAGGAGTAAAATGACATATATCTTTCTTGTTTTAGTCCCATATGGAGTTTTAAATTCTAAGCAAGTATACCCCCTAAATTCTAGATATATCCTATTAATTCTTCACTTTTAGACGAATACTGCTTGATTGTAGACGAATACTACATTATTGTCGATGAAAAAAACGTTAAACTAGAGCCGCTTTTTGATTTCATAATAAGATTGAAATAAAACACAAGCTTGTTCTTATCATTATACGAATTGGGAACAAAAAAAACAGCCACAAATTTGTGGCTGTTCTAGGTAATAAAACAGTATGGTTTAGTTCTTTTTATATTTCAAAACTATTTCAGCAGCTACTGTTTCTAGCGTTTTAGTTATCTCATCAGTAAGTTTACCGGAACGTAAATCATCTAAAACATTTTTATATTTTCCTTCCAATAAAGTTAAATAGGATTCTTCAAACTCTTTCACTTTGTTCAAAGGCACATCACGTAATAAGCCTTTTGTACCGCAATAAATAATAGCAATTTGTTTTTCTACGCTCATTGGCGAAAATTGTGCTTGCTTTAGAATCTCTACGTTACGAGCACCTTTTTCAAGAATCGCTTTTGTGGAAGCGTCAAGGTCAGATCCAAATTTTGAAAAGGCTTCTAATTCACGGTACTGTGCCTGATCTAATTTTAAAGTTCCTGCAACTTTTTTCATGGATTTAATCTGAGCATTACCTCCTACACGTGATACGGATATACCTACGTTAATTGCAGGACGAATACCCGAGTTGAAAAGATTAGCTTCTAAAAATATTTGCCCGTCTGTAATAGAAATTACGTTTGTAGGAATATAGGCAGATACGTCACCCGCCTGAGTTTCAATAATAGGAAGTGCTGTTAATGAGCCTCCGCCTTTAACTACTGCTTTAAGTGATTCAGGAAGGTCATTCATATCCTTTGCAATAGCATCAGAGTTAATTACTTTAGCTGCACGCTCTAGTAAGCGTGAGTGTAGATAAAATACATCGCCCGGATAAGCTTCGCGTCCAGGAGGTCTTCTTAAAAGTAGAGATACTTCACGGTATGCTACTGCTTGCTTAGAAAGATCATCATATACAATAAGTGCTGGACGACCTGTATCGCGGAAATATTCTCCAATTGCTGCTCCAGCCATTGGGGCGAAGAATTGCATGGGTGCTGGGTCAGAAGCTGTTGCTGCAACGATAACTGTATAGGCCATTGCTCCATTTTCTTCTAACACACGCTGAATGTTTGCAACTGTAGAACCTTTTTGTGCAATTGCAACGTAAATACAAAATACAGGTTCGCCTTTGTTGTAAAATTCTTTTTGGTTAATGATGGTATCAATAGCTACAGCTGTCTTACCAGTTTGTCTGTCGCCAATGATTAACTCACGTTGACCACGACCAATTGGAATCATGGCATCAATAGGCTTAATACCTGTTTGAAGTGGTTCAGTTACTGGCTGACGATATATTACTCCGGGAGCTTTTCGTTCAATAGGCATATCAAAAAAGGGCCCTTCCAAAGGTCCTTTCCCATCAATTGGATTGCCAAGTGTATCCACTACACGACCCAGCATCTTTTCGGTAACGCTGATAGATGCAATTTTGTTAGTACGTTTAACAATATCTCCTTCTTTAATTTCGCTTGAAGAGCCTAGTAACACGGCACCAACATTATCTTCTTCAAGATTAAGAACCACGGCTTTAAGTCCGTTTTCAAACTCTACAAGCTCTCCGGATTGTACTTTCGTTAATCCATAAATACGTGCAATACCATCACCCACTTGGAGTACGGTGCCAACTTCTTCAAGTTCGTTTTCGGATTTAAATCCTGCTAATTGCTGACGCAGAATGTTTGATACTTCTGCTGGTTTTACTTCTGCCATAATATTTTAATTTCCGACTCTTCTTAACCTTCCCATAGGAGAAGAGCCATTGTTATTATTTTATTTATGCATCCCCCTCGCTGTTCGAGGGCTGGGCTGGACTATTAATATTCTTTAATGTACGGATTCTCGCTAAAGCTCATAGTAAGTTTACGTACCTGTTTTGAAAGGCTTGCGTCTACACGCTTGTCGCCAACTTGTAAAGTAAAACCTCCAATGAGCTTGTCGTTTATTTTTTCTATTAATTCAACTTCAGATTGACTACTGCCTTTAACAATTTCTAAAACTTTCTTTCTTAAAACATCATCTAAGCCAGCGGCCGTAGTAACCACAGCCGTTAGAATTTTTTTGTGCTTCTTGTATTGTTTAATAAATTCAATGGCGATGGCTTCAATATAATACTCTCTTCGTTTAGCTGCTAAAACTTGCATGAAAAGCTCTGTTAGTTTGTCGATCTTCCCTTTAAAAATCTCCGATAAAATATTTTGTTTTTTATCGGTTTTAATTATTGGACTATTTAAAACAACTACAAGATCATGACTATTTTTAAGAACGGAGCTAATAAGGTTCATGTCATCATTTACTTGCTCAAGAATGCCTTGCTCAAGTGACAACTCCTTCAGGGCTTTTGCGTAACGTACAGCTGCTCTTGTTCCTTTCATATTAATTCATCTTCACATCAGCCAACAGGTTCTTAATAATAGAATTCTGTTTGTCTTTTTCAGATAATTCGTGTTTCAATATTTTCTCAGCAATCTCGATAGAAAGATGTGCTACTTGGTTTTTTAATTCCGTAATAGCTGCTAATTTTTCGTTCTGGATATTTTCGCGAGCAATGGTAGTGAGCCTATCCGCTTCAACGCTAGCTTGATTTTTTGCTTCCGCAATCATTTTATCTTTAATTTCTTTCGCTTCCTTCAGAATGATATCACGTTGTATTTTAGCTTCTGCAATAATCTTTTCATTGTCAGATTTCAACTCAGCCATTTCTTCCCGCGCTTTTTGTGCGGTATCAATAGCATTTTGAATAGAATGTTCTCTTTCTTCGAGGGATTTAAGTATAGGGCCCCAAGCAAACTTTTTCAAAAGAAAAAGTACTGAAAGGAAAGCTACAAGCGTCCAAACTATAAGTCCATAAGATGGAGCAAGAAGCGGATTAAGTAGTAATATTCCTATTGTCATAGTACAAGTTTTTTCCTGCCTAAATTAGAAAGAATGATATTCTTTTCCCTTTTAGGAAGGTATATTGTTATAGTCCAATTAACATGCCGATTACAATTGCAAATAGGGCTGGTCCTTCGATAAAGGCAATTGATAAAATCATGTTTGCGCGGATATCACCAATCGCTTCGGGTTGACGTGCAATTGATTCGAGAGCACTGCCTCCAATCAAACCAATTCCGATTGAAGCTCCAGCTGCTGCTGCTCCTGCTCCGATTGCTGCAAGTCCATTTCCCATTTCTGCAATTAAAATTGTAAGTATCATAGTTGATTGTTTAAGGTTTATTTATTTGTTTAGGTTATTATTTATTTAATGTGAAGCATGGTGTGGTTCTTCAACACATGCGCCAATATACATAGCTGTGAGAAGAGTAAATACATAAGCTTGAAGAAATGCAACTAATAGTTCCATTGCATTCATAAATATTGCAAAGGCCATTGATATTGGAGAGAATCCCCATCCGCCACCCTCACTTCCGCTACCGAAAACAAAGATTAGACAAACAAAAGATAAAATCACAATATGTCCTGCTGCAATGTTTGCAAAAAGTCGAATCATTAGCACGAACGGTCGTTGAAATACGCCTATAATTTCAATAGGAGTAAGCAGGAAAATCTTTACCCAAGCAGGTACGCCTGGCATCCAGAAAATATGTTCCCAGTAATGCTTATTTCCAATAAATAGGGTAAGCACAAGAACGATTAATGCTAAAGCAAACGCTATAGAAATATTACCTGTAACATTTGCCCCTCCTGGAAATATAGGGATAAGACCTAAAAAGTTACTTATAAAGATAAAGAAGAAAATAGTAAGGAGGAAAGGAACAAATGCTTTATAGCGTTTTTCGCCAATTGCAGTTTTAGCCAAATCATCACGTACAAAAATGATGAGAATCTCAAATGCATTTTGAAATCCAGATGGAGCAAGTCCTTGTCTGCGCGCGTATGTTTTAGCAGTTGAAATTCCCACCCAAAGCATAAGGAAAGCTGCAATAAGAATTTCGGTAACGGTTTTGGTTATAGAAAAATCCAGAAAAGACGCATTATCGGCTCGTTCAATATGCCCTTCGTGATTTAATGAATAGCCATTGTATTCTCCATGATGAAATTGAGAAGAAAGAAATGCCGTTAGTCCATGCTCTTGGGTATGTAATATAACTGGAAGTGGTATAGAAACTCCTCCATCGTGCGGACCCCAAAGATGCCATTCATACTTATCTGTAACGTGATTAATAATAAATTTACCTGCGTTGAAGCCTTCTTCTTTTTCAGATAAATCCTCAAATTCTTGAGCAATGGTTTCTTCTTCATGAACTTGAGAAAAGCCAAAATAGGGTGTAAACGCCATCATGCTCAAAGAGAGTCCACTCCTAATGAGTAATAAAATAAACCGGGATTTGGTGTTTTTAAAGGACATTTCTCAATTTAAATACAAATAATATTTTTCTAAATCGCGTGCAAAACTATACATTTCGTTCAATTAGCAAAATGATATTTTTGAGTGAGTTAATAACATTTTGCCATAGTTGTAATATCTCCAAATTAATTGATATTTATTAAGAAAACCCATGTTGAAATTCCATTGATTTACCTATGAGTTTCTTAGTTCTTTTAGTAAAATAGGAACTTCAAAAATGGTGAATAATAGGTATTGTGCTAAAAAGCCAATAGCAAATGGGGTGAGTGTAGGCTTGTCATAAAAACGATAGGCTAAAATAATTAACATATATAAGAATAGTCGAAGCGCGGTTGAGCCCATAAAATACCGGATAAATGCTTGTGGCTTACCTTTTGATGAACGAATAGCTAAATAGTGAAATAGACCTGTTGAAAGGACAAAAAAAAGAATCATTATCCAAATATGAGGTATGTGATATGCCGAATCCATAAAGTGAATCCATCCCATATTTATGGCTAATATAAGAAGGGTAAAATATATTAGGTTAGATAAAAAGCTTTTCATTTTGTGTCAGCAAAAGTACTAATGTAAATGACAAATTTGATACGGCTATAAATTTGGAGATGGGAGGTAAATGCGAATAACAATTAACTTTGATGGCTAGAATGTTAAAATCAAATTCTCTTTTTAAGAATATCAATGGTAACGTATTGATATTACTATCCGCAGTGGTCTTCTTTGCCATTGCATATTATATTTCTGGTAGCAAAGTAGCAGATAATAGCCCTTTAGTAGCGAAATTTGAATCTGTATTGCATGAAAAAGAAATTCATGCCAAAAAAGAATTAAAAGAGCTTGGGGAGAAGATTGAAAAATGGAATTACGATGAAGTGTTTAGTGAGAAGCCGGGTTATTACGAACAACTTTTTGAAAGAGAGGGTCTGGTTTTTTTGGTTTTTGAAAACGACTCATTAAAATTTTGGACAGATAATACGGTAGCTGTAGAAAATTATTTGCCCAAAAACAATTTTAAAAATAAAATTGCCCAACTTCCAAATGGATGGTTTTCTATTGAACGAACTACAATTGGAAATAAGAAATTATTTGCCCTTATATTGTTAAAAAGACAATATGCGTATCAAAACAGGTATTTAGCTAATGAATTTCAACGCGACTTTGATATTTTTGATGAAGTTGAATTAGTGATTGACTCGTTAAAATCTAAAAATAATATTGCATCTGTAAATACTATAGCAAGTGGGGATGTCTACGAAGAGAAAGGAGATTATCTATTTTCTTTTCAGTTCCCATCAAAGAAAGGTGGATCCCTTTATTTGTTTGTACTTGAAATAGGATTAAATATTTTAGGACTACTATTTTCGCTTTGGTTTTTGCAATCAGAAATCGAGGCATTAAAAAACAAAATAGGAAAAAAATGGTCTTTGTTTTTGTTTGCAGCTACCATTGTTGTGCTAAGATATTGGACTCTTCAAATTGGATTCCCTGGAATATTTTATGAAACTAAGTTATTTAGCCCCGAGCTTTATGGCGATTCAACGTATCCTTGGCTTGGTTCCCTCGGGGATTTGTTTTTCAATATACTTCTCGTATTTTATTTTTCATTTTATGTATCTAATCAATTCCAAATTTTACCTACGGAATTGTTGAGCAAGCCCAAGCAAAGCAGTGCTGAGGACTCTTTAATAAGCAGTTTAACGAGAAAGGATTGGATATGGCCATTTGCGCTTCTTTTATCTCTGATGTTATTGTCGGGGATTGTTAATTATGTTTTTGCTGGATTAATTAGTAATTCAAATATACCGTTTACGCTTAGTGATATTTTTAGTCAAAGCAAGTACACGATTTTGGCACTTGTCATAGTTGGAATATTTTTCTTTTCTTATTTCCTTTTATTAGATAGGGTTGTGGTAGCAGTGCTTTCTCTTCAGGTAAGTCGAAAAAAATTATTACAACTTACGGCATCCACATTTTTAATATATATATTAATTAGTCACCTAATTGGCAATGTAGATTTAATTTTTGTTTTTTGGCCTATTTTGTTATTTACAATAATGATTTGGTCGAGGGCAAGGATACCTCGCTACTCCTTCTCTGTCATTGTTATCTTGTTATTTATTATTTCTTTTTTTTCAGCGCATGTTGTACTGAAGTTTGCCGATAGAAAAGAAAAAGGAAACAGGCTTGTGTTTGCGCAAAAACTAGCAGCAGAGCAGGATCCATTAGCGGAACATTTATTTGCAAAGGCAGAAAAAAAACTTGCTAATGACACTTCGTTGTCTAATCTGCTTTCGCATACTCATGAAAAAGATAAATCGCAGATTCGTATTGCATCTGACAAAGCGCAACTATTCTCACGCTCATTAATTTCAAAATATTTTAGTGGATATTGGGAGAAGTATGAAATAAAAGTTTCTGTTTTTGATACTACTTGCCTTCCTTTAATTCAAGGTTCGGCAGTAGATAGAGATAATCTTGCTTTTTTCGAAAACATCATTTCATCTGAAGGAATCCCCACCGCCAGTACTAATTTTTTCTATTTGACAAATTCCTCAGGGCGAATTAGCTATTTGGCAAAAGTTCCTCTAACGCAATTCAATGATACAGCAACTCGAATAGCAGACTTGTTTATTGAGCTAGATTCTAGAATTGTATCAGAAGAAATAGGATTTCCCGAGCTTATGCTCGACCAAAAATTAGGGATTACCAACGATCTGTTAGAATACTCGTATGCAAAATATAGGGACGGAGATTTAATTGCTTATCGAGGTAAATTTCCTTTTAGTTTAAATTCCAAACAATTTGAATTAAATAATATTAATAATGAATATCCTTATAGCAATATAGAGGCGATAGATGGTTTTAATCATCTTATTTATATGAAAGACAAGAATTCGCTAGCTATCATCAGTAAAAAAGAAGAAGGCAACGTAGTTGTTGCTACTACATTTTCATATCTATTTGCATTTTTTAGTTTAGTTCTTTTATCCTTGTTAACGCTCTGGTTCTTAATTTACGACCGCACCCTACATATTGATTCGTTTAGGAGTCAAATACAATATGTATTAGTATCGATGGTGCTTTTTTCGTTGCTATTTTTTGGAGTAGGAACTGTTTATTACATCAAGCAGCAATATGAACGACAAACGAAGCAAAGTGTACGAGATAAAATCAGATCTGCATTGGTTGAAGGGATGCAGGAGTTAGGTGAGGAAACGGAGTTGAAGCAATCGAAATCAATTTACTTTTCATACATCTTAAGGAGGATGTCAGTTATTTTTCAAACAGATATTAGTTTGTATGATACAGAAGGAAACTTAGCAGGCTCGTCTCAAATGAAATTATTTGACGAAGGACTCATGTCGCGAAAAATGTCGCCAGAGTCTTATTACCATTTAGCTATCCGGCAAAGCATAGAGCATATTCAAGATGAGAAAATCGGGGAGCTTGAGTATTTATCAGCCTATTGTTCGCTTCGGAACAACGAGGGGAAATTGTTAGGCTACCTGAACATTCCCTATTTTTCTAGACAGAGTGAGTTGGAAAAGGAAATCTCTTCGATTCTTTCTGCTATCATAAATATCTATGTATTATTATTTGTCATCTCAGTAATTTTGGCTTTAGCTATTTCGGAATATTTTACGAAACCACTCAAGTTGATACAAGAAAAACTGAGTAAGATCAAGTTAGGAAAAGCGAACGAACCCATTGAATGGCAATCAAACGATGAGATAGGTAGTTTAGTAAATGAATATAATCGTATGATTGAAGAGCTGCAACGCTCTGCCGCCCTATTAGCAAAATCCGAAAGAGAAACAGCCTGGAGGGAGATGGCAAAACAAGTAGCTCATGAAATAAAAAATCCTTTAACACCCATGAAGTTAAGCATTCAACATTTACAGCGTACATGGATGAATAAGGATGATGATAAAGACAAAAAGATTGAGCGTATTACGGCAACCATGATTGAGCAAATAGAAACTCTTTCAACGATTGCTAGTGAGTTTTCAAATTTTGCAAAAATGCCTTCTGGTGCTAGCGAAAAAGTAGATATTAGAAACGTTTTAGAAAATTGTATTTCTTTATTTAAGGATGGATCAGATACGGAATTTACTTTTGATTGTACGCTGGATGAGGCATTTGTTTTTGCCGATAAAGAACAGGTGCTTCGTATTTGCAACAACTTATTAAAAAATGCACTTCAGGCAATCCCAGAAAACATTCAAGGCAAAGTAGCTGTTTTTTTAAAGAAGGTAAATGAGAATTTAGTGATTAGTATTAAAGACAATGGTGTTGGGATTGATGAAGATAAAATGAGTAAAATATTCACACCTAATTTTACTACGAAAACAGGCGGTATGGGGCTTGGCTTAGCTATGGTAAAAAGTATTGTTGAAACATTTAATGGTGCTATTTGGTTTGATACTTCTAGAGGTAATGGAACCTGTTTTTATGTTTCATTGCCCGAGTATAAGGTTTGAAGTTTGCGCATCGCAGAGTTAATTTATTATAAATTTGTGGAATGATGAATAGACCTATTCGAGTTTTAGTAGCAAAAGTTGGTCTGGATGGTCACGACCGAGGAGCAAAAGTTATTGCTTCGTTTTTGCGCGATGCAGGAATGGAGGTAATTTATACTGGACTTCGGCAAACGCCCGACATGGTTGTGAATTCTGCTTTGCAGGAAGATGTGGATGTAATTGGAATAAGTATTCTTTCGGGAGCGCACAATACTGTATTTCCTAAAGTATTGAATTTAATGAAAGCAAAAGGCTTGAATGATGTGTTGCTTACCGGTGGAGGGATCATTCCGGATTCAGATATGAAAAAGCTAAATGAGCAAGGAGTTGGAAAACTTTTTGCTCCCGGAACAGACACTAGAGAGATTATTGAATATATCAAAGAGTGGGTGAAGAATAACAGGCAACATTCATAATAAGAAGTACAAGTTATTAATTCAAATCTTCAAACGCGAATTATGAATTTTTCAGAAATAGTACAGCTTAGTGTTCAGCAGCGAATTGTATTGGTAGATGCTATTTGGGAAAGCATTACTGCCGATAGAAAAAAAGAGCCACTTAGCGAAGAAAGAATTGAAGAAGCCCAACAAAGAATTATTGCAGCACACTCGCCTTCGCGAAGCGCTATGGCGGAGCAAGGAAAAAAACCTTCCTACTTAGTTGATTGGGAGAAAATGAATAATTTACGACTAAAGAAAAAATAATAATATGACATTTCAAAACTTGTTATTTAACCTTACTGATGGTAATTTAACCATTACAATAAATCGTCCAGATAAACTTAATGCATTAAACAAACTTACTGTTCAGGAAATTGGACATGCTATATCCGAAGCAAAATCTAATTCTGAAGTGAAAATTATTATCCTAACCGGTTCGGGTGTAAAAGGATTTGTTGCCGGTGCCGATATTGCTGAGTTTGTGGGATTATCTGTAGAGCAGGGCAAGGCTATGGCAAAAGCTGGTCAGGATGTTTTTAAATCTATTGAAGATTGTCCGAAGCCAGTTATTGCTGCCGTAAATGGTTTTGCATTGGGTGGAGGATGTGAACTTGCCATGGCTTGTCATTTGCGAGTTGCAAGCGATAATGCAAAGTTTGGTCAGCCTGAAGTAAATTTAGGTTTGATAGCTGGATACGGAGGAACGCAGCGACTCATCCAATTGATTGGTAAAACAAAAGCAATGGAGATGCATCTTACGGGAGATATGATTACTGCGGAGCAAGCTTTGTACGAAGGGCTGGTAAATTATGTAGTTCCTCAAGATCAATTAATGAATAGATGTATAGAAATAGCTAATAGGATTAAAACTAAATCTCCCAAAGCAGTTGGAGGAGTCATCGCAGCTATTAACGCTTATTTCACAAATGGAGTAGATGGTTATAGTGCTGAGATTGATGAATTTGGAAAATGTTTTTCCTCCGAAGATTTTAAAGAAGGTACTGCCGCATTTTTGGAAAAACGTAAAGCAATTTTTACAGGCAAGTAATGTAACTTTTGGGGTTTAATTACGTCTAACATTCATAATTAAATTTTATGAAGAAAATTTTCCTCTTTTCATTTTTTATTTTTATTTCTTTAGCCCCAAGTTTTTCCCAAAACTTTTATGCAATCGATACGGTTCAGAAGATTGAAATTTCTTTTACTCAACCTAACTGGGATTATATATTAGATACTGCAAAGCAAGGAACTGATAGTTATACTTTATCGCAATGGGTGCGCATCAATGGCGTGCAGTTTGACAGTGCCGGAGTAAAATATAAGGGCAATAGCTCCTACAATCCAAACAATGCCAAAAATCCATTTCACATCGAATTGGATCATTTTAAAAATCAAAATTATTTAGGGTATAAGGATATTAAACTAAGCAATGGATTTAATGAGCCGTCCTTTATTAGAGAGGTGATGTTGTATAATATTTTTCAAAATTATTCTGAAGCGTCTCGGGCAAACTTCGCGCAGGTATATATTAACGGACAGTATTGGGGCGTGTATACAAATGTTGAGGCAGTAACAAAAACTTTTTTGGACGATCGCTTTTACACTAACAACCACACATTTGTTTTTGCAGATCAAGGCGGTTGTGATTTAAAGTACAAAGGAAATGATAGCACACTCTATTACACACCCTATACAATGAAATCAAATTATGGCCATAAGAATTTGATGAACTTATGTGATTCTTTAAATAATAATATTTCTAAAATTGAAAATATATTGGATGTAGACCGAACACTTTGGTGGTTGGCCTACTGCAACAGCATGGTTATTTTAGATAGTTATTTGGGAAATTCAAAACACAATTATTATATTTATGAAGATCATAACAAACGGTTTAATCCAATCATTTGGGATTTGAATGGGGGTTTTGGGATTTTTAACAAAGCCAATATGGGTACTGGACCCGGGCTAACACTTACTGAGATGCAAAACATGTCAGCTTTTTTGCATGATGCCGATGTAAACTGGCCATTGGTTAAAAATTTATTAGCAGTACCCCTTTACCGACATATGTACCTTGCTCACATGAAAACATTAATGAGTGAAAACATTGCTAATAATTCTTATTACAACTTAGGATTGCAGCTTCAAGCCATCGTTGATACGGCAGTACTGTCGGATACGAAAAAGTTTGCTTCCTATTCTGATTTTTTAAATAACCTAAACAACAATGTAGTTGTAGGTCCCAAAACAGTTCCTGGAATTACTTTTTTAATGAATGCGCGTAATACGTATTTAAATTCAACGCCTGAATTTCAGCAAGCGCAACCTGCTATCTCTAATATTGCTTCTTCTAATGCTTTTCCTTTAGTTAATACTAATGTATTTATTACAGCAAGTGTTTCCAATGCTACTGCAGTATATTTAGGATACAGATATTCTAAGATGGAAAGATTTAATAGAGTGCCAATGTTTGATGATGGATTGCATGGTGATGGAACGGCAGGGGATGGAGTGTATGGCGTTCCTGTTTCTGTAAATAATTCAGAAGTACATTATTATATTTACGCTGATAATGCTAATGCAGGGATTTTTTCTCCTGTAAGGGCAGAGCACGAGTATTATACTTTACAGGCAAACTATACTATATTAAGTGCCGGACAAGTAGTTATCAATGAGATTCTGGCAATCAACAATACCAACAACCAAAATGCAAATGGAAAGTTTGGAGATTGGATAGAGCTGTACAACACTACTTCCAATTCCGTGTCTCTGGATTATTTAAATATTTCAGACAACAGCACCAACTTTAGTAAATGGCAATTTCCCTTCGGAAAGACTATTGCTCCCAATGGATTTTTAGTTGTTTGGGCTGATAAGGATACTTCTACTTCTGAAATACATTGTGATTTTTCTTTTTCCGGAAATGGTGAAACAGCCATTATTGGATATGCTAACGGAACTATAATTGACAGCGTTACTTTTCCTGCACAAGTGGCTGATGTTTCCTGGGGCAGATACCCGAATGGAACGGGACCATTTGTAGTAATGTCTCCAACGTTTAACGCTACAAACTCCTTATCTAGTATTGGCGAGTTGGATCAATCAGTTTTTCTTATTTACCCTAATCCAACTGCCGGAGAAATAAAAATAACTAGCCTTCGAAATAACATTAAGAGTATTGAAGTAACTAATGTGTTAGGAGATATTATTTTGGATAATCGAATAGGTGGTCGTAACATTAATATGAGTTTATCTCACCTTAATTCCGGATTGTATTTTGTTAAAATCAGTACCGTAGAAGGTTCGATTGTGAGAAAAATTGTGAAAGAATAAGTTTAGGGCACCTCTAATACCGATGCTTCATATCTTTTAGTCCAAGTATAATTTCTACTTGATCGGCATTATACCAAATGTTATGGACTAATATATAATCAGTAATGGTATAAAAACCAAATACAGAAACCACAAAGATCGCAAAGTGTAGCGCAAAGGACACAAAGGGAGTTGTTTCTTTGCGTTCTTTGCCCCGAAGGACTCCTTTGGAGCGGTAAAATTTGTTTTTGAGTTATAAGAGATGTCCTTTATTCTTTTTTCTCCGCATCCCACTTCACCAAAAAGAAATAATCCCTGTCTAAGGGAAGGTACCCGTACTCGTAACAAAAATAATAGGTGTCGCCTTTTTTAGTTTTGTAAGTGTGTGTGATGTGTGTGAAGTTAAAACCTGCTTCTCCCAACTTATCTTTATGAACGTTCGCTTTGCCTTTACCTTTTTCTACTTTGTCTTGTAATATTCTGCGGTTCTTTCTAAGGATATTATTTACGGTGCGCATGTAGTTGCTGGTATCGCTATTTTGCTTGTTGTTCCAAGCATTTCGGCACATATCCGAACAGAATTTTTTGTCAATTCTGCCTTTAATCGGCTCTGAGCATTCTAAACATTCTGTTGCCATTTGTTGAAAATTTTACCGAATATACAACTTATCCGTTTACAAACGTTTACAAGCGCTTTTATCCGAATGTAAATACTTAATAACCGACTTAGAATTGTCAACTGCTGCACTTTTGCCTCATCAAATGGAAACAATGCTAACAGAAAATCAAATATCAAATAAAGTAATCGGACTTGCGATAGATGCGCACACTGCTCTTGGTCCCGGCCTGCTCGAAAGCGCTTATAAAGAATGCATGTATTATAAAATTGTACAAGCAGGCTTAATATCAGAAAAAGAGAAATCAATGCCTTTAATTTTTGAAGAAGTAAAACTGGAATGTGGGTACAGAATGGATTTGCTTGTAGAGAACAAAGTAGTTATAGAAATTAAAAGCGTAGAGGCATTAAATGATGTGCATCTGGTGCAAACGCTTACATACATGAAGCTTGGTAAATATAAATTGGGATTACTTATGAATTTTAACGTAGCAAGATTTAAAAATGGAATAAGAAGAGTTATCAATGGCACTTTGTGACCTCTGTGAAAAACTTTGAGCTCTCTGTGGTTTCGGCTGCAATACATAAACCACAAAGAGCACTAAGCAGACAGCCCACAAAGAACACAAAGAAGAAATAATTAAGAAATCACCTACCCCTGTAAGGGTGACAACAAACAAAATAAACGCTTCACGCAGGGATGAAGCAAGAAAACAAAAAAAGTTATGAACACATTAAAAAACAAAGTGCAGCTAATCGGAAACTTAGGACAAAATCCTGAAGTAAAAGAAATCAAAGAGGGAAGAAAAGTAGCTAAGTTCTCGCTTGCAACAAACGAAACTTACAAAAACAAAGAAGGCGTTAAAGTAACCGACACCCAGTGGCATAACCTTACTGCTTGGGGTAAAACTGCGGATATCGTAGAAAAATATCTTAAGAAAGGTAGCGAAGTTGCAATTGAAGGCAAGCTTCTTAATCGCAACTATACCGATAAAGAAGGCGTTAAGCGCTACGTAACCGAAATACAAGTGAACGAGCTTGTGATGCTAGGTAGCAAGAAAGACTAAAAAATAGTCGCCTTGAGAAGAGCCCGGACAGCAATGTTCGGGCTTTTTTTTTGCAGTTATACAACCTGTATTGTTAGTTAAATAACGTTAATATGGAAATAATAGGGTATGCTAATAGTTATTTTTGAGTACACCGAAATTTAAAGTGAACCCACTAAAAAAACTTGCAGGACAAACTGCCATTTACGGACTTCCTACTATTGTTGGTAGGTTGCTCACGCAATTTCTTACTCCCCTCTACACCTATGTTTATACCACCGGGGATTATGGGGTAGTTACTTCCATGTATGCTTATGTTTCTTTTCTTTTGGTACTTCTAACCTATGGAATGGAAACAGCCTTGTTTAGATTTTCACAAAAAGAAGAAAATAAAGATGAGGTGTACAGCACTACCTTAATTTCATTATTCTTTTCTTCAATAGTATTTATTGGCATTGCAGTTTTGTATTCAGATTCAATAGCAAGTCTAATTAAATTCGAGAACCATGGTGAATATATTGTTTGGTTTGCGTTAATCTTAGGATCTGATGCAGTAGCCAACATTACTTTTGCAAAATTACGTGAACAGAATAAGTCTTTACGTTTCTCAGTCATTAAATCCATAAATATCAGCGCGTGGATTTTTTTGAATGTATTTTTTATTTGGTTTTGTGCAAAGGTTTATAAAACCCCCGATAGTATTTTCTATCCTCTCGTAAATTTTATTTATAACCCAAATATAGGAGTAGGATATATTTTTATTTCTAACCTTATTGCCAGTATGCTGACTATAGTATTGCTTTTGCCAGATATTTTCAGAGTTCAATTTAAGTTTAACCCTCAACTGTGGAAAAAAATGATGCTGTATGGCATGCCATTGCTTGTAGCAGGATTGGCAGGAATGGTAAATGAAACTATTGATAGAATTTTACTTACCTATCTACTTCCTGAAAGTGAAGCTATGAGTCAGGCTGGAATTTATGGAGCTTGTTACAAAATTGCAATTATCATGATTGTTTTTATTCAAACATTTCGATTTGCTGCTGAGCCGTTTTTTTTCTCGCATGAAAAGGAAAAGGATTCTAGAAAGACTTATGCAGATATTATGAAATATTTTGTAATTGTTTGCTCGTTTATATTTCTTGGAACCATGATGAATATATCTTGGATACAATATTTTGTTGGCGAGCCATTTAGAGCTGGATTAGCGGTAGTGCCTATCTTATTGATGGCGAATCTATGTTTGGGAATTTTTATTAATCAATCTTTTTGGTATAAGTTAACCGGCCAAACTCACTTTGGTGCTTACTTAGCCATATTTGGAGCACTCATTACCCTGGTGTTAAATTTTTACTGGATACCAATTATGGGCTACATGGGCTCTGCTTGGGCTACCTTAATTTGCTACGCCAGCATGATGGTAGCATCTTATTTTTTAGGCAACAAATATTATCCGGTAAAATACGAACTTGGAAAAATATTGGGCTATATATTCTTAGCTTTATCACTTTATTTTGTTAGTGGTTTTATATTGACTTTGTTAAAAGCTAATAGCTTGGTAATAATTCTATTAATTAACAATTTTTTAGTTTTGTTTTTTGTAATAATTGCATATTTTTCGGAGAAAAGAAATATCTTTATAAGTAATGAAAGTCAAAATAATTAATAAATCTAAGCACGCTCTTCCGAGCTATGCTACCCTCGCTTCTGCAGGAATGGATTTAAGAGCAAACTTGGATGCTCCAATCATATTGAAATCGTTAGAAAGAACATTGGTGCCAACGGGTTTGTTTATTGAATTGCCTATAGGTTCTGAAGCACAAATACGTCCACGTTCAGGCTTGGCTTTTAAAAATGGTCTAACTGTGTTAAATTCTCCAGGTACCATTGATGCAGATTATAGAGGGGAAGTTAAAGTTATTTTAGTAAATCTTTCAAAAGAGGATTTTACTATTAATGATGGAGAGCGTATTGCTCAAATGATAATTGCTAAACACGAACAAGCTGAATGGGTTGAAGTGCAAGAGTTAGAAGTGAGCAATAGAGGAGAAGGAGGATTTGGAAGTACGGGGAAGAAGTAATGCTGCCCACCCCGTCCCTCCCGAAGGGAGGGAGGCTGGGCGACAAAAAAATACATTCACTAACAATCCTCTCCCCTTTGGGGAGAGACAGAGAGGAGACTATGAAAATAATAATACCAATGGCAGGAATGGGAAAGCGGATGCGTCCGCATACACTCACTGTGCCGAAACCCTTAATTCCCATAGCAGGAAAACCTATGGTGCAACACATTGTAGAAGATCTGGCGGGAATATGTCCAGAAAAAATTACGGAGATAGCCTATGTGATTTCCAGAAAGTTTGGTGCTGAAGCTGAAGCTAATTTATTGGCTGTTGCTAAAAAGCTGGGTGCTCAAGGAAAAATTTACTATCAAGATGAGCCCTTAGGCACGGCACATGCTATATTATGCGCTACAGATTCTTTGGATGATAAAACATTAATTGCCTTTGCTGATACACTTTTCATTCCAGACAACACAGCTAAAGTAGATACAAACAGGGATGGAATTATATGGGTTCAGAAAATTGAAGATCCTAGGCAGTTTGGTGTTGTGAAATTGGATAGCGAAGGTATTATTACTGATTTTGTGGAAAAACCACAAACTTTCATCTCTGATTTAGCCATCATTGGTATTTATTATTTTAAAGATGGCGCCTATTTAAAGAAAGAAATGCAATACTTATTAGATAACAACATAAAGGATAAGGGCGAATATCAACTTACCAATGCCATGGAGAGTATGAAAAAGAAAGGAACGAAATTTGTTACCTCAAAAGTGGCGGAGTGGTTAGATTGCGGCAACAAAGATGCTACCGTGTATACAAACCAACGAATACTTGAACATAAAAAACCTGGGAATAGTAATACGCAACATGGAGTGATTCATCCTAGCTTTATAGGAGCAAACGTTCAAATAATTAACTCTACTGTTGGTCCGTTTGTTTCTATAGGTGATAATACGGTAATTGAAAACTCAGAAATAAAAAATAGCATTATACAAACAAATTCAAAAGTTACAAATTCAAAATTATCAAACTCCATGCTTGGAAATAGTGTAGAGTTTTCAGGGGAATCTGCTGACGCAAGTGTGGGAGACTTTAGTGTCATTAAGAAATAAATAATTTGTACCTTACACTTGTTTAATATTTTCATATGAAATCATATATTCTTAGTATTTTATTATTTTCTTTTTCCGTTTTTATACTTGGATGTAAGTCATCCAAGCCAGTAGCTCAGCAAACTAATAAAGCGGGTGACAATATTCTTCCGATTTCTTATGGAGAAAAAAGAAAGTTAGATGTAAATTTCTCAGAAGGTATCATTCAGAAATTAAATGGAAATTATCCTGAGGCGATTGATAAATTTCAAAAATGCCTGGATGTTTACCCTAACCACGCTGCCTCGCTATATGAGATAGGCTATATTTATAGTGGAGGAGGGAAAAGTCAAGAAGCAATCCAATATGCATTAAAAGCAGTATCGCTGGATGATAAAAATGAATGGTACAGAATGTTGCTTTCCAAGTGCTACATGGAAACTAAAAAATTTGAAGATGCTTCAGCTTCTTTTGCAAAACTGGTAAAACTCAAACCTCAAAATTTAGATTATTATTTTTTGTGGTCTTCTGCACTATTACAAGCAGGAAAAATTAAGGAAGCCTTGGAAGTATATGGCAAAATTGAAGGGATGATAGGAGTTAGTGAAGATATTAGTTTTCAAAAACAAAGAATTTACTTATCCATTAACCAATTTGATAAAGCAGTAGTAGAAGCACAAAAGTTAATCGATTCTAATCCAAAAGAAATTAGATTTCGTAATATGATGGCAGAGTTATATTTTCAAAATAACAAGCCAGACAATGCTATTGCAATATGTAATGATGTTTTTAAAATTGACACTAAGGATCCACATTCTCATTTGCTTTTAGCAGAGTATTATGAAAAAATAGCAAACGATAAGAAAGCTTTTTATCATGTTAAAATAGCATTTGAGAATCCTAATATGAACATTGATGAGAAGGTGAAAATATTAATAGGTTATTTTAATATTCCAGATAAATTTTCTGCTGAAAAAGAGGAATCTGATACGTTGATTTCAATTTTATTAAAAGTACACCCCAATGATCCAAAGACATACAGTCTGCAAGGAGATTTTTTGAATAGGGATTTAAAAAATGCGGAAGCGCGCGATGCATTTAGAAAAGCTATAAAGTTGGACAATTCACGCTATCCTATTTGGCAACAAGTTATGGTGCTTGATGAGATGTTAGCTGATTTTGAATCTATGGAAAAAGAAAGCAAAGAGGCTATCGAGCTTTTCCCTTCCGAACCTTATTCTTATATTTTTAATGCAAGTGCAAACTATCAGCTAAAAAGATATGAGCAGGCAATCAAGACTGTTGATGCAGGAAAGGATTACGTTGCTGGAGATAAAAAATTATTAGCTCAATTCTACTCTATTCAGGGTGATTGCTATAATGCCATGAAGCAATATGAAAGTTCGGATGTAAAATTTGAGAAGTCGCTAAATTTAGATCCTGATAATGCAAACTTGATGAATAATTGGTCTTATTATTTGTCATTAAGAAATGAGAAGCTAGATAAAGCAGAAAAAATGGGGATGAGAGCTAATCAATTAGTAAAAGATAATGCCTCTTACGAAGATACCTATGCGTGGGTGTTATATAAGCAGAAAAACTTTGAAGAAGCAAAAAAATGGCTTGAGAAAGCGATGCAACATGGAGCTGAAAAAAACGGAGTTATTTTAGAACATTACGGAGATGTGTTATATAATTTAAAACAAACTGATAAGGCATTTGAATTTTGGCAAAAAGCTAAAGCGACCGGTAAGCATTCCGATCTTTTGGATAAAAAGATTTTGGAGAATAAGCTCTACGAATGAGGATGGTTAGTTTAATAATACCTATTTATCAATTAACTATTATCTGGATTTTTACAATCATAAAGAGAATTTTACTGCCTGCATGTTTTTTTGCTGTGCTACTTCTACCTGCTTGTAAATCTAAAAAGCACCTAGTTGATCAGACCTCTACAAAATGTCATCTGGATTATAAAAACGCAAGAACTTTAACAGCTTTATTGGAAAAAAATCAAGTTCGGTATACTACGTTGAATGGCAAGATAAAGGTGGACGTAGTAATTGATGATAAAGGAACTGACTTCTCAGTTTCATTAAGAATGCAAAAGGACAGCATCATTTGGGCATCTATTTCTCCTGCTCTTGGAATTGAAGTTATTAGATTTGTTGCTACAAAAGATTCCTTGCAATTTATTGATAGGTTACATAAAAAATATTTTTCTGGTGGATATGATACGCTAAGCAAAATGCTAAATTCTGAAATTGATTTAGAGATTTTACAATCTTTACTTGTTGGGAATAGCGTAGATTTCTATAAAGAAGATGAAAAGCTTAGGGCGGGAGTAGATTCCTGTCAGTATTTATTAGGTACTATCCGCAAGCGAAAATTAAAAAAAGTACTAGAGCGCGGAAAGGAATTGCGTGAGCCTGCTCAAAACATATGGCTAGCAGATAGTACCTTTAGAACAACTAGAATTCTATTCAGAGAGTTTGAATCAGACAGAGAGTTTGATGCACATTTTAAAGCTTTTAAAAATGTGGAACTGGATGACAACAAGTCTCTTTCAGTTTCAATACCTCATAGCATGTCTTTTTTTGTTAAAGCAAATAAAAAACACATAATAAACTTAGAGTATTCAAAAGTTAGTGTCAATAAAACACAAACATATCCGTTTTCTGTACCCGAAGGCTATGAACGCATTGGAAAATAAAACATCATCAATTATTATCGGCATACAACTACAAGTACGTGCCACCTTGTTACGTTTTCTTTTATGTTCCTTGATATTTATTTCACCTTCAGTTGTTAGTATCAGTGGGAACGCCTATGCCCAAACACAAAAAAAGAAGGATTTAGAAGAGAAAAAGAACAAAATTCAAATGGAAATCGATTATCAAAATAGTTTGTTAAATGATGTAAAGCAAAATAAGAACAGATCCATGGTGCAGCTTGCTATTTTAAACAGCAAGCTATCCAAGCAAAAGGAATTAATTAATACCATTAACAGTGAATTGAATTTGCTGGAAGGAAATATTTCTGAAACGCAATCCGAAATCCGAAAAAAAGAAAGCGAATTGCAAGTTTTTAAAAATGAATATGCTAAAATTATTTTGGCCTCCTATAAAAATAAAGATTCGTATTCAAGATTAATGTTTTTGTTTTCTTCAACAACATTTAATCAGGCTATGCAGCGTATAAAATATATGCAGTATTATAGTGAAGCTCGGAAAAAACAAGTTGTGTTAATTGAGGACGCACAGCGCCAGCTCCAAACTAAAAAACAGGAGCTAGAAAATAGAAAAGACCAGCAAAAAGTTGTTTTAGTTGAAAAAGAAGCCGAGACAGGTAACTTATCTAATCAAAAAAAGAGTAAAGAAGTGTTGTTGACAGATTTAAAAAAGAAAGAAAGGAGTATTCGCGATGACATTAACAAAAAGAAGGCGCAAGCGCAAAACTTAAAGCGAGCAATCGAAAAAGTTATTGAGGAAGAAATTGCGAAAGCAAGAAAAGCTTCAAAAGCTGCTAACAATGACGTATCTGCGAAAATCACTTTAACACCGGAAGAAAAAGAACTATCTGATGATTTTTCAAATAATAAAGGCAGGTTGCCTTGGCCACTAGTTGAAGGTGTAATTACTGAATCTTTTGGAAAGCATAATCATCCCGATCTCCCTGGTATAGAAATTAATAACAACGGACTTGATATCGGTACCAATAAAGGTGCTACCGTTAGAGCAGTATTTAATGGGGTAGTGGTGGCAGTTGCTTCTGTTGGAGGAATGGAAGGAAAGGTGATTATTGTAAAACATGGCGAGTATCTTAGTGTGTATTCTAATTTAGAAGATACTTACGTGAAGACGGGCGACAAAATAAAAACCAAGCAATCAATAGGCAAAGTGCTCACATCCGATACAGAAGGTACCGAACTACATTTAGAAATTTGGAAAGGACAGGTAATGTTAAACCCAGAATCTTGGATTGCTAAGGGAAGGTAATTTATCCAAGCTCAATTTCAAATTGTACTAAATTGATAAATTCCTTAACTCTGGCATCAACTTCTTTTTGACTAAGTCCAATAAGTCTTTCAGTGCCAAATTTCTCAACACAAAAACTTGCCATGGCAGATCCAAAAATTATGGCTCGCTTCATATTTTCAAATGAAACATCATTGGTCTTGGCTAAATAGCCTATAAAACCACCAGCAAAGGAATCTCCTGCACCGGTAGGGTCAAACACGTCTTCTAAAGGTAGGGCAGGAGCAAAAAACACTTGTTCTTTGTTGAACAACAAAGCACCATGCTCGCCTTTTTTAATAATAAGCGTTTTAGGTCCCATTGCTAATATTTTTTGAGCAGCTTTTACAAGCGAATATTCTTTAGATAAAATTCTAGCTTCCTCATCATTAATGGTAAGTACATCAACCATTTTAATGGTTTCTAACAACTCAGGCAATGCAACATCCATCCAAAAGTTCATTGTATCTAATACAATTAGTTTAGGGCGTTTTGGCATTTGTGCAATTACTTTTTTCTGTACCGCAGGAGTTAAATTTCCTAGCATTAGAAAATCGCATGCTTTGTATGCCTCTGGCACTACTGGGTCAAAATCTGCAAGTACATTTAGTTCAGTAACAAGCGTATCGCGGGTATTCATATCGTTGTGATACTTGCCTGACCAGAAAAAACTTTTCTCACCTTTTTTTATTTGTAAACCGTCCGTATTTACATGATGCTTTTTCATCATATCAATTGCATCGGTAGGAAAATCATCCCCTACAACCGATACTAGATTTATGTTTTTTGAAAAATAGGATGCTGCCAAAGAAATATAGGTAGCGGCACCACCAATTATTTTATCTGTTTTGCCAAAAGGTGTTTCGATGGCATCAAATGCTACGGTTCCAACTACTAGTAAGCTCATATTTTGTATTTGTTAACGAAAAAGGTTCAAAGCCAAATTTTCTATTTTAAGCTTTGAACCTGTTGTTTTTGCTCCTCGAGTAGGACTTGAACCTACGACCCTCTGATTAACAGTCAGATGCTCTAACCAACTGAGCTATCGAGGAATGTTTATAGGTAAAACCACCTATTTTATGATGCTTTTTTGACGCATCTAAATTAGTATTTATCAAACAATTTAACAAACATCATTCAACATATCAAAAATATTAAGAACAGATTTTTTTGAGGAGGCGAAAGTAGAAAATTATTTCAATACGGAATGTTTGAGATAACTTTTATTTCACGACAAATAATTTGTTGACGGGAATTTTCAACCCCTCACTTATTCGCAATGCCATAAGGACAGAAAAATTATGTGTTCCCGATTCTGCCCGACTAATGTGAGGTTTGTCGGTGTTGCATCTGTAACCTAATTCCTGTTGACTTATTTTTTGCTTCTTCCTGTACTTTCTGATATTTCTTCCAACTGTCTTTAGAAACTCTCTTTGACTGGGCAATAATTCTTTCTTTTTCATTGCGGTTTTTCTGCCGCTAAATTCAAACCTTATTGTCTTTTAAGGGTTACCACGCATTACAACTTTGCTATATTTGCATTTAAACTAAAAACACAAATCAAATGAAAAACAAAATTATAACGGCAATTACTGCATTCACGGTTTTGCTAACATCCACTTTAATTTTTGAAGGATGTAAAAAAGGAGAAGATGACCCTTCTATTTCATTTCACTCAAGAAAGGCAAGAGTTGCTGGGGATTGGGAAGTCGTATCATATAAATATACTTACAACTACAACTCCACTACTAATCCAAGTTGGAATAGTAACACCATTTATACAATGAATGGCTCTACATATACAGAGATTTCTACTAATGCAACTGGAACTACTACTAAAAATGGAACTAACACATGGAAATGGACTTTTAAAAAAGAGGGGTCTTATGATTTTACTAGTACCATTGATGGTAAAGTAGAAACTTCTAAAGGTACTTGGAATTTTACTTCTGGCGTTGGTGATTTGAAAAACAAATCTCAAATTACATATTATGCGCAGAATTATACTTCTTCTACAGGCACAAGTACTTGGACAGGAAATTACATAGATGCTGCATTTGATATTGTTGAACTTAGGAATAAAAAAATGATTTGGCATGTAAAATCTGCGGGTACATCAACAACATCAAATTCATCCTATGAAGAGGAAATAGAATTTGAAGCAAAATAAAAATACAAACAATCAACTAAAACCCAAATAAAATGAAAACAAAAATCACTCTTGTAATGTTTCTGCTTATTGCCTTAACATTCAACGCATGTAAAAAGCCAAAAGATGGGGAAGATGGGCCTCAAGGACTTCAAGGGCCTGCTGGAAATGCGAATGTGCAAGGTAGTCAACCTTACAGTGCTACTTTCATAACATCAAATGGAAATCTTTATTATGTAAACATTAACGCTCCTTTACTTACCCAAGACATATTAGATAAAGGAGTAGTTATGGTTTATACTGGAGGTGTAGGAGATTGGTGGCCTTTACCTTTGACTGCAAATATTACTACTACTTATTTCAATATTAAACTTAATTTAGTTACAATTTATATCCGAAATACAGACGGTAGTACAACACCGAATCCTGGAACTAAAACATTTAGAAATGTGTATATATCTGCATCAAACAGAATGGCACATCCAAACCTTGACTTAACCAATTATGAAGAAGTAAAGAAGGCATTGAACTTGAAAGATTAATCATTGCCGAAAGTTCGGAAGATTTCATATTCTAATTTCAAAACCCGCATAGAAAATTCTGTGCGGGTTTTGTTTTTAAGAATCACCCGAAATATATCATTGAAACGATTTTAGGTGCGCTCTCTGGCACTATCTCACCGTTCCCGCACATTTTCTCACTATGACAGAGAGGAAACGGAAAAAGGATTAAAACTGGAAAAACAGAAAAATGAATCACAGACAATATCCCGTATCGAAGTTTGGGGTATTGAAATGGGAATGAATCCCAAAATATGAATTGGATATTGATTTTCAATATCTAAAAAGTTGGGGGACGGTTCTAAACCCGATGACTATTGGGCAAATCATCAGTCAAATGTCCCCGTCCCCCTGCCCGTACTGCGCTATCCTCAATTCATACGGGCGAATCTCGAAAACCTTTATTCTCATTTTTTAATTCAACTTTAAAGGGACATTTTTCATCGGGCATATTTTCAGGGGACAAATTGCCACCCCCCTTTTTTCGGGGTCTTCCTCCTTTCCATTTTCCTAATTGTTTCTATAGAAAAAGAAAAAGAGCAAATGATAAGGATGTAAAATTTAAAGAAAAAAGCGAAACAGAAAAAAAATTCTTCGATTTGCTAAATAGGCATAAATCAGGGAATGATATTATGAAAATAGTATTAAAATTAACACGAGGTTCTACGGAAAAATTGTTTTCTTTTATTCCCAAATTGGGACTTTGTTCCGTATATAATTATGGATTGGGAAAAGATGAAACAATTTATATATTATTTGACCTTCTTAAGCTAATATCGAAAGATTTTCACACTGGCCCTCCTCCTCATGACCTTTTATCTGAAAAGGAATTTCTCCAATCTAAGAAATATGAGAGGTATGAAAGTTATAAACGGTATCAGGTGGCTGCGCTATCGCCAATACTCTTTCCTAAGACCATAATGCCCATTTCTTCACTTTAAAGGACTTGACTCACCAATTGGATAGATTCACCTTTAAGGCAAAATAATGTCGTAAATCGCATAGGATTGGTCAAATAGGAGGTTTTAATCTACCCTTTTCGCAATACAGGGGTCTTTGCCCTCAAATGGAGGTATCAGCTCAGAATTTACGAATTCACTAAACTTTTTGCATCGAAATAGCCCTTAATGAACAGAAGTGCTAAGCTGAAATAGAGGTAGGTAGATTGCAATGAGTATCACAGCTACAAATACCCCCAAAAAAAGAATCATGATGGGTTCTATCACACTGCCAATCATACTGGTTTCGTGATCCACATCATCTGAGTATTGTTTGGCAAGTTTTTCAAAAATTAAGTCCATTTGATTTACTTCTTCGGCTACCTTAATAAGAGATAACATCCTGGATGGATATACTTTGTGCTCGGATAAACTTTGATAAAAAGGCTTGCCTTTCAATATATCGTCTTGAATACTTATAAGTGATTTCTCTATTGGGTAAAAGCCAACCATGTTCTTTACCAATCCAAGGGCATTAACGATTGGAGTTTTAGCAGCCAACAACAAATTCATTGACTGACAAAAACGTGCCAAATATATTTTCTTAACCATCTCTCCAAAAAATGGAATCTTAACCAAAATTGACGAACTGAATTTTCGGAAACGATCAGATTTTCGTTTTGTAAATAAAATAAAAATGATGCCAAAAATGGTCATAATGAAAATCAAGCCGTAGTCTGATACAAGATGAGATGCTCTGATTACTGCCTTCGTCAGAAAAGGAAGATCTCCTCCAAAGCGTTTAAATACATCAGCAAACATAGGCACGATGAAATTCATCATGAAGAATATAGCACCCACAGCAACCAGTAATACAATAGCAGGATAGGAAATAGCATTTATTAATTGCCGTTGTTGTTTTATTTTTTTTCCGTAGTAGTTTGTAATTTCAGCAAGCACCTCCATTAAGCGTCCACTCTCCTCCCCTATTCGAATACTGAATATTTCGTAAGAAGAAAATTTTCCGGCACTTTCCAGTGCATCCGAAAGACTTTTACCACTTATCACATCCGTCTTTATTTTACCAAACAACTCTTTGTCTATCGGCTTTTTTTGCTGTTCTTCAATTATTTCAAAAGCTGATTTAATATCTACTCCGGCCGAAAAAAGAATACCGAGTTCAGAATAAAATCGCTCTTTCTTTTTGTCACTCAATGAGGAACCAAAAAGCTGAATGTCCTTGCCAAGAAAATCTAAGTAATTGCGTTTGCTTTTAGCTGTAACGCCAACGCGCTGAACCTCCAACTTATGAATATCTATCCCACTCATTGATTTTCTAAATTGTCGCTTAGCATTAATACATCGGCCGAATATTTTTTAAAGAAACAAAAAGAATGCTCACTCCCTGTCTCTTCAAAAACCAAAACTAACTCATCTAACAACCCGTTGGTTTTCATCTGAATAAAATTATGAAATTTCATTTCAGAAGAACGTATGTTAATGAAGAAAGTATCTCTTAAGCCATTATCGTTTCTCAACAGGTATTTATCATTCCACTCGTACAGAATCTTTTTATCGCTATATACTACTTCTATACCTTTTTCTAAACTTTTACTCACAGAAGATGATTGAAAAAAATCAGTGTGTAGTAATCCTTTAAAAACTATTATTTGGGATAGCTTTTCATTGCCTGATTTATAAGAATTGAACTGACGGTTTGCCATAATATACACTTGATAGGTGATGCCTACTACGATGCCTGTAATTATCATCGCTACCAATAATTCCACCAAGGTAAATGCTTTAAGCGTATTAACTTTCATTTTGACAGTAACAATTCATTTCTTTCAACCAATAGTTTTTCTTTTTTGTCGAATGCTTTTAACGAAAGCAACGAAAGATTTTCGGCTCCTTCATATGTGATTATTTTTTTTATTATGACAAACTCTTCCAAATTAAATTCTGTATCAATAAATGTTTTTGACTGCTTTGTTTCCATCGCAATTTTTTCAAGCAGCAAGCCAGCCTCTGTCTTGCGGTGGTAATCCCCCGATCGTAAAACGTTCAAATAGATCGTAGTAAAAACTCCTAGCGCAAGCATTACGATTACCATCGCCACTAATGCTTCTAGCAAAGTAGATGCTTTAAGTTTTTTATTTATTGTAACCATTTTACAATATCCAATTTTGGTGTTTCATGCATTAAACTAAATCCCACAAAGTAGCTCGGCAATTTACTTCTATCAATAACAGCATTTAATAAATGATTTTCATAAACCGCTGAAGGAGTTTTTAATATTAACTTTTTGCACAGCACACTCCCATAAACACTTCCCTTTAAATCCAGCAGACCATTGCAATATAAATGCCCGGTAAGAACGGTGTTCTTTTCGAGAGTTACTGATATGTTTTTTCGGTTGTCAAATTTTTCTTGATATCCAAAAACAATTCCAGATATCTCTGATTGTTCTTTAATAATCAATGCAGGATTGTCCACAGATAAATTAGTTCTAATCACTCCGAGCACAGAAGGATAATTTAAAATGCACGCTTCGCCAACCATTAATGTATCTGAAGCAAAAATTTGCAGACTGCCCGTAAAACCATCCTCTACAAAAACCTTTGGTGCATACACAATAATATCCTGCAAGACAGAGCTTGTCAAAATTGAAATACTTTTTTCAGATATTAATACTACGTTACCGGATATTTTTTTATCCGTAATTTTTATCTGATTTGGACTATATATATAAAGTGTATTATTTGCAAACGATGATAAAATTGGACATTCAACTTCTTCATATAAAAGCACACTGTCATTTTCATTTAGTCGGCTTAAAAAAAGTGAAGTGATGCTACTCAATGATCCCAAATTAATTGGAGGCATGTTGTTTGAACTTGTAGCAACCAAACCATCAACAAGTTTTTCTCCTACAAAATTTTGTCCCTCAATATAAGCTCGCTTAATTCCGGCTTTTGGCAATAAACAACTTCCTTTAAGTATTGTTTTTCCGCATAGCAAAAGTGGCTTATCCTGATCTTCTAAATAAAATGAAAGCGTGGTATCTTCAGAAAAACCTCCACCTAGCATGCCAATTTGACGAAAACGATGGTGCTTTGAAAACCCTTCTGTAATGCCTACTACAAAACCACCCCAACTTTTTTTTTCAATTGAAACGCTGTCAGTATTATTTCCGTAAAGGTCAAGTACTTTTTTTTCACCCGTTTTAATGATACTTTGACTGGATAGCAAAAGATTCATACCGGATGAAACATTTAACTGCACCTGTTCTAAATCAGCATAGTATTCAATTTGCGTAGATGTAAAATAGGAGAGCAGAATAAGCGAACTGCTTAGCATTGCCATAAGAATGGAAATTACTATTGCGTAAACTAATGAGCCCGCTTTGAGCATATTGCAGTTTTAAGAGCGGGATGATGTAGTTTGCACCTTCTTCTTGTCAGGCTCTTTGGTCTTGCTTTTCTTTGGCTGCGTTTCTTTTTTAGGTTTTTTCTCCTTTAAAGTTTTATCCTTTTTAGTAGGCGTATCAGTTTTTTGCTTTTTCTTAAAAACATTTTTCAAGCTGAATGTCTTTTTTTCTTTAAGGAATTTTTCAGGAACCTCTTGCCCATTGCGATACTTCTTTTTGTTTACTACTTTCCCATTCTGATAGCTAATCACTCTCCCATCCATCTGATCTTTTTTGAAATGAGCTTCCAACATCACTTCTCCTTGTTCATTATATAACTTGTACTTTCCTTGCTTAAAGCCACTCCTCCATTTTGAAACTTCATTTATCTTCCCATTAGAATACCATTTTATCCACTCACCATTTTTAAGTCCCTTATTGAATTTACCTTTTACCATCAGGTTCTTGTTCCCGTAGTAAGAAGTGAATGTGCCATGCAAAAGCTTTCCGTCATGCCCCCCTACTGTATGAAGTATTAAGTTATTGGAATTCGAATACCAATAATAGGTAAGTTTTTTATTTGCAATACTTCCCGATATCTCAGTTAACACCTCTGCCTTAATTGCAGTATCTGGAGTAATAATTGTTATTGGATGTGTTTTCTTGTTTATGGTTTTATTATTCTGAGCAAAGACTATAGAACCCTGCGCAATACAAATAAGTAAAATAATAAAACTCTTTTTCATCTTAATTCAAATGTATAAAAACAAGGCTTTCATAATGAAAAAAAGTAAACAATTAATTTTTTCTTGAAGAACGGGAGTGTTTACTTGAAGTTCGGGAAGTTTTAAGATTATTATATACCAGAGTGGAAGCTTTTTCTTCCTTAGCAGTACAACAAATAAAACAATTAAACTAGGTTACAGAATTAGTTATAACACCGAAACACTTATATATTATAATCACTGTTGTCCGATAAAAGATTTTAAAAGAAGCCAAGCATAATGCTTAGG